>CABZFV010000034.1 GCA_902525075.1 uncultured Prochlorococcus sp. | reverse complement strand
TATTAATATTAAATTTTTACATTGGGGGCACTTTTTTTTTTCCATAATCCAATCTTACTTAATAAAATTTAAATCAGAAACAATAAATAAAATAAGTAATTTAAATTTAATTTATTATATTTTGAATAATTAAATATCATTGCAAAAAAAAATTTTGATTCTAACTATTTAAAAAATTTAATATAATGAAAAATTAATATTTGGTTTGAAATGTTTGCTATAGCACTTGGAATGTCCCCTGTCGAAAAAATCACTGTTGCAATATCAGCTTCAATTTTTATATTCGCCTTTACATGGGTCTCGATTAAAGGAGATTTAAGAAAACTTGCTAATGAACTAATTGAAGATAATGAAAATAATCAGGATAATTAAAAAATCTTTAAACCTACTTTGCATGTAAACTAGGATAATCAATAATATGCCTAATTTCTTTTAGAGAAGAACCATAGATTTTTTCACCATTAAAGTGAATACCAATCCATTTTTCCTTTTGATTAAAAAAATTACTTTTAGTAGTATCTCTCTCGAGATAATTTTTATTATCCCAATTTAAAGTTATATCCCAACCCTTATAATTTTCTATCATTGTAAAATAGAGAACATAATCAAATAATACCCAGAGAGACGTAGAACAAAAACAAAGGAAATAAGTATTTTTTTCGTTATTTTTATTTAATATTTATTTAGTAATGACTTTTATTTTACGAGCAGCTTCATCTGCATTTTTTCTAGCCAAATTAATGTCGGAATTTGATGAGAGAACGACACCCATTCTTCTGCCTTTTCTCGAAACTGGTTTGCCAAATATGAGCACTTTAGTCTTTTCAAATTCTAATGCTTCATTAAGACCCTCATAAATAGGATTTAGATACTCTTGTTTAGAGAGTATAACTCTGGTTGCAGAGGGTTCTATTAGATCTATATGAGGTATTGGTAAATTTAAAAAAGCCCTTAAATGTAATTCAAATTCATTAATATTTTGACTAACTAATGTAACCATACCAGTGTCGTGTGGTCTTGGAGATAGTTCTGAAAATATAACCTCATTTCCTTTTATAAAAAACTCTACTCCGTATAATCCAGCTCCATTAAGGTTATTTAATATTCTACTTGTCATTCTCTTAGCTTCAATAATTAAGGACTCCTTGATCTCTATAGGTTGCCAACTACATTGATAGTCTCCATTAGATTGAAGATGTCCAATTGGCAAGCAAAATATATTTTCACCATTTTTTTTTCTTACTGTTAGAAGAGTAAACTCAAAATCAAAATTAATAAATTCTTCAATAATTACACCTTTAACCTTTCCTCTTGAATTTGCTTGTGCCTGTTCCCAAGCATTTTGTAAATCATTTTTTGTCTCAACCAAACTCTGTCCCTTTCCTGAAGAGCTCATTAAAGGCTTAAGTAAAAGTGGGAATCCAATTTCATCTGCTTTTTTTTCTAAATCATCAAATACAAAAATATAATCAAACTTTGCAGTTTTAATTTTTAAATCTCTAGAAGCTAAGTCTCTAATTTTATCTCTATTCATTGTAATTTCTACAGTTCTGGCGTTGGGAACAATATTGAATCCTTCATCCTCTAGTTCTTTTAGGGCTTCAATTGAAAGTGCCTCTATTTCTGGGACAACATAGTCAGGCTTAAATTCTTTTATAACATTTTTTAAAATATTTTTATCTCCCATATCAATGACTCTTGAATAATCAGCAACTTGCATTGCAGGTGCTTTTTCATATCGATCAATAGCTATAACTTCTAATCCCAATCTTTTAGATTCTATTACTAATTCTTTTCCAAGTTCGCCGCTACCAAGCAATAAAATTCTCTTTTTAAAAAAAATTGATTCTTTCATATATATAAAACTTATTCTTCATCACCAGTAGATTGTGAAGATGTATCATCTGTAATTTTTTTATCTTTAGAATAACTAAATAAAAAATTTCTACCAAACCAACTTTGACTTCGCATGCTATGAGTTATTGATCTTGAAATTGCTCCTAAAAAAAAGATTCCAATCAATGCCCAAATAATTCTTTCTAAAGCAATTGCAGGTGAAAAACCTTGACCGGAATTAATAATTTCAGTAAGTGGGTCTAAAGGGTCCAAATTTAAACTGATTAATAATATTTATTATATAAGGGTTAAATTAATTAAAAATTAAAACTTGTAAAAGAAATAACCAAAAC
>CABZFV010000033.1 GCA_902525075.1 uncultured Prochlorococcus sp. | reverse complement strand
TGATTGAAGAATTCATGAGGAATTTTACATTTACCTATATTTCCACTTTCAGCTTCTATAAAAATATTATTAGAACATTTAAAAGAATTTAATTTTTCAGCAATTATATTTTCAAATTGTTCATTTGAAGGTTGTTTTTTCATTCCTAAACCTCCAAATGTACTTCCTCTATGACAAGCAAATCCTTCAAGATCAATAGTTTGATATTTATATTTATCAAGTAATGATAATAATCTTGTCTTCCCTGTTCCTGTTTTTCCGCCAATAACTACTAAATTCAACTTTTTTGAAAAACTATCTAATACCCATCTTCTATATATTTTGTATCCGCCATTAAGTGTAACTATATTTAATTTATATTTATCTAATAACCATCCAATACTTTGTGAACGCATTCCTCCTCTAGAGCAATATATCCTGATAAATAATTCATTATTTTTATTAGGAATAGTTGTAAGAGACTCAATACTCTTGAATAAATTATCAAGAAGTATTTCCATCTTTTTTTCAAAAAATTTTAATCCCTCTATGACTGCTTTTTCTCTACCTTCTTTTTTGTAAATTGTACCAATTATAGATCTCTCATCATCATCAAATAGTGGAATATTAATAGAATTAGGCATGTGTCCTTTATAATATTCACTCGGGCTCCTAACATCTATAAGTGGTCCTTTAAAACATCTAAATTTCTCTAGTTTTTTTCTTTTGAAATACATGGATAGTTTTTATTTTTTTAGATTGATTTTTTAAAATGAATAACAAAGAACAGGATAACTATAGTAATGCTACATTAGATCTTATAAAAAAATTTGCAGATTCCAATCAAAGAAAAAGAATAAATTCATTAACTCAAATAGAATCTGAAGTCGAAAATATTTTTAATCTTGGCCCATCACTTTTTGATATGTTTGATAGAGAAGGAGATGACTGGGCTGCTGGTTGGATATTGCAAGTTTTAAAAAAATTTAAGCCAGAATTCTTTGAAAACTCTAAATTCAATAATTGGTTTAATACATATTCAGATATTTATATTAATTATGCAGATTTGCAATTGATGTTAGTTGAGCAAAAATTTGAAGATGCAGATAGATTAACAAGTTCTTACCTACGAAAATTAGCTGGAAAATTAGCTGAAAAACGTGGATATGTTTTCTACAGTGAAGTTCAAAATATGTCAGGAAAAGATCTTGAAACAATAGATAGATTATGGACTGTTTATTCTACCGGTAGATTTGGATTTTCAATTCAAGCAAAGATATTAAAATCAGTAGGGAAAAAATATGAATTAATGTGGCCGAAAATAGGGTGGAAAAAAGAGGGCTTATGGACTAGATATCCTGGATCTTTTTGCTGGTCATTGGATGCTCCTGATGGACATATGCCTTTAATAAATCAATTAAGGGGAGTAAGACTTATGGACTCCATCCTACGGCATCCAGCTATTTCAAAGAGACACAATAATATCCTTTAATTTGAGGTATTTAATAAGTTAAAATTAAGACAGTGTAAAAATATTATTATGTCCTTATTCCGGGGCAAAAATATTTTAAAAAGATTTTTTAAAAGACCAAATATTAACTGGTCAAACTACGAATTCGAATCATCATTACAGTTAAATGAATTTGTCGATGAATTATTAGAACCTATTAAAAATTCTCAATCAAGCTATCTTATAAAACTTGGTTTACATGAAGCTCTAGTTAACGCAGTAAAACATGGAAATAAATTAGATCCTAAAAAAAATATTAGAGTAAGAAGAATAATTACTCCTAATTGGTGTGTTTGGCAAATTCAAGATCAAGGTAATGGTTTAGAAATAAAAAAAAGAGACTACAAATTACCAAAAAAAATAAGTAGTGTAAATGGCCGTGGCCTATACATTATTAATGAATGTTTTGATGATATTAGATGGAGTAGTAAAGGTAATAGGCTTCAGTTGGCTTTAAAAAGGTGATTTTTACTAGGACAAGGTTGATCTACGTTTATTTCTCTTATCCATTTCACACTTTCTTCTATATACTCAATTGTTTCCTCGTCATTGCAAGAAATAATTAAATGGCATAATCCAGCCGAAATTAGTTCTGCAGCTCGTTTATATTTATTTCCTTTATCTTTATGCCATTTAGAATGATCAATCTTTAATTTGTCATTAAGACTTTGAACAAGCTGAATAGTATCTTTATCCCAATAGGTCATAGGAGTTTTTTTTTACTTTACAGCAGACCATACTTTGGTCATAAAAAAGGATTTTGATTTTACATCTTTAAACCCTACATCCTCAATTTTAGAATC
>CABZFV010000032.1 GCA_902525075.1 uncultured Prochlorococcus sp. | reverse complement strand
CAGATTATGACATTAAAACTATTGCACCATTACATGGTCCCGCGATCGAATATAGCTTAAAAAGCTTTTTAAATGACTACATTAGATGGGGAGAGAATCTCTCAACAAATAATCCTAAGATCGCTCTTATATATGCAAGTGCATATGGTAATACAGCTTCTATAGGTGATGCATTAGCTAAAGGGATAAATAGAACCTCAGTAGAAGTTGAAAGTATTAATTGCGAATTTACACCTAATGATGCACTTGTAAAATCTATCCAAAATGCTGATGGATATTTAATAGGCTCCCCCACACTTGGGGGGCATGCCCCAACGCCTATAGTAAGTGCACTAGGGACATTGTTATCAGAAGGGAATAGAGATAAACCAGTTGGAATTTTTGGTAGTTTTGGCTGGAGCGGCGAAGCGATAGATTTACTTGAATCAAAATTAAAAGACGGCGGTTTTCAGTTTAGTTTTGATCCTATAAGGATTAAATTCAGTCCAAATAAACCAAAAATTAAAGAGCTTGAAGAAATAGGAACTCACTTTGGTAGAAAAATCATAAAGAAAGCTAAGAAAAAACCTAGAAAATCAGATACTGGAATGATTACAAGTAAAACCGATCCAAAGTTACAAGCTCTTGGAAGAGTAATTGGCTCACTTTGTGTTCTAACTGCCTCTAAAGGAAAAGATGAGAATAATATCAGAGGAGCTATGCTTGCGTCCTGGGTTAGTCAAGCAAGTTTCTCTCCGCCGGGATTAAGTATTGCAGTAGCAAAAGATAGATCGGTAGAGTCTCTACTTCAAGTTGGAGATTCATTTGCGTTAAATATTCTTAGTGAAAAAGATTTTAAAGAACCTTTGAAAAGATTCACAAAACCTTTTTCACCAGGTGAAGATAGATTCGAAGGTTTAAATATTGAATTAACTCCTAATGAACAGATAATAATTCCTGACTCTTTAGCATGGTTGGATGCATCAGTAAAAGAACGGATGGAATGTGGAGATCATTGGGTAATATACGCTGAAGTACTACACGGTAATATACTAAAATCCGATTGTCTAACAGCAGTTCATCATCGAAAAACTGGTGCTAACTATTAAATTAATTGATCTAATTTATGACTGAATCAAAAGACCTTATAATCATTTCGGCTAGTTGTGGGAAAAATCTAGAACTTTCTGAAAAATTCCTTGAAAAAAGTAATGAACTCAAAATAAGTTCTGAAATTTTAGATCTTACCACTCTTGATATTCCATTATTTAATCCAAGAATTCACAGCAAAGATAATATTCCAGATAAGATAGAAGATTTAAAAAAAAAGCTTTTCAAGATTGAAAGATGGGTGATTTGTGCGCCTGAATATAATGGATCGATACCTCCCATTCTCTCCAACTTCATAGCATGGCTTTCTATTTCGGGAGATGACTTTAGGAATTTATTTAATGGTCAACCCATTGCAATTGCAACATTTTCTGGTGGCATAGGGTTAGAACTGCTGACCTCATTACGCATTCAATTAGTGCATTTAGGAAGTCAAGTATTAGGGAGACAACTTTTGTCCTCATATAGTAAACCTATAGATACAAAAACTATTGAAGATATGATTCAAAGACTTTTACAAATGAAAAAATTAAAAACATAAACATTTTAAACACAATAAGGTATTATTCTTTTTCATTCCAAACTTTCAAAATTTCTCTAGCCATAGGCAATGCATGAACAGATCCCCCACCAGGAGTATTTTGTGCAAAAGCAACTACAAGTAATTCACTTTTTTCAGAAGGAGTAAAGCAAACGAACCAAGCGTGATCTAATCCGCCTTCACCATCTTCAGCAGTTCCAGTTTTGCCTGAAACTGGAGGTAAATTTGAAACTCCATAATTAATTGATACTCCTGTGCCAGACTCTACTACTTTCCTGAGACCACTTTTTATCAACTGAATATTATTTGAGTCAATATCGATTTTTAAAGGTTTTTTATCTGAAAAATTTTCTTCATTTTTTTTAACTAAATAGGGAGTAACTAAATAACCTCCATTTGCAATTACAGCATATGCTCTAGCAATTTGAATAGGGGTAACTTGTACAACAAATTGTCCAATTGACATACTCGCAATATCTTCTGGAACCCAAGGGGTTCTTCCTGGTTGCCCCCATCCTCTGCCTTTTTTAGCCCATTCACTACTCGCTACAAATCCTATATTTTCTTGTTCAGAAATTTCAATTCCAGATAAAGAATTAAAACCAAGCTTTC
This sequence comes from uncultured Prochlorococcus sp., assembly GCA_902525075.1. Lineage (GTDB taxonomy): Bacteria > Cyanobacteriota > Cyanobacteriia > PCC-6307 > Cyanobiaceae > Prochlorococcus_A. The sequence continues at coordinate 1,429 of CABZFV010000032.1, read as the reverse complement.
GTGAGACCTTATGAATTTCATCAACTCCTACTCCATAACCTACTTGATAAAAAAATGTATTACTAGAAACTCTTAAGGCATCTTCATAACCTATTACCCCAAAGCCTAAATCATTATGCTCTCTAAAACATTGGCTCCCATAAGTTATACATGGTTTCGTGTCTAACATTGTTTCTCTGGGGAATTTTCCACTTTCCAAGCCAGCTAAAGCTGTCACAATTTTCCAAACACTTCCTGGATCGTAGGCATTTAATGCTCTATTAAATAGAGGTTTTGCAGGAGAATTAAAAAGTTTATTATATTCTTCCTCCGGTTTAAAATCCTTTGAGAAAAAATTTAAATCAAATGTAGGTTTACTTGTCATTGCTCTTATTGCACCATCTCTTGGATCCATTACTATTATGGCTCCAGCTTTTTTGTCTTTAAGAACTTCCTCAGCAACTAATTGCAGATTCAGGTCTATTGTTAGTTCAATATCATTACCTTGTACTGGAGGCTTCATACCCAATGATCTTTGAAATTTTCCTAATGAATTCACTTCTACCATTTCTCCACCCCATTCACCTCTTATATAATCTTCGTAAACATATTCAATACCAGTTCTACCGATTAGGTCATTTAGTTTATAACCATCCTTAGATAAGAATTTATATTCTAATTCAGTAATTGGTTGAGTATATCCAATTACATGGGCAGCAAGAGATTTATAAGGATAATTTCTAATTAATTTGGTAGCTATTTCAAAACTAATTAAATTACCCTCATTCTCCTTAAATTTTATTAATTGATCTACATTTAAATCCTCAAGAATAATTACTGAAAGTTTCTGATTTTTAAGACCATCAGTGTATTTTGTTTGAATTACATTACTATCAATATTTAACAAGTTAGAAATGGTTGATTTATGTTTTTCCCAATTGCTTTTATTAACAGATTGAGGCTTTATTATTAAAGAATATTTAATTCTACTATCTGCTAAAACATAACCATTTTTATCAAGTATTCTTCCACGAATTGGCTGTGTAGCAATAAGTCTGATCCTATTCTCATCTGACATCTTCTTAAAAGATTCATAATTTAAAAGTTGTAAAAAAATTAACCTGAATAGTATTAATAAAAAGGAAACAGAAGAAAAAATAAGTAAGACTAGAGGTTGTCGTTTTAATGAAATAAGTTTTTTATTGGGACTTGTTTTTGTCAAAAATATAAAATTTATTTAAATATTGTTTTTTCCAATAAAGCAATAGTTAATTTTATTTCTTTAAGTTTTTCGATTAAATCTTTATAATTGGTATCTTCAGTTTTCACATTAAAATCATCCTTTTCAGTATAATTTGAATTCATATTTCCACTCATAAAATTTTTTCCTATTTTATGCAATTATTCCAATTAATATAATCTTAAGTAAGAAATTTATTTTTTCAAAATC
>CABZFV010000031.1 GCA_902525075.1 uncultured Prochlorococcus sp. | reverse complement strand
CTTAAACCGCATTTAATTTTACTATCTTGTTCAATACTTTTTATCCACTTTGGAATTAGATTTTGACTTTCTTGGCCAAATTTTAGTAATTCATCTTCGAGCCCTTCGGCATGAGTGGCTAACATTCCTGCAGCAACAAATCCAGCTGATTCATTTCTGTTTTTGCTTAAAACTAAAACTTTGAAGTTATTTCTAGAAAATTCATAAGCAATAGATAAACCTAACAGTCCACCCCCAATGATTAATATTGAATTTTTGGTTTCTTGTGCCATTTAATAATTAATATTTTTATTTGTGTTTTGGTCCTCTTTTCCTTTATATCCAATAATATTAATAAAGAGACTTTTGATAATGAACAATTTGGAATCCTGGGAAGCTGTGATTGGTTTGGAAACTCATGTACAGCTTAATACGAAAAGTAAAATATTCACATCTGCGTCAACAGCTTTTGGTGATGAACCTAATACGCATATAGATCCTGTAGTTTGTGGGTTACCAGGAACTCTTCCAGTTTTGAATGAGACTGTTCTTGAGTATGCTGTAAAAACTTCATTAGCATTAAATTTAAACGTTGCAGAACATTGTAAATTTGATAGAAAACAATATTTTTATCCTGATCTGCCTAAAAATTACCAAATTTCACAATTTGATGAGCCACTAGCTGAAAATGGTTGGTTAGAGGTTGAAATAATTGAAAAGGACAAAGAACCTTATATCAAAAAAATTGGTATAGAAAGGCTACATATGGAAGAAGACGCCGGAAAACTAGTCCATTCGGGAAGTGATAGATTAGCTGGCTCTAAGTATTCTTTAGTTGATTATAATCGTGCAGGAATAGCACTTTGTGAGATTGTAAGCAAACCAGATATTAGATCAGGTAAAGAGGCATCTGAATATGCTTCAGAGATTAGAAGAACAGTTAGATATCTAGGGGTATCAGACGGAAATATGCAAGAGGGTTCATTACGCTGTGATGTCAATATTTCAGTTAGAAAAGGACCTAATGCTCCTTTTGGTACCAAAGTGGAAATAAAAAATATGAATTCATTTTCTGCAATTCAAAAGGCTTGTGATTATGAAATAGCTAGACAAATAGAAGTCTATGAAAATGGAGGAAACATTTTCCAAGAAACAAGGTTATGGGATGAAGCTAAGCAATTAACGAAAAGTATGAGATTAAAAGAAGGCAGCAGTGACTATAGATATTTTCCTGATCCTGACTTAGGTCCAATTGAAATAACAAAAGCCCAACAAGAAATATGGTTTAAAGAACTACCAGAATTACCTTCACAGAAAAGAAATAAATATGTAAGTAAATTTGGGTTGTCTGCATATGATGCAAGGGTAATTTCTGATGAAATAAGCATGGCAAACTTTTTTGAAGAAACAGTAGCAAATGGTGCTGAGGCCAAACTAGCTTCAAATTGGGTAACAAGTGATATTGTGGGCTATTTAAAATCAAACAAACTAAGTTTTAGCGAATTAAAGCTTAGTCCAGAGAATCTTGCTGAAATGATTAATATGATTTCAAAAAATATAATTAGTGGAAAAATTGCAAAAGAAATTTTACCTGAACTTATTCAAAAAAACATTTCTCCGAAAAAATTAGTCGAAGAAAAAGGGTTGGCAATGATATCTGATTCTTCAAGTATTTTACCAATAATTGATGAACTGATAAATGAACATCCAAATGAAGTTCAAGCATTTAAAAATGGCAAAACTAAGTTACTTGGTTTTTTTGTTGGTCAACTTATGAAAAGAACAAAAGGTAAAGCTGACCCGAAACTTGCAAATAAACTTCTTATGGAAAAATTGAATAGCTAAAGCTTAAAAAAGCTCTTTTATCGTATTGACCCATTTATTTTGATCGTCCGAATTATCTAAAATAATATCTGAAAATTTTCTTTTTTCTTCAAAACTTAATTGAAAATTTATCAATTCATTTGCTTCTTTTTCGCTAATTTTATCTCTTGTGATAAGTCTTTTTTTTTGTATTTCTTTAGGACATTTAACTAACCATATTTCAGTGCATATATCTTCAAATTTTGCTTCAAACAATAATGGGATAACCAATACTATAGTTTGATAATTTCTGTATTGACTGCATTCCTCTATCATTCTTTCTTTGATTAAGGGGTGAAGCAGTTTTTCAATCCATTCCTTGCTTGCTGAATGTTTAAAAATAATGTTTCTTAAAAGTTTTCTGTTTATTTCCCTTTCTGAATTGCTTTTATTATCAATAATTTTATTTCCAAAATAATCTAAAATTTTCTTATATCCATATGTATTTGGTTTGATTAATTCTCTTGAAAAATGATCTGCATCTAATATTGGTATGTTTTTATGTTTTCTAATGTAATTAGTTATGGTTGTCTTCCCACTTGCAATGCCACCTGTTAAACCAATTCTTCTTTGGTTGTTTTTTAATTTTTGAAGAATTTCCATATAATTAATAATAATCTAATTACTTAGTTTCTTTAGTATTAAAGACTAGTTAGTATGAATTAAAATACCAAAAAGTTTGAGCCAGTTAGATTCCAATTGGTCGTTTGTTGATGACAGTAAGGTAACACCTAAGGGGTTTCTTTTTGCTGGGATATCTGCTGGTTTGAAAGCTTCTAATAAAAGGGATCTAGCACTAATACTCGCTCCAGAAGGAAGTATTTTTAGTGGGATGTTTACCCAATCAATAGTTCGCGCTTCTTGTGTGAATATTTGTGAGGAAAGGATTAAAACAACTTCAGGTTTTGTAAGAGCAATACTAATTAATTCTGGTCAAGCAAATGCCTGTACAGGAAATCTTGGCATTCAACATTTTCAAATTGCTACAGGAAAGATTGCGGAACTTTTAGGAATAAAAGAAGAAGAAGTTTTAATGTGCTCAACTGGTGTAATTGGTGTTCCAATACAAATAAATGATTTAGTAAAAAATCTGCCGAATTTAGTTAGTGATTTAAAGGATAATAATTTTGAAAATGCAGCAGAAGCAATTTTAACTACTGATTTGACTTTGAAAAAAGTGTCAATAGAGTCGATTATTCAAGGTAGAAAAATAAAAATAGCAGGATTTGCAAAAGGTTCAGGAATGATTTACCCCAACATGGCTACAATGCTTGCTTTTCTAAGCTGTGATGCGGGTATTCAAAAAGAAGAATGGGACAAAATGATTGCTAGTGCGGTTAAAAAATCTTTTAATGCAATATCAGTTGATGGAGAGACAAGCACAAATGATTCTTTTGTTGGAATAAATGCAGGAGAAAAAATTGAAAAAAGGTTTTTTCCAATTATTCAACAAGGGATTGATATTGTATGTCAGAACTTGGCAAAAAGTATTGCAAGGGATGGAGAGGGAGCAAATTGTTTATTAGAAGTTTTGGTTCAAGGGGCAAAAAATGCAGATGATGCAATTATGCTTGCGAAATCTATTTGTAATTCTGCCTTGGTAAAAACTGCGATACATGGTTGTGATCCGAATTGGGGACGCATCATTTCTGCTGCAGGCAATTCTGGAGTTAAATTTAATTTAAATGACGTTGACTTGTATATAGGAAACGCTCAGATTTTGGAAAGCGGCGAGTTAAAAAAATATGATCCACAAAAAGTCACAGACTATATTAAGTCCAGAATGAAAGGTAGATATTTAGTAGATGATATTGTAAAAATTATGATTAATCTAAATTCTGGCGAATCGAAAGGCACAGCTTGGGGGTGCGATCTTTCTAAAAAATATATTGAAATAAATAGCGAATATACTACTTAAGTTTTAGTAAATTTAATGGCAGATATTCATTTATATAAAGAAACAGTATTGTTAAAGTTCCAATTACAGAGCCCATAAAACCTCCAAAAAAATTAACTAATAATCCAGATTGTCTAATTATTG
>CABZFV010000030.1 GCA_902525075.1 uncultured Prochlorococcus sp. | reverse complement strand
TATCCGTCTCAAATAGGCCCACGCTCATTATTGTATGTAATGCAACTTCACTATTAGTTGATCTCAAAATCCTTGGTTCTTTTTTTATTTTATTTATAAACTCCTCTATTTTCTTTAATTGTTTTTCATTTACTAAATCAGATTTATTAAGAAGAAGGATATCTCCGTATAAAATTTGAGAATAGGCGACACTTGTATTATTAATTTCAAAATCAAAATTTTCTACATCAATGACAGTGATTATCGAATCTAATCTTACTTTTTCTCTAAGATCACCAGCCGCGAAAGTCATGGCTACTGGTAATGGATCTGCTAATCCAGTTGTTTCAACAATCAAATAGTCTAATTTTTCAGCTCTTTCTAAAACTTTGGATACGGTATTTAATAATTCGCCATTGATAGAGCAACATATACATCCATTATTTAATTCGATCATATCTTCTGAGCCTTCTATTATTAAGTCATTATCTATTCCGATTTCTCCAAATTCGTTGACTAAAACAGCTGTTTTAATACCAACTTGATTTTTTAAAATATGATTTAGAAGTGTAGTTTTGCCAGAACCTAAAAATCCACTAATAATAGTAACTGGCAATAAATCTTTAGACATTTTGAATAGTTGAAAACAAGTTTATATTTTTATTGATCGAAAATTTTGTTGATTTCCGAAGCTAATGTTTGATCCAGATTCGTAATACCTCCTAGATCATGTGTATTTAATTTAATAATTACTTTTGCATAAACATTCTCCCAGTTAGGATGATGATTATATTTTTCACAGATTAAAGCAACCTTAGTCATAAAAGCAAAGGCTTCAATAAAATTAGCGAAGTTAAATTCTCTTTGGATTTGTTTAGATTTAATCTCCCAGCCAGGTATTTTGACAACTAATTCATTCAATTCTTCGTCTTGCAAAATGTAGGGTTCCATTAAATAAGAAATCTGACTTATTACATTATAAATATCTTACTTTTTCTCACCAATTATATGTACATTAATGATTCTTTCCTTTTGATCAAATCGATGTTCCCATAAATAAACTGCTTGCCATGTGCCAAGCATAATTTTCCCGTCTTGAAAACTCAAAGATAAACAAGTGTTTGTAAGGGATGTTTTAATATGTGCTGGCATATCGTCAGCCCCTTCTTGATAATGTTTATAGGATATTTCTTCTCTATTTCTTGATAAGGTTAAGTAGGAATCATAGGGAACTATCGATTGCATATACTTTTTTAGGTCCCTCAGTACATTTGGATCTGCGTTCTCATTAATAGTTAAACTGCAACTTGTATGAAGTGAAGTTAAATTTAAAATTCCGGAATGAAAATTATTTTTTTCAACACATAAATTTAAATCACATGTGATATCAATAAAACCCTCACCATGGGTTATGAATTTTAATTTTGAAAATATTTGTTCCATATAAGTTAAAACTTAATTAATCAATATCCTATTATGGATAAAGATGCATGTTTTACTGCAGACATTAAAAATTTTATCTTAAGATAAATTTAATTTCCATTTAAATCTTTGGCTGAAATTCATTGGAATAAGCTGGGTGCTTACCTTAAAGAAACACAAATATTAGGTTCAATCCAAAATACACTTTATTGGGATCAGAATACTGGAATGCCAAAGAAAGGTGCTTCTTGGAGGTCTGAACAACTTACTTATATTGCAAAAGTATTGCATGAAAGAAATTCTTCCGAGGAATTTTCTAATTTAATACAATCTGCTAAAAATGAACTAGCAGATATTGAGCGAAATTCCGATAATCAACTTTTCATAAAAGATAAAGAAAGAAATATTAGTCTTTTATTAAAGGAATTTAATAGAGAAAGAAATTTAGATCCTAAATTAGTTGAGTCTCTAGCAAAGGCGAAATCTAAAGGGTATGAAAGCTGGCAAGAAGCTAAGGAAATATCAGATTTTAAAATTTTTCTTCCTTTCTTTAAAGAATTAGTTAAATTGCGGATTGAAGAGGCAAAACAAATATCAGATCAATATTCACCATGGGAAACTTTAGCCCAACCCTTTGAGCCTGAATTAACTTTAAAGTGGCTAAATAAAATGTTTCAGCCTTTGAAAGAAACTCTCCCGGAGTTAATTAGTGGGATTAATAAATCTAAGAAATATCACTGGGATTTGAGTCCAGAATCTCAACATAATTTATGTTCTCAATTACTTGATGAGTTTGGGAGAGATAAAGATCTAGTAGTTGTTGGTAAATCTCCCCATCCTTTTTCGATCACATTAGGGCCTAATGATTACAGGATTACGACAAGAATTGTTGAAGGTGAACCATTATCAAGTTTTTTAGCAACTGCGCATGAGTGGGGGCATTCTATTTATGAGCAGGGTTTGCCATCTCAAAGTCATCAATGGTTTGCTTGGCCTTTAGGTCAAGCAACCTCTATGGGTATTCATGAAAGTCAATCTTTATTTTGGGAAAATAGAATAGTTAAATCCAAATCTTTTTCAAAAAGATTTTTTAAAAAATTTGTTTCGGCAGGATGTTCTCTCTCTAATTATTTAGAACTATGGAAATCTATTAATCATTTGGAAGCAGGGTTAAATAGGGTTGAAGCGGATGAATTGACTTATGGCTTACACATATTAATAAGAACCGAACTTGAAATAGATTTAATTGAAAGAGGGTTACCTGCTGAAGATATTCCAACAGAATGGAATAAGAGATATGATGAACTCCTAGGAATTAAACCATCTAATGATTCAGAAGGTTGTCTTCAAGATGTTCATTGGAGTGAAGGGGCGTTTGGATATTTCCCCTCATATTTGTTAGGACATGTTATAAGTGCGCAAATATCTTCTCAAATGGAAAGAGACATAGGTTTGATTGACAACTTAATTGAAAATGGTGAATATCAAAAGATCATCTTTTGGTTAAAAAATAATATACATGAATATGGCAGATCAGTTAATTGTATGGAGTTGGTAAGAGCTGTAACTAATGAAGAACTATCGCCAAACTATTTTATTAATCATTTAAGGTCTAAAATAAATGATTTTTGCTGAAACATTACTTTTAAAGAATTTGGTTAGGTGTGAGGATGTAAGATAAATAAAAATAATTTCTTGATGGCAAATCTAAATCAGCCCCCAAGCAGGGTTACCCCAAATTTATTGCACATACTAAATGCTTTCACTGATAGCTCAAATACAATAATAAACACTATTGTTGAATTGAACTCCAATACCATAAATAAATATGAATTAATTACAGAAACGGGCCATCTTAAGCTTGATAGGGTAGGTTATTCATCACTTGCATATCCTTTTGCTTATGGATGTATTCCAAGGACATGGGACGAAGATGGAGATCCACTTGATGTAGAAATTGTTGGAGTAACTGAGCCATTGATACCTGGATCTATTGTGGAGGCAAGGATTATTGGGGTGATGAAATTTGATGATGGTGGAGAGGTCGATGATAAGGTAATAGCGGTTCTCGCGGATGATAAAAGAATGGATCATATCTCAAGTTATGTAGACCTTGGAGATCATTGGTTAAAAGAAACAAAGTATTATTGGGAGCACTACAAAGATCTAAAAAAACCAGGAACATGTACTGTAAATGGTTTTTTTGGAATAGAAGAAGCTGTTAAAGTGATTAAAGATTGTGAAGAGAGATACAAAAAAGAAATTGATCCTAAATTAGTAAATTAATAAATTTTATTTTTCTCTAAATTTTTCAAATATTCCGCTTAGTATTTCTTCGGCACCTTGCTGCTTTAATTTTTTAGCTAGTTTTTTGCCTACTTCTTCGGGATCATTAATATTGCCAATATATTGATCTTTAATAAGCCTTTCTCCATCAAGAGATGCAACCATGCCAGTAAGGCAAAGTTGTTCATTCTGAATTTTACTATTCACACCTATTGGGACTTGACATCCCCCTTCAAGCTCTCTTAAAAAAGCCCTTTCTGCTAGACATCTTTGACTGGTGGGTTTATCTTCTAAGATATTTATAATTTCTAAAACTTTTTT
>CABZFV010000029.1 GCA_902525075.1 uncultured Prochlorococcus sp. | reverse complement strand
ATTAAACCACTTCTCTTGATTCCAATCCTATTTAAACCTCTCAATCTTCCTGGATGCCCTTCGGCCAAGCAGAAAGGAGGTACATCTCTATCTACTCTAGTCATCCCTCCAATCATTGCTAAATATCCAATATGTACAAACTGATGAATACCTAAACAACCGCCAATAATAGCTTTATCTTCAATCTTTACATGACCTGCAACTTGAACACTATTTGATAGAACTATACTATTACCAAGTTCACAATTATGGCCAATATGAGTGTAAGCCATCAACAAATTATTATTTCCAATAATTGTTTTTTCGCCTTCATCAGTTGCCTTATTAATAGTTACACATTCTCTGAAAGTATTATTATCTCCAATAATTACTTCAGTATGGGCCCCTTTATATTTAAGGTCCTGGGGATCAAGACCTATAAAAACACTTGGGAAGACTTTATTATTAATACCAATTTGAGTTCTTCCAGAAATAACAGCATTCGGGCCTATTTCGGTTCCTTTCCCGATAGTCACATCAGGACCGATAATAGCTCCTTGAGAAACAATAACCCCATTATGTAATTCGGCACTTGGATCAACAAATGCATTTGGGTGGACTTTTACGCCACTAAATCTTGAGTTAAATTCATTATTTTTATAATCCATATCCCTAATCAACTAATGAAAACATTAATTCTCCAGCACAAACCAACTTCCCATCAACGTGCGCCTCACCTTTAACCTTCCCGAATCTTTGTCTTTTAATAGACAATAACTCACAAGAAATTATCAATTGATCTCCTGGCACAACTGGTTTTCTGAATTTAACATTATTGATTCCAGCAAAGACGAAAAGTCCTTTAGGGAGATCAGGCATTTGCGTTACAATTATTCCACCAACTTGAGCCATTGATTCAACAATAAGAACCCCAGGCATCAATGGCCTCTCAGGAAAATGTCCCTGAAATTGAGGCTCATTTATAGTTACATTTTTTATTGCAACTGCTTTCTCTCCAGGAATGTGCTCTATGACTTTGTCCACAAGTGCGAAAGGATATCTGTGAGGTAACAAACCTAGTATGTGCTCAGAGGAAAGTTGATTATTTTCACTGGATAATTTCTTTTCCAAAACAATTAAAGATAAAGTTAATTTTTTAGCGATGAGGCCAATAAAGCATTTAAAGAATGTGATCCTTTATAAACTAAAATTTGAGCCTTAGGTAACCCTACCAAAGCCAAGTCCCCAATAAGGTCTAAAATCTTATGTCTTATTGGTTCATTATCAAATCTTAAAGGTGGATTAACCCATTTATCACCGTCACAAACAAGGGCATTTTCCAAACTTCCACCTTTTATTAATCCAAGTTCACTTAACTCTTGAAATTGATCTTTAAAACCAAATGTTCTAGCAGGAGCAATCATTTCAACAAAATTTTTTGGATTTAATTCAATCACAAAAGTTTGATTTCCAATTGCTTTATAGGCAAAATTTATTGTGGATATAATTGTGGTTTTGTTAGAAGGGGTTGCTGCTATTACTGAGTCTTCTTTATTTAAAATTATTGATTTATTAATATCTTGAAAGAAATTATCTGGTCGAGGTGCCTTTTTTATACCTACTTCTTCAAAATCTTTAACCCACTTGATTGCTGATCCATCTAAAAGAGGAATCTCTTTCCCATCAACCTCAATATGAATATAACTTAACCCACACCCAGCCATTGATGATAGTAAATGCTCAATAGTATATAAATTTCGCCCTCCCAATTTAACTGCCGTACAAAGCATGGTACTTCCAATTAAATCCTGAGTTAACTTAAAAATTTCGCCAGGTTTATCCTTGAAAGAGACATAATATCCTTCTTTTTCATAAGGCGAAATTGTAACTCTTGTTTTTTCTCCACTATGAAGGCCTATCCCTTCTCTAGAGATAACACCAGCCAAGGTATAGCAGAAATCATAATTAGTAGGCCAAGAAAACACTTAAAACTTCCATCCAACTCCAAGTGTATATCTCCAATCTCCACTTAGGTCCTTACTAGCAACATCTAATCTTAATGGCCCAATTGGCGTTTTTATTCCAACCCCTCCTCCAAGCGAATACCCAGAACCAGATTTTTGTAATAATTTGCCAGGTTTACCTGGAACATCATTTTGAGATCCTAAGTCACTTCCTGCATCAACAAATAAAGCTCCTGATATCATTCTCCAAACAGGAAATCTATATTCTGCAGTACCTTCAACAAAACTTTTACTTACAGCTAAATCACAAGATCCCCACCCTCTAACTGATGAAGTTCCTCCCATACAAAATGATTCATAAGGAGGCAGTTCCCCAAGAATAGTTCCAGCCTTAAATTGAAAACCAATAGTTTGAGGACAATCTTCACTAGTAGCTTTACTAGACTTACATGCTTTGGTTAAATTGATCAGTTTTGTGGGTATAAAATAAGAATATGATGTTCTCATTCTATTAAAAGTTGGAGAATTTTTTCCCATTGAAACAAATTGTTCAGTACCAAAAGTAAATTTATTTCCTGCAGTTGGGCTAATGGAATTGTTCAAATTATTTCTAGAAGTACTTGCGATAAAACTCACTAATGTATTTTCTTCAGGGCATGAACCATCATTTGGAGTAAATCCAATACAGATAATATCATTTATATTTCCTGTTGTTGGAGTCATATCACCATAAGGTTTTTTATTGCCATCACCATCAATCATCTTTACTTTCTTAAAGTTCATTCCTGCAAGAACTCTCCATTTGGCGACCTTAAACGGATCTCCACCATTTAATGGCCTTGAGAAAGAAAATCCACCTCCTGTTTTTTCTAAAACTATTGACGAAAAAGTATCAGAGGTTGAAGTACTAGTATCATCTACTGCGTATATGCGTCCATTATTTTCACTTTTAAATTCTTGAGGATAATCTCTGCTTAAAAAAAGATTTGTTCTAAAAGATGTTTTATGTTTATCTCCTTTAATCCATGGATCAGCCAATGAAAAATTATAGGTAGTTGAATATTCTCCAAAATTTAGATTCAAATTTGTAGACCATGCTCTTCCTAGAGTGTTTGTTTCCTGCAAACCAATTGAGGCGAAGATACCTGAACCATTGCTATATCCTAGTCCACCAGTCAATGATCCTGTTCTTTGTTCGCTCAAGTCTAAAAAAATTATGATTTGACCAGGATTTAAATTGTCAGGACCAAGGGAAACTTTTACATCATCAAATAATGATGTGGCATATAGTCTACCGATATCAGCTTCTAAAATTTTTCTATTAAAAATGGTGCCAGGTTGTGTTTTTAATTCTCTCTTTATGACCCAATCTTTTGTTTTTCCTTTTCTAGGTTTTCCATCAATAACAAATTCACCATCAGAATCAGGAAATCTTATTTTTACGTCAGATATAATACCCTCAGAAACTTTTAATGTTACTACTCCGTTTTCAGAGATTCTATCGGGGCCACTAATCCTAACTAAAGAATAACCCTCTTTTTTATAACGTTCTTTTATTATTTCTATCTTATTTTGAAATTCATTTAAGTTAAGAGTTGTCCCATAAAAATTATTAAAAATATCATCTACATATTTATTAGAGATTACTGAGTTTTTTGGTTTAAGTTCAACTTTTTTCAAAATTGGATTAGGCACTACATTTACTATTAGCCTCACACCTAGTGGTCCATCTTGAGACTTTATATTAACTCCTGAAAACCAACCACTAGCATAAATTGCGTTGAGGTCTTGATTTAAAATTCGATTATCAACAATACTTCCAGGCTTTATGCTCATAGAATCATATGCTGCCAATTCAAGTTTTCTACCCTCAGGATGATTTTCCCAACCTTCGATAATTATTTCTGAGATAAGAACACTTTTTTCATTAATTTCATTATTATTTTCAGCAAGAAGAAATTTCTGTTGTTTTTTGAAATCATTAACTTGAAAAAAAACATTATTAATATTCGATATTTCTAAGTTTTTTATTGATTGATCAAAGTCACTTGGCAAATACTTAGCAGCCAGTTCTGAATTA
>CABZFV010000028.1 GCA_902525075.1 uncultured Prochlorococcus sp. | reverse complement strand
CTATTACAATTCTCATTCCATCTCTGTCGCTCTCATCCCTAATATCAGAAATCCCAATAATCTTGCCTGAATTAACAAGTTCTGCGAGTTTTTCAATCCAACCTGCTTTATTAATTTGGTAAGGAAGCTCAGAAATGATTATTGCATTCTTTTTATGTTTTCCTTTGCCTAAATTTATCTCTTCCGTATTTACAACTCCTCTTATTGTTATAGATCCTTTTCCAGTTTGATAAAGTTCTTCTATTGCATGACTATAAATTAATTCTCCTCCTGTAGGAAAATCAGGTCCTTTGATAATGTTAGAAAGTTTTTTATCACTAATATCTTTATTTTTAACTAAGGCAACTAAGCCTTCTACAATTTCGCCTAGATTATGAGGCGGAATATTTGTTGCCATGCCAACTGCAATACCTGTTGAACCATTCAATAATAAGAATGGAAGTTGGGCTGGAAGCACATCTGGTTCTTTTTGAGAACCGTCAAAATTATTTGAAAAGCTTACTGTTTCTGATGCAATTTCTTCAAGAAATCCTTTATGAGCTATAGGCGCTAATCTGGTCTCGGTATACCTCATTGCTGCAGGTGGATCATTATCCACAGATCCAAAATTTCCATGGCCGTCAAGAGTAGGATATTTAGTTGAGAAATTTTGTACTAGTTTTACTAATGCATCGTAAACTGCTTGATCTCCATGAGGATGGTATTTTCCAAGTACATCGCCAACAACCCTTGCACATTTCCTGAATGGTTTATCAGGAGTTAAACCTAATTCGTGCATTGCAAATATGATTCTTCTTTGTACAGGCTTAAGACCATCTCTTGCATCAGGCAACGCACGTCCAACTATGACGCTCATTGCATACTCCAAGTAAGAACGTTGCATTTCTTCTTGAAGCGAGATGGAAGTGAAGTTTTTCTTATCCATTAGAGCGCAAAATTAAATAATTATTAATTAACTAAATTAAGACTAATAGGTAAAACGATATTTACCAGTATTGAACATTAAGTTGATTCACTAATTTTGGATTTTGCCAGTATTACATCTTTTTTAAGTTGTTCATTTTGTAAAAGAATTTCTGTAGAGGCTTGTAATTTTTCTCCCCATAACTGTTCTTTTCTATAATCATAATTAACATATTTGGGATCTTTATCCAAAGCTTTTTTTGCTAGCTGAATGGCTAATTTATTATTTTGGATATTTATACATGAGGCTAGACCTAGTAATGGTTCAGCATTCTCCTCAATTGAGATTGCACTTTCAAAAAGTTTGATTGCGACATTTACTCTGTTTTTTTCGAAATAAGCTAAACCTTGATTATTTATTGCTTGCCAGAAATCAGGCTTGATTTTTATAGATTTATCGAACAATTTTATAGCTCCCAAATAATTTTTTTCCATTAATAAAATATTTCCTAATTGAAAAATAGCTTTGTGGTTATTGGGCTCAATCTTTATTCCTTTTTCTAAAGCATTCTTTGCTTTTGACTGTTGGGAAATTTTTAAATAAATATTACTTTTAGCAAAATATATTTCGCTAATATTTGAATTTATTTGTTCTGCTTTATTTAGAGAACTTAATGCGTTTTTGTATTCTTTGTTAGCTATTTGTGCTTCAGCCAAAATCAACCATAGTTCTTCATCTTTTGCATTTATTTTTACTGCTAATTTGGCTAAGTTAAGACTGTCTTCATATTGACCAAAATAAAGTAGTTGATATGCATTTTTGCCAATATATAAACTTTGCTTTTGTAAATTTTTTATTGTTGGGAAATAATAATAGGGAACTATTGCTCGAACTATTTCTATTTGAAAAATCTGAAAACAAATCATGGAGATCCAGATTGTTTTTTTAAAAAACGACTTCATATTTTAATTTTTTTATTCTTTATATTCGCTTGTATATTTCTTTTCCACATCCATGGTTTAATTCTTTTTAAAGTAGTTCCTTTAAGATTTTCTTGCCACGTTTTATCATCCCAATTTAGGGACTCAACATTAAGATTTTTAATCCATTCTTTTGGCGTGGTTTCATGATTATTGTTGTATGGCACTGATTTATTCCATGGACAAACATCTTGACAAATATCACATCCTGCAACCCATCCACCTAAATTTTTTTCTATTTTCTGAGGAATAGTTTTATCTCTGCTCTCTATTGTGTGATACGCAATGCATAAATCTGATTGTATTACAAACGGTTCTACAATTGCCTTTGTTGGACAATGTTCAATACAAATATCACATTTTCCACAAAGTGATTGATGAGGTTTATCTGGCATTAAATCTTTTGTGAGAATCATAAAACCTAAAGTAAACCAAGAACCATTTTTTTTGCTGATTAAATTACTATTTTTACCTATCCAACCAATCCCAGCTTCCTCTGCCCATGCTTTTTCAAGAAGAGGAGAGGTATCAACACATATTTTCCATTTGCAATCAGGGATTTTTATATCTATCCATTTACCAATATTCTTTAATTTTTTGTGAATCACTTTATGATAGTCCTCACCTTGGCTAAATTTAGCAACCTTGAGGAAATTGTTGTTGTTATTTTGTGAATTAATATAAGTAAATCCAACGCTTAAAACGCTTTTTGCATCTTCAAAAAGTGAGCCTATATTTTTTCTTTTTTCTGCTTCCATCCACTTCATTTCAGCATGATAATTATTAGATAACCATCTTTCTAATGCATTAGTTCTTAATTTTACGCGCGAACTACCTGGGATTGAAGCTATTCCGGCAACTGTAAAACCCTCAAAAATAGCTCTTTCTTTTAATTTTATACTTATTTCTTTTCTGTCTTGAATAGTATCAATCATTTCTTTTTTTTATAGTATTTTTTTAAAAGTTATGTTTTGGGGGGAAAGTTATAAATAAAATAGATATATTTTAGAAAAATATATCCTAACTTAGTAAAAACAGTTAAATTATTAGTAAAGTTAATATAGTTAAAACGTTATTTTGGTTGAATCTAATCAAAATCAAGATTCTAATTTAGGATCTAGGCTTCAGCAAGATCTCAAAAATGATCTTATTGCGGGGTTGTTAGTTGTAATACCCTTAGCAACAACAATCTGGCTGTCATCATTAGTTAGTAAATTTGTTTTAACGTTAGTTACTTCAGTCCCAAAGCAACTAAATCCTTTTATTAATTTAAATCCTTTATTACAAGATCTAATCAATCTCACCTTAGGTTTAACTGTTCCTTTATTAGCCATTTTGCTTATAGGGTTAATGGCGAGAAATTTTGTAGGAAGATGGTTACTAGAATTTGGAGAAGGTACTTTATCAAAAATTCCTGTAGCTGGAGCAGTTTATAAAACTCTCAAACAATTGCTAGAAACTTTCTTAAGTAATAAATCTAATAGATTTAGAAGAGTTGTTTTAGTTGAATATCCCCGTGAGGGACTATATAGCGTAGGCTTTGTAACTGGAGACGTAGGACCTTCTCTACAGCCAGAATTGGAAGAAAAGTTACTGAGTGTTTTCATTCCTACAGCTCCTAACCCAACTACTGGCTGGTATACACTTGTTCCTGAGTCTTCTGTTAAGGATTTGGATATTTCAGTTGAAGATGCTTTTAGAACAATAATTTCTGCTGGGATAGTTAATCCAGATGAGAAAAATAACACCTCAAATCCAACATTTTCAAAATTGTTTTCTCAATTACGGGCTTCCACTAATACTTCTTCTTAATTGATGCATAATAGATCCCTTTCTAGAGAATTATCTTTAATTTCTCTTGGCCTTATAAAAGATAAAGGTGATTTTAAATTAAATAAATTTCAGATAGAAGAAATTTTTGAATCTGCTTTGGATTCTCTAATAAATCATTGCAGAGAGGAATTAGATAATTGCGAGTCTGAGTTAGAAAATGCTTCACAAAAAATATTAGATAGTGAATTACAAGAAGGTGTTGATTCCTCTTATTCAAATGTTCGAGATGAGTTAAAAAAATCTCTCACAAAAATTGAAACCGTAATGAATACACTCTCTGTCACTCTAGACTTTCCAAAATTAATTGTTTCTAGCGGTCAAATTGATATTAGAGAGGATGTAAATCAAAGGATTTGCAATATAATCAACAACCTTAAAAGTATTGACTCAGATATCGATCAAGTTATGGACGGTTGGAGATTAAAAAGATTACCAAGAATTGATAGGGATATTTTGCGTCTAGCTTACGTGGATATCAATTTTTTGAACACACCTGTCGCTGTTGCTTGTGATGAGGCTGTAAATTTAGCTAATAAATATAGTGATCTGCAAGGAAGAAAATTTATTAATGGAGTTTTAAGGAGATTACAAACAATTTAATTGTCATAATTATTTGATATAAATAAATAGTATTTAGAAAAACTTTATTTACGAACTTTAGATAATAATGACTAATTCTGATAA
>CABZFV010000027.1 GCA_902525075.1 uncultured Prochlorococcus sp. | reverse complement strand
CGCTCCAGGCTCAATAATCGATTCATCTATATGCAAATCAATTTCTAATTTATATTTACTAGCTAGAAGAAGCATCTTTGTGAGAAATTTGCTTATATCTTTTTTATTGAAAGGGGGTACAATAACACCTCCTAAAATGCCTCCATTAGAGGAAAATATTTTTGCCAAATCTTCTCCATTAGTTGTATCCCAGAATTCCAATGGAGCTAGAGCAACGAATTGTAAAGTCAACTCAGATGAATATTTTTTTTGTAATTTAAAAAGTTCAATCCAAATATCAATAGATTGACTTTTGTAAGTATCAATATGACTTCTAATAGCTCGGTATCCATTTTGTATGGCAAGTTTTAATGATTTCTCAACTCTTTCAAGAACCTTATCTGTAGTTCTAGTTTTATGTTCTTCAAGATTTATTGATAATGCTCCTCCATAGTTTGATTCCAGATTAGGAAAGTCTGCCCATGTAAAAGATTTATCAAAATGTGAATGCGTTTCAACAAATCTTGGGAATAAAATATTTTTTGGTTTTGTAACTTTATTTTTTAAAGGGTTTAACTCAGAAACAAATCCATCCTCCCAACTTATGGAAACTGAACATAAATCCTCTATATCAATAATGAGGTTATCTATATCTTCTATTAAACAAAGGCTTCTGGGAATAAGAACCTCAGCTGTGCCAGAATTACTCAAATTTTTAAATTTTCTTTTATTTTAGATCATAAGAAAACTTTACTGAATTAGAAAATAATTCAAATTTCGCTAAAAGATAAAATTAACTATGAAAAATTCCCCTTGAGTTGTTAAATTTATAAATGTGAGGCGGGCGTCGCCAAGTGGTTAAGGCAGCGGCTTGTGGCGCCGCTATTCGGGGGTTCGAATCCCCTCGCTCGCCCTCTAAAATATTGCAGCAAAATTATTTAACTTGTAATTTTGAATTAAAGAATCATAAAAAATTCCTAGCAAAGTGCTAACAAAAACAAAATCAGACGAAAAAAAAACTCAAAAGAATTCAACTACTGGTAGTTATTGGATAACCACATTTGGATGCCAAATGAACAAGGCTGATTCTGAGAGAATGGCTGGGACATTAGAGAAAATGGGATACATCAGAGCAGATAATGAATTAAATGCCGATTTGGTCTTGTATAATACATGCACTATTAGAGATAATGCAGAGCAAAAAGTTTATAGCTTTCTAGGAAGACAAGCAAAAAGAAAGCACAAAACACCTAACTTAAAACTTGTTGTTGCAGGTTGTCTTGCTCAGCAAGAGGGAGAATCCTTACTAAGAAGAGTCCCAGAACTTGATCTGATTATGGGGCCTCAACACGTAAATAATCTTGAGAATCTTCTTGGGAAAGTTGATTTAGGAAATCAAGTTGCTGCTACAGAAGAAACCTTCATTTCTGAAGATATAACAAGTGCCAGAAGAGAAAGCTCTATTTGTGGCTGGGTTAATATCATCTATGGATGTAATGAAAGATGTTCATATTGTGTAGTCCCTTCTGTCAGAGGAAAAGAGCAATCAAGATATCCAAATGCGATAAAAAGTGAGATCCAAAAATTAGCAGATAATAATTTTAAAGAAATTACTCTTTTGGGTCAGAACATTGATGCTTATGGTAGAGACCTTCCAGGAACTACAAAAGAGGGGAGAAAGGAGAATACCCTAACTGATCTTTTGTATTATATTCATGATGTTAAAGGAATTCGCAGAATAAGATTTGCTACTAGTCATCCAAGATATTTTTCAAAAAGGTTGATTCAAGCTTGTTATGAACTTGATAAAGTCTGTGAACATTTCCATATCCCCTTCCAAAGTGGAAATGATGAAATTTTAAAGCAAATGTCCAGAGGATATTCTATAAAAAAATATAAAAATATTATCGAGAACATAAGGTTATTAATGCCAGATGCATCAATCACAGCTGACGCTATAGTTGCTTTCCCAGGAGAAACCGAACAACAATATCAAGATACATTAAAGCTAATATCAGAAATTGGCTTTGATCAGGTGAATACAGCAGCATACTCTCCAAGACCAAATACGCCTGCAGCAGTCTGGACGAATCAACTTTCGGAAGAAGTTAAAAAAGCTAGATTACAGGAAATTAATGATTTGGTCGAGAAAACTGCTAGGAGTAGGAATCAAAGATACATTAATAATATCGAAAGCGTTTTAATTGAGGGTTTAAATCCAAAAAATTCCTCTCAAATTATGGGTAGAACTAGAACAAATAGATTAACTTTCGTAGAGATTCCCGAAAACATTAACTTTAATTTTTCGTTGGGAGATGAGATAAATGTCAGAATAAATGAAGCAAGACCTTTTTCTTTAACAGGAGAACTTTCTTTATAAATTTTTTTTAAATGATCGGGGGAAAGAAAAAATGTATTGGGTTAATATTTGGCGGGCATTCCAATGAACATGAAGTATCGATATCCTCTGCAAAAACGGTTTTTCAAGCATTTAATGCACATACAAATAAAGAACGCTTTAAGGTTAAAGCCTTTTACATAAACAAATATGGAGATTGGCTTGATAGTGATTTTTCAGAAAAAATCCTAATTGGTAAAATTGAAAACTATAAAACGAAAAAACAAGAAATTTTTAATCAAGAAAAAATTAACTTCCTTGACGGAATTGAATTCCAAAATATTGATGTTTGGTTTCCTCTTTTGCATGGATTTAATGGTGAAGACGGATCAATCCATGGCTTAATTAGATTTACAAAGAAACCTTTAGTCGGGTGCGGAATTATTGGCTCCGCACTTGGAATGGATAAAATATTGATGAAAACAATTTTCTCAAATCTTAAACTTCCACAAGTTAATTATCTAGTTTTTCAAAATGAAGATCTCAATGATAAGCAAGTACAAAATAAAATAATTAATGAAATTTTAAAAAAATTAAAATTTCCTGTTTTTGTTAAACCATCGAACTCTGGATCATCTCTTGGCATCTCCAAAGTCACAAATGAATCGGAAATTTTAATAGCATTAGAAAAGGCTCGGGAAATAGATACAAGAATCTTAATAGAGGAAGGTTTAGAGGTAAGAGAGATTGAATGCGGAATAATTGGGAATTCAAAACTCTTAACCTCTGAGATAGGCGAGGTAAATTACGAAAGTGATTGGTATGATTACGATTCAAAATATCATTCAAATAATAAAATAATTATCCCAGCCGAAATAGATTCTAAAATCACAAAAGAAATTAAAGACATTGCTATTAAAAGTTGTAGAGCACTAAATATTTTCGGTTTTGCAAGAGTAGATTTCTTTTTAGAAAAATCTTCAAATAAAATTTTGCTAAATGAAATAAATACAATACCTGGTTTTACAAAAAACAGTATGTTTCCAATGCTTTGGGAAGCTTCAGGTTTAAAAATTGAACAACTTGTAGCTAAACTGGTAGATATATCTTTAGGTTTGTAATTTAAATCATATGTTGCATGGACTACTTTGGTTGCCATTACTTTTAATCTTCATTTTATTAACTGCACTTGGATGGTTAGAAAGAAGAAGGCAAAATCTTTTTAGAAGTTGGGCGAGTGATTCTGAACTGTGCAAGCTAGATAGTTCAGGTGCAGCGTCTTTAAAAGATGGGGAGTTAAAGTGGAGCGCATTTGAAGCTGGTAAATTTGAAGAAAAAGATTGTTTTACAATCAAGAAACTGGAATTAGTTGAATTAATGGCACTAACTTCGGGAGAAGCTCCTCTAACAAGTGAATCTCAAGGTAAGTGCAGGTTGAGATTAGTAGGGGGAGGTAAAGAGATGGATGTACCATTTTCAGATGCAGAGCAAGCGAGAGAATGGATGGACCAACTGATGGAAAAAGCTCGATGTGATTTGTGAAAAACCAAAAAGGAATCAAAAATAGAAGTTTTTTTTTACTAATTTCATTTTTATTATTAACAAGCTTATTAAGCATAAAAACCCTCAAAAAAGTTGATACTCAGCATATTAGGATTTCTGGCAGTGAATTTTTTTCGCCGAATGATGTGGTAAAAAATTCATCTACGAATTTTCCGATCCGATTAATTTTTGTTGAAACTAATTTGTTAGAAAAAGAGTTAAAACAAAATTTATCTCTCAAGAATGTTTCGGTAAACAGAGAGTTATTTCCTTTTGGTTTGAAAGTTTATATTAATTCAAGAATTCCAATAGCTTACGGAGAGAGAATATTAAACGATGAAAAAATATTTGGCTTCATTGATAAAGATGGAATTTTTATAAATAAACAAAATGTAGATGAAAAAAATTTGAATAAATTTAAGATACAAGTTTTTGGATGGGAAGAAAGATTTAAAAAAATATTATCTAAGATTTTTATCGCTATAGATAACTATAAATTAGAGATAGTTAAAATAACTTTTTCATACGATGGTTTTCTAACTATTGAGGAAAAAGATTTAAACACAATATTCTTAGGATTAAAGCCAAATTTAATCAACTACCAATTACAAATAATAAATAATCTTAAAAATG
>CABZFV010000026.1 GCA_902525075.1 uncultured Prochlorococcus sp. | reverse complement strand
TTCTCTCTTCTATCATTATTTAGCCTTTCTGACAGATTAATTAAACCCTCTTCAGTGTTTGGTTCATAAAAAACTATTTGTCTCGAATAATAATGTAATGAAGGTTTTCTGATCCCAATCATTGCTAAAGTTTCCCTTCCCTCGCGAATATCTAAAATTAATTTTGAGATATTCCTTAAAGGTAATTGCCTTGAATTATCTGCTAATTTTCTTATTGGCGACATCAAATAAGATTGTCCAATTAAAAGTAAAATTTGAAGATAAAGAAGGATATTTTTAGATTTTAAGGAAAATAAGATTATTGCAATAAGGGTAAATGACGAGAAGAACATTTTAGCTTTAAAAATAATCCCAGAGCTTATAAGTTCAGATGCAAGATTAGGCATTTCGGGATCATTAATTGAACTCAACCAAATATTCGAGAAAAAGAAAGCTATTGAGAAACCAAATAAAATTAAAATATTAAAAATCCAGAAATATGAATAACTTTTATTTATATTCTTTAAGCTTATAAAGCTATTACTTGTTAATAATGCCGCCGCTGGAATAGCTGGTAACCAATAACTAGGTAGTTTCGTTGCAGAAAGGCTAAAGAAGATTAAAACTGACGTTAGCCAACATAGAGAATATGTATAAAGGGTCTCGGTGACATTGCAACTTTCTTTTGAACTTTTAAAGAAATCCTTAAAAGTTTTAAATATGCCATGATATAAAAAAGGAGTAAATGGCAAAGAAGCCAATATCATTATGTAAAGAAAAAACCAGAACGGTTCTGCATGATTATTTACAACTGAGGTATATCTTTGAAAATTATGGTATCCAAAAAAATTATCCCAAAAAGGCTTTCCCTCTTTTAGAAGTTCTAATATGTACCATGGAACACTTATTAGTGTTGTTATTAAAAAACCTTTCTTAAGGTTTATCTTACTAAGCAACGTTTCCCAATTCTTCTGGCAAAACAAGAAAGACGTAATAGTCAACAATGCCAAAACGAATGCAACAGGTCCTTTAACTAAAATTGCAAAACCTAAAAATACCCAAGCTGAAATACATTGATCATTATTTTCACTTGCCATTCTTCTCCAAAATAAAAGCAGGCTAATCCCTAAGGTTCCAGTTAAAAGGGCATCACTCACGGCAGTTCTACTCCAAATAATCATTAATGGAGAAAGAGCAAAGCCTAATGATGCAACTATTGGAGTGAGGAATTGCCTATCACTCTTCTGTGGCCAACAAAACAACGTATCTCCAATCATCAACATTAAAAATAATGATGCCAAAGCTGAAGGGAGTCTTGCTGAGAGAGTCCCGAAACTATCCCAAATCTCGTTTTTCGGTAATGAGTAAAAAAAACCCATTAGCCAATATATCAGTGGAGGCTTATCAAAACGTAATATTCCATTGACTTTTGGAGTTAACCAATCACCAGATTCACTCATTGTCCGAGCTGCAGCTGCAAATAAAGGGGGAGTTTCATCTACCAATCCTGTAGAGCCTAAACCTAAGATAAATACAATGATCCCACAAACTAAAACTATTAATAAGGTTATAAGCCTTTTTTTTGAGTTAATAAGAATCATTTAATATTATTTATATTCATGCATTACCTTATTAAGCCAGTTCACAACCTTGTTAGCAAATATATCTGCGGAGGCATTTTTTTCTACCCATTCTCTACATTTCTGACGCTTTATTTTTTCAATAATCTCTACATAGGAAAGCATATTTTTTTTATCATCAGGATCAGCAAGATAACCTGTTTGGCCATGCTGAATAATTTCACTAGGTCCTCCTCTTTTATAAGCTACAACAGGCACCCCACAGGCTAAAGCTTCAACAATAACATTCCCATATGCCTCATTCCATTTCGGAGTATTTAGTAACCCTCTGCATTTACCAAGTTCTTTTTGTAATTCATTAGTTGAAAAAAAACCCATCCAATCTATAGCTCCTTTAGGGAATGATTTTTCTATCTTTGAGGCATACTTCTCATCTTCTATAAATCCCCAAACTTTTAATTTTTCGCCAAGTTGATTTGCAACATAAACTGCATCTTCCAAACCTTTCTCCGGAGCCACTCTTCCGACCCATGCCAAAGGGCCCTTAACTGAATCTTGAAAAATATAATTATCTAAATTAAATCCATTCCCAATAATTATTGGTTTTTTTATAAATGAATAATCATTAGCTTGCATTTTCGAATGAAAAGCAAAATTATTTGGATATTTAGCATATACCTTAGAGATTAAATTACTAATTACGGCACTTTCAGAACCCATGCTAATAATATGTGCAATGGGTATCTCGAAATTTAGAGTCATCCAGATAGGCAACCAATCATAGGACATGTTCAACAATACGTCTGAATGTTTAGCGATATCTAATCCCTTTTCAAGCATTCCTGCTAAAAGAGAATTGTCTGGGATACTCACGGGAGAATTATAATTTTGATGCTGCCAACTAATTTGATCTTCACCTTCCACAAAATGTAATTTTGCTTTTACATTACATTCATGTAACTTAGAATTTTTTGGAGCTATAACCTCAACAGAATGACCTAAAGAAATTAAACCTGAAACTAAAGAATTTAAAGTTAATTCAACTCCACCACCTTTACCACTCCCTAAGAACCCTATGGGAGTACTAATTAAAACTATTCGCATTATTAGACTTTTTACAAAAAGAAACTAATTAAATATTAGTATCAGAAAATTTATTTTCCCATAAACTCTTTCTCTGGCTAACAAAAAATACTGAGATAAGAACAAACACTACTCCTATCCACTGCAAAATAGTGAGTCTTTCATCTAACCAAACACCTCCACTGAGAAGTGCAAATACAGGTGTTAAAAATGCAAGAGTGCTAAAGCCAGTTATTTCTTTATTATTAGCAAAGTAGAAAAACAATCCATAAGCTATTGCTCCTCCAAAAACACTTGCAAATGACATAAGTCCCCAATCAAATATTGACCAATCTGGAATTATTGTGAAATTTGATTTTAAACAGTGCTTAATAATTAAGGGCAAACTCCCTAAAACCATATGCCAACCTGTAACTGCCACTGGATCACTTTTAGTACAAGTGAATCTAATTAAAATTGTTCCTAATGCCATAGCGAGAGAAGCTGCAAGCATCCAAAGTTCTCCAAAGTTAAAAGCAACATCGTTTATAGACTCATCAGACATCAACCACCAATTCCCTAAAAATTCTTGTGGAACTCCTAAAAATACTATTCCTCCCAAGCCAAAAAGTAGTCCTAACCATCCTATTGGATTAATTAAATTCCCAAAAATTGCCCTCGCTAAAATAGCTACCAAAAGGGGTTGAGAATCAATTAAAACAGAACCTAAACCTGCTCCAGTTTTTTCAATACCATAAGTTAAAAACAACTGAAAAAAAGTGGCATCAACAATTGTAAAAACAAAAAACCACTTCAAATCACACCTATAAATTTTTAAATCTCTTTTAAACAAATATGTTGTTATTAGAACAAGAATCCCTGCAGGAAGTAATCTTAAAGAAGCCACAAACTCAGGCCCAGCACTAGATACTAAAGGAGTCATTGCCGCCATTGAAGTACCCCAAAGTGCAAAAGGGAGTATCATTAAAAACCAATTTAGGATTGAATTCATTAGGTCTGCTGATAGTCTTTTTAAAGTAGTTTTATGAATTTACCTTAAAAGAATGATTTGGCCTTTTAGACGAAAGTCAAAAAAAAGAATAGCTCGTATAGTAATTGATGAGCCTATTACAAGTTCAACAAGAGTTTCAGTCCTTAAAGCTCTTAAACAAATTGAGGATAGAGAATGTCCTGCTTTAATCGTGAGAATTGATTCTCCAGGGGGTACTGTTGGGGATAGCCAAGAAATATACTCTGCTATTAAAAGACTAAAAGAAAAAGGATGTAAAGTCATTGCTAGTTTTGGGAACATCTCAGCATCAGGAGGCGTTTACATTGGTGTTGCATCTGACAAAATAGTTGCTAATCCAGGCACAATTACAGGTTCTATTGGTGTGATTATAAGAGGAAATAATTTATCTGAATTATTAGATAAAATCGGCATTAAATTTGAGACTGTAAAAAGCGGTGTCTTTAAAGACATACTTTCTCCAGATAGACCTCTAAGTGAGGAAGGTAGAGGTCTACTCCAAGGGCTTATAGATGAAAGTTACAAACAATTTACTGAAGCTGTTGCTGAAGGAAGGAATTTACCTGTTGAAGAAGTAAGAAAATTTGCTGATGGAAGAATTTTCACTGGAACACAAGCACTCGAACTTGGTCTTGTTGATGCGGTTGGAGATGAATTTGTTGCAAGGGAGCTAGCTGCAGAAATGGTTAATATTGATCCTAAAATTCAACCCTTAACATTTGGGAAGAAGAAGAAGAAAATACTTGGACTAATTCCTGGTAGTAGAATAATTGAGAAAATTATCAATAATATCTTTTTTGAGTTTAACTCATCTAATAAAGTACTTTGGTTATACAAGCCTTAAATCAATATGTATGAAAAAATGAAAGATGATTATAAAATTACATTTATTCGCGGCGCTACAACAGCATCTGGGAATTCTGTTAGAGAAATAGAGGTTGCCGTAGTGGAATTAATTGATGAATTAATTTCACGAAACAATCTAATTAAGAAGAACATTCTATCCATTACATTCACAGCGACAAAAGATTTAAATGCATGTTTCCCCGCCTCAATTGCAAGGAAATTTAATGGACTTGATTCTGTTGCCTTTTTAGACTGCCAACAAATGCACGTATCTAATGATGTTGATTTTTGTATAAGAATAATGGCTCAAGTTTTATTGCCCACAAATTATGAAATAAAGCACCCTTATTTAAAAGGTGCTGCAAAATTAAGGACAGATAGATGTTAACCTTAGTAAAATTATTTTGTACTTTAAATTTAATAGCATTTGCTCAACCTTTAAATTTTATTCCCTTAATGTTAAAAATCACAAAGAAACAAACTTTAAATCTTAAAATTTTAAGACTTTTTGTTATCCCTATAATTTTAGTTTTAACTCCATTTTTTAAAAACATCCAAGATGCTAAAGCGGGGTTGGAATTTCAGTGGAATCAAGACGATAATTTTAGAAGGTTAAGGTGGTTTCAAAAAGAAAATAGAAGGAAATTTAGAAATAAAATTTATTTTTTTTTGAGGCCATCTGATAGAAGAACTGATCTCTTAAAAATTAATCTAGCAATTCCCAAGAACTTTAAATCCACTCTAAATAATAAAAAAATTAATTTTTGCAAAGTAAAGATAGGTGGTTTTGAGGGTAGAACAAAATGTTTAGAAGACATTCCGGCCGATTTCGAAATTAAGACTGATGAATCAGGTTTACGTACAATAGAT
>CABZFV010000025.1 GCA_902525075.1 uncultured Prochlorococcus sp. | reverse complement strand
CCAAAGTAGGCAACAATAAGCTAAACCCAATAGTCAATTCTCGACCATTCATCTCTTTAACTGTAGCTAGTGCAGGAATTCTAGGGCCAAAGAATACTCTTCTACACATTGATAGAAGATAAATTGGTGTTAAAACTAAACCTATAGCTGCAATAAGAATAGTGATCGATCTAAAGATAGAGCTGAAACCTTCTTGACTAGTGATTCCTAAAAATACAGTTATTTCACTTATAAATCCACTCATCCCAGGTAGTGCTAGAGAGGCCAAAGAACTTGCCAAGAAAAAAGCAAAAGTTATTGGCAGGACCTTTGCTAAACCACCCATATTGGGTATAGAAAGAGTATTTGTTCTTTCATAGAATGAGCCCGTAACAAAAAACATAGCTGCAGCGATAAGTCCGTGGCTTATCATTTGGAGCATTGCCCCACTTATACCTAAAGCATCTACTGCTCCAATGCCTAAAAGAACAAAACCCATATGACTGACAGAGCTACATGCAATTCTCCTCTTAACATTATCTTGAGCAAATGCATTAAGAGCTCCATAGATTATATTAATGATTCCAAGAATAATTAGCGCAGGTGCAATTTGAAGATGTACCTCAGGTAGTATTTGAACATTGAATCTTAAAAGAGCATAACCTCCCATTTTTAAGAGTATTCCTGCGAGTAACATTGAAACTGGAGCATTAGCCTCTCCATGAGCATCAGGTAGCCAAGTATGTAATGGAAAGATAGGAAGTTTTACTCCAAAACCAATTAAAAATCCTAAATAAGACAGTAAAGCTAAGCTGCCTTTTACGTGTTTATTTGTTAGATCGGTAATATTTAAAGTAAATGTATCACCACTCAAGGCAAGTGCTAACCCACTTATGAGTATTAATAAAGAAGCTAAGGCTGTATAAAGGATGAATTTAGTGGCTGCGTATAATTTCTTTTTCCCTCCCCAAATAGCAATAAGAAGATATACCGGAACTAATTCAAGTTCCCATGCCAAGAAAAATAATAGAAAATCTTGAGAAAGGAAAACTAATGCCTGTGCTGATGCTTGGACTAATAAAAGAGCAAAATATAAATTAGATTTTTTCTTAATTTTCCAACTAGCGGCAGCTGATAAAAATGTAATTAACCCACTTAATACTATTAAAGGAGCAGATAACCCATCTACGCCAAGAGACCACTCTAAGCCTATTGATGGTAACCAAGAAGCTCTTTCTACCAGTTGTAAAGAGCTATCTGAGGTATTGAATTTTTGAAAAAGGACGACGATTATTAGTAAAAAATCTATAAATAAAAAACTTAATGAGATATTTCTAGGGAGTGTGTTATCTTCCCCTTCTTTTGAATTCAAGAAAGGCATTATTAATGCCCCGATTAAGGGCAGTAAAACAATTGATGATAGCCAAGGAAAAGATTCTGAATTCATTTATGTAATGAATAATTTTTTTATTCTAGTTGAAGTTGTACTAGCTTGAGACTATAACATTAAAAATGCCTAAGTAAAACTACTTACCAGAGATAGTGCTAAATTGGCTGCCGGTTTTTTGAACGTTTAAGAATGGCGCTCTGCTAGCTACACCTGACTTCTCCCATGCTTTCACCATGGCTTGACTGACGTTTTTACCATTTTCCTTTTTACACAAAGCTAAGATACTTGGACCAGCCCCACTAATTGCGCATCCTAGAGCACCTGCATTTAGTGCGGCATCTTTAACTTCTAATCCACC
Source organism: uncultured Prochlorococcus sp. (assembly GCA_902525075.1). Lineage (GTDB taxonomy): Bacteria > Cyanobacteriota > Cyanobacteriia > PCC-6307 > Cyanobiaceae > Prochlorococcus_A. Next base: position 3,915 of record CABZFV010000025.1, on the reverse strand, counting down.
CTTGATTAGTTTCCATCTGTAGGGTTCATGTAGCTTATCAAACATGCCTTCTTTTATTAGTTCCGCATTCCCTGCTTTTAAGCCGTTAAGTAATAAAGTTAGCGCCCCCATATTTGTCACTGCATCTGATATGGGTACATTCTTGGGCATAACCTTTCTTGCTTCACTTGTACTTAGACGAATTGCAGGTATTGCTACAACAGCTTTAATTGAATCGTGCCAATCACATCTAATGATTCTCCATCTCTGAGAAGAAGACCTTGCGGTCAAACAAAGCCCACCCAGAAGTGAGGGCACTACATTATCGGGATGACCTTCTATATCAATGGCAAGTTCAAGGAGTTTTTCTTTGGGTAATGGAGAGTTCATTATTGCATTTGCTCCTATTAGTCCGGCAACTATTGCTGTAGCACTACTACCTAGCCCTCGTGCAGGCGGCACTGCCAATTTAACTCTTGCTTCAAGTGCAAAAGGATCCATTTTTGCGCTATCCCATACTTTCTGAGCAGCTCTAAAAACTAAGTTTTCAGGTCCTCCTCTTAGGTGATTACCATCTGTACTTTCCATTATTAAATCAAATCTATCTCCACCACCTTCAATTCTTGTAAAAATAAATTCATTATACAAATCTAATGCTGCTCCAAGACAATCGAATCCAGGCCCTAAATTGGCAGTTGTTGAAGGTACTGTTACCCTTATTTTTTTACCTACTTCAGGAATAGACATTTTTTGTTTTTAAGTTTTTAAAAGCATTTTTGCTCTGCAGGCTGCACTAAAAAGTCCAAACTCTTCATCTAAAATTACTTTCATAGGCATTGCTTTAAGAATATCTTTTAATCTTCCCTTGTCGAAAAATTGTTTTAAAAATAAATCTGATTTAAAGTTTTTGAAATGTTTTGATGCGGTTCCTCCAGAAATCCATAACCCTCCAAAGCATAACTCTTGAAGAGCAATATCTCCCAATAAAGAGGCATAAGCGTCTAACCAAATCCTCTCAACTTCAATCATTATCTGATCCCCTTCTTTGGAAAGTTTACAAATTTTTTCAGGTAATTCTTTTCTCGCAGTATCAAAAACTTTAATTTTTTTTAAATATTCTTGTAGAGGATGGTTTTGGGCATCAGGTTTGCTTAATCTCCATTCGGCAATTCTTGATAAACCAGTGCCGCTAATAATTCTTTCACAAGATATCCTTTCAACTTTTAAATAATTTTTAAGCCAAATTTTTAATTCCCATTCTAATTTTGACTTTGGAGAGTATTCAACGTGTCCTCCTTCGCTGGCTAGAACTTTTACTTTATTTCCTGATATTAGACCTCTTGCAATGCCTAAACCAGTACCGGCTCCAACAATGGCATGTAAATCATTGTTAGTAACTTCAGTATGGGATCCATTTTGGATAGTTGAATATTGATTTTTTTTTTAAAAAAGGTATTCCATAAATTTGAACTGCAAAATCATTAATTAGCTCGCATTGTTCAAATTTAAATTTATTTTTTAATTCATTTCCTGAAATATTCCATGACAAGTTCATGATTTTTGCGTTGTTGTTAGACAACGGTCCAGCCACAGCGAAACATGCAGAAGAGGGATGGGTAATATTTTTGCATTCATTTTTAAGAAAATCTTCTAAAATTAGTTCAAATGAATCCCAATCAGAAGATACATATTTCTTTTTGAATAACAATTTAGGCGAATTATCTTTTATTACCCTTTCGAATATTCCCAATAGAACCTTGGTACCTCCTAAATCACAAGCCAGAAAATTCATCTATTCGAAATTATTCTGTTCTCCCTTTTTTTTCTATTAATTCATCCATTAATTTGTATAGATTAGGTAGGTCGAAAATTCCTAAATTTGTTCCATCTAAAGCTCTTAAAGCGACTGAATCAATTTCCTCTTCTTTATCTCCAATAACTGCAATTAAAGGAACTCTCCCGAGAGTTGCTTCTCTTATTTTATATCCTATTTTTTCATTCCTAACATCAACTTTTGATCGGTAACCATTATTATTTATTAATTCATTAAACTTGAAACACTTTTCAATATTTCTATCAGTAATGCTTAATAGAATTATTTGATAAGGTGCAAGCCAAATCGGGAATTTTGCCTCATATTGTTCAATTAAGATTCCGATAAATCTCTCAAAGGATCCTAAAATTGCTCTGTGAAGCATAACTGGATTTCTTTTCTCATTATCAATATCTACATAAGTTGCATCCAATCTAATAGGCATTGAGAAATCAACCTGAATAGTGCCGCATTGCCAGACTCTATTAAGACAATCTTTTAAGGAGAATTCTATTTTTGGACCATAAAAAGCTCCTTCACCTGGTTGGAGTTCCCATTTTAAGTTCTTATTATCGAGAGCTTTGGTAAGAGCCTCCTCTGATTTATCCCAAATCTCTTCACTACCTACCCTTTTTTCAGGACGGGTTGATAATTTGATAATGATTTCATCAAAACCAAAAGTTTTATAAATCTCGAAAACAAGATCTATAAAAGTTGATACCTCTTCTTGAATTTGCTCTTCTGTGCAGAATATGTGTGCATCATCTTGAGTAAAATTTCTTACTCTCATTAAGCCGTGAAGTGCACCAGATGGCTCATTTCTGTGACAAGAACCAAATTCAGCAAGACGAATAGGTAAATCCTTATAACTTTTTAAACCTTGATTAAATACTTGTATATGGCATGGACAATTCATTGGTTTAATTGCATAAGTTCGATTTTCTGATGCAGTAGTGAACATATCGTCTCTAAATTTTTCCCAATGACCCGATTTTTCCCAAAGAGATTTATCAACAGCTTGTGGGGTTTTAATTTCTAAATAATCATTTTTTTTGAGTATTTCTCTTATGTACTTTTCCAGTACTTGGTAAATTGTCCATCCATTTGGATGCCAAAAAATCATTCCTGGAGATTCTTCTTGTATATGAAATAGTGAATGTTTTTTACCAAGTTTTCTATGATCCCTTTTTTCCGCTTCTTCAATTCTTGTTAAATAATCTTGGAGTTCTTTTTCTTTTGCCCATGCAGTTCCATATATTCTCTGTAATGATTCATTCTCACTATTCCCTCTCCAGTATGAACCTGATAATTTAAGTAATTTAAAGTGTCTCAGATGTCTAGTATTGGGTACGTGAGGCCCTCTGCACATATCGATATATTCTTCATGTTTGTATAAATTTATGAGCCCTTCTTCAGGAATTTCTTCAATTATTCGTAATTTAAAAGTCTCATCTCTTTCTTTAAACGTTTTAATTGCCTCTTCCTTAGAAACTTGTAAAATTTCAACGTCATAGTTTGTTTTTATTAATTTATTAATTCTGTTTTCGATTTTTATTAAATCTTCAGGAGTAAATCTGTATTCAGAAAAAATATCATAATAAAAACCATCTTCAATTACAGGCCCAATCGCCATCTTAATATCAGAGTAAATTTGTTTAACTGCATGACCAATAAGGTGAGCAAATGAATGTCTTATTATTTCAATTCCTTCTTTATCTTTTGATGTGATGATTACAACTTTGGAATCTTTACTTATAGGAATAGTTGCATCAAGGAGAACATCATTTACTTTCCCAGCAATTGTTGCTTTAGCTAATCCAGTACCTATAGTCTTGGCAATTTCTAGAATAGTTACAGATTTTTCGAAAACCTTTTTTGAACCATCAGGTAAGGTAATTATTGGCATATTTTATTTCTCCATTTCAAAGAATCCCAATTTTGATTTAACTCTTTTTAAAGTCTGATTTGCTAAATTTTCAGCTTTTTCCTTCCCTTCATCAAGGATTTTATTTAATTGATAGGGATCATTAATTAATAATTTATATTTTTTCTGAATAGGTTCTAGTGATTCAATAAGTTGTTCTGTAATTAATTTTTTAAATGTCCCCCATCCAGTCTCTGAG
>CABZFV010000024.1 GCA_902525075.1 uncultured Prochlorococcus sp. | reverse complement strand
CTAAAGATTCTTTTAAAGGACTTATTTTGGGTCTGCCTCCCAAATTATTTCCAGATAATTTTCTGCGTAATAGTTGTTCTTTTTTTCTTTCACCTAAACTTTTGTCTTCTAAATTATCTAATTCATGTAAAATCTTAAAAATTGAAGAATTTGCATTAGAAGATTCATTGGAAGCAAAAAAACCAGTCAAAGTTCGCAATTGAATATCCTTATTAATAAGTTTATTTATTGTTATCAAACATTCTTTTTTATTTTTAAATGCTCGATCAAGCTGAGTTATTATTAATTGATCGCCTTTTGATAAGGAATTTATAGCTTTATTGAGTTGGGGTTTGATTTCTTCATCTAAACTTATAAATTCAGAGAACACTAAACTGCAACCCTCTCCCTTCAAAATCTTTATTTGCTCTTCTAAATATTCATATTCGTTATTAGTAGCTCTAGCATAACCTATTGCTTTAGAGTTTTTATTTTTTTCCGATAATAAAATACGTTTTCTCTTAAATTTAAAAGTCAATGTTTTATTACATATATTTTTTACTGTATCAAAAAACAATAAAAAAAACACTTTTTAGTACAAAATAGTCCAACATTCTTCTACTTTTTTTGCTATACTTTTTAATTAGTACGTTCTGATATCTGTATTAAAAATAACGTTATGAAATCTGATTCAATTTTAGTTAATGAAACAAGAACTTTGTGTAACGAGTAAATTTAATGAAGATTCTCTAAATTGCAGAATGATTAGTTGAATTCATTTATTTATTTACTTCTTTTCAATGAGCTTAGTCTTTGAAATTATAAATAGTTAATTCATCTTGTTTTTAGTAAAATAAAATTATAGGTCAAGAAGATTTAATGTGACTAATAATCCTAATAGTTTAATTTCAAAACCTGAATGGTTAAGGGTCAAAGCTCCACAAGTTGAGCGAATTGGTAATATTGCAAATTTATTAAATGATTTAAATCTTAATACCGTATGTCAAGAAGCAAGCTGTCCAAATATCGGCGAATGTTTTGCTAGTGGAACTGCAACTTTTCTCATAATGGGTCCTGGTTGCACTAGGGCATGTCCATATTGCGATATTGATTTTGATAGATCTAAGAGAGACTTAGATCCAACTGAACCATATCGTCTAGCCGAAGCTGTTTTTAGAATGAATCTTAAGCATGTCGTAATCACATCAGTTAATAGAGACGATCTTGAGGATGGTGGCGCATCTCAATTTTTTCAATGTGTTCATCAAATAAGAGAAAAATCTCCTGAAACTACTATTGAGCTTTTAATTCCTGATTTTTGTGGCAACTGGAAAGCTCTTGAAAAAGTTCTTGATTCAAATCCAAACGTTTTAAACCATAATATTGAGACTGTGCCTTCGCTATATAAAAAAGTAAGACCTCAGGGTAAATATGAAAGAACTCTTGAGTTGCTTAAAAGAACCAGAGACTATTATCCCAAAATTTATACTAAGTCAGGCTTCATGCTTGGTTTAGGGGAAAAAGACGAGGAGGTCTTAAGTCTGCTTAAGGATTTAAAAAGTAATTTCGTTGATATTGTTACTATTGGCCAATATTTATCTCCTGGCCCTAATTATTTACCTGTTAAAAGATTTGTAAGTCCTTCAAAATTTAACTACTTTAAAGCGTTCGGGGAAAAAGATTTAAACTTCATGCAAGTAGTTAGTTCTCCTTTAACTCGTAGTAGCTACCATGCTGAAGAGATTCAAAAACTTATGAAAAAGTATCCAAGATAGTTATATTCATTTATTTGGATCTACCCACTCATTAAATTTCCATTCAACTAGATCATTTTTAATCATTGGATCATTCTTAATTATTTTTAGTGCATTTCTATAATTATTCATCTCAAGAATAAGTAATCCGCCGTAACCTGGCCTATTTAACTCATCTACCAAAAAGCCACTTTTTATATTAATTCCTTCTTTTTTTAATTTTTTTACCCAATCAATATGTTCGTTAATTATTGATCGTTTTAAATCATTATTCATTAAGTATTCTTTTTTTATGATTTCAGTTTTTACAAAGAAAGGCATTTACATTTTTTTTATACCAAGCATCTCTTCTTCGCTTGGGGGAACTATTAATTTGAAAGTACTCTTGTAATAAGACCAATTTTCAATTATTTTGTCGGCCTTTAAGCTATTTGTTTTTGCTCGATATTCCCTAATAATTTCCAATAAAATATCTTCCTGCATTGATGAAGTTATTTGATGAATGCTTACTATTTCCTTATTAACTTTATTATTTAAATCATTATTTTCATCGATTATGAAAGCTATTCCACCAGTCATGCCCGCACCAATATTTCTTCCTGTGGAACCTAGAATAACAACTTGCCCACCAGTCATGTATTCACAACAATGATCTCCTGCCCCCTCTGTTACTGCTGTAGCACCACTATTTCTTACTGCAAATCTTTCTCCCGATTTTCCTAGAGCAAATAATTTCCCACCTGTTGCTCCATAAAGGCAAGTATTTCCTAATATAACTTGTTCGGAGGATATCTTATCTACTTTTGGTGGAATTATTGTGAGTGTTCCTCCATTCATTCCTTTACAAACATAATCATTAGCTTCTCCGATTAAATGAACATTCATTCCCTTCAATAAAAAGGCACCAAAGCTTTGTCCCGCATATCCTTTGAAATTTAAGTTGAGTTCGCCATTGAAACCAGTATTGCCGTGAAGTTCTGCGATTTCGCCTGATATTTTCGCACAAACACTTCTATCTGTATTTTTTATATCAATTTCTTTGGTTAATATTTCGTGATTTTTAATTGAATCTAAAAATTCAGTATCAGACAAAAACTCGTCTTCTAATACTGAACCATTACTATGGGCAGTTTTTGAATGTTTTAACCATGATCTATCAGAGGTTGAGTGTTTATTTACTAAAGAAGAAAGATCAATATTAGTAGTTTTTGGAAGATCGATATTTCTTGCAGAAAGAAATTCTTCATTACCAATCAGTTCTTCCATATTAGAAACACCGATACTACTCATTATCTGTCTTACTTCTTCAGCAATATACAAGAAAAAATTGACAACATTTTCTGGAATACCTTTAAATCTTTTTCTTAATTCTTCTTTTTGAGTGGCAACTCCAACAGGACACTTGTTTGTATGACAAACCCGAGCCATTATGCATCCTTCAGCAATCATCGCTACAGAACCAAAACCATATTCTTCAGCACCAAGTAAAGCTGCAATAACTACGTCCCAGCCTGTTTTAAGACCTCCATCAGTTCTTAAAATTACTCTTTCGCGTAAGTTATTCTCTAAGAGAGATTTATGAACCTCAGCAACACCTAGTTCCCATGGTAAACCTGCATGTTTAATAGAACTCAGGGGTGAAGCACCCGTACCTCCGTCATGGCCTGATATTTGAATTACATCTGCATTAGCTTTGCTTACTCCAGCAGCAATAGTGCCTATACCAATTTCAGAAACAAGTTTAACGCTTACTTTCGCTTTTGGATGAACTTGGTGCAAGTCGTGGATAAGTTGAGCTAAATCTTCAATTGAATAAATATCATGATGCGGGGGAGGAGATATTAAAGCTACTCCAGGTTTACTGTTTCTTAGTTTTGCAATGTAAGAATCAACTTTTGGACCAGGTAATTGCCCCCCCTCTCCGGGTTTTGCACCTTGGGCCATTTTAATTTCGAGTTGTTTCCCACTTCTTAGATATTCAGGTGTAACTCCAAATCTTCCTGATGCTATTTGTTTAATAGCTGAGCATGCGGTGTCTCCATTCTCTAAGCCTCTAATAAATGGTAACGTCGCTGACTGAGTATTTTCATCGATATCATTTAAAACATTAAAACGAGCTGGATCTTCTCCCCCTTCTCCACTATTACTTTTTCCACCAATTCTATTCATTGCAACTGCTAAAACTTCATGCGCTTCTCTGGATAAAGCACCTAAACTCATTCCTCCAGTACAGAATCTTTTGCAAATTGATTCAACACTTTCAACTTCCTCTAATGGAATACTTTTTCTTGTTGAATTAATTATTAATAAATCTCTAAGAGATGTTGTAGGTCTATTGCTAATAAGTTTTTTGTAAGTTTCAAAATGATCATATCCTGGCCCTTGTTTTACCGCTGAATGTAAAACTTTGGACATCTCTGGGTTATTGGAATGATATTCTCCATTATTTCTAAATTGTACAAATCCTAAAAATTCTAATTTCTTTAAATCGATCTCTGGAAAGGCTTTCGTATGTATTGAAAGTGTTTCATTAGTTAATTCTTTTAATGTTATGCCAGCGATACGACTTGTTGTACCATCAAAAGCAATTTTTATTAAGTCAGATCCAAGGCCTACAGCTTCAAAAATTTGTGCACCATGGTAACTAGATAAAAGTGAGATGCCTATTTTTGAGAGAATTTTTCTTAGACCGTCTTCTAGAGCTTTTTTAATATTTTCTTGAACATCAACTATTGATAATGGATTTATTTTTTTGCTATCAATGAGTTTTTGTGTTTTTGGATGTTTTAACCAGTGTCTACCTGCTTCGAAGGTCAACCAAGGGCAAACTGCACTTGCTCCATATCCTATTAAACAAGCTAAGTGATGTGTGCTCCAACATTGACCAGTCTCGATTATTAGAGAAGCTTTTAGCCTGATTTCTTTTTTAAGAAGATAATGATGAATTGCTCCAACAGCAAGTAAAGGAGGTATAAAAGTCTTTTTAGGATTGATTCCCTTATCAGAAATGATAATTAAAGAGCAACCTTCTTTTATAGACAGCTCACTCTTTTTACAGATTGCTTTTAATTGGTTCTCTAAGCCTTCAATACCTTCCTCTAAATCATATAAACTTGAAATTGTCTGAGATTTAATTTTAGATTTTTTGATGTAAATGAGTTCTTCCTCATTAAGAATCGGACTTTGTAAATGAACAAAGGGTTTAGCATCTTTAATTTCAAATGGTGTACATCTTTCTCCAAGATGCATCTCTAAACTCATTACAAGTTTCTCTCTCAGAGGGTCAATAGGAGGATTAGTAACTTGCGCAAATCTTTGCTTAAAGTAATCGTATAAAATATGTGGCTTAGATGAAAGAACTGCTAATGGGATGTCGTCGCCCATGCAATAAGTAGGCTCTTTAGCTAATGAAGCCATTGAATCTAAGATAAGGTCATTATCTTCCGCTGAAAAACCGTATGCAGTTTGTTGTTGCAACAACTCAAGATCTTTTAGTTTGCATTCCTTCAACCATTCATTATTTTCAATTTTTATAGTTCTATTACTGAGAAGATTTTTATAATCATGCCTCTGAGCGGCTTCAGATTTTACTTCCCAATTCCTTAGGATTCTATTCTGATGAAAGTCAACTGCCAACATTTGTCCCGGTCCTAATCGACCTTTTTCTATTACTCTTTCTTCGTCAAGATCTACTACTCCCGTTTCAGAACCCATTATTACAAAACCATCATTTGTGATTGAATATCTTGCTGGTCTTAAGCCATTTCTATCAAGCGTTGCTCCGACAAAATTTCCATCAGCGAATACAAGGAGTGCTGGACCATCCCAAGCTTCCTGTAGGCTTGCAGAATATTCATAAAAAGCTTTTATATCTTCTCTCTGCTCAAGTTCTGGTTGATCTCTAAATGCTTCAGGAACAAGTTTTAATAATGAGTCAGTAATGGGCTGACCTGAACGAATATTGATTTCAAGGGTTGCATCAAGATTTGATGAATCACTTTTGTTTACATCTACAATGGGCTTGATTTCATTAGATAACTCTCCCCAAAAATCATCTATATATGTTTCTGAAGCTTTAGCCCAGTTGATATTACCTAAGAGAGTATTTATTTCGCCATTATGACCCAAAAATCTCATAGGTTGAGCTAGTGGCCATTTTGGAAGTGTATTCGTACTAAATCTACGGTGATAAACAGAAAATGAAACCTTAAAACTCTCTTCTTTTAAATCTTGATAAAACTCAGATAATATCTCAGAGCGAACCATACCTTTATAGACAACTGTTTGAGAACTTAGTGAGGCAAAATAAAATTCACAATCCCCGACATCGTTTTTGAAAGTTTCTCTTATTTTTTTCTCAATTCTTTTCCTTAATTGAAATAAAAGCCTTTCAACATCATGATGATCTTTTTTATCTATATATAGAATCCACTGACAGATGAATGGAGCATTTGCTTTAGCTAAAGGACCTAAGATTTCATTATTAACAGGTACTTTTCTCCAAGATGTTTTGTTGACTTTTAATTTTTCTGCTTCTTGATCACATATTAATTTACATACTTCAATT
>CABZFV010000023.1 GCA_902525075.1 uncultured Prochlorococcus sp. | reverse complement strand
CTAATTAAATCCATTTCATGGAAGTTTTGATTGAGAATAGTGAAAGGAGTAATGAGTTTCATAAGACCTCCAATATCTACACCTATATTGTCCTCCTTTTTACTCGAAATTCATAGGGTATTTCTACCCGAGTATTAGTGCTTTATGGATGTCACGACTATCATTTTCTATTCAGTAGGAGTAGAAATAATTCAGGAGTCAAAAGCACTTCATCGACTTTGTGGACAGCGAGGAGCATACGATTTGAAGAGGGCAAACAAATGCCCTCTTATTTTTTCTTTGATTCACTTTATAGATCTATAGTATGGAGAGGGAGAGTGGGATGTAGCTCAACTGTCACATGTGACAGTTGCCAAAGAATAATATTTTAACTTTAAATTTTCAATAAATAATTTATTGTTTAAATGTGTGAGTGAGTTGTTGAAAATATCTTAATTTTTAAAATGAAAATTCTTATCGCATCTCTAATATTGGGTGCTTCTTTACCAGTCAATGCTCATGAGAGCATAGGAGATCACATACATCGACAAGCATATGAGTCACAAAAAGGATATGCATATGAGAACAAGTGCTTCCGTTATGTATATAGGGAAAAATATATTCCAGGCACTTCAATGTCTCCAGGTTATGTCAAATCATATAGTGAGAAGGTTTCTATCCCATGCAATAGTCATCGCAAGGTATTTAACCATTATCGTCATAGGACTGAACCACAATCTTCGTATGTGAAATATAAACCTGCTCCAAAATGTACTGGAAGTACAACTTTAGGTGGATTAATAGGTGGTGGAATTGCAGCATCTTTATCAAAAAGTGATGCATATGGTTGGAGTATTCCTTTAGGTGCAATTTTAGGTGCAGGAATTGGAAATGCCGAATGTAAATAATTATATTTTGTATTTAATATTGGGGATCAATTTTCAACGGATTTTCAACTATAAATAAAAAAAACCTCGTTATAACTTCAATCTATATTTTCTTCAACTGAATTTCAAAGTATATTTTTTCTATCTGAAATTAGTGATACCAATAGTTTATAAATACTCTAAATACAAAGTGTGGTCAATAGTGATTAGCAACTTTTCTGTGATGAACTGCTGTTTTGCATGATAAGTCAGAAACATTACCATTTTCAACAATTCCGTAAATTATCCAATGGTCTGGAGTCTCCAATCTGGAACTAACTTTACAATCTAAAAAGGCTAATGAATCTGAGAGAACTGGTCCTCCTTCAGCAATGTTGCTAATTATATCTACATCTGCAAATCTATCAGCTCCAGGGGCAAATCTTTTTAAAAAATGTCTGAACATTTTTTGATAGTTATCTTCTCTCAAAATGTTAACAACAAAACCTTTCCCAACTTGCATATATGATTCAATAGCTCTATCTTTTGCTACTGCAACTGTAATACCTGGTGGAGAAAAGCTTGCTTGACTAACCCAACTTGCGACCATTGCACTTTGTCTAAATGTCGAACCTTCCCCTTGGCTTGCTGTAACTACATATAGTCCTCCACTTAATCGACCTAACGCTTTATCTAAATTTGAATCGAGGCTCTTCATAGATGCGATATTCTTCTTTTTGTTGATCAATTGACCCAAATCAGTTCCGGCTTCTTCGAATTGTTGATAAACAATAGGATCTGGAATATTTTTAACTCTTAAAGGGGAGAAAGCTTCTTTTTGACCAAGTTCTCTCAATTTATTTGCTAGGGAATCTATTGGTTCATCATTTCCGCCAAATGCATCATATATAGCAGTGAATTGTTTTGGTTTTAGTGCTGCAAATAAAGTCCCGAGAGATTTTTTTAATTCATTATCTGAGTTTATGGACCATGTAGGAATGACTACTGCTTTCGATTCTGAAATTAAACTTGTTAATTCTTGCTGGTCAGAAGATCTTAAATCAAGCAATTGAACCTGTGCATCTGCCTTACTTATTCCATGAGATATAGCTTGACTTAGTCGATCACAATAACCATAGTCGCTGATATAGCAAACTGATACAAAATCATTACCTTTGCTTTTATTGCTACTCCATTCTTGATATTTTTCTTTCCAAAAATTAACTTGATTATGAAGCAAAGGCCCATGACCTACGGCTATTGTTTTTAAGTCAGGTAGTTTATCTATTCTTTTAATTGCCTGCAGAACGCTTCTAGCATTAGGACCCATTAAGCAATCATAATAAAAACGAAAATCATCATAAATTTCTTTTTGATCAGTGTCATAAAATTCGTCAGAACAATAATGGAGTCCAAATGCATCGCATGTGTAGAGAACATGAGTGCTGTGGTCATATGAAAAGATTGTATCTGGCCAATGTAAATTTGGTGCGCTTATAAATTCAATATTATGTTCTAAGCCGCTATTAGGATTAGTTCCGAGATTTAAAAACTCTCCACTTTTAACTTCTAGTCGTTTAAAGGGAATATGTATTTGGTCTTCAATAAATTTAAGGGCTAATTTTGATCCTACTACTGTGATATTTTTGTTTAATTCTAGAAGATTACCTATTAAACCAGAATGATCTGGTTCTGTATGACTCGTAATTAGATAATCCACTTCTTTTGGATTTACCTCTTTTAGTAATTCTTCAAACCATAATTTTTCGAATTTTGCGTGACTAGTATCAATTATTGCTAGTTTTTCACCTTTAATAATAAAACTATTGTAAGTAGTGCCATTTCTTAAGCCAAATTCAATATCAAATCTACTGCGATCCCAATCCAGTGATCTTATGGCACAAGAATCATCAGCGAAGTTTTGAGATTGAACTGTCAACTTGTTATTTATTTGTGCCAATTTAGAATTACTTGTCTGGGCAGAGGCTAGCATAGGACAAATCTCGTTATAAAATAACTTTAGTTATGTAGAATATAAATCCGCGTGATTATTTTTGCGAAATAACCGAAATTACGCTTTTCTTTAATATTTAATCTTCTTATTCTGGATAAATGACATCTCAACTAATTAAAAAAATAGTTACTGGAGATGAGATAAGAGATGCTTTTTTAAAATTTTACAGTGAAAAATCACATAAAATCATTCCAAGTGCATCTTTGATTCCAGATGATCCTACGGTTATGCTCACAATTGCTGGAATGCTACCTTTTAAACCAGTTTTTTTAGGTTTAAAAGAAAGACCATCAAAAAGGGCTACATCTAGCCAAAAGTGCATCAGAACAAATGATATAGAAAACGTTGGAGTTACAGCTAGACACCACACTTTTTTTGAAATGCTTGGTAATTTCTCTTTTGGAGATTATTTTAAACGAGAGGCTATTCAATGGGCTTGGGAATTAGTTACTAATATTTATCGACTTTCTGTTGAAAATATAATTGTGAGTGTTTTTCACGAGGACGATGAGTCTGCAAAAATTTGGAGAGATGAAATTGGTATTCATCCAGATAGGATAGTGAAACTAGGTGAGGAAGATAATTTTTGGTCATCTGGCAAGACAGGTCCATGCGGACCTTGTTCAGAACTTTATTATGATTTTCATCCTGAAAAGGGTCTGCAGAATATTGATTTAGAAGATGGAGATCGTTTTATTGAATTTTATAATCTTGTTTTTATGCAATATAATCGTGATCCTAATGGAAAATTGACAGATTTAAAATTTAAAAATATTGATACAGGAATGGGTCTTGAAAGGATGGCTCAAATACTACAAAAAAAGCAAAATAATTATGAGACAGATTTAATTTTTCCTATAATTCAAAAAATTTGTGAGATTGCAAATATTGATTATTTTTCTTCAGATGATAAAAACAAAATTTCCTTAAAAATCATTGGTGATCATGCAAGAGCTGTAATTCATTTAATTTCTGATGGAGTAGTAGCAAGTAATCTCGGCAGGGGATATATATTAAGAAGGCTTATTAGAAGAATGGTCAGACATGGGAGATTATTAGGTATTACAAATGAATTTTTACCGCATATTGCTACTGTGGGGATCAATTTAATGCAAAATAATTATCCTGATTTAAAAAATAATAATGATTTAATTTTGAATGAAATAAAAATTGAAGAAATAAGATTTAGGGAAACTCTTGAAAGAGGAGAGAAATTGCTAGATGAGTTAATTTCTTCAGGGCAGAAATTAATTTCTGGTTTTAAAGCTTTTGAACTGTATGATACTTATGGATTTCCTCTAGAACTTACTGTAGAAATTGCTGAAGAAAATAGTATCAGTGTAGATGTAAAGGGTTTTGAAGAAGAAATGAATGCACAAAAAGAGAGAGCAAAAGCTGCTTCAAGTAATATTGATTTGACATTAGAGGGATCATTAGAGCGAGAGATAGATCTTTTTAACAAAACTGTTTTTAATGGTTATAACTCACTCCTTTCGGAAGCTGAAATAAAGGGTATATTCTTGGATTCAACATTAGTTAAGCAAGCAAGTGAAGGTCAGAAAGTTTTAATTGTTCTTGATCAGACAACTTTTTATGGAGAATCTGGCGGGCAAGTTGGTGATATTGGAACGATATTTTCAAAAGATGTAGAGGTCTTGGTTGATAATGTTATGCGAAAGAAAAATGTTTTTTTACATTATGGAACGATCAAAAAAGGAATATTAACTATTGGACAAAAAGTTAAGACTAATGTTAGCTCCTCTAATAGAGCTAAGGCTGCTGCAAATCATACAGCTACTCATCTATTACAATCTGCACTTAAATCAATTGTTAACGAAAGTGTTGGACAAAAAGGTTCATTAGTAGCCTTTAATAAATTACGATTTGACTTTAATTCCTCTAATCCTATTTCTAAAGATCAAATTTCTAAGATTGAGACTTTAGTTAACTCTTGGATTATGGAAAATCATGCCTTAGAAATAAAAAATATGTCTAAAAGTGAGGCTCTTGAAAAGGGCGCAGTCGCCATGTTTGGAGAAAAATATGATGATGAAGTGCGCGTTGTTAATGTACCAGGAGTTTCAATGGAACTTTGTGGTGGTACACATGTTAAAACTACATCCGAATTAGGTTCTTTCAAAATAATTAGTGAGGAAGGAATCTCAGCCGGAGTACGAAGGATCGAAGCATTATCAGGCCAATCAGCATTAGACTATTTCAGTGATAGAAATTTTTTAGTAAATCAACTAAGTGATTTGTTAAAAGCAAATCCTAATCAACTTTTTGAAAGGGTTAATAATTTGCAAGCAGAGCTTATTAATAAGAATAAAGAGATACAAAAAATGAAAGATGAAATTGCATATTTTAAATACTCATCTATAAAATCATCCGCAGAAATAGTAAATTCTTTTTCAATTTTAGTAAATCAGATTGATGGATTAGATGGTAATTCTTTGCAATCTGCAGCACTTAATTTAACTTCTCATTTAGGAAATAAAGCAATAGTGATTCTTGGGGGAATACCAAATCCAGAAAATAGAAAGTTGTTATTTGTAGTTTCTTTAGGTGATGATGCAGTAAAAATAGGATTGCATGCAGGTAAATTAATTAATGAGATTGCAAGAATTTGTTCGGGAGGAGGAGGAGGAAAGCCTAACTTTGCTCAAGCAGGTGCTAAAGATATTGATAAGTTAAGTGATGCTCTAGATTATGCTAAAAATTATTTGCAAAAAACATTAGATAGTCATTCTGATAAATAACTACTTTTTCTGAGACTAATTTCGATTTGATCCATTAATTTCCTTGCTTCTTCAATAGTTAATTTTTTTTGATCAATTGCTAATTCAGTATTAATTCTTATAGATTCAACCAAAGAAGCTGAACTGTAATCTAATAATTGCAAAATTTCAGATTTACTTTCCTCTTTAATAATATTTTTGACTTTATATGAATTATCTTGATTTATATCTATATGAACAACGTTTGTACTGCCAAATAAATTGTGCAAGTTTCCTAATGCTTCTTGATAGGCTCCAGTCATAAAAATTCCAATTAGATAATCTTTATCTTTCTCTGGCTTATGTAAATTTAGTAATGATTTAATTTTTCCATCATCAATAAAATTATTTAGTTTTCCATCTGAATCACAAGTTAAATCTGCAAAGTTACCTTTGCAGAACGGCTCCTCTAAGTGTCTATGTATTGGTACTATTGGAAAAATCTGATTGATTGCCCAGCTATCGGGAATAGATTTAAAGATAGATAAATTTGCATAATAAGTTGAAGCAAGAGTTTCTGTAATTTCAGATAAATCAGGGTGATTGATTTCATCATTATTCAGGTTATTAGAAATTTCTTTTGCGCAAGCCCAAGTAAGTTCTTCTGCATAAGCTCTTTCTGCCAAACTTAAAAATCCTAATCTAAAAGCGACTAAGCAATCTTCTTTAAACTTTTTTGCATCATTCCATAGTTCAATTATTTGAGATAAATTTATTTTTTTATTTTTAAGTTTTTTTAATTCATTGAAAGTTTCAAGTAAATTTGAAATTATTAATTGTTGATTTTTTTTATCAAAAATTTGTAGTTTGGAACTGACATGGCTTGTTCCTAAGACATTAAAAATTAAAACTGAACAATGACTAATTATTGCTCTACCACTTTCTGAGATTATGGTTGGATGTTTGATATTATTTAATTCACATGAATCCTTAATAGTTGCAATTACATCGTTAGCATAATTTTGAAGAGAATAATTTGTAGAGGTGTTGGAGGAGGTTTTAGTTCCATCAAAATCTATTCCTAATCCACCCCCAACGTCGATATATTGCATTGGGGCTCCTAGTTTGCACAATTCAACATATATTTGACTCGCTTCTTGTAATGCGTCTTTGATCACAGCAATATCACTTATTTGACTGCCTATATGAAAATGGAGCAATTTCATTTCGTTGATAAGATTTGCTTCTTTTAGTTCTTTTATTGTCAACATAATTTCTGGGATTGATAATCCAAATTTGGAATTATCTCCAATAGATTTACCCCACCTACCACTACTTTTACTTGATAACTTTGCTCTAATTCCTATCAATGGAGTCGCGTTAAGTTCTTGAACTGCTTGAATTATTCTTTTTACCTCATCTCGTTGTTCAATAACTATTATTGGATTTTTGCCGAGTTTTCTGGCCAAAGTAGCAATCTCAATATATTTTTTATCTTTATATCCGTTGCATATTAATAATGAATTTTGGTTTTCAAGAATTGCAAGGCCAATTAATAGTTCTGATTTACTTCCTACTTCTAAACCAAAATTCCATTGGCTACCAAACTCTATTATCTTTTCTAGGACATTTTTCTGTTGATTACA
>CABZFV010000022.1 GCA_902525075.1 uncultured Prochlorococcus sp. | reverse complement strand
TTTTATTAAATCCGGTTCTGTTAAGGTTAATGGTGTAATTGAGACTAGGAGAGGAAGGAAGTTAAACAAGGGAGACAAAGTAATATTTCTAAAAAATGAATTAATTTTTGAATAGTTAGCTTATTCAACTCACTTTGTATTAATATATTTTTCTTGGAGATAGTATTTTGAGAAAATCTGTAATTGCTGGTAATTGGAAAATGCACATGACTTGTGCTGAAGCTAAATCCTATTTAGAAGAGTTTATTCCTTTAATAAAAAACATAAAAGAAGATCGTAAAGTTGTCATTGCTCCACCTTTTACAGCTATTTCAACCTTTTCTGATCATTCTGATTTTGATTACTTAGATATTTCTAGTCAAAATATTCATTGGGAAGATCAAGGAGCATTTACTGCAGAAATATCTCCAAAAATGCTTCTTGAACATGGTGTCTCATATGCAATCGTCGGACATAGTGAACCAAGGAAATATTTTAGTGAAAGTGATGAACAAATTAATAAAAGAGCAGTTTTTGCCCAATCTAGTGGACTTACTCCAATAGTTTGTGTAGGAGAAACATTAGAACAAAGAGAGAGAGGAGAAGCTGATAGAGTTATTACTAGACAGGTTGAACAAGGATTAGAAAATACAGATCCATCTAATTTAATCGTTGCCTATGAACCAATATGGGCTATAGGCACTGGTAAAACATGTGAGGCAGAAGACGCTAATAAGATATGTTCTTTAATTCGGAAATTAATAGGTTTCGATGATGTAATTATTCAATATGGAGGATCTGTTAAACCTAATAATATTGACGAAATTATGTCAATGAGTGATATAGATGGGGTGTTAGTTGGAGGGGCTTCATTAGATCCGAATAGTTTCGCGAGAATTGCAAATTATCAATAAGAAAAATCCATGGCCAAAAGGCTGGGGCCAAAAAACTTCAATTATGGGAGTTTTTAATTTAACTCCAGATTCATTTAGTGATGGTGGGGAATTAAACTCTTCAGAAAAAGTTTTAGATCAAGTAAAACATTTCTTAAGAAATGGTGTTGATGTTATTGATCTTGGGGCTCAAAGTACGAGACCTGGAGCTGAAGAAGTTGGATCTAATATAGAAATAAAAAGATTGATCCCATATCTAAAATTAATAAAATCTGAATTTCCAGATGTTTTAATTTCTATTGATACTTTTAATTCTGAAGTGGCTTACGAAGCTCTTTTAAATGGTGCTAATTGGATTAATGATGTCACGGGAGGAAGAAGAGATAAAAAAATTTTGGATGTTGTATCAAAATTCAACTGTCCATTCGTCATAACTCATAGTCGTGGTAATAGTCAAAATATGAATCAACTCTCTAATTACCAGAATGTATTGGTTGATGTTAAGTGCACGCTTGATAATTTAATAAAGAATGCTTTAGAAAAAAATATATCTGAAAGAAATATAATAGTGGATCCTGGAATTGGTTTTTCAAAGGATATCATTCATAATTTAGAAATCTTGAGAAACTTAGATGAATTTAAAAAATGGAATTTGCCAATTTTGATAGGTGCATCTAGGAAGAGATTTATAGGAGAAATTTTGAATGAGAAAAATCCAAAAGAAAGGGATATAGGAACACTTGCAATAAGTTGTCTTTGTTCTCAATTTAATATTGACATTGTGAGAGTTCACAACGTCAAACTAAATTATCAAATGCTGAAAGTAGCTGATAAGATTTACAGAAAATAACAAATTTATCATTCTTTGACTCCTTCGATTTTATCTTCTACCTCTTGGTATAGTTCTTTCAACTGTTCAATATTCTCATCCGAAGTTTCCCAATATCCCCTACCATTGACTTCTAGCAATGTTCCAACAATTCTTCTAAAACTATTAGGATTAAGATCCATTAATCTTCTCCTCATCTCTTCATCATTTATAAATGTTTCATTAGTTTCTTCATATACAAAATTATCTACTTGACCACTTGTTGCACTCCAACCAAGAGTGTAATTAAGTCTGTTAGAAAGTTCTCTAACTCCTTCGTAGCCAGATTTGAGCATACCTTCATACCACTTAGGATTTAAAAGTTTTGTTCTTGAGTCTAATCTGATAGTTTCTCCAAGTGTTCTAACTTGAGCATTAGAAGTGGTTGTATCTGCTATGTAGCTACTTGGTTCTTTCCCATCATCTCTTAATGTCTTGATCAATTTTGTTGGATCTGAATCAAAATAATGACTTACATCTGTTAATGAAATCTCTGAAGAATCAAGGTTTTGAAATGTAACATCTGCTGTTTTCATTACTGACTCAAATACCTCTCTTTTTTGATTCATCTCACCTGGATTATCGGCATTAAAAGCATATGTTTTGCGAGATAAATACATTTCTTGTAATTCATTTTCTTCTTCCCAAGTTGAATTTTCAACGGCTAAATTAACATTTGAACTATAACTTCCACTTGCATTAGAGAAAACTCTCGCTGAAGCTTCTCTAATAGAAGTACCTTCTTTTTCTGCTTGTTCTAGTGAATGTTTCCTTACAAAATTAGATTCCAATGGTTCATCAGCTTCAGCTGCTAATTTGACAGCCTGGTCAATTAATGCCATTTGATTGATAAATAAATCTCTAAATACTCCTGAACAGTTAACTACTACATCTATTCTTGGTCTACCTAATTCTTCTAAAGGGATTAATTCTAGTTTGTTAATTCTTCCAACAGAATCTGGTTTTGGTTTTACCCCAACAAACCATAAGATTTGTGCAAGTGATTCTCCGTAAGTTTTGATGTTATCAGTACCCCATAAAACACAAGCTATTGTTTCAGGCCATGTTCCTTGTTCTTCTTTTTGTCTTTCAATTAATTTGTCAACAACAGACTTCGCTGCAGCTACTGCTGCTGTAGTTGGGATTGATTGAGGATCAAGTGCATGGATATTTTTACCACTAGGCAAAACACCTGGATTTCTTATGGGATCTCCACCTGGTCCAGGTAAAACATAATTTCCATCTAGTGCTTTAATGAGGCTATCCATTTCTTTGTCTGCGCAGACCTGTTCCAGACAGAAAAGTAAGTAATCAAATAATTTATTTAATTCTTTCTGATTAACTTCATTAAATCCATTTAATCTGCAGACTCTTAGCCAAGGGGTAGGTAGATTTAGACCAAAAACTTTTAGTAAATCGAAAAGTTTGGAGAGAAGTGATTTTTCTAAATAAACTCTGCCATCAACAATTTTTAAAGAGTTGACCATCGCAAAAATTGACTCTCTTGCTGTCTTTATTATTTTTTCATTTAACTCTACAAATTTGAGTTCTCCTTTATTATTTCCATCATAAATTTGTTCAATAGTTAAACCGATGGATTCTGCAAGTAATCCAGGAAGAGATCTTAATCCTTCTTGTTCTCTCTCTAATGATGCAATATTTACAAGTGTTGCAACAGCTTCTTCTGCTGTTGGAGCTTCTCCAATAGTATG
This sequence comes from uncultured Prochlorococcus sp., assembly GCA_902525075.1. Taxonomy (GTDB): domain Bacteria; phylum Cyanobacteriota; class Cyanobacteriia; order PCC-6307; family Cyanobiaceae; genus Prochlorococcus_A. The sequence goes on along the minus strand of CABZFV010000022.1, from coordinate 4,528 downwards.
AAGACCACAAGGTAACAATCTACTTTCAATTTCCATCAACTGTTTATAGACATTACCAACAAATAAATCTCTTTCATCTATTGAAAGTTCTTCTATGTCTTTTGATGGAAGCTCTACATCTTTGTCAAGGTTACATTGTTTAGAAGTTTCAACTATTGCATTAACAATTTGAATACCTCTGCTATTTTCTCTTAATTGTTGATAAGAACCAACGAGTTCACTCAGTTCTTTAAGTCCTTTGTAGAGTCCTGCATTTTCCGCTGGAGGAGTTAGATAACTAATAGTTGAAGCATATCCTCTCCTCTTAGCAATTGTTGCTTCAGAGGGATTATTCGCAGCATAGTAATACAAATTAGGCAATGATCCAATAAGAGAATCCGGATAGCAAGTTTCACTCATGCCCATCTGCTTCCCAGGCATAAATTCAAGTGAGCCGTGAGTTCCAAAATGTAGAACAGCATCAGCCCCCCAAATTTTTTCTACATACGTATAGTAAGCAGCAAAACCATGATGAGGACTAGCACTTCTTGAATAGAGCAATCTCATGGGATCACCTTCATATCCGAATGTAGGTTGAACTCCTATAAAAACATTTCCAAAATGTTTTCCATAGATAAGAAGGTTTTGTCCGTCACTATTAAGGCTTCCAGGAGGTTTACCCCAATTTTCTTCAAGTCTTCTTGAATATGGTGTGAACTCTTCGTATTCTTTTACTGACATCTTATGAGCAATGTTTAACTCTGGAGAGCCATCCATCGCTTCAGGATTGTTAATTACTTTTTCCATTAATTCTTTTGAATTACTTGGAAGTTCATCTATTTGATATCCTTTCGATTTCATTTCAAGAAGTACTCTATAAATTGAACCAAAAACATTCAAGTATGCAGCCGTGCCAACGTTTCCTTTGTCTGGTGGAAAACTAAATACTGTGATGGCTAATTTTTTATCTTTTCTTTGTTTAACTCTTAAAGTTGACCATTTTATTGCTCTTTCAGCTATTACATCAACTCTATCTTGGAGCGTATGTGCCTTACCTGTAGCATCATCACGACCTGAGAGAATAATAGGTTCAATAGCACCATCAAGCTCTGGAATCGCAATCTGTAGTGCTACCTGAACGGGGTGTAAACCTAGATCACTATCTTCCCATTCTTGTGTGGTTTGGAAGACTAATGGAAGTGCAACCATATAGGGTCTGTTTAACCTTTTTAGGGCTTCAATAGCTTTTGGATGATCTTGTCTTGCTGGCCCACCAACTAATGCAAATCCTGTTAGAGATACAACTCCATCTACTATAGGTTGATCCTTATTTATGGAATCATAATAAAATTCATTAACTGGTTTAGAAAAATCAAGACCTCCACAGAAGATAGGTAGTACTCTCGCACCTCGGTATTCCAATTCTTGAATAACAGCAACGTAATGAGCATCATCTCCCGTAACGATATGACTCCTTTGAAGCACTAAGCCTATTGTTGGAGTTTTGTCATCTTTAGGATTTATATCTTTCCTGTTATTTTCCCAATTTTGATATTCTTTAAGACTTTCAAACATGCATGGAGCAAGAGGATGCCAAATACCTAAATCTGGGAATGTTTCAGGGTCTTGAATTTTGAATTCATCTATTTGATCTTTTATGATCTCTGAAACAGCGTACTTTTCAGAAATCATTAACAAGAAGTTTTTTAAGTTCTCAGTAGTACCACCTAACCAGTACTGAAAACTTAGAATAAATGTTCTAGCATCTTGAGCTTTTTCAACTGGTAGATATTTAAGTATTGAAGGTAGTGTATTTAATAACTTCAACATTGAATCTTGGAAACTTGCTCCATCAGATTCTTTTTTCTTTTTTATTAAATCTCCAATAATACTTTTAGATTGACCAAGTTGGGCCATACTAAATGAACCTAGCTTGTTTAATCTCATTACCTCTGGCATGGAGGGGAAAACAATTGATGCTTTAAGTTTGTCTTTAAATGGGGATACTGCATCAACAACTTTTTGGGCAAGGTCTTCAATGAAAATTAGAGAAGCAACGAATATATCTGCATTAGCTATATCTTCTTTAAAATCTTCAAAATTACTATCATTCCTAAGTTCTTCGATAAGATAGCCGCTAAGATCTATACCTATTGGCCCATTCATCTTATTTATTGACTTTGCTGCTTCCGTTAAGGAATTTTGGTATTGTGGCTCAAGGACAACATAAACTGCTTTTATTACAACTTTATGTTTGTTATCCTCAACAGGAGATACTCTGCGGTTTGCTGAGCGGACCTGCGTAAACATTGATTTTCTTTAAGTATTTCTACCAGCCTACGAATGAAAAGACGTTATTGTGTGCAATATAAATAGCGTGTAACAACCTTTAAAAAAAAATTTTTAAAAAAAATGATTGAAAATTCTAAAAAACCCATACCAGTACTAGTATCCGGAGCCTTAGGCAGAATGGGTAGCGAAGTTGTTAATACTGTATTAAATTCTACAGATTGTGAACTTGTTGCGGCAATCGACATAGATAAAAAGAACAATGGCTCAAATATTTCCGAATTGTTGAAAGTAAAAAATTGTGACGTGTTTGTTTCAAATGATTTTGAAGGAACTTTATGTTCAGTTAGTCAAAATTACAGAAATGGAAATATCAAACCTGTAATGGTTGATTTTACTCATCCTGATTCTGTATATGAAAATACCAGATCAGCTATTGCATATGGTGTATCCCCAGTAGTAGGAACTACAGGTCTAAGCCCTTCGCAAATACAAGATTTGTCTGTGTTTGCTCAAAAAGCATCGGTAGGTTGTGCAATAATTCCTAATTTTTCAGTGGGTATGGTTCTTCTTCAGCAGGCGGCATCGGTAGCTGCAAGGTTTTATGACAATATTGAATTAATAGAGATGCATCATAATCAGAAAGCTGATTCTCCTAGTGGGACGTGTATAAAAACTGCAGAAATGATTGAAGAATATCCAAAAAAATTTAATCAGAATTTAGTAAAAGAGTCTGAGTCATTGAAAGGTGTACGGGGTGGCCTCAGAGGTTCAGGAATTAATATGCATTCTGTACGATTACCAGGATTACTCGCTCACCAGTTAGTAATTATGGGATCTCCTGGTGAAACTTACACAATTAAGCATGACACTATTGATAGAAAGGCATATATGCCAGGAGTTTTACAGGCTATTAAAAAAATTGGTAATTATGAAACTTTAGTTTACGGACTTGAAAAATTGATTTTTTAAAATGTTAATTCCAATTAATTCAAGTCAAATTTCAAAACTTATTCCTGCAGTTGGTACAGGAAGTCAATTTAAGTACGCGTTGGGGAATCCGAGAAAAATACTTCAAAGAGTAATAGTTTCTTCAATTGGTGGATTTATCTCATTAATTATTAGTTCGACTGGAGATCAAACTAATAATTTCTGGTTATTCCTATGTGTAGGTTTCTTTTTGTATATAATTTGGGGCCCAATTCTTGAATCAAGTAGAAAAAATTTGCAATTAAGAAAATATAAATTTTTTTCTATATTTGACGGCTACATATCAGATATCTATAAAACAGAAAAGATTGAAAGTTCAAGAGAACAATCTAATAGACAAGGTCGATTAGAAGTTATAGAAAACAAAAGGACCTGGTTAGTACTTGAATTAGAAGATGAAGATGGTTATTTGAAAAAATTAAGCTTTCCTATGGAAAATAAGCACAGTCAAATTAGGGTAGGTTCGAGTATTAGATGTTTAATAACATCTGATAACCGTAATTTTGACAGAGATTTTTATTTGACCGATGCTTGGCTTCCTGAAATTAACTTATGGGTTGGTGAGTACCCTTATTTATTAAGACCAGCATTCGAGGAAATTTGCTATATTTATTTGAATAGATAGTTGACGCTTATATAATAGGATGAAAAATAAATTCAATTTTAAAATTGTTGGATCAGGTCCCACAGGTTTATTACTTTCAATTGCGCTTTCAAAATTTGATTGCAATATTTTTTTAACTGATATATTAACAAAAGATAGATTAATTGATAAAGATAAAACTTATGCAATTACTCACTCAACAAGAAAAATTTTATCTAAATTCAGACTTTGGGAAAAATTAGAACCATTTTTATTTGGCTTTGATACACTTTCAATTTCAGATAGCGTAACTTCTGCTTTTACTAATTTATCAACTTCTGACTTAGATGATGATATAAGGTCTGCTGAAAATATTGGCTGGGTAGTTAAACATTCGGATCTCATTAATGTATTTTTTCAAGAGATTGATAATTATGAAAATATTTTTTTTATGACACCACAGAGATTGTTACGTAAAAAAATACTATTTGATTATCAATTCTTTTCAACAGGAGCAAATTCACTTGATAAAAAATTTTTAGATTTTCTTGATATAAAAAAATCTTATAGTCAGTCTTGTTTAACTTTTAAAGTTTCTCTTAGGGGTCATTGTGAAAAGCGTGCTTATGAAATTTTTAGAAAAGAAGGCCCACTTGCATTATTACCTTTAGGAAAAAACTTATATCA
>CABZFV010000021.1 GCA_902525075.1 uncultured Prochlorococcus sp. | reverse complement strand
AAAAGGCTTAACTTTGAAAAATGAGAAAAATAGAAAAATTTTATATTTTGATAAAAATAAACAAAAAAAATATGACTTAAAAAATAATCAACAATTTCAAATTAGATCTTTTGATGGAAGAGGTATATGGGTAGGTCAGAAAAGATTTTCTGGAAAGCTTAATCTCTTCGTACTTGATTCTGAAATATTGGTAGTGAATGTTTTAGGAATAGAAAAATACTTAAGTAGTGTAGTGGGATCAGAGATGCCAGCAAAATGGCCTATTGAAGCATTAAAAGCACAAGCAATTGCCTCAAGAACTTATGCTTTAAAGCAAAAGGGAAATAATTTATTTGATATAGATTCAACCCAGAAAAACCAAGTCTATAATGGGCTGGAGTCCAGAACTTATAAAACTATTAGAGCCGTTAAAAGTACCAGATCTTTAGTTTTGACGTATAAAAATAAATTGATTAACGCTTTATTTCATAGTAGCTCAGGTGGAATGACAGAAAATAGTCAAGATGTATGGAAGAATAAATATCCATATTTATCAAGTGTGAAAGATTTTGATAAAAATAATCCAAAATTTAGATGGCAAAAAAAAATTTCGAGTAATGAATTAATAGATTTATTCCCCAAGATTGGAGGTTTAAAAAATATAGAGATTCTAGATATTACTAGTACCGGGAGGGTGAAAAATGTAAAACTTATTGGGGTTTATGGTTCTGATCAAATATCTGGGGTAGTTTTAAGAAAAAGATTAGGCCTCAAAAGTAATTTTGTGAGATTTAAATTTTTTGAGGAAGAATTAAACAATAAATTACCTTCAAAAAAAGGTTTGATAGTTTTTGGTCAGGGATCAGGTCATGGAGTAGGCATGAGTCAATGGGGTGCTAAATATCTAGCGTCAAGAGGCCAAAAAGCTGAAAGAATATTAAAGCATTTTTATAGGGGTGTTCAGATAAAACCTTTTAGAAAAGACTACCTATAGAAGTTATTTAGCATTTAGGACTAATTTTGGATTTATATTAGATAGATCTTTATTTAAGAAGCCAATCCCGAGTAGTGTTTGCTTTTTATCTATTACTTTTATGGGTTTTTTACAATCAAAAGACTTGCTTTTCATTAAGGAATTAATATCAACTCTAATTGCTCTTCCTGTTTGCCAAAAATTGATTTGTTCTTCATTACTTAAGGTAAATGTTGAAATATGATTAAGAGCAGAAATTGTTGGAACAATAAAATTTTTTGAGCTTTTTTTTCCTTTTTCTTTTTCGATATCAGATATTTTTATCGAGTTTTGTTCATCAAAGCCACAAGCTGAAATTCTTTTAAGTTGTAGAAGGCAACCTTCAGAATTAAGAATTTCTCCCAAATCTCTTGCAATTGCTCTTATATATGTGCCAGCTGAACATTTGATTTTTATTTCTACAATTCCGTTTATTTGGTCCCATTTCATTAAAGTAAGTTCTTCTATTTTTACTTTTCTTGCCTGTAATTCAAAATTTTCATCCCTTAAAAATTTTTTATAAGCTCTCTCTCCATCAACGTGCACACTAGATACTTTCGGCGGAATTTGTTTAATAATTCCTCTAAATCTATTTAAGTAGAGATCTAATTTTTCATCACTGATTTTAGGCCAACTTTTTTGATTAATTATTTCCCCGTGAATATCATCAGTGTTAGTTCTTATCCCTAATTTAATTTGCCCTATGTAAGTTTTACCCTGAGGAAGATATTGAATAAATCTTGTTGCACTGCCTATCGCGATTGGTAATGTTCCTATAACTTCTGGGTCTAGAGTTCCTGCGTGACCGACTTTTTTTGTATTGAGTAACTTCCTTATTTGTTTAACACAATCATGGGAGGTACATCCTTTATCTTTATTAATTACTAAGAATCCATCTTTAGTTTCCATTTTTAATATTAAGAATACTTTGAGAAAGATTTATAACCATCCTATGATTTTGGTATTGGAAATTTAGAGTAAGAAATTGAAAAACAATAATTTTATTGTAAAAGAGTTTTTAGACAATGCTTTTAATTTGAAATCACATTTAATGGAATACTTATCTATTAAAGAATGTGATTTAGATGAATTCCTTGCAAATGCAAAGATGAATTTGGCAAATTCACATCCTGGAGATGCTTTAAATGATGTTTCAGATTTTTATACTGAGATTGTAGGAGATAGGCATGTAGCTGATTTGGCTGCTTGGCACATCACAAGTATGGACTACATTGCTGATACTTTAAAACTTCAGCAGAGATTTTCTAGAAATTTAGTTTTGGATTTTGGAGGAGGTATTGGTACTCATGCCTTAGCTAACGCTATGTCTTCAAAAGTTGAACATGTTTTTTTTGTAGATATTAATCAAACAAATAGAAATTTTGTTGAATACAGGGCTAAGAAATTAGGAGTCGAAAAAAAACTTACTTTCTGTAAGACAATTGAAGAAACGCAAATATTGAAATTTGATACGATAATTTGTCTAGATGTTTTGGAACATCTTTCAGATCCAACTTCTCAAATTAACAATTTCCGTGAAATTATGGATAGTAATTCTATTGCTCTATTTAATTGGTATTTTTACAAGGGGGATAAGAATGAGTATCCGTTTCATATAGATGACATTCAAATTGTTGAAAAGTTTTTTGAGACTCTTCAATCAAATTTTTTAGAAGTATTTCATCCAATTCTTATAACTACAAGAGCTTATAAGAAAATTAGATAAGTATATTAACTCTTTTTCTATTTCTTAAATTTCTTTTAATGCTTTCGAAACTTACTGTCCCTTCTTTAAGTGCAAAAAGGGTGTCATCTTTACCTTTTCCGACATTGATCCCCGGTAAAAAAGATGTGCCTCTTTGGCGAATTAAAATTGATCCTGCAGTTACTTTTTCTCCTCCATAAGCTTTAACACCCAATCTTTTGGAATTTGAATCTCTTCCGTTTCTAGTAGAACCTGTTCCTTTTTTATGTGCCATTAGAAGTGTTTAATTTGTAGATTTTTCTGATTTTGGTTTAGTTTCCTTTTTAACAGTTTCTTCCTTTTTAGAAGAAGACTTAGGAGTACTCTTACCTATATTAATAGATTTTACCATAACTCTTGTAAGTTCTTGTCTGTGCCCCATCTTTCTTCTTGTCTTTTTCTTTGGACGCATCTTGTATACAAGAATCTTCTTATCTCTTTTATGAGAGACTACTTCTAATTCAATTTTTGCATCCTTAACGTAAGGTTTTCCAACAGTGATAGAGTCTTTGTCTTTTAGAAGTAAAACTTTTTCTAGTGTTATCTTGTCTTTCTCTTTTGCATTTAACCTATCTATGTCATAGTATCTATCAACTTCGAACCAAAATTGTTGACCTGAAGTTTCTGCTATTGCATACAATTCATTACTTTCAGGAGAATTGTTTGAGGAGATTTTAGAATTTGTCATATCTTAAAGACGCTTTTAGGCTCAAATTAATAATTTGATTAAGCCCAATAAGCAATCATAATAATTTGTCTATTTTCTTATTTTATAGTGTAATAAGTCAAGGGTTATTTTAAATCTTTTATATCTATTCAGGAACTATAACGATGGCAGCAAGGAAAACATATATTTTAAAACTCTATGTTGCTGGAAATACTCCTAATTCGATGAGAGCTCTAAATACCTTAAGAGAAATTTTAGATAATGAATTCAAGGGAGTTTATGCTTTGAAGGTTATCGATGTACTTAAGCAACCACAACTTGCAGAAGAAGATAAAATTTTAGCCACTCCTACGTTAGCTAAAATTTTACCGCCACCAGTTAGAAAAATAATAGGTGATCTTTCAGATAGAGAAAAAGTTTTAATTGGTTTAGATCTTCTTTTTGATGAATTAACTGAAACTGAATATAGTGGAGATAAATAATACATATAAAACTTTTAAAATTAAAATAAATTCAAAGGTTATTTTATTTTTGTTTAATTAGCACAAAACTATGAATGATAAGAAATTTGGCAAAGCAAATAAAATGCAAGTCCAAAAATTACCAACTGGAATAGAAGGTTTTGATGATGTTTGTAGGGGTGGGTTGCCTGTATCTCGAAGTACACTCGTTAGTGGTACCTCAGGAACTGGTAAAACTGTTTTCTCTCTGCAATATTTACATCATGGAATTTGTAATTTTGATGAGCCTGGAATCTTTGTAACATTTGAGGAATCACCTTTAGATATTATTAGAAATGCCGCAAGCTTTGGTTGGAATTTACAAGAATTAATTGATCAAAATAAACTTTTTATTTTGGACGCATCTCCTGATCCTGATGGTCAGGATGTGGCGGGTAACTTTGACTTGTCTGGTCTTATTGAGAGAATTAGTTATGCAATTAGAAAATATAAAGCTAAAAGAGTTGCAATAGATTCAATAACTGCTGTCTTTCAACAGTATGATGCCATTTACGTTGTTAGAAGGGAAATATTTAGATTGATAGCAAGATTAAAAGAAATAGGTGTGACAACCGTGATGACTACAGAAAGGGTGGATGATTACGGACCAATTGCTAGATATGGTGTAGAAGAATTTGTATCTGATAATGTAGTCTTATTAAGAAATGTTCTTGAATCAGAGAAGAGAAGAAGAACTCTAGAAGTTCTGAAGTTAAGAGGTACTGTACATATGAAAGGTGAGTATCCATTCACTATGGGGAATGATGGAATAAGTGTGTTTGCCCTAGGAGCAATGAGATTAACGCAAAGATCCTCAAACATTAGAATTAGCTCTGGAGTCAAGGATCTTGATGATATGTGTGGTGGAGGTTATTTTCAAGATTCCATCATTCTCGCCACTGGAGCTACTGGTACAGGTAAAACCATGCTTGTATCAAAATTTGTTGAAGATGCTTATAACAATAATGAAAGAGCAATACTTTTTGCATATGAAGAATCTAGGGCTCAATTGCTTAGGAATGCTACTAGCTGGGGAATAGATTTTGAAAAAATGGAAAGTGATGGGTTGTTGAAAATTATTTGTGCGTATCCTGAATCAACTGGTTTAGAAGATCACTTACAAATCATAAAAACGCAAATTAATCAATTTAAGCCAAAAAGAATGGCAATTGATTCTCTCTCTGCCTTAGCAAGAGGTGTAAGTTTAAATGCATTTAGACAGTTTGTAATTGCTGTCACTGGTTATACAAAACAAGAGGAGATAGCAGGCTTTTTTACTAATACTGCAGAAGAATTTATGGGGAGTCATTCTATAACTGATTCTCATATCTCAACAATTACAGATACTATTTTATTGCTTCAATATGTAGAAATAAAAGGTGAGATGGCAAGAGCTATAAATGTATTTAAAATGCGGGGATCATGGCATGATAAACGAATAAGAGAATTTATCATTACAAATAGTGGCCCAGAAATAAAAGATTCTTTTTCTAATTTTGAACAAATATTTAGTGGTGCACCTCATAGAGTTGTACCTGATCAAAATGTTCAAAATGTTTTTAAAGGTTTAGATAATAATAATTAGATAATTTCTTTAATTTCAGATCCTTGAAAAGAATTTGAATTATTAATAGCTTTTGTCAATAATTCATCTTTATCAGATTGTGCCAAGGCTAAATCAAACCAAAACGTTGTCCCTACTCCTAATTCACTAGCCATACGAATCTCCCCGCCATGTTTTTCAATTATTCCCCGCACTATAGATAAACCTAAACCGGTTCCTTGCTCAGTATGAACAGAATTCTCTACTCTATAAAAACGATCAAATATCTTTTCTTGATCAGCCTGAGATATTCCTGAGCCAGTATCAGCAATCTCAATTCTTACTTTTGGAAGTGGTGAAACTAATTCACATTGAGGGGCTGCATCATTTTTAATACTTGGAGGGAAAGCAGGACAGGAGTCTGGCCAAGTATAAGCTCTTATAATTAGAATGCTGTTGTTTGGACTAAATTTCAATCCATTACCCAGCAAATTATCAAAAACCTGTAAAAGTAAATCAAAATTTCCAAGAATTGGAGGAATAGTTTCCTCTATATCATGAGCTAATGAAACATTTTTTTCTGTAGCATTAAGTCTATAATTCCTAAGAGTCTGCTCTATTGCTGGTTTTATGTCCATTTGCTCAAGCTGAACAATTTTCCCAGACTCCAATCTTGATAAATCTAAGACATCATTTACAAGTCTCGTTAACCTATCAGTCTCCGAATTCGCAATGCCCAAAAATTCTATTTGTTCTTCATCAGAAAGCTGATCTTTTAAATCATGTAAGGTCTCTACATAACTTTTGATATTAAAAAGTGGTGTCCTTAATTCGTGAGAAACATTACTAATAAATCTATTTTGTGCCGCGTTGAGTTCAACTTCTCTAGTTAAATCTTGGATTGTAACAGCAATTCCTTTTAATTCAATTTTATTTGTATCTAGGACTGATTGCAAGACAATTCTTAAGGTTCTTGCTGGTTCTCCTAAACTGAATCTTAAATCGTCATTCTCCTTTTCCCTGTTTAAAATAGATTCTATATTTGTATGTAAGTCGTTGGATAAAATTTCGGGGATTTCATTTAAAAATTGTTTACCTTCTAGAAATCTTCCTTCCCAACGAAATAATCTCTTTGCTGTTGGATTGGTAAGTACAATCTTGCCTTGTGAGTCCAATAATATTGCACCATCAGCCATTGTAGCTATCAATGATTGCTGCTTGATTTGCGCCGCTTTTAGTTCTTCTATATTAGCTTCATCATAATTTTCTAACTGTGTTGCCATTCGGTTAAATCCATTTAAGAGTTCTCCAAGATCACCTGTCATGGGTAGAGAAATTCTGGATTTAAAATTTCCTTTTGAAATTTCTCTAACACCTCTTACTAATTCTCTGACTGGTCTTGTAATTGTAAGTGCATTAAATACAGCTCCAAGTATTACTAAAACCCAAATAGAGATAAAAACTGCAATGGTTACTTCTCTAGTTAAGGCAGCACTGGCTAGTGCTTTTTTATTAGGTGTGACTCCTAAAGCTAAAGTTCCAAGATATTTGCCTTTCCACAACATTGGAACAAATACATCGGTTACTTGACCTTGAGGTGTGGCATGCTGCCTAACTAATGGGAATTGAGGTCTCTTCTTCAATTCTGAAGGTAGTTTTAATTTTCGAGTGAGCTGAAACTGACTGTCTGAGCTTGTTGGTGTCGCACTGATCGGTATCCCAAGTTGAACAATATCTTCGGCGTCAGTAAAGAATATATAACGAAGGTTTCGACTTGATCTCCAAAACTTTTCAGCTACATTTGAAATTTCTTTTTTTTGGTTATTAGCGACTAATTCTGTAACATTACCAGATAACAATAAGCCAAGATCTCGAGCATATCTAGTATCATTCATACCTGCATCTCTTTGAATACTATTTAATGCAAAAAAAGTTATTCCTGTCATAAGGAGGCTTACGACAAGAGTTGCTATAGCTAATAACTTCGTTCTTAAACTGAAACCACTCCACCAAGCGAGAAGTCCATTAATCCAATAGTTAGTATTCATATCTTCATCATCGGTGATGTTATATTTTCTACTTTCTCGATTATTGGTATCCACCATAAGCTTAATTCTCCTTAGAAAAGTTTTTTCTCACTTGATGACCTATGTCATTTCTAAAGTAAATACCCTCAAAATGTATTTCTTTTAAATTTTTGTAGGCTTTTTCAAAAGCTGTATCGAAGTCTTTATCTTGACAGACAATACTTAAGACTCTTCCTCCAGCAGTTAATAATTTCCCATTTTTACTAAAAGAAGTACCTGAATCAAAAATTTGACAATCATTTAAATCAATCTTACCTATTTTTATCTGATAGCCAGTTTTATATTCGTGAGGATAGCCTTTGGAGGTCGCTATTACGCAACCACTAACTTTATCAGAAGTAGTAATTTTTTCGTAACCAGTTAAACTTCCCATTGAGCATTTTTCTAAAAGAAATACAAAATCTTTATCCATCAAGGGCATTATTGTTTGGCATTCTGGATCACCAAATCTACAATTATATTCTATAACCTTGGGCCCAGATTCTGTGATCATTAACCCAAAATAAATTACGCCTCTATAGTCAATATTTTTTTTATTTAGCTCATCTATTGTAGGTTCAATTATCTCTTTGATAATTCTATCAAGGTAATCTTCTGTTAATAATGGGGCAGGAGAATAAGCCCCCATACCTCCTGTATTTGGACCTTTATCTTTTTCATTAAGTCTTTTGTGATCTTGGGCGGTAGGCAGTAGGGTATATCTCTTTCCATCGCATAAAGCAAAAACTGAAACTTCTGGCCCTTGAATTTTTTCTTCTAGAACAACTACATTCCCAGAGTTGCCAAATTTTCCATTAAAAATTGTCTCTGCTGCTTTAAAACATTCATCTTTTGAATTAGGAATAAAAACACCTTTACCTGAAGCTAGACCATCAGCTTTTACTACAAGTGGAATTGATGATGAATTAATAATTTTTTTAGCTTCTTCTAAAGAATTGACTTTCCAAAAGTTTGCAGTTGGAATATTTGCCTCTTGCATAAATTCCTTCGCCCAAGATTTACTAAATTCTAGTTTTGCTCCATCTTTATTTGGACCAAACACTTTAAAATCCTTTTTCCGAAGAAAATCAGCTAATCCATTTGCCAAAGGTATTTCTGGTCCAATAACGACTAAATCTATCTTAAAAAAATCAAGCTTCTCGACCAGTTCATTTTTGTTATTTATATCAATTTTTATTCTTTTACATTTATTTATTCTTTCTGAACCAGCGTTACCAGGTATTAAATAAACTTTTTTAACAAATTCATTTTTTTGAATAGCCCAGGCCAAAGAGTTTTCTCTCCCGCCATTTCCAATTATTAGAATATTTTCTAATCTAATAAAGTTCCTTGAACTAGGTGTATTAATTCCCATATATTTGTATTTTAAGGTTATGAGGTTTTGATTAATAATCAGTTAAAATGAAATAAAATCATTTGAAGTTGATCTTTAATAAATATGTTAATTATAAAAAGTACTTTAGTAATGAGGTATTAAGTTGATGAATAACAAACATGAGTTAATTTATGAAGGCAAAGCAAAAAAAGTATTTACTCATGATGATGTAGAAAAAGTAAGAATTGAATTCAAGGATGATGCTACAGCTTTTAATGCATTGAAAAAAGAAAAATTTGAAGGTAAAGGTAAACTTAATTGCTTAATAAGTGCAAGAATTTTTGAGATTCTTATTGAGAAGAATATTCCAACTCATTTTATTGAACTTGAAAATGAAAATACATTGATTGCAAAAAAAATAAAAGTAATTCCATTAGAAATTGTTCTTAGAAATATTG
>CABZFV010000020.1 GCA_902525075.1 uncultured Prochlorococcus sp. | reverse complement strand
TAAATAATCTTCTTTTGCTTGTTTTTTTATTGAATCATATTTAGTTTTAAATTCTTCTTTTAAAAGATCAGCATTTTGTCTTCTTTCATCAGCCATAAAATCAAGATCATCACCACTATAGTTTCCACTTTTTAAGAAGGTTTCAAAATAAAAACATTCAGTATATTTTTCTTTATCAAGTTCTCTTAATTCATTACAAACACTCAATAATTTATATGGGCTATTCTTTACATCTATTCCATAAATTTCAGCAATTTTATCATTAGTAAATTCTTTGCTGTATTTTGTGAATGATATTTTTTGCTTGTAGTTTTTTTCTGATTGATTTATAGCATTTTGTAAGTTTTCACATTTTCTTACTTTATCGTGTCCAAAACCAACAATAAATGGAACTACAAAAAGGAAAGCTAAGCGTTTCATTTTGGAAAAGCTAATTGCCCCTTATTGTAGATCGACTGTCAATAATGCCCTAGAAAACGCCCTAAATAGGCATATTTAAGACATTAAGAGTAGTGGTAGAAAGAGGTTTAAAGCTATGACTATCTCCTACAGTAGAAGCCAATCGCTACATTTCGTCCCAAAATGGGTCATCTCCAGAGTCTGTATCCCATGATGAACCTGTTATGGATGGTTGGAGGGTTTGGAGGGTTTGTTGGGAAAATTCTTTTCTATTTATATTCTCTTTTTTATTTTTAAAACTATTTTTATTGTTTGAACTATCCATACTCTCCATAGATTTATTTTTCCCCTCATCAATAGGAGGATTTGAAGCTGGAGGGTTTGAGTTATCAACCTTCAATGATGGAGGGTTCAACCTTGCATTAGTAGAGATTCCAAAATGTTCAGCTAAGTTAATTTCTCCAGATTCTTTAATTGTGTAGTAGTTTCCATCAGCTTTAACGTCTTTTTGAACAAAACCTTCCATCTTGTTTAGTTCCCTTCCAAATTTTGTAAGAGTTAATGTATGCTTTCCTGATTCATTGCACCAATCACGATATTTAGAATAAAGATTTGAAGCTTTAATTGAATCAAATCCATTTAATTCATAAATGAACTGTAAAACAGGCTGATTCTCTAATTGATTTTCAATAGTTGCTTCAGCTACTGCCGCAATATTTCCTCGATTCTCTAAAACTTCAAACATTTTATTGTCATCCATATTCCAGCACCATTGAAAAATACCTTCAATCTCTGCAAGTAATTTATTTTTTAATTTTGGGTCTGGGTTGGTTGCTGTTTTATCAAATTTAAAAGTAACCATTCTCCTCCCAAGTCCTTCAACTCCTCCACCTGATGCAGTTGGATTGTCATTAAAGGCTCTCCAATAAACAACTCCTAATCTCTCAGAACTTTCATTTAAATATAATTTTTTAACTTCTACTGGTTCATTAGTAATTATTGAATTTAAAACTCCAGCATCAGATATATGGCCTGAAGCATCAGGGTCTATTGCTATTTTCTTACCCATTAATCCAAACAATACAGTTGGCTTATTAAGTGAAGATGTCCTAAGTATTCCGCAGGCTTCACTCCCTCCAGCTATTGCTGTTAATACTTCTAGTGTTGTCCCCTTGCCTGAACCTCTACGCCCATAAAGATCAAAAATTAATTCAACTAAAAATGCTCTTTTATTATCTTTCGGGAAGATTGACCATTTAAAGGCTGCTTTCAATAGTTCAATTTTTTCTTGATTGTTATTAAAGGACTCATTTAGAAACTGTATCCATGTAGGGCAACTTGCATCCTTATAAAAATTAAATTTAAAAGTATGAGTTAAATAATCTTTTCTGTTATGGGTGTTATTAAAAAATTGTTTATTAACATCAAATGTCCCATTTTTGAAACTCATTAAATTACTAGAGTCCCATTCTGTTTGTTCAATTCTGGCTATTACTTCATTAACTACAGAGGCTAAATGATGATTCTCCCTCTTTTCCCAATTCATAGCATCTAACCATTTATGCAATGGATTAATAATTGCGTCTTTAGGCTTTCTATTTAAATGTTCCCATCTTGTTCCAACCCATTTATATAAACCAATGTCTGGCCTTAGAGCATAAAAATTCTTAAAAACAATAGCCGCTAATACTGCTGTGTGATGGCTTTTTTCAGGCTCATCTTTCCATATATATTTTTTGTTTTTATGGGATGGCCTAGCTATACCTAAAACTTCTATTAATGCCTCACGTCCATATTTAACTAGGAAATCATCAGCCCCATTTCTAGTCCCATCAAGATCATGGGGCAATGTAGCTATTCTGACGTTTGCGCCTTTTTCTGTAAGTTTGCAGGCCAAAGCTTTTAATGCTCTCTGGACTGAATCCTTAGTTGTTACATCAGAATCAAACATTATAAATGCATTGCGCCCTCTCCAATTCATGGCCTCAAGTTCAGGCAACATTTCTGTTGATCTCCCATCTCTCCAGCAATCAACACCAGCTATGCCTATTGCTGTAAATCCATGAAAAACTAAACTATCAGCCTTTTTTTCTCCTTCGGTAAAAATGACATCTCCAGTTTTTTTGAGGTCATCAATTAAGCCTTGTTGTTTTAAAAATGGCGAATAATATGGCCTACATCCTGAGCCTTTAGCTGAAAGATATTTTGCTGGTTTTTTCCCATCCTTAGGCTCTAATTGACCAGCATCAGGTTTAAATCTGTAAAAGGGTTGTCCATTATGGAGGTAAGGTTTGCCATCTAAATCCTTATAAAGGATTACATAACCACTCCATTTGTAACCCATTACCTGAAAACACTCTTCTTTAGTGACGTTTGAGTAATTTAATAAGCCATGCCAATTAAATGAAATGCCACTATCAACCAGTTCTTGCCCTAGTTTTTGCCCTATATAAGGCTTAAAGGGAAATAACTTTTCAGTTGGCGCAGTACTTTTCTCCCCTCCGACTGTCTCCATGTCGAGAAGGTGATCTATTCTTTTTTCGCTGGTCATAGTTAGTTACCAACGCCTTCTTTAAGGATTCTTTCAGCTATGCGCTCTTTCTCATTGAGGATTCCTCTTTCAATGAAAACTTGTTGGATTAGTTCTACATCCCACAAGATTGGAGAATTTGAACTTAGTCCAGGGAAATAATGTGTATTACATTTTAAGAATCTGCCTTTGATCTCCCTGCAATCTTTGAGGAAGTCAACAGAACAGTTGAGATACCTAGCGGCATCAGGTGTCTTGTACAACATTGGATAAAAAGAAACGGTTAAAAATTTCTAGGATTTATTTATTTAAAACTTGATACCAAAATTATCTTTTAAGCCTTGTTTAACTGCCTTAGGAAGTCTGGGAAGTTTAGTACGCCATACTTCAATTTCATCCTCTGAAGAATTAGAAAGAATTGCTCCTAGAAAATTAACATTCCTTTTAATTACATCATCAGTTACAGGAGAGTTCCCCTTTTTTTGATGACCATAAGTGAAATTAGACATAAAGACTCAACAAATATTTTTGACCTACCGTTTCCCTTTACAGAAAACTTTAAGAGCTAGTACCTCTGAGAGAATCACAGTTTCGCTGTGCCAAGTCAAAGGGTCTACTCGGATATTTCTAATATAATGATGGATTTATTTTTTGCAACCATAGGAGTCCATAGCAGGCCATAGCTATAGAGACATTTCCTCCTGTAACTTTTTAAGTCCTTCATTATATTTAGCTAGTGCATCATCTTGAGTTGCTTTATCAAAGTAGCTTCCGTAATGACTTAGATGGGTTTGTGGAGTGTGACCCATTAAGCCACTCGCTTCCCTGTAATGCATTGCAGGCTCTACCATTTTGTGCGCTCTCCATGCCCATCCATGCCTCAAACTGTATGGCGATAATCCTTTTCCATCAGGAGTTGCTAGTAGGTCTTTCCATGGCTGATAGCGGTCTAGTAGCTGATAGTATGCCTGCCCAATATCTTTATAAGTTCCCTTCTCTTTTACTTTTGAAATTTGAGTTCTTATTGGTAGAGGAAATTTAAATAATCTACTTTCAAATTTAGTTTTTATCTCACTAGCTAGACCTATTTTGTCAGGTAAATCTAGTCCCATAATTTTCCTAAATGGAGGCTTTGAGTTTTTCTTAGTGTTTCTATTTCTTTTAATAAAATTGCCGCATAAAAATTCCCCATCTCTAACAGTTAAAACAGCAATTTCAGCCAGCCTTAATCCATAGAGTCCTATTAATGCAGTAACAAACCATAGGTCATGTTTTTTATCAGCCTGCATTGCATCTAATAATGTAGATAATTGCTCTGGTTTAATTGGCTTTTTAAATTCTGAGACTTCAAGAGTATTATCAATATCTGAAATATCCACCAATGAGGTAGTAGATTCACCTCCAATTAATTCTTTTTTCAAACGTTTGAAATTATAAAGCCATTTATCAGGCATTAACTTTCTTTCTTCAACTGCATATTCAATGAAGCTTGCAATAGTATCTAAATCTCTTGATCTACCATCTCCACCAGCAGGCATATCTGGAAAAAACTTTTCAGCATATTTTCTAATTAATTGATCTCCATTTGTTGGCCTCTGAAATGTCTCTAGAACAGTATCTAAGTAAATATTCTTTTTTAGTTTTTTATCGTAATGGCTTAATTTAGAAACTATTTTTTTACCATCAATAACACCTAATAATCTTGTTAATCTTCTTGCAGTTTCATTTCTTGTTGATTTAGCTAATCCTTCTCTAGCCTTTTCAAAATCAATTCTTATAGTTTCCCAACTTCCAACAACTTTAGTTTTAGGTTTAATTGACATATCATTATTGTCTAAATATATTTCTGCCGCCTGTTTAAGATTTAATGTTTTATCTTTCAGCATTAATTTTCTAATACCAACAACTGCCTTTAATATTTCTGTCTGTTCTAATGGCTCATATGAAATAGGTAAGGTAACAGCCTGCTTACCGTCTTCATTTCTTCTAACTAATTTAGTTTTGGATGATTGTTCTTCAACTAACCATCCTTTTCCACACTCATTTTTTATAAGTTTTCTTAGGGCAGAATCCCATTTAGTTCTAATTAAAGCCATTTCAGAAGGAAGTCAGGTTTGATTTTTTGTTAGGACATCCCCTTTGATATGGAGATGGTCATAAATTTAGGGCAGAATTTAGGGCAAAATGGCTGTAGCTGGCCATAGCCTTCCATAGCAGTCTAGGGCATGTTTCCCAAATGTCAGTAATAACTCAATTATAGACTTAAAATTTTGTTACTATAACTGCCTTCTAAAATTTATGATGTCCTCCTTGCCAAGGAGAATGTCGAGAGTTCGAATCTCTTCATCCGCTTCCCTAAATCCCTGTTATATACAGGGTTTTTTATTGGTTAGCGATATTTTCTAAATAAGTGTTTGTAAGTGTTTGTAAGTGCATAATATCGATTCTGCACTAATATATGCACTAATAGCACTTTTTCAAATGGCAAGCAGTAACAAAGATTCATGGGTTCAAGACTTAAGAAAGTTAATCTGCACTAATCACGGCCGAGGATGGCGTGTAAACGGCGAAGGGTCGGGAAGAACTAAAGTTATCTACGTTATTAACGAGGGCAAAGGGGCTGCAAATAATAGGCTTACAAAGACAATAAATATTAATTGGGAAAAAACTAATATCGCAAAAATTAATGGGGCTATTGATTTTATAAAACCACTCGTAGTTAATAAGAAAGTTTCACTATCTGATGCTGCTAAAAGATGGGAAGCTCAAAATTTACCCCAAGAGAAAAAAGTATCTGATGTTATTTGGGATGAAGTACTAATCGCATTTGAAAAAACTAAAGAAGGTCTAAGCTCTAAAACTGGTATGGAGTGGACTAGAAGAGTTGATCGATTTAGAGAAGTAATGAATAAAAAACCTACACCAACTTCGGGAGAAGATTTTGTCAAAAAATACGCTAAAAATTTCTTTGATGATATTCCCTCGGGTTCAGATTCTAGAAAAAGATATTTAGATTCCGTTTATAAAATTCTTGAATATGGAGTCAACCGCCACGGTATGAGTGAAAGATGGCTTCCACCCCATAAAGACTTAGCTAAAGAACTGGTCGGAGATAATACTAGAACTACAGAAGATACAGTAACTCCACCAATATCTGACGCTGATTTAGCAATATTATTAGACACACTAAAAGCGACAAATCCTAAGTTATATTTAGCGGTCGGATTGATCGCATTGCATGGATTAAGACTTTCAGAATTAGCCACTCTTGAAGTAAGAGATGGTAATAAATTATTTGTCGGAAGTATCAAGAAAAACGTCCAGAATAAGGGCAAAAAGAATCCACCTCGTAGAGTATTTGCACTAGATATATTGGGCAGAGAAGGGCTAGGAAATGAGCTTGTAGCACAATATAAAAGCGGCTTAGTTGGACTTCCAGAAGCGATCGAAAATCAAATTAAGATGGTTCAGAAAAAGAGAAGATTTGCTGATGTTGGTGCAACATTAACCCAACAATTAAATAGAACAATTATTTGGAAACAGATAGCTAAAAAGACTAAAGGATTAACGCCATATTCCCTTCGTCATAGATGGGCTTGGATAGCTCACAAAGCTAGTGATAATCCAATCTCAATTCGAGATGCCGCCGAAGCAATGGGTCATACACCCGCAACACATTTAAATTTTTACGGCCGTTGGACTAGTGAAGCATCTATCGAAGCTGCTGTTGCTAGACATCAAAAAAATGCCTTTGAAGTAGGTGTCTAATTTAAGATTGACAGTCGATCTACAATAAGGGGGAAATAAGCTCCTTTTTTTATGAAGTTAAAAAATATTTTAAAAACTACTGGAGCGCTTCATATCCTGTTGGGGTTGTTAATTATTTTCCTACTCATTTTTTCAGTGAAAACTATTGCAGGCGATGCTTCAAGTGAAACATTGCTTCTTGTTAGAGGTACTGCTGATGTTGTAGCTGCTAGTAATTTGGGAATTGGTTGTTTATTGATTATTTGTAGTTCCATAAAAGATAAAGCCTCTATAAGAAAAGTTTTATCAGGTGAATTAGCTTTGATGTTTTGTTTTTTAGTAGTAGCTCTATTTAATACTTTTAATGCTGGGACAATTGTTGATGGAGGACCTCCTCCTCCTTTTTGGATTGTTTTAATAGTGAATCCTCTTTTATGTATTTATGGATTAGTTAACAATAAAAATTGAAACCTTACTACTTTGCACCGCTATATTTAATACGATTGACAGTCGATCCAAGATAGTTTCTTAAGCAGAAGTATTCATTTCAAGATCCTTAACTCAATTTTAAATAATATATCCTAGAAATAATTTAAGATTTATTAATCAAATGAATACTTATTTTGTAACTGCAACTTTTAAGAATGTTGCTCTCATGGGTGCAGCTTACGATCTTTTTTTAAAGGTTGTTGAAGATGGAACTTTGAATGATGAGTTTGAAGGATTCAAAGTTTTGGGAAGGTATCATGCCTCTTACTCAAATAATGTTTATATTATTGTCCAAGCTTCAGCAGGTATAAAAATGACAGAACACTTTGCTCCTTGGAAAGTTAAGTTTGATATAGATTTTGATATCAAGCCAGTTATGACTGACGATGAAAAAGTTGCTGAGCATAAGCTTGTTGGTTCATTAATGGCAGCAGAACAGAAAATGGGATTCTCAGGTTAATTATTTTTTAAAAATGTAGATTATGAATATTTTATTCCTATTTTGAAAAATACTCCAGAAACTGCATCTACAAAAGGATGAAACTCTACTACTATCACTGCTAATAGTTAGTAATTGACAGTCGATCTAAAATAAGGGGCAATTAGCTCCTTTTTTAATGTCAAGTACTCAAGCCATAGAAAATTTAATTAATGGTTATGCAACCAGTGAAGACTCCTCTTTTCTAATACCGAATGCGACTGAAGATTTTTTGGCTGTAAGGCCAAGTGGAAATCCAATCTCTGCGCAGGGATTAGTTGGAATGTTTGATAGTAAAGACTTAGTTGCAGAATCCTCAGAACTAATCAAAACCCACAAAATTGAAATTTACGGTGAGATAGCATACGCCGTTTTCACTTTGAATGAAATCTTCAGTTATAAAGGAAATCAAAATAAAGATCTTTCAACTTACACTTGCATTTTTAAAAATGAAAACGGTACATGGAAATATGCCTGGATGCAAAGATCACAAGGAACTACTGATATGAAAACTTGGGAATAAATGAAACGCTTACTACTTGCACTACTAGCTGCTATCGCTTTACCTAATTCTGTTAATGCAAATATACAAATCAAAGATAGATTAGATACTCCTCATATTAATTTTATTAGTCAAAGAGCAATAGCCAATGTTGACTTAGAATTTGATGAACCTTCAGGTTTAGTTTTTGATGTAGATAAAAAGTCTCTTTGGACGGTTAGTGACGACACTTCCAAATTGTTTAATTTAGATCTTAAAGGAGATATAAATCGAAAAAAAACAATTAATTCTCCTCTCGATGAAAGTGAAGGTATTACCTTGAATAAAAAACGTAATCTTTTAGTAGCTGTAATAGAATCTCAATATCCTAAAGTAGTTACTGTTGAATTGGATAGCGGAAAACATAAAAACTACTTATTAAGTGAAATGAAGAATTTTTCACTTATAAAAAAATTCTTTAAATTGCAGACCTTAAATAAAAGTCATGGACTAGAGGCAATAACTTTTTTACCAGAAGAGGAAACATATATTGTTGCAAAACAAGATTTTCCAGCAATGCTAATAAAAATTAACGGTGAATTAAATAAAATACTTAGTTTTAGAAAAATTGAAAAGTTCTCCAACTATGAAAATCAATTAAATAGTTTTGATATTAGTGGGCTTGATTATGATGTATTAAATAAAAAAATCTGGATATTGAGTGGTTTAAATAGGGAAATCTATATTTATGATTGGGATTCAAATACAATTATTAATCAATATAAAATCCCCTACATGAATTGGGCTGGAGGAATAGCAGTAAATTATGATGATAATAAATTTCACATAGTTACTGATGTAGATAATGAAGAGCCAATGTTATTTGTTCATTCTTTTAACCCAGAATTAATATATCAAAATAAATAAAAATTTTGACAAAATAAGGAAAGCTTAAATGAAACGCTTACCACTTGCACCGCTATATTAAATACGATTGACAGTCGATATAGAAATTATAAAAATTAAATATTTCAGTAGATCGGAAGAAGAAAGCAAAAATATTACATGCTTTACTTACTTTTAACCTTGATATGTTTTAAATAAATTTAATTGATTATTTCTATGGAAAAATTTTCCCAAAATCTTCTTAGGCTTTCTCTTTCAATATTATTTTTAAGTTTTCCTATTGGTTTTTTATTCGCAGGTTTTGAATATTTAAATACCAAAAAGTTTTTATCATCAAAATATGATGAATTAAATGAAAAGATAGAAGACTATATTGAGGATATGGAAAAAACTTATCCTGAAACTATAAAATATTTTCCTTCAACTAAATTGGCAGATAAATCTCCTCTTGCAACATTACTTTTAACAAAATCAACTATGAAATTATTTCAAGTTTCCGAATATCTTAAATATAAAAATTCTATTTTGAATACTACTGACGAGATATCAAAGACCGTTGATGCATTTATAGAAGAATTAAGAATTGAATATCCCGAATTAAATAGAATACTTCCTAGATGAAACGCTTGCTACTTGCACCTTTTTTATGAGTGTTGGTAAGTGTTGGTAAGTAATAGAAAAGACTTAGAAATACTTGTTGCAAACGCTCTCAAAATATATATACTTTTAATAATGAATAAAGCTGGCCTTGGATGTAGTACGCCAAAGTTCGCCTGCATGAATCGATGCCTTTTTGATTTGTGTTTCTGATCGAAAGTGAAAGATGTCTATATATTCACGACCCTCAAGGAGATGAATGATCATGGCCGCAAACCCAAACTATAAAAAACTTAGATTACCTCAACTTAAGAAAGGCCAATCGCCTTCGGAAGTTCAGAACAAAATTAAAATTTTTACTGATTTTGTTAATTCTGAGAACCCTTCGCCAATGCTTGCTAAAGGGATGGTTATGGATTGGGAAAAACAGCCTAAAAATATTCGAAGTTTTCTTGAAAGGCAGGGCATCTATTCGAGGTTAGTCGAATGTTCTCAAAAGGACTCGTCAAAACGAGTATCGCAGCCGCCGAGTTAGGAATCTCTACTGTTTATTTAAAAAATCTTAGAGACTGCCAAGGTGGTTTTTTGGAAGGTGGCGAACACTATTTTTTGGGAGTTAGTGCAACTGACTCTATAAAGTGGAATGTTCCCGCCGTGGCTAAGAAAATGCACGAAATGGGTCGCATAGTTCGAGAAGGCCGCAAACAACTCAAACAACTGACGGCAGAGGGGTAATTATATGCGAAAAGCTGCAAACCCTCTTCTCGTTTAGAGGAGTGTTTTTAGTCCTAATACATTGATATGATTGCATTCTTTTTGCGATTAGGGGTAAATAGTGCAAAAACTAGTGCAAAACGGATAATATAGGGGTATGGACGCCCTTGATGTTTATACAAAAAGAAATATTAGAGTCGGGGCGACAGGATTCGAACCTGCGACCTAGTGCTCCCAAAGCACCCATACGACAAATTGAGACAGTAGTTTAAATAAACTAGTCAGGCTATGGCTAGTTAGTTGTCATGTCTCAGAAATTACGAGTCTCAAAAATAAGGCAAAGATATACATAAATAGCCAAAGTTATACAATTCCTCGCCCGTTTGTCGCCCGCTTACGACCTAGTGCTCTATGAGCACCACATCTTACAAAATTATTTCGCTGATAACTGATTCAAATCCATTGCTTGTTAAATAATCACTCATCTGAGTTTGGTTCTGGTAATTTGCATA
>CABZFV010000019.1 GCA_902525075.1 uncultured Prochlorococcus sp. | reverse complement strand
ATTGTCTTATTGATCTCATATAAACAAATAGCGCTAAGAGTAGCGCTAGGAACTAACTATGTGGAAATTTCGAACAAAATTATATAAAATTCGATAAAAGTTTCGCAAGTCGTGTCTACTGAAAAGTCTGGGATAATTAATTCTGATCAAACTTGGTCAGGGAATATTACGGTTACTGGCAGTGTAAAGGTAACTAATGGAGCAACTTTAACAATAAGTGCAGGGACTCAAATCACAGTTCAATCAGGTGGGGACTATAAAATTTGGATAGATTCAACTGGCTTCTTAGTAGCCAATACAAATAATGATGATATATCAATAAGCTCTGATGGGAGTGGAACTGATGATTGGAAAGGAATTGAATTTACCGATAACACCAGCAGTAATTCCTCTAGTGGCTCATCTTTAAAAGGTGTAACGATTTCAAATGCAACTTACGGTGTAAATGTTGAAGGCCAAGGGATATTAATTGATGACTGTGTTTTTGAAAATAATGGGAAATCAATCTATCTAACTAATACAGATAGTGTAAAAATAACAAATTCAACTTTTAAAGATACGAACGGATGTATTGATACGCCTTATGAAGTCTCAGGATATGGGCCACATAATAATACTGAGATATCAAACAATAATTTTCTTGGAGGTGGTACTGCAGTTGCTATCTGGCCAAATCAAAGAAATGTAGATGATTTAACTATTACGAATAATCTTGTTGCTGATAGTCATTCTTTAGGTTTTCAAGTTGGCGGAGGAGGATATGGAAGTCATATAGGAGATGTAGAAATATCCAATAATGAAATAAAATCTACCAGTGGAATTAGTATTGATGCTTACAGTTGGGTTAACGATGATACTCCTGGTCTAAAAATTAACAAAAACTATATTTCAGGCACAGGAACAGGAATAGCTTTTGGTCATGCGGATAGCTTTTCTACAAATAATATTCAAATCAATGAAAATCACTTTAAAAATAATGGCACCTCACTTTCTTACGGAAATGATCAGAATTTTGGAACAGGGCCACATTTCTCTCTTACAGGAAATGTTTTTGATTCAGTCGGGATAGGAACAGATTTAAAAGGACTTGCTGTAACTGCAAGTTCTAATTCATTTGCCAATACATCAAATTACGTTATTAAAAATGCCAATGCTAATACTTCTTTTTCAGGAAACAATATTACGAGTTTCTCAGGCACATCAGTTTTTCATACCAGAGATACGAGCAATCTTGGAACTGCAATATCATTAGGAACGAATTATTTTGATTCAACTTCTAAATCTGCTGATTTAGCAGATGATGGGGCAGAGAATTTTGAATACAAAACAATTGAAGTAAGCGGTTATGCTGGATCTGCATATTCTGTTTCACTTCCTGCAGATGTTCCAACTAATGCCTCACCAACACTTTCTGGTAGTAAAAAATCATTTTCCGATGGAACAGAAGATACAAATTATTTAATTACTAAAACAGACCTTCTAACAGGTTATAGTGATGCAGAATTTGATACTTTATCGATATCTGGCCTGGCTTTTAGTTCAGGATCATCATCTCAATCTGGAGATAATTACACTTACACCCCTGCCTCAGGAACAACTGGTTCTATAACTATTTCCTATTCAATAACTGACGGAGATGGAGGTACTTTAAGTGCCTCAAATTCCTTAAATATTCAAGCTTCAGATGATGGTGATGCAAGTTTTGCGATATCAGGTACGACTCAAGTTGGTCAAGCATTAAGTATTACAGAATCAACAGCCGACCCAGATGGAACTGGAACTCTATCTTATGCATGGCAATCATCTTCTGATGAAACCACCTGGACACAAATCGGTACAAATTCAACTTATACACTTACATCATCAGAAGAAGGTAAAAAAATAAGAGCAATTATTTCTTACACTGATGCTCAGGGGTTCTCAGAATCTGTCACCACATCTTCTGTCGATTTAATTGATGATGGCGATGCAACTTTTACAATAAATTCTTCAGGTAATAAGTTGGCAGGAGATAACTTAAGCATCACAGAATCCTCTGCAGATCCTGATGGAGCTGGTACTTTATCCTATGTCTGGCAGTCATCTTCTGATGAAACCACCTGGACACAAATTGGAACAGATTCAACTTATACACTTACTTCATCAGAAGAAGGTAAAAAAGTAAGAGCAATAATTTCTTATACAGATGGACAGGGGTTCTCAGAATCTGTCACCACATCTTCAATAGCAATAAACAGTAAAACATATTCTTTATCAACAACAATCAACTCTCCTCAGGAGGGATATGAACTTACAACAACTGCAAGCACAGAAAATATTACAGAAGGGTCCACTCTTTATTGGTCATTGAGTGGCACTGATATCTCAATTACAGATTTTGCGAGTGGATCACTTACTGGTTCTGGAACTGTTGGCAGCGACGGTACTTTTTCTTTTAAACATTCAATTGCAAATGACGGAGAAACAGAAGGTTATGAAACTATAGATATCAAACTATTTTCCGATTCAGAAAGAACAACTCAAGTTGGAGAGACCGAATCAATTTTGATTAGAGATGCTGCAATAGAAGAGAAAATTGCAGAAATTGTGGAGGATTTAAATGGTGTAAAACAAGTCGTCTCTCAACTCGTAAAAGGGCAAAATTATACTCTCAATAACATAAGAGATTATGACGGAAATCTTCATGCTAATTCCGCTGATGAGGATGTAAGCAGTTCTTATAAATATCAACATGCATTAGATGTAAATGGTGATGGAACACTAGAAGCTATCTATACAAATATGAAAAGTGGCAGGTGGGTTACAGCATCAATTAATCCATTAACAGGGAAAGTTGATTATTCTGATTATGGTCAAGATGGTACCACCAGAGTTGTTGGGATTTATGATGATCCACTAATTGCAGAAGGTGCTCAAAATAATGGTTATCTATCAGATGGTGTGACTCCAGCACCAGCTAATTTTGGAGTTTCTGATGCAGATAGATATGTCCAATACAACGGAGAAACTGTTGATCGTTTAGCACTTAATAGTCAGGTAAGATTCCAGAATGATTTAAAAATAGATAATTTAATCGCCAAAAAATCCAACGATTTTGATTCTGATGGGATTAGGGAAGTGTATTGGAAAACAAGTGATGGAACAGCTTATTTGCGAGCATTAATGCATGCCGATGGAAATATTAGATATGCAAATTACCAAAGCGAATCTCAGATGACTGATTATTTAACTAATAACGGTTTAAGTGATTCTATTACTGAAATTATTTCTTAAATAGCGCTAGATGTAGCGCTAAGGACTATTTAGTTCTAATTAAAAGTGATCAGAGGTATCAAAAACTCGTCTCAAAATAATGCTTATACCTACCATTTATTAAAGCTATACCTAAAGTCTTATAGATTTCTCATTTTGTAGCACTAGTGCTTTGGGAGCACTAGGTCGCAGGTTCGAATCCTGTCGCCCCGATCAGTTATAGCAGTAAGTCTCAGCTAATACATAATTCACGCAAATTATTGCTTCACGCAAAACTCACGCAAATATAAAAATTAAATGCTCGAATTTCCTTTTTATTGTTAATTTAGATCCCAGTAAAACCTATTTTTTAAGTTGTAAGTGTTAAAGAGATTAGTTAAATAGATTAAACTATATCGCTGATAACAGATTGATATCCATTGTTAGTTAAATAATCACTCATTTGTTCTTCACTTTGATAGTTTGCATATTGAATATTTCCA
Organism: uncultured Prochlorococcus sp.; assembly: GCA_902525075.1. Taxonomy (GTDB): domain Bacteria; phylum Cyanobacteriota; class Cyanobacteriia; order PCC-6307; family Cyanobiaceae; genus Prochlorococcus_A. The sequence goes on along the minus strand of CABZFV010000019.1, from coordinate 10,810 downwards.
TCTGCATGCATCAGTGATCTTAGATAAACATCCCCATCGTTAGTTTTCCAGTAAACCTCCTGATAACCATCACCGTCATAATCACCAGATGCTTTTACAGAAAGATTGTCATTAAGTAAATCATTCTGAAATCTGACCTGACTGTTAAGTGCTAAACGATCTTCATTGTCATCATTAAAATCACCATCACCATTTAAATCGGTATAACGATCAGATCCTGTTGCCCCGAATGCTGCTGGTGCTGGAGTTGTTCCATCAGATAAAAATCCGTTATTAGCAAGCCCAACGGAAATTAATGGGTCATCATATATTCCAACTACTCTTGTTCCTCCACCTGTTCCATAATCAGAGAAATCAATTTGATTAGTACCTGATAATATTTTCCCTGCTACCCATCTTCCACTCACTTTATTGGTATAAATAGCCTCCATAACACCATCATTATTAACATCTAAATTTCCCTGATATTTATAAGAGTTTTTTAGCTCATCAGAGACACTGCCAGAATTAGCATGAAGGTTCCCATCAAAATCACGTATGTATTCAAGATGATAACTTGTCCCAATATTATGATTAGAAATATTTAATTCATTACTATCTGCGATAGAAACAGTAAGAGTTTGGTCAGATGTATTTCCAGCAGAATCTGTTGCTCTAACAACTACAAAGTATGAATTATTACTGTCGCTATCAGATGGTGTTTCATAGTCTGGAGCTGAAGAAAAACTTAATACACCAGTAGATGAATTAATAGAAAATAAAGTAGCATCTGCTCCTCCATTTAATGACCAGGTTACTGTTTCATTAGCAGAGAATGTATGAACAGAAGTATAGTTTTCATTTATTGATTTACTACTAGTCGAAGAGCCAGCGCTCGCAATACCTGAGGGGCCAGTTATGTATGGATTATCAAGGAGGACGCTAAAACTACGATAAGTTGAAACAGATTCATATCTGCTATTTAAAGAGTATGAAATTGAAATATTACCTTCAAAATTATCAGGAATATCGGTTATTTTCCATGCACTTAAACCATTAACGGTTGTCTCTGAGAGAGTGCCTACGCTTACACTTAGATTGGCGATGGATATAGTATCCCCCTCAGGATCACTCCATCCTGAAACTAACGCTTCTTCGGTGACGATATAATCTTCCCCAGCCAGTGAGTCATTTAAACTTGTTTGGGAACCAGTTAATTGAGCAGCCTCATTAATATTAACAACTGTTATCTTTACAGGAACAACTGAAGAGATTCCTGCCTCATTTGTTGCTACGACGTTAATTTCATATATATTGTCTCCATTTTTATCTAATGGATTTTCAAAATTCAGTTCACTTGAAAATAATTCTACTGATTGATTACCATCAAGACCCGAAGGATGACCATTCCAATTCCCAAGTCCACTCCAATTAAGACCGAAGACTTCCAAAGAAAAATAACTACTATCGTCACCACCTAAAGTCCAAGTGACAGGTTGAGAAGATAACACCCAGCCAGTTCTACCACCATTTCTAGTGGAATATTTGTAGGAAGTTAAAACTGGATTAGAAGAAAAATATTGGTCGTTAACGCAATCAGTATCGTTCTCATTCACATAAGAGGTGTATGGATAATTACTTGCACTATTCCCATTACCGTTAAAATATGTACTTGTAGCTACAACTATATTGGGAGCAGACAATTTATAAATAAAATCATTATTTATATTAAAACTTCAAAAGAATGAATAATCAATCTTCTCGAGTACCAAAAATTTAAATAAACTTCCAGAGATAAACTCACGCAAAACTCACGCAAAATTTGACATCCTAGGCAGAATTAGTCCATATTATTATCTTGAAGATCTCTGTAAGCGACATGAGTCTTAGTTATAGCCTTGTTTCTGCGGGTGCTTTGGGAGCACTAGGTCGCAGGTTCGAATCCTGTCGCCCCGACCATTTAAAAACCAATTCATACTAGCGAGTCTCCCAACTCGCTTTTTTATTTCTCATTTGTCTTAAAATCTCTGTGGGCGAGGAATGGGCGAGGATTTGTATACCTTTGGATAACTTTGGAGGTTAGCTCGCCCAATAATTAAATGCTTTTATTTGAGATGCTTTGCAGTCTTTTGATTTGTTATCTTATGCTGTGACCTTGAAAATTCATTTTTAATTATGAGGTTATAAAACAATTTTTAATAGGCCTTAATTATTGCTTTTATAAATCGATACCCTAATATATAAAATTAAGAACAAATATCTATTTGGATAGATCCACTAACTCAGAATCTTTTTTTCATCTTAGGAATTGGGAAAACTACTCCTCTGATGATTATATGTATATAGATTATTCTTCAGATGTTAATTGGGTTTACCGAAATATTCCATCTGGCAAAGTAACTTGGTCCGTTTGGAATGGAGGATATGATGGATATAATGTTATTGATAGAGAACCATTTTATTATAATGAGCCTGTTTATCATTATGACGCGACTGATTATGAATTTAATTTCATTCAAAATACTTTTAATGAAATAGATAACCATATTGAGCTGGATTTTGAATATGTAGAATGGGGGGTTGTTCCCGCAGACATATACATTTGGCTTGTTGATGATTTAGGGTCAATTAATGCGCATGGTGTAGGTTTATTTCACGGTTTAAAAAGGCATAGACGAGTAGAGGCTATTGTTGATGTAACCAATTACGAAGGAAGAAACTATAACGATTATTTAATTGTTCACGAGCTCGGGCATGCATTGGGACTAAGTCATCCTGGTATTAATGGGTCTCAAGGACATTATCCTTATACCAATTTATATAATTCTAAAGATACAATAATGAGCTATAACCCTGATAATAGTGGTTTATATGGTACTTCATTTAGTGATTTAGATATTAAAGCATTACAGTCTATCTGGGGTGCTGAAGGAAGTTATGGAGGCGAAAATTTTAATATAAATAATAATTCTCCTATAATTTCTCAACAGATTATTAGTACACATATTGTTGGTTCTGAATACGAACTTTACGGGATGACAGATTATGATGGAAACCTTCATGCTGATTCTGGAACCGTTTCCAATGAACTTAAACGCGCTTACAAATATCAAGGAAATTTAGATGTAAATAACGATGGTGTCACAGAGGCTATCTATACTAATAGACTTAGTGGGCGATGGGCTACTGGATCTTTAGATTCTCATTTAAACTTTATTAGTTTCGCTGATCATGGGAAAGGTGGTACTACAAGGATAGTAGGAATATACATTGATCCTTTAGTCACATCAGGCGAAGTTGTTCAATTTAGTGATCATGATAGCCAACATCGATTTCAAAACGATTTAAAGATAGATAATCTCTTAGTTAAAACTGCTGGTGATTATGATAGTGATGGTTTTCAGGAGGTCTATTGGAAGACATCTGATGGAACTGCTTACTTGAGAGCTTTAATGCATGCTGATGGAAATATTCAATATGCAAACTATCAATCTGAAGCTCAAATGAGTGATTATTTAACTGGTCATGGATATCAATCTGTTATCAGCGATATTATTTAAAAAAATTGTGGTGCACATAGAGCACTAGGTCTGAGGCGGGCGACAAACGGGCGAGGAATTGTATAACTTTGTATATTTATGTATATCTCTGGGCTATTTTTGAGACACATAATTTCTGAGTCATGGCAACTAACTAGCTATAGCCTGACTAGTTTATTTAACCTACTGTCTCCATTTGTCGTATGGGTGCTTTGGGAGCACTAGGTCGCAGGTTGGGATCCTGTCGCCCCGAACATTTAATAGCAAGGGATCCAAGCCCTTGCTTTTTTTATTGTCAACTATAAGAAATATAAGACTTAGTGATTATTTGTATAGCTTTGTCTGACTAAGGTCTTTTGAATTAGACATATTCTTGAAAACTAACAATCTATTTCATTAGGATATATTCAGATAATCTTTTTAAATACGTACTTACTCAGCAAATTATTACCTCTAATTTTCTCTCCATTAGGGATTGTTTTAACCCTATTATCATTTTTCATTTTTAGAAAAAAGTTAAAATTTATTTATTCAGCATTTATTTTCTTAATTATTTTTAGCAATGGATTATTTGCTGATTTTTTGTGGAGAATATTAGAACATCCATGGAAAAGATTAGATTATTCTTTACTCGCTCCTTCAGATGGAATAGTTGTTTTAAGTGGTGAGAGACATTTGCCTCCAGGAAATGCAAAAATAATTGAATGGTACGATCCAGATAGGTTTTTTGCGGGAATAGATCTTTACAAGGCGAATAAATCAAATAGGTTGATTTTTACAGGAGGAATAAATCCTTTAAGTTCTGATTTACCTCCAGAGGGAGATATCTACATTAAAGAAGCTATTTCAATGGGGCTACCAAAAGAAGACTTATTTACCACATATCCTGTTAATAATACTCTTCAAGAAGCCAAGGCAATTAAGAAATTACTTAATAATGAATCACCATTAATTCAAAATAGAATCATTCTAGTTACAAGTGCCTTTCACATGAAAAGGGCAAAAAAAGTTTTTGAAAGTGAAGGAATAAGTGTCCAACCATATCCTGTTGATTTTAAAAGTAATAAAAGTTTTATTTCTTCATTACGCAATCCATTAAGCTGGATGCCCAGTTCCTATTCTTTAAATAAAAGTTCTAGTGGAATTAGAGAAATTATTGGAAGATTTATCTATGGAGCTTGGAGATAGATTTTTAAACTAACCTCTTCATAAGCAACAATTTAGCGATTAAATAATAAAATGCATTTTTAACCTAATTAGCCTTTTTATTTTTTAGTATATGTAATATTTAATTCCCAATAATAATGAATAAGTTTAAAGATAACTTTTCAAGCGAAAGTTTTTATCCAGATAGTAATTATTATCTTGAACAGGACAATTCTCCTGAAGAGAACCCAATTTCAAAAGATCAAAAATCCAATATGGGGGTCAATTTTGAATGGCCAAATAGCTATTGGTTTATTGCTGAAAGAACAAATGGAAGGCTTGCAATGATAGGTTTCATGGCTGTCATTATTAACTACACCTTATTCGGATGGATAGCTTATCCAATCCTTTAAGTGAGTAATTCTAATTTTGACAAAAATGGTGTAGATAATTCTGGAACACATTGGCTTCAATATGCTGCGTTTGTTTTAACTGCATTTGCTATTTATTTTGGCTGGGCATTTTTCAATGATGCTGATTTCCACCATTTCGCCATAAAAATATTCAAATTCTGGAATTGTAATGGATATAACCCATTAGGCTATTGCGTGATGCGTTGGAAAGTAGACTTTTATCCTTAAAAGAGTAACCGCTAGGTCTTATTAGCTGGTTAATTCAAATAGATCAAGGAGAAAAAGGTTTATAAAAAATACAAATAATAAAGATCAATTTTTAAATATGTGTTTATTGATTCTGGGAAGGTTAATTTTACAAGGGACAAAGAATCACCAGTCATTGCAACCAGAGAAGATTTGAAAAAAAATAATTGCTCAGGGTTGAAGAAGAGGCGAGGAAGATTGGACAAAAAAAGAGAGCTAGGACTGTTAATTCTTAATAGGCAGTTAAATAATACTCAATTACTTAACAATTGCGATTCAAGAAGTAAGCGTTTCATATTATTTAAATTATCTATACCAAAGTCGAATAGTATAAATCTTGCATTTTTGCTAACCAATTTAGTTTAGCTACCCAATTACTTTTATTGGTTTTTTGATTAATCATATGTTTTTGAGGAGTTTTCTAGTAATCTATTTAATTCTGAGAGTTCTTCTTTACTAAGTTCTCTATATTTCCCTTTTGGCAAGTCTAACTTAATATTCATAATTCTTACACGCTTTAATGATCTTACTCTATATCCTAAGGCCTCACACATTCTTCTAATCTGACGGTTAAGTCCTTGTGTGAGTATTATTTTAAAATTTCTTGGACCCAATTGTTTTACGAAACATTTTTTAGTTATTGTGCCTAATATTTCAACTCCATTACTCATACTTTGAATAAAGTCGCTATTAATAGGACGATTAACTTTTACAATATATTCTTTTTCATGATTATTTCTTGCTCTGAGTATTTTATTTACGATATCTCCATCATTAGTTAAGAAAATCAATCCCTCACTGAGCTTATCTAATCTTCCGATGGGGAAAATTCTTTTAGGATATTTAATGAAATCTATTACATTATTGGGTTCTACTTTTCTATCTGTTGTGCAAACAATTCCTACAGGTTTATTAAAGGCTAAGTATATGTTTTTTTGTCTCTTTGATCTTTCTATCCTATGACCTTTGACTTCAACTTGATCACTATCTTCTACTTTAGTTCCAATTTCTGGAATTTTGCCATTAATGGTTACCTTTCCTTCTAGGATTAATCTATCTGCTTCTCTTCTAGAACAATAACCGACTTCACTTAAATATTTATTTATTCTTGTAGCCATTTTAGATGTTTCATTTTTATCTGCACAAAAAAAATTAATTTACTAATCTCCTCATATTTTAAATCGGCTGTCAATTTTAGTTAATATTCTCCTTATTGAATATCAGATTATTTTCGTCAGTAATTTATACCGCACAGATCTTACTCTCTTTTCAATTCCAATTTTTTTCAATTTTCCTCCATCCCTTAGAAAGTAATCTTTCATAAATTTCTCTAGCTAAATCTATTTCAACAGAAACAGTATTTGTCATCACTGGTGGTTTGTTTCCTGGTTCTCCCACAATTTTTCCAGTATCTATAAACATATACTCAAAAACTCCATCAACGCTCTTATCGTTTCTCATGAATCTCTTAACTTCTGAACTATTTGAATTAATCAACCAATAAGATTTAGCCATTAATCTTCCTTGGATGTAGAAAGCTTTCCATTTAAAACAAACTCATTTGATCAGTTTCTTTTTTCTTTACATCCTCTATTAGCCAACCATCGGGTGACCAACTCATCATGATTGGAAATAATCCTTTCAATTCATCTGCATCTTTAACTTGCTCTGTCCATTGTTCTTCATATCCATTAGGCACGATCACAGGCATGCGGTGATGTAAAGGTTTAATTAAATCGTTTGGTTCAGTTGTCAAAACGCAACAACTCTCAAGTTCTGCTCCATCTGGCGAGGTCCACTTACTCCAAATCCCTCCCAACCAAAAAGTCTCATAATTTACTTTCCGAACAAGATATTTTTTTTCAAAAAAGCCGCTCGCAGGTATTAGGCATCTTTTATGTTTCCAACTTCCACTAAATAATTTTTTTTCTTTTATGGTTTCTGATCTTGCATTAAATGGTCTTGGTCTTTTTTTATCAAATGGGTCTTTCGCCCATGGGGAAATAAATCCCCATGTCATAAAAGTAGTTTTAATTCTTCCTTCGTTTTTAATTACAAGCACAGGATCATGAGGTCTTATTAGATTTTGAGTCTCGTATTTAGAATCGAGTCCACTTGGATAGTCTTGTTTCAAAACCTTTGGCAACTTCTCAAATTTAGTTTTTAGCTCAAACCTTCCGCACATTGATTTTTAAAATATTTTTAAAACTAACTAAAAAAAACAGTAAATTTACCTTATTTTAGATCTACTTTGAGTTTTCTCAAATAATTAAAAGAAAATATAGATATTGAAAAGCTTCCTCAAATTTAATTTGAATGTTTCAAACTTGAATTATGACAGATCCTATTCTTTACTTATCAATGTTATTGGGACTTGGAGGAGTTTATGTATTAATCTCTTCCTTCCATGATGATGACGATGGTGATGATGATGGAGAAAAGTATATTTATAATCTCGAACACACTAATTTAGCAAATTAGTTTATTTGTTTATAAAAACACATTATCTTCAAAAAGTTTCTTGAAAAAGAAGCTACTACTGAAAATAGTTATACAGGAGTAACGTAAATATTGTCTTTCTTTGCAAGATTATCCTAAACATTGTATTAATTTTTAAATTAGATTGTTGGTCCTCTATCCGTATATGTTTGTGCCTTAAACCGTACATTTTTATTAGTCGATTTATAAGCATGCCTAGTTAGAACATAGTTGTATCAAAGATAAATTAAATGCCTGCAACACCAATAAAATCTTGTAATAAATATGTTTTGAGTTACAAAGATTCAACTAATAAGACACATGAAGTTGGCTTCTACGCACGCGATGCATACGATTGCCTAATGCTTGCGAGAGAATTCAACACTTACATACATGACAATCCAGGATCTGTAATCAGAATCCAACAAAAATTTTGAGGAAATTAATTATGAATTTAAAAAGATCACCATTCGCAATTCAAGATAAAAATTCAAGAGATCTTGATAATGCAAAAGATTATCCAACAATTGCAGATTTAATGAGAGAACAGAAAGTTCCACAAGATTACGCAAATACAGTTCACCATCGTAGAGATTTAGACTCTCTCGGTTAGTTTACGAGAATGGCTATTTACTAATTTTTAAAAATTAACGATTATGATTTACGCGATCTGCGATTAATTCATAAGATAATTTTTTCTTCCCCAAGTTTTTTTTTAAGCTCTATGGGCATATATGCAATATCTTTTTTTATTGCATTAATGGCATCTCTATACTTTTCAGGTTCAGCTAAAAGCGCTTTTATCAAATTGTATTGACTTTCAATTTCTTTAGAAAAAAAAAATTTTTCCATAAAAAATATGTACTACCCTTTTATATTAAATCAACAGTCAAACAAAAAAAGATTAACTATTAGTTAGACGCTGCTGCAATTTCTTTATGGACGGAAAGAAATTCTTTATCCGTTAGAACTGGCGTAACTTCAATTTCTACCCCAAAATTATCGACCCAGATACTACTCCATTTCCAAATGTTCTGATGATTTGAAGATTCAACTATTGCCCAACCATTAGCTCCCTCAGGATTTACTACTCGATTAAGAACTTTAAAACCATCAAATTCATCACCTTCGCATCCTCCTTCAACAAAACCCGCAAAAGCTTCGGCCCCTTGCATATGACTTTCTTGATCTGGGAATTGCCAGTGAACTATGTAAGTTTGCATGAATAAAATTATTTTTTTAATTATTAATTATCGAATTTAAAAATTAAATAAAAAGTCTTTAAACACTAATTAAAAAGAGCTTAAGCCTAAAAGGAAAAAAATCAAAAAAAAAGACTCTTTCGAGCCTAGGTGATGGGGACTCCTATAATGACAAATTAAACAGAAACAAACAACCCCATCAATAGGTAATTTTAAATACTTACAAACACCATATGTAGTGCTAAGATTTTAAAAAGGCTGGGTGATGGGGATTATCCCGCTTTTTGATTGGGCGAAGCTAACGCCCTTTTTTTATGGAAAAATTTACTTTAATCAATAAAGCCAGGTCAAGGATTAAAGTATTTGAACCTTTTGAAGATAGTTCTAAAAACTCTTCTATGATTGATGGAATTTTAATCTCTTATGGTTGTTTTTTTAAGCGATCAAGTAAGACAGTTATGAAAGGCTCTAGGGTTGAATCTATCGAAGAAGCGAGAAACGAATATAAAAAACTATTGGAGGAAGGGTGGGAAAAAACTTATAGATTCAATAGTTTTTTAAAAAAAAATGGTTGATAGGTACTTTACCTAAAATTTGACATTATTAAAAATTAATTGCTAGATAAGCTTCAGAATGGAAGATTGAACATGAAAAAAGACATTTATTCAAATTTTAAAGATTCCGATGCTTTGGAAAGTTTTTTTGAATGTATAACTTCTTGTAGCATCAATAGTGAGGGAGTAGATTGCACAACAAGATGTTATTTAAAACATTTAGAACCAAACAATATCGATTTCCCTTTAAAATTTTCATAAGCAAAGCTTATTGATAATTGTTATATTTCATTGATGTTATTTCCACCTCCTCAAGTTATTTTTGGTCTATTGCTTTTATCTATAGCAGTAGTTCTCATTTGGGATATTAGATACAATCCTTTTGGAGAAGACGAAGACGGAATTTAATCTTCAACTAGGAAGCTGATTTGTAGGTGGTGCATGAAATTGCCGTTTCTTTCTTTTGAGTCTTTTGTAAGCGACTAAAGAGCCTAATAATAACAATGTAATAGCTATTGAGTTAATCATATCAAGTAGTTTTATATATATAAAAACAAATATGTCATAAATATCAATGATTAAAGTTATTTTTTTTAAGTGAATAATTATGGATTATTTTTTAATATTTAGCTTTTTTCATTAGGTACCTAAAACAACCAAAAGGAATTGCTATGCAATAAGAATCACTTTTTCTTATTTCTCATTTGATATTGTAGAACAGCTTTTAGATGTTGTACTTCTTTTTCTAAAGTCTCAATTCTTTTTTCTAGTTCTTCATTAGTTGCCATATTTTTTAGAGATAAATTCCTTGATATTTATACTATTAAAAAAAGTGACTTGTTACCCATGAAAATTTCAAATAAGTATTAGAGCCTATTGATAGGCATAATTTCTCTAGATAAATTATGCAGAGTATAAATTTAGGTGTAATTTATGAGTGGAGATTATGAGACGCTAGAAATCAATCAACCTAAAATTAGATATTTTCAGAAAAGATCCGAAAATAATACAGAATGGTTAGATGAATTAATCAACCAAATTGAAGATATAAAAAACAACATATCCAAATCTGCTTAATGACAGAAAAAGAGTTAAAGGAATTAGTGAAATTTGCAGAAGAAAATGGATACAATGAAGAGCTAAAAGATATATATTTAAGGGAAGTTATTGACAGAAATAAAGAATACGAATGAGATCAAATTTTCGACCAAATATTCGACTAGCTACAAACATTCTTTTAGTTATTGGTACTT
>CABZFV010000018.1 GCA_902525075.1 uncultured Prochlorococcus sp. | reverse complement strand
TACCTGACTATTAAGAGCTAAACGATCAATAGTTTCTCCATTTACAACCAGATATCGGTCAGATCCCGTTGATCCAAATTGAGCAGGAGCTGGAGTTACTCCATCATTCAAAAATCCACCATTTGAATTTCCTACTGCAATTAATGGGTCATCATAAATGCCAACTACTCTTGTACCACCACCTTGTCCATAATCTGAGTAATCGATTTGACCAGTAATAGAATCTATCTTTCCTGCTGCCCAACGACCACTAACTTTATTTGTATAAATTGCATCCAATACTCCGTCATTATTGATATCTAATTTTCCTTGATACTTATAGGAGCTTTTTAATTCATCAGAGACACTACCAGAATTAGCATGTAAGTTACCATCAAAATCTTGAATACCTTTAAGAAAATAGGAGTTGCCGGTAGTGTGATTGCCAATATTTTCCAGATTCCATATTTCTTTAAGTGCTTGCAAATCAACATCTTGATACCATTCCATTACTTGGCCGTTGTAATCATCATGCCACCCCATGACAGTTGGGGATCCAAAACTTTCTTTTGGAGATGAGAATGCTGCATCCCCATCGGAATTATCCCAAGGATGTTCTAATCCTAAAAGATGACCAAGCTCGTGAATAAAAACTTTTTTCCATGATTCTTCTGACATATTTGATGAAGGAATATCACCTGTCATTGTTATGTGTACTGGATTATTGTATGAAGGATTCCATTGCCCCCCGACAGCATATCCGTCCTCGAGATTATGAATTAATATTGGTGCATCTGCCTCAGCTAATGAATTGACTTCTTTAATTTCTAACGCCAGAAATTGATTTAATTTAGAAATTGTTTCTCTAATGGCTGAAAATTGCGTTGTAGTGGGAGATATTGTTGTTGTATTTACTTGGTAACCTAATTCACTACTGTAAATAGACCAATTATCGCCACCTGGAGAAATATATAATTTTATTGTGTGGTCATTGCCAGCCCATAAATTTATATCTTCAATTTCAGACTGAGACATTATTAAATCTCTGGCTAATATTGTCAAAATTGGGATTTCTAACTCGTTAAAATATAGCTAACTTTTCTAAAAATAAAAGTTCAAAAAATTTAGGAAACTATATCACTAATTGCAGACTCATATCCGTTATTTATTAAGTACACGCTCATTTGAGCTTCAGATTGATAGTTTGCATATTGAATATTTCCATCGGCATGCATAAGAGCTCTTAAGTATGCTGTGCCATCATTAGTTTTCCAGTAAACCTCCTGAAAACCATCACCGTCATAATCACCAGAAGTTTTAACAGTTAAGTTATCAATTTTTAGATCATTCTGGAATCTTACCTGACTATTAAGAGCTAAACGATCAATAGTTTCTCCATTTACGACAAGGTAACGATCAGATCCTGTGGACCCAAATTGTGCAGGAGCAGGAGTAACTCCATCATTCAAAAAACCACCATTTGAATTTCCTACTTATATATATAAAAAATATCTTTAATAGAATATTGGGTGTCTCGGTTGACTCTCTTCTCTTTTAGAAGAGTGTTTTTAGACCTAATTCATGTGGGATACTTAAAACTCAATTGGCATTTAGTGATATTCAATTCTCTTCATCCGCTTTTAATATTTGTATCTATTAAAATTATTCCAATAAAAATTTTGTAATGACAAGAGCAATTTCTATTGAAGATTTAAAGGGATTATTTACTAAACCTTATGGTACAGATGCACCAACAAAACAAAAATGGGCTGAATTTTATAATGAGAATGTTATTTTTGTAGACCCAACTCAGGAAACAGAGGGCTTAGATTCTTATATTAAAGCTCAAGAAAAGCTAGTTAAAAGATGTGATGATGTTTTTTTAGAAACTCATGAAATTTCTATAACTGGGAATTGTGGATTTGTTGAATGGACAATGGGTTTAAAAATTATGGGTAAAGAATTTATTTATCCTGGAACTACTCGTTTATTATTTGGTGAAAATGGATTAATAAAAGAGCACAGAGACTACTTTGATTTTTGCGGCCCAACTTTTGGACCAATTCCTATTTTAGGTCCTTTTATAAGATGGCTTTATAGTAAATTTGTATCTTGATTTTGTTTTCTTTATAAACAGAGTGCTTTATATTTCACGAATCAATAAATTTTGAGAAGTTACTTCTTTAAAATCAAATTGAGAATAAAATAATTTTTTATTTGTTGTCATTAAATATAATTTTTTTGTATTTTTAATTTTTTTTGAAGATAAAAGATTTTTTAAAATTAATGTGCCAAAACCTTTGCCTTGGTGATTTTGATCTATAACAATATCCCAAAGCACTCCGCGGTAAATTCCATCGGTTAAAGCTCTACCAAAACCAACTATTTCCTTACCAACCCAAAGACTTATTATGACATCACTATTAGCCAGACATTTTTTTAGATCATTAATTTTTCTATTTTTTGCCCAGAAAGTATTGGTATCAAGTAATTTTTGTAGCTTAATTAATCCGTTTGTTGGTTTAAGATTAGGACCTAATCCAAAAAACCTTAACCCTAAAGCTCCTTTAGCATGTTTGATTAGAGATATTTCTTTCATTTATTAAAAAGATTTTTGAAAAGTGATGTCAGCTAGGTTATTTTTGTGACTTCAATTTAAATACCTTAATCGATCGTTTCTATAAAATAAAGAGATAATAGATTTCTTCATTCTGTTGTAACGCACTAATTTATAATGTTTGTAATAAGATGATTTTTAAGGACTTTGACTTATGCTAAAACTTTTGTTGGGAGATCCGAATACACGAAAGTTAAAGCGCTATCAACCAATAGTGGAAGAGATAAATTTTTTAGAAGAAGAAATTTCTCAATTGACTGATGATGAGCTTAGAAAAGCAACTCAAAATCTTAAATCAAATATTTCAGCAGAATTAGATTTTAAAAAACAAAAAGAACTCTTAGAAAAATTTCTGCCTAGAGCCTTTGCGATAGTAAGAGAAGCAAGTAAACGTGTTCTTAATATGAGACACTTTGATGTTCAGTTAATAGGCGGGATGGTTTTAAATGAGTGTCAAATTGCTGAGATGAAGACTGGAGAGGGAAAAACTCTTGTCGCAACATTACCTTGTTATTTAAATGCTCTAACAGGAAAAGGTGTTCATGTTGTTACTGTAAATGATTATTTAGCTAGAAGGGATGCAGAGTGGATGGGACAAGTTCATCGTTTTTTAGGTTTATCCGTTGGTTTGATTCAGCAAGATATGAATCCAGTTGAGAGAAAGAAAAATTATGATTGTGATATAACTTATGCCACAAATTCAGAATTAGGATTTGATTATTTAAGAGATAATATGGCTACCGATATTAGTGAGGTAGTGCAAAGAAAATTTAATTACTGCGTAATTGATGAGGTTGATTCAATATTAATTGATGAAGCAAGAACGCCTTTAATTATTTCTGGCCAAGTTGAAAGACCACAAGAAAAATATCAAAAGGCTGCAGAATTATCTTTGGCATTAGTCAAAGCAAAAGAATTAAGTAAAGATGGTATTGATCCAGAAGGTGATTATGAAGTTGATGAAAAACAGAGAAGTTGTATATTAACCGATCAGGGTTTTGCAAAATGTGAAGAATATTTGGGAGTTAATGATTTATACAATCCTCAAGATCCTTGGGCACACTTTATAACTAACGCTTTAAAAGCCAAAGAATTATTTATTAAAGATGTTAATTATATTATTAAGAACGATGAGGCTGTCATAGTTGATGAATTTACTGGTAGGGTAATGCCAGGAAGACGTTGGAGTGATGGACAACATCAGGCAATAGAAGCGAAAGAGAGTCTTAAAATTCAGCCGGAGACTCAAACGTTAGCATCGATAACTTATCAGAATTTTTTCCTTTTATATCCTGGTCTAGCAGGAATGACGGGAACAGCAAAAACTGAGGAGGTTGAATTTGAAAAAACTTATAAATTACAATCAACAATTATACCGACAAATCAAATAAGAAAGAGACAAGATTGGTCTGATCAAGTATTTAAGACAGAGATTGGTAAATGGAAAGCAGTTGCTAAAGAAACTGCGCAAATTCATAGAGATGGTAGACCAGTTTTAGTTGGTACAACAAGTGTTGAAAAAAGCGAATTATTAAGCTCACTTTTATCTGAAGAAAAAATCCCACATAATTTGTTAAATGCTAAGCCAGAGAACGTTGAACGTGAGGCAGAAATTATTGCTCAGGCAGGAAGAGCAGGTGCTGTTACTATTGCGACTAATATGGCTGGAAGAGGAACAGATATAATTCTTGGCGGTAATAGTGACTATATGGCAAGGCTTAAATTAAAAGAAATTTTAATTCCTTTGTTAGTCAAGCCTGATAATGAGCATAAGCCACCAATACCTAAACAAAGAAATTCAAAATCCAAGAGTGGTTTTTCTACAAAAGCTGGTTCTAATTTGAAAAAGAACATTTCAAATTCTCCAACAAGTCTTTTCCCTTGCAAACTAGATGAAGTAATTGAAAAGAAACTCTCTCTGTTATCTAATGAACTTGTTAAAAATTGGGGAGATAGACAACTTTCTGTCTTGGAGCTTGATGACAGGATAGCCACAGCTGCAGAAAAAGCACCAACTAATGATAACTTGATAAAGCTTTTGAGAGAATCTTTGTCTGATGTAAAAAAAGAATATGAAAAAGTTTTGATTCATGAAGAAGAAAAAGTAAGAGAAGCTGGCGGTTTACATGTCATTGGTACTGAGAGACATGAATCAAGAAGAGTGGATAATCAACTTAGAGGTAGAGCAGGAAGACAAGGTGATCTTGGAAGTACAAGATTCTTTTTATCTTTAGATGATAATTTATTAAGGATTTTTGGAGGTGATAGAGTAGCAAACCTAATGAATGCTTTTAGGGTTGATGAAGATATGCCTATTGAGTCAGGAATGCTTACTAGGTCTCTAGAAAGTGCTCAAAAGAAAGTTGAAACCTACTATTACGATATTAGAAAACAAGTTTTTGAATATGACGAGGTAATGAATAATCAAAGAAAAGCAGTTTATGGCGAAAGACTAAGAGTATTAAAAGGAATTGATTTAAAGAGACAAGTAATAGGATATGGAGAAAGGACAATGATTGAAATTGTAGATGCTTATATTAATCCTGATCTTCCCCCAGAAGAATGGAATATTGATCAATTAATTTCTAAAGTCAAAGAATTTATATATTTATTAGATGATCTTAAATCTGATGATATAAATTTACTGTCAATAGAAGAATTAAAAAACTATCTTCAAGAGCAGTTGCGAATAGCGTATGATTTAAAAGAATCACAAATAGAAAAGATTCGTCCAGGATTAATGAGAGAAGCTGAAAGATTTTTCATTTTGCAGCAAATTGATAATTTATGGCGAGAACATCTTCAATCCATGGATTCCTTGAGGGAATCAGTAGGATTGAGGGGTTATGGTCAAAAAGATCCATTAATTGAATATAAAAACGAAGGATATGACATGTTTCTCGAAATGATGACTAATATGAGACGAAATGTTATTTATTCAATGTTTATGTTTCAACCTAAAACTGACGTTAATGATAAAAATTAAATTAAAATTTAATCATCTCCAAGAAATTCTAAAATTTCTTTGTCTTTAAGATTTTGAGAATCACCGAGTTTAGAAATATCAATAGATTCTGAGCTGGATATACATTGTAGAGTTTTTTGTAATTTAAGAATTTCATTTTCGAGAGAGTCTATCCTATCCATTAAATTTTTTATCACATTAGCTTCTGCATCTGGTAAGGCAGAGTGAGCTAAAGGATTTACTTTGACACCACTTTGATGCACTACCCTGCCAGGAACTCCGACCACAGTGCTGTTCCCCTCTACATTTCGTACAACTACTGAGCCAGCACCAATACGGGTATTAGATCCTACCGTGATGGATCCAAGAACTTTTGCGCCCGCTCCTACTACAACATTTTCCATTAAGGTGGGGTGTCTTTTGCCGTGGCTTTTACCAGTACCTCCTAATGTCACTCCCTGATAAAGCAAACAGTTATTTCCTATCTCAGCAGTTTCACCAATTACAACGCCCATTCCATGGTCTATGAAAACCCTTTTACCAATTTTTGCCCCAGGATGGATTTCAATACCAGTTGCTAGCCTATTAAGATGACTGAGTAAGCGGGGAATCAAAGGAATTTTTAATTGCCATAATTTATGAGTAAACCTATGAAGAACTATTGATTGAAAGCCAGGGTAGCAAAGAAATATCTCTACTATTCCTCTAGCGGCGGGATCTCTCTCTCTGATAATTTCAATATCTGATTTAAAAGTTTTCAATATCATGGTTTAATTAATAACTCCTATTTCTTTTTTTAATTGATTTATTGTTTCGATACTTAAATAATTTTTAGCACATATTATTTGAGGTAATCTCATCAACTGAGAACGATTTTTTAATAATGTATTTTCTACAACTGACAAACTAGGTCCATCACACACTATATGGTTCGAAGCCTTTAAAAGTGAAAGTAATCTACTGTTATTGTCTGAGATTGCCGTCATAAGCATTAATTCACTTCCACGCATGCTATGTATAATGACTTCTGCTGCCCTCAATAATCCAGGACTTATGCTAACAATACCTACACAACTTCCAGCATTTAATTCCTTGAGAATTTTTAATTCCTTCTGAAAGTCGCTCAAGTCAACTGCAATAGCGCGAACTCCATGTTGCTTAGCAACTTTTTCTAGAGGCTGTAAAAAATATCTGCTTGTGACAATCGTACCATTATTTGAATTACTCAAAACTTTTTCTAATTCTTCCATAGGAACAACTTCTACTGGTACATTAACTGTTGTTGAAAGGTCTTCTGCTATTAACATAGAAGCTCCAATATCTTCTCTAGGAGTACTGACTATGATTCTTGATCCGCACTTAATACGCCACTCAATTTCATTGTTCAATATCTCTCTCGTCTCTTGTAAAGTGAATCCAAGACTTATTAACTTGTCAATAACCGCCTTTGCTTCTTGATCAGGAGCTTTCCTTATTTTATCTTTTGAGTAAAGTGATTTCGTAAATTCTTTTTTAGTAAGATTATCCCTTACATAGATACCCGATCCAGCTATTGCCTCAACAACCCCATCTATTTCTAGTTGTCTGTAAACTTTGCTTATAGTATTACGATGAAGTCCAGTCTGCATTGCAAGTTGCCTCGTACTGGGAAGTCTGTGTCCTGGAGGAAAATGTCTAGCTGCGATTGCGAAACAAATTTGATTATTTAGTTGAGTAGATGCTGGGATATCACTGTCTTGTTGAATATGGAATCTCACTTTAGAAAAGTCCTGACTAATTTATTTTTTGATATAGTGACACTTTAACATTCGGCATATTGTTTTATAAAAATTTATCACCCATCATCTTTTTTAATAAGAGGAGTTTTGCGAGGGCTTAAAAACATAATCATGTTTCTCCCTTCTCTTTTTGGTTTTTGTTGAACTTCTGATTGCTCTTCTAAATCATTAGCCATTTTCAAAAGTAGTGTCTCGGCTAAATTTGAGTGTTGAATTTCTCTTCCCCTAAACATTACAGTGCATTTTACCTTATCTCCCGATTTTAGAAATTTAGTAGCTTGACCAATCCGAACATCATAATCATGCTTGTCGATTTTATATCTCATTTTTACTTCTTTAACTTCTGTTTGATGAGATTTTTTCCTTGCTTCCTTAGCTTTTTTTTCTTGTTCAAATTTATATTTACCGTAGTCCATGATTCTACAAACAGGAGGATTCGCTTTTTCGCTCACTAAAACTAAATCAAGTTCTCTTTGAGATGCTATTTCTAATGCTTTTAATCTATCTATGACGCCTAATTGTTTTCCATCTGAATCAACGACTCTCAATTGAGGGTATTTTATTCTTTCATTTATATTTGGTAGCTCTCTAACTGGAGCTCGTCTGTCAAAGCGTGGGCGTGGGGGCATTCAGTTAATTAATTAAATTGATTGGATGATAAACAAATCTATTTTTATAAATTTAGCTTAAAAAAGACTCTATTTTAATTATTGCATCTTTTAGCAGGTTTTTGTTATTAAGCCAAAGAGGATTATTTTTATTACGAAACCAAGTTTTTTGTCTTTTGGCAAATTGGATTGTTTTTGTAGCAGTTAACTCAATTGCTTTGTCAATTGTTGAACAGTTATTTAAAACATCTCTAGCTTCTCGATAACCAATAGTTTCTAATATCGGCAAATCAAATCCATATTTAGAGATAAGGTCTTTCGTCTCCTCAATAATTCCAGATAAAAACATATTTTTTGTTCTTTGAAAAATTCTTTCTTTTAAATTATCTCTATCTAATCCAAGCTCCAGGATTTTCCAGTTAGGCGGTTTTTGACCTTTCAGAGATGACAAAGGTTTACCTGTTACGTAAAAGACTTCTAAAGCTCTTATTGTTCTAATGTGGTCAGCAAAATTTATTTTTTTTGTTGATAATGGATCACAATTTTTTAACAGTTCCCAACATTTTTCCTGACCAAGTTCTTCTAATTGTCTTCTGAAATTATTTTGAGGAGGGACATCTGGTACAAAAAATCCTTTTGTTATTGAGTTCATATACAATCCACTTCCTCCAACAAGAAAAGGTAAATTATCTTGTTTAATTTCTCTTTTAATAGATTTTTGAGCAATTTCTTGAAATTGTTTTACATTAATTGGATTGATTGGGTCTTCAATATCTATTAAAAAATGCTTTATTTTTTTTTGTTGGATTTTAGATGGCTTGGCTGTTCCAATATCCATGGACTTATAAATTTGCCTTGAATCAACATTGTGTATATGAGTTTTAAAATATTCTGCAATTTCAATAGCTAATTCAGTTTTGCCACTTGCAGTAGGCCCAATTAAAATTATTACATGAGGTAGATATGAAGACATATGAATTTATGAAGAAAAAAATTTTAGCTATATAATTAAAGTGATTAAATTTTTCATTGACTTCGAGCCTTTATCTTATTGCAGTGGTAAGTTTAATGAAAGACCTTTTAAAAATAACATTTTAAAAGTCTAATATTTTTTTTATATTAAATGAGTGAGGACAAAAGATCTAATAAAATCTCAAATGATTATGGCGCGGAACAGATACAGGTTTTAGAGGGTTTAGAACCAGTTCGTAAACGCCCTGGGATGTATATAGGTTCAACAGGGCCTAGGGGATTACATCATTTAGTATATGAGGTGGTTGATAACTCGGTTGATGAAGCACTTGCAGGACATTGTGATCACATAGAAATAGTTCTTCGAGCAGATGGTTCTGCTTTAATTTCTGATAATGGACGAGGTATTCCAACAGATATTCATCCAAGAACAGGGAAAAGTGCTTTAGAAACTGTACTAACTGTTCTTCATGCAGGAGGTAAATTTGGTAGTGGTGGCTATAAGGTTTCGGGGGGTTTACATGGAGTAGGAATATCTGTTGTTAATGCTCTAAGCGAATGGGTTAATGTGACTGTTTATAGGGATGGAAGCGAATTTAATCAAAGATTTGAAAAAGGTGTATCAAAAGGTGAATTGGAAACTAAAAAGCAGACTGGTAAACCATCTAAGAAAGGAACTACTATTTGCTTTAAACCCGACAAAACGATTTTTTCTGGAGGAATTGAATTTGAATATGCTCTCCTTTCATCAAGACTAAGGGAGTTAGCTTATCTTAATGGCGGAGTAAAAATTGTTTTTAGAGATGAAAGAAATCAATTATCAGATGGTTCGTTTAAAGAAGAAATCTACTTGTATCAAGGAGGTATTAAAGAATATGTTGAATATATGAATGCTGAAAAAGATTCTATTCATCCTGAAATAATTTATGTTGACTCACAGAAAGAAAATGTATATGTAGAAGCAGCTTTGCAATGGTGTTCAGATGTTTATTCAGATAATATTTTAGGATTTGCAAATAACATTAGAACTATTGATGGAGGAACTCATATTGAAGGGCTAAAAACAGTTCTGACAAGAACTCTCAATAATCTTGCAAAAAAAAGAGGCAAAAGAAAAGATATTGAAAAAAATTTAGCTGGCGAAAATATTAGAGAGGGTTTGACTGTTGTTTTATCAGTAAAAGTTCCAGATCCAGAATTTGAGGGGCAAACAAAAACAAAATTAGGAAATACTGAGGTACGGGGAATTGTGGATTCTCTTATTGGGGAGGCCCTCACAAAATATATGGAATTTAATCCTGGCATTTTGGATTTGATTCTTGAAAAAGCAATTCAATCATTTAATGCAGCAGAAGCTGCTAGAAGGGCTAGAGAGTTAGTAAGAAGAAAAAGTGTTCTAGAAAGTTCTACATTACCGGGTAAATTAGCAGATTGTAGTTCTAGAGATCCCTCAGAATCAGAAATTTATATAGTTGAAGGAGATTCAGCTGGTGGCTCCGCAAAACAAGGACGAGATAGAAATTTTCAGGCTATTTTGCCTCTCAGGGGTAAAATTCTCAATATTGAAAAAACTGACGATACTAAAATATATAAAAATACAGAAATACAGTCATTAATAACAGCTCTAGGATTAGGAATAAAAGGAGAGGAGTTCGACGAGAGCTCTTTGAGATATCATAGAGTTGTAATTATGACGGATGCTGATGTTGACGGTGCTCATATAAGAACTTTATTACTGACATTTTTTTACAGATACCAAAGAGAACTTGTTGAGAAAGGTTTTATATACATTGCTTGTCCCCCTCTTTATAAAGTTGAAAGAGGTAAGAATCATAATTATTGTTATAACGAGAATCAATTAAAGGATACAATTCAAGGTTTTGGAGAAAATGCAAATTATAATATCCAAAGATTTAAGGGATTAGGGGAGATGATGCCAAAACAATTATGGGATACAACTATGAATCCTCAAACGAGGATGATGAAAAGGGTTGAAATCGAAGATGCACTTGAAGCTGACAGAATATTCAATATATTAATGGGAGATAAAGTTGCACCAAGAAGAGAATTTATTGAAACTCATAGTAGCAACTTAGATATGGCAACTTTAGACATATGATTAATAATGTTCTCAAGAATTTTTGTTTAATTACTTTTGCATTAATTGCTCCAATTACATTACCTGCTGGTGGGATTCAAAAAAGTTTAAATCAAAATAAGTTTCCAAATAGTACGAATGAAATTATATTGTGTTCCAATACTTCTCTTTATTCTTGTCCTGAATTTTATGCTAAGGAATTATTAGTTCTTGATGTAGGTACAACCTTATCAGTATTACGTAATTGGGAAGTCTGCAATAATGAAACTTGGGTTAGGGTTGAATTAGCTTCTAATAAACTTTTAGATGATCCTAATAAGATTTTAAAAGGCTGGATAAAAATGTAAATTTTGGATTTTAGTTCAATAAGTATAATTTTACTTGGCAGTACTTTTGGATTAATACTGAGACTATTCATACAAAATAAATTTTTAAAAAGTATAGGTTTTGATATTCAAAATACTTCAATGGTAAATTTTTTAGCATCTTTTTTATTAGGAATTTTAGTAGCTTTAAATTTTATTAATAACGAAATATTAGTTTTATTTTATAGTGGTTTTTTTAGGATGTTTTAGTACATTTTCTTACTTTATATATCAACTATTTATCTTATTTAAAAAGAGAAAATTCCTAAGATTATTTTTCCACTATATTGAAGCGATAATTTTTTTATTTCTGTTCTTTTATTTAGGTTATTTTCTTATTCAGTTTTTTTAAAGTGAAAATAAATAATTTTATTTATATTCTTTTAGCTGCTTACTTTGCTACTTTTTTAAGAATAACTATAAATAATAATTTTTTTGTTTCAATAATTGGATCATTTGTAGTGGTTTTTTTTTCAGTAGAAGATTGAGTGATTCAACTAAAAAAATTTTATTGAGTGGTTTTTTTCTTGCTTTACATCCTTTAGCGGATTTATATATTTTTTGTATACAATCTTAGAACAAGGGGATTGGATTAAAATTATTATTTTTTTTAATTTAATCATTATCGTAAATTTGTTCATGATGGGTTTCGGATTCTTGATAAGTAGAAAAATTACTTAGATTCCATATAATGGTGTTGTTACTTTGACAAAGGATTATATTTATGAATGAAAATAATCTTGAAACAGTTACATCATTATCTTCAGATTTAAGTACAAGAGAAAATATTACTATTCAACTCGAGGAATTACTCATCGCGGGAAATTATGATGAGGCAAAGTTACTTCTAGAGCCTTCACAACCTGTTGATATTGCAGATGCTATTGGAAGCCTTCCACTAATATTGCAGGCATTAGCATTTCGATTATTAAAGAAAAATGAAGCAATTGAGGTTTATGAATATTTAGATCCAGTAGTTCAGCAAACTTTATTAGAAAGACTTCGTTCAGGAGAGGTCTTAGAAATCGTTGAAAAAATGTCTCCTGATGATAGGGTTCAACTCTTTGATGAATTACCTGCAAAAGTTGTACGAAAATTTTTGTCTGCTCTTAGTCCTGGTGAAAGGAAAGTAACAGCTGAATTACTTGGATATGAGCCTGAAACTGCCGGAAGATTAATGACAACTGAATTTATAGACCTTAAAGAGATGCAAACTGCAGCTGATGCTCTCTCTTTAGTGAGAAAAAGAGCCCCTTTTACTGAAACTATTTATAGTTTATATGTTACTGATAAAGAAAGACATTTAACTGGTATTCTCTCTTTAAGAGACCTTGTAACTGCTGATCCCTCTAAGCCAATTGGTGATGTTATGACAAGAGATGTAGTTAATATCTCTACTAATACGAATCAAGAAGAGGTTGCTAGAGCAATACAACGATATGATTTTTTAGCACTACCAGTCGTTGATAAAGAAAAAAGACTGGTTGGGATAGTAACTGTTGATGATTTAATAGATGTTATAGAACAAGAAGCAACAAGAGACATTTACGCAGCGGGGGCAGTACAACCTGGAGATGAAGATGACTATTTCCAAAGTAGTTTGTTTACAATTGCTCGAAGAAGAATTTTATGGTTATTAATTTTAGTTTTGGCAAATGGTTTAACGACGAAGGTTATAGCTATGAATGATCAAATATTAAAAGAAATAGTCTTACTAGCTGCATTTATTCCACTACTTATTGGTACTGGGGGAAATGTTGGTGCTCAAAGTTCAACGGTTGTCATTAGAGGTTTAAGTACTCAAAAATTGAAATCTCTGGGTGCTATTAAGGCAGTAGTAAAGGAGGCAATTACAGGCGCTCTTTTAGGTATTTTCATGATGCTTGTAGTGTTTCCCTTTGCTTGGTGGCAAGGAGAAGGGCCTTTAATTGCCTCGGCGGTGGGAATAAGTTTAATATCTATAACAACTTTAGCTGCTACAACAGGAGCGATCCTCCCTTTGTTGTTTGACAGAATGAAATTGGATCCAGCCTTAATGTCCTCTCCTTTCATTACAACCGTCACTGATATTGCTGGTGTATTTATTTATCTCAGTACAGCAAAATGGCTATTAAATTCATCATTAGCCTAAATTGACTAGGTATTTATTCTCATTTTTGTAAAATTGTGGATTTTTTTGTTTAACTTTACATTTCTTAATGGTATTGTTTACAAAACATCATTCAACTTTCATGTCTTCTGAAACAATAAGTGAAAATAAACTAACTTCAATCGCGAGTATAAAAAGTAGTAATGATGTTGATCTTGTTCGGTCTTACTTAAGGGATATAGGAAGGGTTCCGTTACTATCTCATGAGCAAGAAATTACTCTAGGTAGACAAGTTCAAGAGTATATGGAAGTTGAAAGAAAAGAATTAGAAATTATTGAATTAACAGGAGATAAGCCTAGTATTGATGAATTATCGACCAAATTAAATTTATCTTCCTCCATAATAAAAAAAAGATTGAGAGCTGGACAGAGGGCTAAAGAAAGAATGGTCGCAGCGAATTTAAGATTGGTTGTAAGTGTTGCAAAAAAATATACAAAAAGAAATATGGAACTTTTAGATTTAATTCAGGAAGGAACTATAGGATTGGTCAGAGGAGTTGAAAAATTTGATCCAGCCCGAGGTTATAAGTTTTCAACATATGCATATTGGTGGATTAGACAAGGTATCACAAGAGCAATAGCTGAAAAAAGTCGGGCGATAAGGCTACCAATTCACATAACTGAAATGTTGAATAAGTTAAAAAAAGGTCAAAGAGAGCTCAGCCAAGAGATGTCTAGAACTCCAACTGTAAGTGAACTTGCAAAGTACGTAGAGCTTCCCGAAGATGACGTTAAAGATTTGATGTGTAAAGCTGGACAGCCAGTTAGTTTAGAAACCAAAGTTGGTGATGGTGAAGATACTGTATTATTAGATTTACTTGCAGGTGGCGAGGATTTGCCGGACGAACAAATAGAGATGGATTGTATGAGAGGTGATCTGCATTCTCTTTTACATCAATTGCCTGATTTGCAATGTAGAGTTTTAAGAATGAGATATGGTATGGATGGTGATGAGCCAATGTCTCTTACAGGTATAGGAAGAGTTCTAGGGATAAGTAGAGATCGAGTAAGAAACTTAGAAAGAGATGGGTTAAGAGGCTTAAGAAGACTTAGTGATAATGTAGAAGCTTATTTTGTTTCTTGAATAAATTCATTTATTAACTTATTTGTTTTTTCAGGTTCTTCATCATGAGGGCAGTGACCAGCACCTTTAATAATATCTAATCTTTTGATATTACTGAATATTTTCTTCCACTCTATTGCTTCATTTAAAGATTCCCAAGGATCTTCCTCACCCCATATCAATTGGATTGGAGAATCAACTTTTGGGAAAAGGTCAGTAGCAAGATAGTCATCAAATAAGTTAATAAAACCACGAAAAGCTTCTTTAGAATTTTTCCTTTGGGAGGGTTGATAAAGTATTTCAATCAATTCTTTATCGATATTTTTTCCTGAAGGATAAGCCTGTTCAAGTATTTTCTTTATAACTTTTGGATTAGCGGCTCTTGTAAAAAGTGTATTACTAATTACTCTTTGCCTGACTATCGTTTTAAGGACAGGTCTCAGTAGATTCATTAAGATATCACTTTTTTTTAAACGTTTATCATCCATAGTTCTTTGTGCACAATCAATCAAAATGATACCTTTGCAATTATCTTTGAGGATTTCAGCAGCTTTCAATGCAATAACACCTCCAATTGAATTTCCTACCAAGTAAACAGGAGATTTTATTACCTCTGCACAAAATGTTGATATTTGATTACCCCATAAGTCAAAAGAATATTTAATGGAGTTTACTTTGTCAGGTTCGTAATTTAATAAAGCACTAGGCTGACTACTTTCACCAAATCCTAATAAGTCAATTGCATAGCAGTTAGAAAATTTACCAAGAAAATCTTGATTATGTCTCCAGTGGTTTTTTGATGCCCCAAATCCATGAACTAATAAAATTTTAATATTTTTTTCAGAAGTAGATTCTTTGGATAAAGACCAAGAAATTTCCCAATTTTTCCACTTCCAAGTTTCAGATTTATTTAAGGACACTGTGTATATGCTTTTAATTAAACTTTAATTCAAAAAAAAATTATTCGTTTTTAATAAATTATTCTTAGTTAAGAAAAAGCGTTCATTTTATGAAAAAGAAAAAGGTTATATGTATTGGTGAGGCTTTAATAGACAGAATCAGAAATAATTCAAATAAAGGATTTACAGATTTTTTGGGTGGTGCGCCGGCTAATGTCGCTTGTGCATTGAGAAAATTAAAAATAGATTCAATCTTTATGGGAAGTTTGGGTAATGATGATTATGGAAAAAAATTTATTTCGCAATTTGATCAATTGGGAGTTAATTTAGATTTCTTGCAATTAAATAATGATTCATCTACTCGTGTGGTTAATGTAGATAGGGATCAATTTGGAGATCGTTTTTTTTCAGGCTTTGAGGAAAGTTCTCATGCATGCTATGCAGACGAAGTTCTTAGCAAGAAATTAATAGAAAAAGAAATTTTAAATTTGGAGAAATCTTTTCTAGAAATAAAATATTTGGTAACAGGAACGAACTTATTATCATCTCCAATATCAGCAGAGACTATTTTTTTTCTTATTGAACAGGCTAATAAATTTGAAGTCAAAATAGTTATTGATTTGAATTGGAGAGAGGTCTTTTGGGATCATGCAAGTTTCTCATCAAAAATTAGTAAAGGCGCGAGAATTAATTTAATCAAGAATTTTTTAAATCATGCAAATGTTTTAAAGCTTGCGAAGGAAGAAGCAATTTTGTTTTTTGAGAATGAAAATCCCTTGCTAATATCTCAACGACTGTCTAATAGACCAGATGTAATAATAACTGATGGAAAAAATCCTGTTTTATGGAGCATCAACGGATTTCAGGGAATTACCGAAACTCCTACTTCACAAAAAATTATTGATACAACCGGGGCAGGCGATGCTTTTCTAGCTGGCTTTATTTCAAAATTAATTTCTTCTGGCTA
>CABZFV010000017.1 GCA_902525075.1 uncultured Prochlorococcus sp. | reverse complement strand
GATGATTTTTTTGCTTAATTCGGATACTAAAGCAATTGTATATCAATACTTTTTCAAACCTTAAAAGGTTATTCAAAATTGGGATATTTACTGCCCTTTTATCCACCTTTGAAGTCTATTGTTATGAAGGCCCGCTTTTTGATGCAATGGCCCAATTAGATGAAAGACCAGGATTTGAAAAATCCATTTCTAGAGTGAGAGATGCTGGAATTTATAAGATTGCTCTTTTTGCCAGAAGTAGAAAATACTTAGGTGAAAATGAAAAAGCATTACTCAATTTGCATAGAGACAACAAAGATTTAATAGTGCTTGGTGCGCCAAAGTATTTTTTGCATGAAAATGACATTGGTAAATCCTTCACAAAGCGAACTTTGAAAAATATTGATAAATATAAATATTCTTTTGTAGGAGAAATCTTATTCACTCATGCAGATAAGACTCATGGTAGACAGCATGAATCAGGAGAAACATATTTAGACCCATCAGGAAAAGGGTTTACTGACTTTTTAGTGAAGATTTCTTCAAAGAATATTCCTGTTATGACACATTGGGAGTTTTATGATTGGGAAAGAGATTGGCCTAAATTTTCTAAACTTTTCCTTGATTTCCCAAATCAAAAATTCATAATACCTCATATGGGTTTTGGGAGTCCAAAACAGGTTAGATTAATCCTTTCAACTCATGACAATGTATATATGACAATATCGAAAAAAAGTAGAGATAAAGGAAACATCTCTGATCCTACTAAACAATCTAAATATGGATCTGGATTTTTAAATGATAAAAAGCAATTAAAAGATGAATGGAAAAAAATCTTAATCGAGTATCAAAATAAATTGTTATTTGCCACTGATGCGCATAAAAAGCACCGTTGGAAAAAATATTCAAAAACAGTGAAGTTATATCGTGATATTTTAAATCAATTACCTGAAGAAGTTTCTAAAAAGATTGCTTACTTGAATGCTGAAAGGATTTATGACATAAAAAATTAGATAATTAAAAAAAGATTTAAATACTAGTCAACGTTTTTGGGATGGCTGATAAGAAAAAGAAAAAGAAAAAGAAATGTAAAAAGAAAAAATGTTCAAACTGGAAAGGGGGTAAATGTATTTGTTATGGCCAATAGACTAGGTACGGTGATTGAAAGTCGATATAAAATTGGAGAGATAAAACCCTCTCTTTTTGTGAAAAAATTATTATACATTTTTCTAGTATTGATGTCTTTTACCACTGGCAATTCATATTCATGGGAAAAGGTACCTGTTCCAGATTCTGTAGATAAAAAAACAAAATCTCCTTGGAATTTTTCTGAAGACTTTGAAAATCAAGAAGAAGGAAAATTAAAAGTTGTCAACCCTAACCCTTCATCCTCAAATTTTCCTTCTGGTGGGGGTACAGAAAAATCATTCAACCAAATATTTCGAATCTACGATAAGGGAGCAGGTTTAAAACCATTTAGAATTAAAAAAGATCTTGATGGCAATAAGTATCTTGAAGTTACAGTAAAACATGGATGGAATAATGATCCTCTTAAAGAAGGTTCAGGAAAAGAAACAGAAAGAGCAATATTTGAGACAAAGCAAAGAAGCACTTTAAATAAAGAAATATGGATTAGTTTTAAAACAAGACTTCCTAAAGATTTTAAACATACAGATGGCAGAGTAACGTTTTTTGAATTTAAAAATCGACATGCATATATGAGAACGCATCCTCTTGTAAGAATAAGTTTTGATGACACTGGAAAAACATTAAAAATAGCAGGTAATACTGCCGGTACTGGTTTCAATAGAAGGAATAAAGAAGATAATATTAAGCATCGCATTGATATAAAATATAAAAAAAATGATTCAAATTGGTTTGTGCGTAATGAAAAAACTAGAGGTGAAAAAAAAATAAGAAATAATTTTAAACTCACACCGAACAAAACATTTAGTGTGACTCAATTAGGTGAATGGAGCACGTATAAAATTGGAATATATAATATAAAGGATGATGATGGTTTTGTAAAAGTCTTCAAAGATAAGAAATTAATATTTGATTACAAAGGTATAACATCTGACTGGAAAGGAAAATACACTGGTACTAATGTAAGAATAGGTGTTTATAGACACTCGGGAAAACAAATTGGAATTGAATACCCCGATCAATCTATCCATTTTGATGATTTTATTGTCGTCTCAGATCAAAAAACTTTAGACCAATTGATCAGAAAGAATGAAAAACCCAATGATTGATTAAATTAAATTAAATTAAATTGAAAGAGCGGTAACTATATTCTTAACGATATTATGTAGATAATTTAACCAGAATTTAAAGTGAGGGACTCGCATTTTGAAGAAAAGAAAGAGAATATAAAGAAAAAAGGTAATTCCAATGGAATCAACCAAAATACCAAAAATGATTATTAAAAAACAACTTAAAAAGGGAGTTATCAAGAAACAGCTTAAAAAGGTTGATAAAGCAATTGTTGAAATTGCAGAAATGAAATTTGAAAATTATGAAGAAAAAGAAGAAAAACTAGACGCGCTTGTTTTTTTAAAGAATCAAATATTGACAGAAGCTAGGGAATTACTATGAACGGAAGACTAGACAAGGTTGCTATGACCAATAAACTAATGCAACTCAAGAGAGAACTGCACTACAAATGTGCGATTGGTGAAAAGGGGAAATGGGAATGTATAGGAGCAAACGATTATCTCAACAGAGTGTTTGATGCATTAGATGAATTTTGGCAGTAAATACTAAACAAAAAAAAGAATTGATATAGCGACTTGTTGGGCTACTAAAAGAATTTCTGTTATGGATAATCTAGAAAGATATGAAGACAGTTATGCAATAGCAGAAGAATTTAGAGAGTGGATACTGCATATAGGAGAAAAGAATGAAAATTTAAGAGATTCTTTTTTAAACTTACCAAAGGAATTAAAAGAATTATTAGACCAAAAAGTCAACGATTAAATGAAACGCTTAGCTTTATTTATTGTTTTCCCACTTATATTTGGTTTCGGAAACGATAAAGCAAGATTATGCGAAGACCTTAAATTTGCAATAAATAAATCAAAAAATGATTATCAGCAAAAAATATCATTTGCAAAACAAAGCAAAGAATTTGCTAATGATAAAATTACCAAAATTTATGTAATAGAGACAAAATGGGAGGATCTTTTTGATAGTCCTTATGAAATAGAAAGCTTATGTAATGAATATTTCTTAATAAAAGAATTTGATATTGATTTATCTAGTGAATGTTATTTGTTTGAAACTATCTTAAAAAGTGGAAATTATAGTGACGAAGATTTTGATTTTATGCCCAAAGAAAGAAGACAAAATGCTCAAGCTCTTATAGAAGAATTTAAAGCCAAATATTATCAAATTAATAAACAAGCAAAAGAAGATTATTTATCAGAACAAAAAGAAATGCAGAAAATATATCGAAAGAAAAAATGCGATTAAGTCACTTATGGTTTTTAAATGAAACGCTTGATATTACCTCGACCCAAAAAATTAATGGAATTTTTAAATGAGCTTTAGCAAAATCATTATGACCCATACTATGCAATTCTTGGTAAAGGTGGAATAATATTATTGTTGGTAATTTACAATAGATTACTCAATAAATATCATTAATCACAAACCATCGTAGATTAAGCAGCATCAGATATATTGTTATTCGTATCTTCAATCTTTTCAATCTCTTTAATCATTTCCTCTAGCCATAAAGTATTATCTTCTGATCTCTTTTTAAAATAAGAAATCTTAGGTTGATTGATTTCTAATGTCTCATAATCTCCACTCATAAAAATTTCCTAAATTTATAACCACTTAAATTTTAGTTAGTTTATTTATTAGTTTTACTAAGGGGAAAATAAGAAAAAATTAATTTATGGTTAATATGAACTAAGACAAATTAAATATTATTTATAAAAATATCGGAAACACTTAATTTACCTAATGCTAACCACCAGTACAGAAACGAACCGCATCAGCTGTTTGCGAGCCAGTCGCTTTCATTTCTTCAACACATTCATTAAAGAACTTTGATTCTTTTTTTAATGAGCAAAAGCTTAGTGCAATAGCTACTAAGGCAACAGCTGATACAACTGCTGATCCTAGTTGTATCACTCCGTAAGCAAGCATAGCTTTATTCTTTTTAAAATCTTTTTTTGTATCTTTCTTTTTATCAGACATTTTTTTTTAAATTCTTAGCTTATTATATTCAACTAAATAACTAGACTCCACATATAGAAAAGGTAAGTTATAAAGTTAAATGTTAAATGTTAAATGTATATTGTTATTCCCATAACCAAATTCTGAAGAGTAAAAGCTCAAACTAAAAATAAGAAAAAGTGATGAGAAAATTAATTAAAAATTTATTTGAAATTAATTATTTTATGATTGGTTTTTGAAAATAATTTAATTTCTTAAAGATTACGTTTTCTTAAATTATTTTTAAATTTCATATGACATAAATATAGATAATTGAATAATCTTAATGCATATTGATGATGCAGTGTTTTTAGAGGATTTATGCCCTAAGCTCAAATTAAGATTTTGGCGAAAGTCTATTCATACATTTACGAGCAAAAGATGCATATATTGCGGAAAACCTTCAGAATCTATTGATCATATATTGCCACGAAGTAAAGGAGGTTTAAACTTAACAGAAAATTGTGTTCCAGCTTGTCTTTCATGCAATGGAGACAAATCAGATGAGAATGTTTTTGATTGGTATAGAAAGAAAAAATTTTATGATCCTAGAAGAGCTATGGCTATTAGAGCATGGTTAGATGGAGACTTAATATTATCTATAAGATTATTAGAATGGGCTAATAAAGAAATTAAGGAAAATAAAGCAAATTTTGAACAAGAAGAATTAAATCTAGATGCTGCTTAACTAGAAAATTTGAGGGAAATTTGAGGGAAATTTGAGGGGACGCTTATTAAAAACAATACTTTTGTTAGGTTCAATTTTATTTGTTTTAATCCAATTTCAAGAATTTATATTGCTGATTACCTGGAGAAGATATCGTTATTTTTATTCAGAATAATAAGTGAAAAAGATTTAAATGATTGGTATGAAAAAAGAGATAAATATGAATTAATTGATAAATTAAGGGGCCTTCTTATTGATAGATGAAAAAAAATATAAAAGGTTTTTTTTAACTAAAAAATATGCAATTAAATCTTAAAAAAGTTTGATTAATCAATCTATTTGCGCTTACTGCTTAAATGAAATTTAACAAGATTAGAAATTACTTAACCAAACCTTATATAGAATTTATATTTTTCTTTAAAACAAAAATTATACAATTTTGCATATTGTAATTAGTAATACAAATTAAATGAAAAAGTTATTTTCTTTTGTAATGGGGGCAGCTGTTATAGGAACAGCACTTGCACCTTCAGCAAATGCATGGTGGTGGGGTAAAAAAGGTTCTGAAAAGGCTTCAATTACTGTTTATACTGCTCTAGAGGATGACCAAATACCAAATTATCTAAAATCCTTTGAGAGAGATTACCCGAATATAGAAGTTAATATTGTTAGGGACTCAACAGGTATAGTTACTGCGAAATTATTGGCTGAGGCTGAAAACCCACAGGCAGATGTGGTTTGGGGTTTAGCTGCTTCAAGTTTATTAGTAGCTAATGATAGAGGTTTGATTCAAGGTTATGCTCCAAAAGGCCTTTCGAATGTTAAACCAAGCTTTAGGGATCCTGCAAAAAAACCTTCATGGGTTGGAATTGATTCTTGGATTTCTGCTTTTTGTGTTAATAAAATTGAGGCCCAAAAAAAAGGGCTATCAATACCTAAATCTTGGGCAGATTTAACAAAACCAGAATACAAAGGTCACATAGTTATGTCTAACCCTGCATCCTCTGGAACAGGTTATTTGTCAGTAGCTTCAAGATTACAAAATTTACCTTCTGAAGAGGATGGTTGGAATTACCTTGACGCTCTTCATACAAATATTGCTCAGTATATGCATTCTGGATCTAAGCCTTGTAAGGCTGCAGGTAAAGGAGAGTATCCAATAGGGGTTTCATTTGGTTACAGAGCTGTAAAACAGGTAAATATGGGACAACCAATTGAGGCTGTTTTTCCTAAGGAAGGTTCTGGATGGGATGTAGAAGCTAATGCCCTTATCAAAAAAGACAAAATAAAACCTGCTGCTAAGACTTTTCTTGATTGGGCAATTTCTCCTGAAGTCTCAAGAGAATATGCAAAAAGTTTTGCAATAACAGCTGTTGAAACTGATGTTCCGCTTCCTAAAGGTTTCCCTTCTAATCCAGAGAAACAGCTTGCAAAAAATGACTTACAATGGGCTGCTGTAAATAGGGAGAGAATACTAGCAGAGTGGGCAAAACGCTATGATGGCAAATCTGCTCCTAAGTAAAAATTAAAAGCATATTAATAAATTCCATGAATTGCTAATTCATGGAATTTATCATCTAGATGGATAATTATTTTAAATTTAATGATTAAAAAAGAAGGAAGTTTTAAATATTTAGAAATCAAAAATATCAGTAAGAACTTTGGGGAAACATTCGTTTTGAAGAATATTCACTTGGATGTTTTTAAGGGAGAATTTTTATGTTTATTAGGACCAAGTGGTTGTGGAAAAACAACTCTGCTAAGAATAATTTCTGGCTTAGAGAGACAAACAAATGGCGATATTGTTCAAGATGGGCTTTTAATTTCTAATTCCCCCACTGAGAAAAGAGACTTTGGAATTGTTTTTCAGTCATATGCATTATTTCCAAACCTTAATGCAAAACAAAATATAGCTTATGGTCTTGAAAATAAAAAAATAAATAAAAAAGAAATTGAAAAAAGAACTAATAATTTAATTCGTTTGGTTGGATTAGAAAAAAATTCTGACCAATTTCCATCTCAATTATCTGGAGGTCAACAACAAAGAGTGGCTTTGGCGAGAGCCATGGCATTATCTCCTGGTTTACTTTTATTAGATGAACCTCTTTCAGCACTAGATGCTCAAGTTAGATCAAAATTAAGAAATGAAATTAAACTAATACAAAAGAAACTTAATTTAACTACTATCATGGTTACCCATGATCAAACTGAAGCTTTATCTATGGCAGATAGAGTTGTAGTCATGGAAAGAGGTCATATTGCTCAAATTGGAACACCTTTTGAATTGTATGAAAATCCAATTACACCTTTTGTTGCTGATTTCATAGGGAAGATGAATTTGTTAAAAGGTAAATATGATAAGAAAAATTGTGTTTTTTATTATCTTAATAATAGATTTTTAATTTCACAGAATACAGAATATTCATTTTTAGAAAACTGCTTGCTTGGTATTAGACCTGAAGATATTGAAATTATTAAGTTCAGAAAAAATATAGAAAAGGAAGAAAATATTCTTAGAGTAAAAATAAAAGAAATTACTTATTTAGGAACGATTTTTAGATTAACAGTAGTTTTAGAATCTAAGCTAGAAGAAAATATTTTTGTAGACGTTATTTCTAATCAAGTGATCTCTAATAATTTAAAAATTGGAGATTTTATAGATATTAAATTAAAAAAAGAAAAAATTAAATTATTTGAAAGTAATTTATAAGTCAATGTATTTTAAAAAAAATCTTAACAAAAGTTTTAACATCTTATTATTAAAAATTTTAATTATTTTTGTATTTATATTAGTTAGCTTTTTTATCATAATTCCTTTACTTCCATTATTCTTAAAAAGCTTTAGTGATAACAAAAATAATTTTATAGGATTAGAAAATTTTATAAACTATATTCAAAATCCATCCTTAACGCAATCCTTTATAAATAGCTTAAAGGTGGCACTTACTACGACTTTTTTTTCTGTATTAATTGGATTTATTTATGCTTATGCTCTCACGAGGACAAGATTACCATTTAAAAAATTTTTCAATACTTTTAGCTTATTTTCTTTATATATTCCACCCCTGGCTGTTGCCATAGGTTTAATTTATATTTTTGGAAAACAAGGTTTAATTACTCAAGGATTTTTTGGGACCATTCCTGGATTTGATATAAATCTATATGGTTTTAATGGAATAATTATAGGTGAAATTTTTTACTGCTTTCCTCAAGCTCTAATTATTCTTGTGTCAGCATTAAATCTTAGTGATCAAAGATTATATGAAGCAGCAGAATCTCTGAAAGCATCTCCACTTAGAAAATTCTTAACTATTACTTTACCCAATATCAAATATGGACTGATGAATTCATTTTTTATATGTTTTATTTTATCTTTTACGGATTTTGGAGTTCCTAAAGTTGTTGGGGGGAACTTTAATGTACTTGCTACAGATATTTATAAACAAGTTGTTGGTCAACAAAACTTTGCCATGGGAGCAACTATTAGTATCTATCTTTTAGTACCCTCAATTTTGGCTTTTCTAATTGATAAAAATTTCCAAAAGAATGAAGCATCTCTAATTTCGGGAAAATCTATACCGTTTAAACCAAGGAAGAATCTGATAGTTGATTCAATAATGTTTATTTTTTGCAGTTTAATTTTGATTTTAGTAATTGGGGTCTTTTCATCTATAGTATTAGCCTCGCTGATAAAAATATGGCCATACGATATTTCTCTATCATTACAAAACTTTAGATTTTCTAATGTAGCTGGAAATGGTTATGAACCTTATTTTAATACTGTGTTCATGTCAATTTATACTGCAATATTTGGGACTATATTTGTATTTTTTACAGCTTATTTAGTAGAAAAATTTAAACCATTAAAAAAAATAAGAATGCTAATATACTTTTTTTCAACATTACCAATTGCAATTCCTGGCTTAGTACTTGGCTTATCCTATATTCTTTTTTTTAATAAACCTTCTTTCTCTGTACCCTTTTTAGATTTTCAAATATTTAATCCTTTCTCATTACTTTATGGAACAATGGGAATCCTTGTATTAGCTAATATCATACATTTTTTCACAGTGTGTTTTATATCAGCAACAACAACTTTAAAACAAATTGATAAAGAATTTGAAGAGGTATCAGAGTCTTTAAAAGTTCCTTTTTATAAAACCTTTTTAAGAATAACGATACCATTATCACTCCCAACAATCTTAGAGATAGGAAGTTATTATTTTGTTAATTCAATGATAACTGTATCAGCTATTATTTTTCTCTACCCAGCAAAAATACCAGTTTCATCTGTTTCAATTGTAAACATGGATGATGCAGGAGATACAGCATCAGCGGCTGCAATGTCTACTCTTATCGTTTTAACAAGTCTATTCGTAAGGTTAATTTATGAATTTACTTCTAGGAATGTTTCGAAAAAATCTTCTGTTTGGATTAATCCATTAGAAACTTAAACACAACTTAAACTTAAATGAATAAACTCAATATTATGAAGAAAAAAATATGAAAATAAAACTTGTTATTTTTGATATGGCTGGCACTACTGTGAAGGATAAAAATGAAGTCACTGGATGTTTTTTAGAGGCCGCCTCAAGAACAGGTTTAAATACTAATAAAAATGAAGTTGATCGATTACATGGCATTCCAAAAAAGAAGGTCTTTCAATTATTATGGGAAGAGAGAATCGGTAAAGGTAGTAATAAATTTGAAACTTATGTGAATAAATCTTTTGAAACTTTTAAGGATATCTTAGAAAGTCACTATTTATCTACTGATATTGAACCAACAGAAGGCTGTCTTGAGTTATTTAGATCCTTAAAAACAAAAAATATTTTTATTGGATTAAACACAGGTTTTTATAGAAAAGTAACAAACATAATACTTAAAAATCTTGGATGGGATTTTGGACTTAATGATAATTATGTGGGAGGCTCATCTTCAATTATTGATGTATCAGTAACCCCTTCAGAAATTTATAATAACGAAGGCCGTCCTTCTCCATATATGATTCAAAAGGCAATGTATGTTTTAGGAATTGATGATCCTAAATCAGTAGTTGTTATAGGTGATACCCCATCTGATTTGAAATCAGGAGTAAGTGCAGGCTGTTTAAAATCTTTTGCAGTCACAAATGGAACTCATTCAAAAGAACAGCTTGAGGCTTATAAAAATGATGGACTTTTTTCTTCCTTAAATGAATTTTCATCTTACTTAAATCAATTTGTTGATGTCTAAAAATTGTAAAACTGATATAGCTATTATTGGAGCAGGTATTGTAGGTCTTGCTCATGCATTGTCAGCTTCAAAAAGAGGTTTTAGTGTAAAAGTTTTTGAGAGAGAAGAAAAAGCTATTGGAGCTTCAATAAGAAACTTTGGAATGATATGGCCAATTGGTCAACCTTTTGGAAAGCTATATAGTAGAGCTCTTAATTCTAGAAAAATATGGATTGAGACAGCCAAAAGCAGCGACTTTTTTTTAGATCAAGTTGGTTCAATTATTTTGGCATATAAAGAAGATGAATATCAGGTTATGAAAGAATATTGTGATTTGTCTAAGTTTAAAAATTCAAGTGCAGAATTACTTTCAATAAAGCAAATCTTTAATCTTAGCCCTTATGTTTTAAGTAAAGGATTAATTGGAGGATTGTGGAGTCCTACTGAAATGATTGTTGATCCTAGAGAGGCAATTAAAAAGATTACAATTTTATTAAAGAATAAATATGGAGTTGAATTTAATTTTGGTACAACAGTTTCAAGTGTTGAGCCAAATTTAGTAGTTACAAGTGATGGTAATAAGATTAATACAAAAAAAAGTATAATTTGTTCAGGAGCCGATTTTGAATCATTATTTCCTCAAGAATATAAGAAATTTCATACAACCAAAAGTAAGCTTCAAATGTTAAGAACAATTAGTCAACCTAAAAACTTTAAGTTAGGACCTGCACTTTGTTCAGGTTTTACATTAACGCATTATGATTCTTTTGCTGAATGCTCATCAATTAATTCTTTAAAAGATAGATATAAAAAAGAGTTCCCTTTTGCAATTGAAAACGGAATACATATTATGATTTCTCAAAATGGTTTAGGTGAAATTATTTTGGGAGATTCTCATGAGTATGGATTAACTTTTGATCCTTTTAATAATGAAGAAATAAATAAATTTATTGTCGATCAAGTTAAGAGTTTTATAAGTCTTCCTTCAATTGAGATAGCCTCAAGATGGAACGGAATATATCCTAAGTTAATAGGAGGAACTGAGTTAATAAAAGAAGTTGATGATTCAATCCTAATAGTCAATTGTTTGGGTGGTGCTGGAATGACCCAATCATTTGGACTCGCAGAAGAAATAGCTGAAGAATATTTAAATTTTTAGCTTAAAAAAATACTTTCAATTTTTGTAATAAAAAATTCCAATTCTAGGTTTTTAAAATTAGTATCTTTTGCCTTTTCATCTAATTCTCTAACCAATAAAATTTCATTAAAAAACTGATTTTTTTCAAAACTTTTTATTTCTTCCTTATTCATTTCACCTCCCTGAACCTTCAATGATGCTACTGAAGCTGATGAAAGTTTTGCAAAATAAGAAGAATCTTTTGTACATAGGTATCTTTTCGCATCAACATGCATTCTTACGCAATTAAAAATTTCATCTGAGAAAAAGTCCTTAATAAATTCTGCACCTATTTTTTCATGATCATTATATTTAGAATAGATTTCTTGATCAAGAAGTAAATGACCTACATCGTGAAAAAGGGATGCGATAATGATTTCATCTGATAAACCGTTATTTACCGCATGAGTAGCGGATTGAAGCATATGATCTGAGACTGTTATTTCCTCACCTGCATATTGTTCTTTACCTTTCTGAGAAAATAAATAATTAATCATTCTAAAGAATTCTTTTTTATCCTTTAAATTTATATTTTTCATCAAATTAAGATGTGCCATTTCCTTAAAATATATCTTATTAAAATAAAGGTTAATAATTTATATAATATGAAATAATGAAATCAGATTCTGAATCCAGAAAAAATCATATTTTTTTTAAGAGAGAAATTTTTGAAACCACTAAAAATGTAAATTTAAAAATCGAACATTTAAAGCTAAATAAATCCTCCATAGGGAGATATGGTTCTATTGACCATAATGGATCAACAATGGTGATAGCTAAGAATGAACAAGAAAAGATAATTGTTTTAAATCAATATAGATTTCCAGTTGAAGAATATATTTTAGAATTCCCATCAGGTACTATTAAAAATAATGAAAAGCCAATATCGACTATAAGAAGAGAACTCATAGAAGAGACTGGCTATTCTTCAAAAAGTTTCAAATATTTCGGAGAAATCTTTGAGTCGCCATCTTATTCTAATGAAAGAATACATTTGTTTTTAGCTAACAATATTTTTAAAGAGTCTAATTTATTAGATAAGGATGATGATGAGGAAATCGAAGTTTTATTTTTTAGTAAAGAGAAAATCAGAGATTTAATTTACTCTGGAGTAATAAAAGATTCAGCTACGATAGCCTTTTTTTTTAAAGTTTATGATTTAATCTAAATACTAATTTATTTTAAAAAAATAAATTTTTAAAAATATTTTTTATATCATTTACTGAATTCAGTATGAAATCTGCTCCTGCAATCTTTAGTTTGGATTCATATATTTCTCTCGCTTTTAAACTGTTTTTTAAATGCAAATGTGGTGGAGCGACAGCAAGACTTATAAATTTCTGCTCTGGAATTATTTTTCTTGAATTAATAATTGTTTTAACATCTGCTACCGTATCTCCAATATATGCTATGGGAGGAGCTGATCTTCCAAGCTCTTGATTAAGTAATTTTTTAGATAAATAAATGAAACCTTTAGGATCAGGTTTATCTGGAGCTTCTCCCATCGCGACTAGCGGAGGATTCAGAAGTTTTAATTTATTCTTTAATATATATTCAGCTGATGCCCTTTCTGCTCCACTTACAAAACCCCACAAAATACTATTTTTAGTTAGTTCGCTAAAAATATTTTTCTCGATAAGAATTTTTTCGTTTTTTATAAATCCTGTCCAAATTTCTGATTCTAGAGGTGATTTCAAACCAAAATATAAATTTTCAAAATGGCAAACTAATTCTTTCCTTGTTGGAGGTGTAATAGTTAATCTATTGCTTACTATGTGTCTTTTTATTAGTTCTAAACTTAAATCCCAGTCATTGTTCCAAATCCCTTCATTTTTTATTTCATCAATTTCGAAAATACTTGGTTCCCAAAAACAATAATGCTTTACTGTTTTTATAATTGACATTCTATAGCTATTCGAAACATCTCTAATAACTCCATCTATATCGAATAGAATTAGACCCTTAATTGACATTTTAAAAATATATAATTTTTTTAAATTTACTTAAAATTACATCATATATTTTGATAATTAAACCATTTTTAAATTTAATTTTAAAAAATACGATAATAAAATTATAAACGTTTAATTAAATCATAACTATCTGCAAAAATTTAAAATACTACATTTCATTTTCAATACGGTTCAAAAAACTTTTTAAAAATTCTCAATTTATTAAGAGAAAAATATCTATATCATCCTTTGGCAAAAAGTATCAACAAGCTCCAATGGAACATCTAACAAAGAAGCTGTCAATTCCTCTCTACTTTCTGCCTGCTCATCAGTTCCAGAAGAATAAAAAGTATAATATCTCGCGCAAATCTCTTTATATCTTAGTAACTTTACATTTTCATTTAAAA
This sequence comes from uncultured Prochlorococcus sp., assembly GCA_902525075.1. Lineage (GTDB taxonomy): Bacteria > Cyanobacteriota > Cyanobacteriia > PCC-6307 > Cyanobiaceae > Prochlorococcus_A. The sequence continues at coordinate 10,184 of CABZFV010000017.1, read as the reverse complement.
TATTTCTATTTTCTTTAAGAGTACTTGAAATAGAATATGAATTGATAGCTACAATAGCCATAAAAATATTTAATGAATATTTTCTTAAAAAGTTTATTGTTTTTGTTTTATAAATATTTAATTTGTTCATATGAAATCAGCTAAATAAGGCGTCAATATTTAGCCTATAAATTTAAAGTAAGTAACGAAAATTAAGAGGTAATTAATTTAAAAATAAATTTGTTTAAAGAAAGTCAAGACGCTTAAAAATTTAAAGAAGCTATTAATTTTAAGGTCAATATAAATTAATAGTTGAAAATATTAAGATTTCTCGATTCGAACGACTCATCAAAATGAGTAAATTTACTAACTGACAAATTATTTTTTTTACTTATTATTAAAAATAACTTAAGAAAAATTTAAGTAAAGGTTAACATTATGGCAAAATCAAAAGCAAAGAGAAAAAAAGCTATTTTATCTCTAAAAACTCCAACTATTTTGGCAGATGGAGTTATCCAGTTCGGTACAATAGTAACTTCTATCACACTTGTTTTTTTAACAGTTGGATTTTATTCGGTTTCTAATCATGCTAATAATTTAAATAAAAACTTAGAAAGAATTACTTCACAAAATTCAGTAAATATGAGTGCTGGAAATTATTGCGATTTAGCTCTTTGATAATTAAAATTTAATGCTTTAAAGCCTTAAAAATTAATATCAAAACAATTACTTTTGCTATGGCAGAATTTGAGAGATAAAATGATAAATGAATACATTAACTCAGCAAGGTAATTATAAAAAAGAAAAAATCGCTAATTGTTTATATTTTGAGGAACCAATAACTAGATTTAAACTTGATATCTCATGGAATTTTTTATGCGCAAAATTAGAAAATTCATTTTCATCTGAATAGTTAATTAAATCAACTGCATTAATATTTGAATCAAACCACAGCTCATATTCTATGTAATTTGGCTCTGCAAAATAAGTCATACCAAATTTATTTCAAAAAGAAAAAGCTTCTCTATTTCGTGTGAGGAGAATGTAGAAGCTACCAACAGCTTAAAAGATTTAATGAACTCTTCTTTAAGAATTAAATAAGATACTAATAAGAAAAAATAAAATATTATTTTAATTTTTAAAAATTATTAGTTTACTTGCTGCATACTATAAAAAACTGCATCCAAGACCACTGCTTTATTTAGAAGAATTGAATGCATTATTAGAGTCACATTTTAAAGTTATAAGCAAGTTATGAATTGTTTAAAAGAAAAAAAAGAAACAAAAAGAAAGGCATTTTTGCAAGTTATATTTTTAATAAAAAGTAATTATCCATTGGATTGCAGATGAGTAGGAAAAATAGATTCGGAGCTGTGCTTTCTTACAAAAATGAACAGGGAGATTCAAAAAATTCAGATTCCTATCAATTACAGATAAATTGGAATTTCTAAAGACTAAAAAGTGGATTAAAGAATAATTACAACACTCCCTAGAAATAATTTGACAGCAACAGATGGGCCATTTAAATTTATCTTGCACACTTCTTTTTGTATGGTCAGAGGTTTTTAAAAATGATGATGCATTTCTTGCTCATTTAGTTAACCCTCCTGTCGGTGCTTATCTTGAAGTTCACGCTGGACTGTGTGACGGAGATTCGTCTATTGAATTTTATGGAACTGTTGGAGATTAAGTAATTGAAGCAATTAACGAAAGTGGTCTTACTTTTAAAGTCTTCAAAACTAAACTGGGTAAAGCAGATTTTAATTAAAGATTGAAAGTCGATCTAAAAATCTAAATTTAAAGATAAATTAAATACTTTTTAAATTATCGTTTTTAGATTGAAATTACACTATTGAATTCTAATTATGGCTTACTATCACGTTCATGGAGTTATCCCAGATACTCTTTCGCAATCTGAAGGGTACAAACTCTTTGAACAATATATTGCTACCGGCGCACCTAAGGATAATTTTGACGGCTTTGAATTGATAAGTAGAGTCCATGCTCCTCAAACCGGAGAAGTTTTCGTAACATGCAAAGCTGACAGTCATCTTAAAATGGCTGAACATTTTGGTATTTGGAGAGCAAAATTTGGCGTTGAATGGAATGTACTTCCTGTTTTTAATGATGAAGAAGTTATTCTAAGAAATAAACAACTTGCTGAAGAAGTAGCAGCGATGGGATAATTTAATTGATTGACAGTCGATCTAAAATAAGGGGCAATTAGCTCCTTTTTTTTTTAATATGTTTATATAAATTCCTTAAGTTTATGCGTTCACTTTTATTATTGCCTTTGCTTTTAGGTTTTTCATTTCCAGAGAATGCAAAGTCAGAGACTTACTTTATTGATGTTTCAGCAGAAAGTATAGAAAACTATATTCTTAGTGGTAAAGATAAAAATGGATCTGTAAGTGGGAATGATCCTACAGTTACTGTTAATAAAGGAGATACTATTGTTTTTAATGTTGATGCGTTTAGTCATCCGTTTTATATAAAGACTGAATTTTCTCGTGGAGGCGGTGATCAAGTAACCAAAGGGACATTATCAGGTACCCCTGGAACTCAAGATGGAAAACTATCATGGAACACAACGGGTGTATCAGCTGGGAAATACTATTATGTTTGTTCTCCTCATGCACCTTTTGGGATGGGAGGCTCAATTATTGTTGAATAAATAAATGAAACGCTTACTACTCCCATTACTAGCTGCCCTCGCTTTACCAACTGCTGTTAATGCTGAAATATCTGATGAATTACATAAAAAATGTTTAGAAGCACGAGATTATGCAGGATGTGTGAAAACTAATAAAAAACTATCTCATAAAAAAGATAAGGAAATATCAGGGATTGGAATAAGGCTTTTTCTCAATAGTGACACTGCTGAATTAACTATTCAATCTGTAATAAATGATTCACCTGCTGCTTCAGCTGACATTAAACCAAATGATGTAATCATAAAAATAGATGGCAAATCAACTAAAGGAATGGGTATAAATGAAGCTGTTTCTCTCATAAAAGGACCAAAAGATAAGCCAATTAAATTAGTTTTATCAAGAATTAATGAGGTAGGTAAAAAGGAAAAAATAAATGTTCGATTAGTAAGAGATACTTTTAAAGTCTCAACAAAAGACTATTTATATGAAGGTGATTTGAGGAGGCAATTAGAGTTTTTCTTTCCAGAAAATATAAAACAGATTTTTCCAGAAAATGATTCCTCGTCAAAGCTCAAAAAAGAAACTTCAATTTAAATTTCTGAATGAAACGCATACTCCTAGTTGAACTTTTATTAGTTTTAATTACCATAATTTATGTTTCTCTAAACCCAATTTCAAGAATTTATATTGCTGATTATTTAGAAAAGATATCCTTATTTTTATTTAAAACAGTAAGTGAAGAAGATTTAAATAAGTGGTATGAGAAAAGAGATAAGTATGAATTACTTGAGAAATTAGGAGGAACTGCTTATTGATTGACAGTCGATCTAAAATTGGAGGGTATAAAAACCCTCTTTTTTTATGACTGCTCAAAATTTTATGAATGTTGTTCGATTTAAATTAAAGTCTGATTGTGTAGATAAGTATTTCGAAGTAATAGATAAAACAAGTTTTGAGGGGATGACTCAAAGATATATCGCTAAAACTGGAGATTATGATTACTGTTTTGTTGGGATCTGGAAAAGTGCAGAAGCTATTTCAGCTCAAAGACCAGCTATGATTGCTCACCTTGATGAGGTTAGAGGATTTATGGAAGAGTTGTCTCCAGAACTTGGAGTTACTGACCCTGTTTCAGGAAATATTGTTTCTAAAGTTGGATATCACGATTGACAGTCGATCTACCATTATTAGCATTTAGCTCCTTCTCAACCTCTTTGAGTTCCTCTCAATAATTCTCGTAATTTTAACCTAAGACTAAAAATGAAATCAGGTTCAGAAAACCAACTATCTTTATCTGTTATTTCTACAGTTTCGTTTAAAAATTTAGCGGAAGAAGTCAAAGAATTTGCAATAATTACTTTTGATTTTGGACTTGAGTAAATAAATCCAATAATTAACACAATTAAAAATATGGACCCTTTAACTTTAAGTGATTTAATAAATTCTTTTTTTAAGTAACCCAAAATAATTTAAAAATTAAATTTATTTTAGGAGTTGATATTTAAAGACAGATTAAATTGACAGTCAATCTAAAATAAAAAAAGTGATAAGTTTTTAAAAATGAGTAAATTTTCCTCTCAGGAAATAGAAAGTCAATATAACTTAATAAAAACGCTTTTATCTGATCCTGAAAAGTATAAAGATGCTTTAGATGCAATTAAAAAAGATATTGCTTATATGCCACTAGAACTAAAGAAAAAACTTGAAGAAGAGAATATTACTTTATAAATAATATTTTGGAAGACTTAGAAATATTTACTAAATAAAGCATCAAAGGAACTTCTACTAGTACCCCAACTATAGTGGCTAAAGCAGCTCCTGAATTAATCCCAAAAAGAGTTATCGATACAGCTACTGCAAGTTCAAAAAAGTTTGAAGCTGCTATCATCGATCCTGGACAGGAAATAGAATACTTTTGCCTAAAAAACTTCATTGAAAAAGCAGTTAAATAAAAAATAAAAAGAGTCTGTATTATTAATGGAATTGAAATTAAGATTATATGAATAGGATTTTGTAATATAGATTTTGATTGAACAAAGAATAATAAAAAGACTGTAAGAATTAAAAAAAACAACGAATAACTTTTACTTTTATTCAAAATACTTTTTATTCTTTTTTCGCTATGGATTTTATTTTTTAAAAATATTGCTAGAAAAAGTGGTACCAAAATAAAGATTATTACAGAACCGAAAACAGTATCTAACGGGATATCTATACTGTTAAATCCTAAAAGAATTTTTGACAACAATGGAAAGGCTAAAATTAATATTAGATCATTAATAGCTACTTGTATTAAAGTAAATAAAGGATCGCCTTTAGCAAGATTACTCCAGACAAAAACCATTGCTGTACATGGCGCTATTCCTAATAGAATCATTCCAGAAACATATTCTTTAGCAAGTACAGGATCTATCAAATTACCATATAAAAAATATAAAAAAGAGGATGCAATGATTGCCATTGAAACTGGTTTTATTAACCAATTAATAAAAAGGACAATAGAAAATCCTTTAATCTTATATTTCAAATTTATTATTGACTTGAAATCTATTGATAACATCATTGGAAAAATCATTCCCCAGATAAGAATTGCTATTGGAAGATTAATTCTTGAGAGTTCTAATCCGCCTATAAATTGAGATAAATTAGGAAATAAATCACCGGATAAAGATCCAATACACATTGCTAAGAAAACCCATACACTTAGATATCTATCAGAAAATTGCATTTAATTTATCTTTACTTAACTATTCATACTAGTATTTAATTTAGTCTAAATAATAGCCTTTCTTATTTTTGCTGTAATCCATTCACTAAAAACTACTGCCACTACTATTGTTAATAAAATAACTGATACCTTAGCCCAAGCTAAGTCTCCTATTTGAGCATCTAATTCTATCCCTATACCTCCTGCTCCAACTAAGCCAACAACAGTTGCTTCTCTTATATTTATATCCCACCTATAAATAGAAATACTCGTAAATGCTGGGAGAATTTGAGGCACTATGCCAAAGGTCATAATTTGTGCTTTATTTGCCCCTGTTGCCTCAATAGCTTCAATTTGGTTTTCATCAATTTCCTCTATAGCTTCATAAAGTAATTTTCCACAAAATCCTATCGATCTTAATCCGATAGCAATTATGCCAGCCAAGACTCCTGGACCGACAACTGCAACCAGAAGTAATGCCCAGATTACTGAATTAATTGATCTGCTTGAAACTATGCAAAATAAGGCTAAAGGTCTTATAAACTTTTTACTCGGGGTAGTATTGTTTGCGGATAAAAAAGCTAATGGTATTGCAATTAAAGTTCCAATCGTTGTACCAATAGTCGCGATATTTAAAGTATCCCAAATAGGTTTTATTAAAGTGAAGAAATAATTAGTTTCTGGAGGAAACATCCTACCTAAAAGATCTAAAGCCTCATTATGTGAATCAAATACATAAAACCAGATTGTTTTACTACTAATCAGACCGAAACAAAAGCTAAAAATTAAAGTACCTAAGAACCAACAAAGCCAGTTTTGTAAATCTCTTTTTCGATCAAATTTTTTCCAGGTTTTGTAATCCTTTTGTTTTATTATTGGCATTACTTTATTAATTTCCTGAGATGACTAGATGTATATTCAACAATCATCACGATAGAAATAATTACGATAAGAACAGCCGCTGCAGTCTCAAATTCATATCTATCAAAAGCTGTATTTAAGGTAGAACCAATACCTCCTCCCCCAACAATTCCAATTACCGCAGACTCTCTAAAATTAATATCCAATCTGTATAAAGATAATCCAATAAATCTTGGCATAACTTGAGGCTGGACACCATAATTAACCCATTGAAACCAGCTGCTGCCAGTAGATTTGATTGCTTCAGCTTGGGATTTATTTATGTCTTCAATATCTTCAGATAATAATTTAGCGAAAAACCCTATTGTCGATAAACTCAGAGTTACCATCCCAGCAAAAGGTCCAAAACCCATTAACTTAACAAAAAATATTGCTAGGATAACTTCCTGAAAACTCCTCGACAATGTGATAACTCCTCTTGATAAGAAATAAACAAATTTAGGAGCTATGTTTTTAGCCGCCCCTAAGGATACAGGTATAGAAATAAGTATCCCCACAATAGTTGCAACAATAGTCATCCATAGACTTTCAAAAATACCTGCCAAAATCTCATCAGATCTAGTTATAAAATCTGGAGGGAAAAAAGCAAATATAAAATTTTTACCCCTTGGGATCCCTTCAAGAATTCTTTGCCAATCAATTTCGGTAGTTAGGAAAACAGATAATAAGTAAGTACTAATTAGCAAAATTAATCCAATTCTTAATAACCTATTTTTTATTAACGGTTTTCTTTTCCAAATTACTTTCTTATCATTCATTTAATATGTTCCTAATTTGCTACAGTTTTAGACCAGTCTTCTTCTCCATATATTTTTGTAAGTATTGTCTCTGATAAGCCACTTGGCTTGCCATCGTAAACAATTTCTCCAGCTTTTAAACCTATTATTCTTTCTGCAAAATTCTGAGCAAGAAAAACATCATGAATATTTATAATCGCAGCAAGATTTCTTTCCTTACATAACTCGCATATTAATCGCATAATTTGCCTGGAATTTTTGGGATCTAAACTAGCTGTAGGTTCATCTACTAAAAGTAACATTGGATTTTGTATCAAAGCTCTAGCAATTCCTACTCTTTGCCTCTGCCCTCCTGACAATTCATCGGCTCTTTTATCAAGCATATGCTCTAGTCCAATTCTTTGAAGCAGACGGAATGCTTCTTCAATATCTTTTTGAGGAAATTTCCTGAAAAAACTATTCCAAAATCCTACGTAACCTAATCTGCCCGAAAGGACATTTTCCATTACACTTAATCTTTCTACCAAAGCAAATTCCTGGAAAATCATTCCAATTTGTCTTCTTATTTTTCTTAATTTAGATTTATTTAAAGAAGTAATGTCATTTTTTTCATTAGCGAAATAAACTTTCCCTGAAGTGGGCTCAACTAATCTATTTATTGTTCTAATAAAAGTACTTTTACCAGCACCTGAAGGACCGATAAGAGCAACTACTTGCCCATTAGGAATTTCCAGGTTTATTCCTTTAAGCGCCTCTTCTCCATTTGGATAAACCTTTTTGAGGTTTATTGTTTTAAGCATTAAGTCTGATTTTATTTATGATTAAAAATTTTTATTTGCAATCATAAACAACACCATTAGCCTTATCTATTTTTCTAATAACATCCCAATCGTGCTTGTGACTTATTGAAATGAATCTATCAGCCTTTTTAAATTCTTTATCTAATGTTGAATTATCCCAGTTATAGGTGTAAAAAGCTTGCTTTACTTTTGCAACTACAGCTGGATGTAGATTATGAGCATGAGCATAACCTGTCGTTGGGAAGGTTTGGGATTTATAAATAGTTCTTATTTTAGAAGAATCAACAACACCTCTTGCATCCATTCTTGTAAGAACTGAGTTAGCAATTGGTGCTACTTCATAATCTTTGTTTGCAACACCCATTATTGAATTTTGATGCTTGCCAGAAAAGACTGGTGTGAAATCTTTATTTGCCTCAAGACCAAATTCTCCTTTAAGAATTGCCGATGGTGCTTTAAATCCTGAATTAGATGTCTTAGATGTAAATGTAACTTTTTTACCTTTTAAATCTGCAGGAGAATTAATTGGGCTATCAGAAGGAACAATGATTTCCATTTCATAACCGTAAGATAAATCTTTTTTAGCCATCATTCCAAAAGGAACTGCTCCTGCACATGCTGCTGCCACAGTATTACTACCGGTATTAATTCCTGCTACGTGGAGACGACCAGATCTCATCGCTTCAACTTGTGCAGCATAAGATTGAACTGGTAAGAATGTTACTTTTTTCCCAGTGACCTTAGACATGTGCATTACAAAATCTTCCCAAACTTTTGCATAAACCGATGGATCTTCAACAGGTGTATATGAGAATACAATGGTTTCAGGATCTATCCATTCATCTTCGGAAAGGGGTAGATCCGCGAGAAAATCTCCATCTCGATCACAATATTTGCTGTCAACAGTATTATTTGGATTGCAATCAGATAAATCTAAATCTCCAATTAAATCATTTGATTTATTTCCACAACTTGAAATACTTGTACTGATTATTGATAGCCCTAAGACTATCTTTAAAAAATTTCTCATTAGTGTTTAATTTATTTTCCATATTTAAGTTGCTCTAAAGAGATTAACTTTTTCCCAAAAAGAGTTTAAATTCTGATTAATTTTTTTATTTTGAGTTAGTCAATTTTTAATCAGATTTGACCAGGGAATTAAATAATTTTTAATTTATTTTTAACTTTATAAATTTAGGGTGAAACCAATTTAAGAAATAAATATGATAATTCCTGAAAAGCAAAATATAGAATTTAAAGAAAATACAATTCTAGAAGTCAAATCAGGAATATTAATAATGGAATCAAAAATCAAGAATAAGAAAAATATTGTTGGGATAATAAATGAAAATATTGTAATAAATTTGGAATTATGTAACTACGAAAAAATTAAATTAATTGCGTTGACAAATTGCGAAATTAAAACAATTAAAAGAGGGCTATTTTTTTCATCTACAGACTTATTAACAAAAAGTCTAAAAAGAATTGATCAATTGGAAAAACTCTTATTAATAAGGGATATAAAAAAATCAGAAGAAAAACTAAAAGAATTTCTTTTATACTTATCCTCAATAATTGGCTTAAAAAAAGATAAACATATTTATCTAAATTTAAAAGAATTTAATTTTACCCATAAAATTATCGGTAATTCAATTTCTTCAACAAGAGTAACCGTAACGAGAAATTTAAAAATACTAGAAAAAAAAGGTTGGCTCAAATTTAAACAAAAAGGTATTTTAATACCGTTTAAAGATAATTAACCAAACCTTAATTAAACAGACTTATTTTATGGCTACAAATAATATTTTATTATGACTTGTTCTATAACATCTGTTTTTACTTTTAAAATTGAAAGCACTTTCGATGAATGGGTAGCAATATTTGATAGTGCGGAAGCAGATAAAAGGCATTCAGAATTTGATATCAAGCCACTTTTTAGAGGAGTAAGTAAGGAAGATCCTCAAAAAGTTATTGTTATTCATCAAGCTCCAGAAGGTAATGTTCAAAAGTTTGTGGAAGCTAATGGTGACTGGATGGCAACGCATAGAGTTGACCTTTCAACAATGGAAGAATCATCTTGGACTTCTTCAGCAACAACGGAAAGTTGTTGTGATTAACAAATGAAAAGACTACTATTCCCACTACTAGCTCTCTCAACTATTTTCCTTGCGAGTTGTACTAGTAACTCAAACAAAATAGGTACTCAAAAGGTTTCTGAAACCCAAAGGCAAAGAGAAGTTTGTCTAGATTGGTATGGCTACAGAATTGATACCAAGAAAGCAATTAATGATTTAAATCTAAAAATTGAAACCGAATCAGAATTAATGGCTTACTGTGATTTCTTCAAGAATGTAGCAGATACAAAATAGATTTTTACTTAAGAATT
>CABZFV010000016.1 GCA_902525075.1 uncultured Prochlorococcus sp. | reverse complement strand
AATCTTTCTCTTTGAAATTTTCTTTTTTCATTTTCTAGTAATCTTGCTTTTTTAGCAAAAGATTTTGATACCCATTTTTCGAAAGATAATTTTTTTGTAATTGCCATTTTTCTCTCAACCTCTAATAATTGACCCGCATTTAAATTTGGGTGAAAAGTACTTATCAAGTCAAGAGTTTTTAAAAACATTTCAACCGTCGCATCTTTTAACAATTTTTCTTCATCACTTAAATCAGGCCAATCAATTTCAGGATAAAAACGTTTTCTATTGGGTTGTATTTGTTCCTCTGACATTTGACCAGGCTCTCTGAGCCAACGATTAGTATTCTCGTCAAAACGTCGCCAATATAAAAAAGGGTTAATAAAAATAGTTTTGCCAGCAATCTTTACGGCATCTTGCTGAAGATGATTTTGTATTTTATTACTATTATTTTTTTTGTTAATCACAATCTTTAAGAAAATATCTACTTAAGGTTATCTTTAATTAATTAAATTTCCAGATATTTCTTATTTTTCCTTTTTTCCTAGTTCTATATTTTTTTGAAGTAACCATCTTTTTTTTAAATAGTTACAGTATTCACAACCAGATGAAGGTTTTGGAAAATGATTAGATTGAATTAGCTTAACGGTTTCAATGACTTTCTCTTCAACCCAATTTGCAGAACAATTTAATTTAACTAAATGAGTTTCAAACTCAAGTTTATTATTAAAAAATTTTTCATTTTTTTTGCCATTAAAATACACAAGATATGCCTCATCAGCAACCTTGAAATTATTCATCCTAAAAAGCCATTGATACATTTCTAATTGTCTTTTGTATGCTTTTGCATAATCATATTTTTCAAAAGTTTTTTTCCAATCAAAATGATTTTTCGAGGTTGATTTTACATCCACAATAATTAATTCTCCATTCTTTTTTTGCCAAACATCATCAACTGCTCCTCCAAAATCGAAATTATATTTATTAGATTGATATCTGATGCCTTTAAAGTTACTTCTCCATATATCCATATCTTTATGTTTAAAAGGAACAGCATCTATTCCATGCTGAATAAATATAGGATGAGGTTCTTGAATTTCACGATAATAATCAAATTCATTTTTGCAAAGATTATCTACCGCTATATTCAGAGTAAAAGGTAGAGAGGGTGGCTTAATTTTATAGTTTTTATCTAAAACACAACATCTTGGACAGTTTAAATATTTTTCTACAGTTGATCTACTAAGTTTTATCATTCTATTTTCAATTAGTTTAAGACTATAAATTTATAAAATTAAATTCAACTAAGATACATAATATTTTAATAAGAAATAAAAACATTTTTAAGCTGGTAATTTATGGCATTTAACCTTGACATCAATTTGTTAGGTAGTTTACTTAGTCAAGAAACTCTATAAAAAATGTATCCTGAAGGTTGTTTAATAAATCCTGAAGGGAATATTATTGTAGTATTTGAAAAAGATTTGAATAATCCAAATTATGAGGGATTTATCGAGTTTTGGGAAATAATTAATAAAAAAAACAGTTAACCTTCAAAAAAAGAACTAATAAGAAGAAAGGAGTCTCCCTAAGAAGAACTTTTATTAGAGAGGGATGGAAACTTATCGAATTAGAAAAAGTAGCTTAAAGCGACTAAAAAATTCAAATATTAATTTAAATCTAAATAGATTAGATAAAAAAATTATCTAGAAAAAAACGGATTAGAAAATCAATATTTCTAAAATAAATTTGGATAGAAACACTACTAAATATAAAATAGTATTATTTTGAAATTCTTTCATTAAATTTTGCATATTTGAATTGCTAAGTTATGAAAAAATATAAGGTTTCATTTAATTTAATTAGTTTATATTTACTCACATTAATATCTGTACTTTTTAATAATCCTCTTAGATCAGCCCCAACAGTTTTAGAATGTGAAGGAAAAATACCAACTATTCCCACTCTATAGTACCGAGAAATAAGGCAGTCATAAACGTAGTGATACCAACATGTTTAACGCCATAATAACACACATTTTCCTGAGGGAAACCTGAGGGAAACCAATTTTTAGATCGAGTCTGTTTAATAAAAACTAAAAATTAATTACTCAGTCACAGTAAATTAAACAATTCTGGTTAGTCGGATGTTCTCTACATTCCTTATCCCAAAAATTTTGGAATTCTTGAGGGCACTGCTCTAATTCTTTTGGAGTCTCGTTCAAGTTTAAACCTGCATAATTAAATGCGGTTAGATATCTTGGAAGAACATTGAATTGATTGAATAGTTTCATAAGACCTCCTAGATCTATACCTATATTGTCCTCCTTTTTTCTTGAAATTCATAGGGTATTAATACCCGAGTATTAGTGCTTTATGGTTTGTGCGACTATCTTTTTCTATTCAGCAGTAGTAGAAATAATTCAGGAGTCAAAAGCACTTCATCGACTTTGTGGACAGCGAGGTGCATAAGACTCGAAGAGGGCAAACAAATGCCCTCTTATTTTTTTAAATAAATTTTGCTCCTTTTTTCAGATTATGTCTCGCACATAAAAGTTGAATATTAGATGCTACTTTTGATGATCCTCCTTTTGAAAAAGGAAGAATATGATCAAAATGTAAATTATCGCTTGAACCGCAAATCCTACATTTACCCCTATCACGCTCATAAACCTCTTTTTGAACTTCACCAGGAATTTGTCTGTTGTGAAGCATATCTAAATATTCTTGATCATCTTGATTTAGATCTATTTTTGGTTTCAACAAAAACTTGAAAACTTTTCTTTTTTGATCATTTTTCTCATAAGCATCGATCAAATCATAAAAACCCATATCAACCCAAATACCTTTTCTCAATTTTCTATACACTTGAATCTGTGAAGGTTCTTTTACTCCGTGTTTATAATCGAGTGCTGCCTGAAAAAATTTACCATTTTCAGTTGGTATTCCTGAGGGTGTTAATAAAGATTGATCAACCAATTTTTTTTGGGGATTTAAATTTACAGGAACATCATGTCCCTCATATTCAATAACACCATCTTCCAAAATATGGTCATTATATAGAGCATTTTTTTGAGTTGACATCAAAACTACAGAATATGTTTTTTGTATTGCAAAGTTCATTCCCTTTTGTATCTGTTTACCGTTCTCTTTTATTACTAATTGGGTATAAGAAATAACTTTCATAATTTTTCTTTAACTGATTCAATCAATCCTAATTTCCTCTCATTCTTTGATTAAATTAAACTTGACTTCATAACGATAGAAATCAATATTCGGAGCAACCTTAAGAGCAAACTTTATCCTTAATTTATTAATAATATTAACCATGAAAGAATTTTTAGTTTAAACATTTTTCCTTTTTCAAACTCCCTCAAAGATGGTAAGAGTCAGATCAGAATATGGAGTTCTTAAAGGAATCATCTTTTGATATTCCTCTGATTCATATGCAGAAACGGCATCTTCTTTTGACGGAAATTCAATAATTACTGTTAGATGTCCAAGAGTACTTTCCTTCTCAATAGTTGCCAAATCTCTAGCAAAAAATTTTCCATTAACAGAAGGCAACCAACCTTGAAGTGCTTTTAAATAAGGTTGCATTCCTTCACCGTCTTTAATAGATCCTGTTGATAACCAATAACCTTTTGCCATTTTGAAAAAACTCTCTTTTATTATTATAGAAATTTGATAAATGGAATCTGGAAAAGATTAAAAAAATAATTAACTAAATTAAGCAACTTCGGGACACCAACCTTCACGAAGTTCTCTTCTTTTTACCCAGTATTTGCATCCTTTTATTAGATGATCTCCTTGAGGTATTAGTTTCTGGTGGACCGGACAAGTTAAAAGAGTCACGCATTGAACAGTACACGCATAACGGAAGTGATCACAGCACATACAAATCTTTGTTCTTTTCTTTCTTAATTGATTTTCTTCCCAATCATTGAGATAACCCCACTCTTCTTCGGCAATCATAATAGTAATACAGATGTACTACTAAGAATAATACAAGTGAAGGCACATTGGGAAGCAAATAAAATTACAACCTAAAAAGTAAAAAAATATTGTATTTTGAATACAAAGTGTAGAGAAATTTAAATCTCTACGATTTCTCTATAGAGACAGGATTTTCACTCCACGGGAAACCTGAGGGAAACCTCGCTGTTAAGATCCATTACAAATAGGAAACATAAATTCTGAGGGAAACCTGAGGGAAACCTACTTTTTGAGTCTATAACTGGGTTTATAACCTATTCTTCACTCCCACTCAATTGTTCCAGGGGGTTTACTTGTTATGTCATAAACCACCCTATTAACCTGAACCACTTCGTTTACAATTCTATTTGAAATTCTTTCTAGAATCTCAAAAGGAATTTTTGACCAATCTGCAGTCATACCATCTTCACTTGAAACACATCGTAAAACTATTGGCCATGAGTAAGTTCTTTTATCTCCCATAACCCCTACAGTTTTAACTGGTAACAATACAGCAAAAGCTTGCCAAATATTGTCATAAAGACCAGCATTCTTTATTTCATCTCTAACTATCAAATCCGCATCCCTTAAGCAATTAAGTTTCTCATCAGTAACTTCACCTAAAATCCTTATAGCTAAGCCAGGGCCTGGGAAAGGATGTCTTTTGATAATTTCATCTGGTAATCCTAAGGCAGTTCCAACTTTTCGAACTTCATCTTTGAAAAGTTTTCTCAATGGCTCAACTAATTTAAACTGTAAATCTTTTGGCAAGCCTCCAACATTGTGGTGACTTTTTATTTTTACAGCAATCCTTTCACCTGTTTTTGGATCAACATTAGTTCCAGCACTTTCAATAACATCAGGATATAAGGTTCCTTGGGCAAGATATTGAAATGGGCCTAACCTGTTACTCTCCTCTTCAAATACTCTTATAAACTCTCTACCAATAATTTTTCTTTTTTCCTCTGGGTCAGTTATACCTTTTAGTTTTCTAATAAATCTTTCTCGCGCGTTAACATATTCCACTTTTATTTGGAATTTTTTATCGAAAAAATCCATCAAAAATTCTGGCTCATTTTTTCTCATAAAACCCTGATCAATAAACATACATGTCAGCTGTTTACCAATTGCTTTATTAAGAAGAAAAGCTAAAGTTGATGAATCAACTCCTCCAGACAAAGCTAACAAAACTTTTTTGTCTCTAACTTGATTTTTAATAATAGGAATGGTTTCATCTAAAAAAGTTTCAGTAGTCCAATCAGCTTCGCAATTACAAACAGAATAAACAAAATTTTTAATTACAGTCATTCCAAACTCTGAATGTATAACTTCAGGATGAAATTGCACACCAAATAACTTTCTTTGTTTATGTGAAATTGCTGCATGAAGTGTATTTTCCGTATGAGCAATTTTTTGAAATCCATCTGGTAAAAAAGCAATTGAGTCACCATGACTCATCCACATAATTGATTGATCTTTAACCTTAGAAAGTAAATCACTTTCTATATCAATACTTATAGGAGCTCTTCCGTACTCAGCTTTTCTAATAGCAGGTTTAACAGTTCCACCTAATTCTTTGACCATTAATTGCATTCCATAGCAAATTCCAAGAATTGGTATACCTAAATTAAAAATTTTCTCATCACATTTTGGAGCATTTTCGTCATATACAGAGTTTGGGCCTCCACTTAAGATTATCCCTTTTGGAGTAATTTCATTAATAGCCTCAATTGATATTTGATTACTTACTACAAGAGAAAAAACATTAGTTTCTCTAATTCTTCTCGCAATCAATTCAGAATATTGAGATCCGAAATCTAAAATTATTATTGAAGGATCTCTTTCTTTTTTTAAAGATTTTTGACTCATGTATAAAAGTTAGCTCAATTTATTTAAAAAGCATAATTAATCAAATATTAATCGGATTGAAAATATGCAATATAGTCCTTTCCATTAATTCCTGACCATCTTATTTTCCTCTTTCTATCAAAAATAATTGCTGCAATTTTCATATCTGTTTTTGTGTATCTATTAACATAATCAAAAGAACGTTTTTCGATAGTATTAGATAAACTGTTAAATAATTTATCTGCTTTAGATTTATTAAATTTTTCAAGAAGTAATAATGCCTCATCAATAGTGTTTAAATAAGATAATTTAACTATTATTTCTAATGGAATCTTTTCTTTAACCGCTAAAAAAACAAGAATCTCGATTCTTGCATCAGCTAAATGATTATGTGTATGAAAAATACCTCCAGCTAATTTAATTAATTTTCCATGATAACCAAAAAGAATTACAGTTTTGACATTTTTTATTGCAGCATCAACAATTAATGGTCCTATCCAGTTTCCAACTTTTATAATTGGTAATTTAACATTACAAGTTTTTGCCAAATTTAGACCATTTTCACCAATTACAAAAACAACTTGTTCTTTAAAACCTTTTTTAGTTAAAGTTGCTAGCTCAGTTTTAGCCTTTTCTAGTTGATCGGGTGAAGCACTAGAATAGGTTTCAGCAGAAGTGCCAATAATAGATAATCCATCAACTATACCAAATGACTTATTACTGGTTCTTTCAGCTAAAAAAGCCCCATTTGGGAAAATAATTTCTAATTTCAAATTAAAGCCTGCAGGAATACTATCTAATAAATTTTCATTTAAAACTTTTTTTGCAAAATCAGAAATACATATCTCTGATGTCTTTTCGTGAACACCTACACCAGAACCTGCAATAATATTTATTTGATCTGTTTGAACAGGATTATTAAAAGAAATTTTTTCTAAAGAGGCTATTGTCCATATCTCTAAGTTTTGTGTAATGTCAAGATCTAAACCAGACTTTGCAAAGGTAATTCCTAATGCATGCGAATCATCTTTAAGTAAACCAACAGAATGAATCTCGATTTTTATTTCTTTTTTTTCATTAGGAATTTTTATTAGTTCATAATTCTTAAATGGAAACCCTACTAGTTTTTTTAATGCTGCCCTAGCAGCTCCAGCAACCCACAAAGGTAAAGAAAATCCTTTTTTCAAATCAAGTAATTGAAAAATATATAATGAGAACTAATCTAAGAATGACCTATTTAATAAAAAGTGGCCATACAACAAAAATTATCATTGATGATTCCTGGACCTACACCAGTTCCAGAAAAAGTTTTACAAGCATTAAGTAAGCATCCAATAGGCCATCGCAGTAAAGAATTTCAAGATCTAGTAGAGAGTACAACTAGAAATTTACAGTGGCTTCATCAAACTAAAAATGATGTTCTAACAATCACTGGTAGTGGGACTGCAGCAATGGAGGCTGGAATAATAAATACCTTAAGTAGAGGAGATAAAGTAATTTGCGGAGAAAATGGAAAATTTGGCGAAAGATGGGTAAAAGTTGCTAAAGAATTTGGTCTGGAAGTAATAAAAATTGATTCCGAATGGGGTACTCCACTTGATCCAGAAGAATTCAAAAAGGTATTAGAGGAAGATAAACAAAAAGAAATAAAGGCGGTTATTTTGACCCATTCTGAAACCTCTACAGGTGTAATTAATGATCTTGAAACTATTAGTTCATATATTCGCGCACACAACACAGCTTTATCAATTGTTGACTGCGTTACAAGTCTTGGAGCTTGCAATGTACCAGTAGATGAATGGAAATTAGATATCGTTGCTTCAGGATCACAAAAGGGATATATGATACCTCCAGGGCTTAGTTTTATAACAATGAGCCAAAAAGCATGGGAAGCTACAGAAAAATCTAATTTACCAAAATTTTATTTAAATTTAAAATCCTACAGAAAAAGTCTTTCAAGTAACAGTAATCCATATACTCCAGCAGTTAATTTGGTTTTTGCTTTAGATGAAGCTTTAAAAATGATGAGAGATGAAGGCTTAAATAATATTTTCCTCAGACACAATAAACATAAATTAGCAATGAGTAATGCTGTAAAGGTTTTAAATCTGAAATTATTTGCTGATGAAAAATATTTAAGTCCATCAGTTACTGCAATAAAAACTGAAGGAATGGATGCAGAGCAATTTAGAAAGACAATAAAGGATAAATTTGATATTTTACTAGCTGGTGGTCAGGATCATTTGAAAGGGAAAATATTTAGAGTAGGACATTTAGGATACGTTAATGATAGAGATATTATTACGATAATTTCCGCTATTAGTAACACACTTTTAAGCCTAGGCAAAATTTCAGCCCAACAAGCTGGTGAAGCATTAGTTATTGCATCAAAATATATAGAAGGAAATTAAGTTAGGTTCCTGGTTCTTCAACATTTCCACCTAATTCAACAATCTTTTTTCTAAGAACGATTGATTTTTTTTCATCACCGTTGGTTTGAGCTATTGCAAGAGCAAACTCTAATTTTTCAAGCTGATGTCCACCCTCAAAAAAAGATAATTTTTTCTTAATGCGGCTTTTATTAGCTTTGTATGAAATTTGCGAAGACATAAGAATTAAAGCTTTAATTAATATTATGCCAATAAAAGGGGACATTACGAGAGAAAAACAAAAATCTAATTTGAAAATAAACCCAAGCAAAAAAATATTTTTCTAATATTATGTCCAAACACCTCTCAAATTTATGCCAAACATAAACCTAATCTATTATCTGATTGCAGGTGGAATTTTTGGAGCTTTAGCTTTAAAAACTGGAATTCCAGCGGCACCTCTTGCAGGAGCTCTTATAGGAGCAAGCATATTAAGCATCAGTGGTAAAGTCGCTATAGCAGAGTGGCCAATTGGCACAAGGACAATTTTAGAAATTGGAATTGGAACAGTTATTGGTACATCTTTAACTAAAGACTCAATTGTTGATCTTCAAAGCTTATGGCGACCAGCTATTTTAATAACTTTTACTTTGGTTATTACAGGATTAGCAATTGGATTATGGACCAGCAGATTACTTAATATAGATGTGATAACAACAATTCTAGGAGCTGCACCTGGAGGCATTAGCGGTATGAGTCTGGTAGGGTCTGAATACGGAGTAGGAGCTGCAGTAGCAACTCTCCATGCTGTAAGGTTAATTACTGTGCTTTTAATTCTCCCTTTAATTGTAAAATGCTTAAATATATTTGGAGTAATTAAATCTTAAATTTCTATAGACATATTGACAATAAAAGATATTTTTAAATAGAAAACAAAAGCCTAATGCAAAGATTAAAGCATAAAACACTATTACTAATAGCGTTTGGAATTTGCACCCCTCTAACCCTCACTACTCCAAAAGTAAATGCAAGTTCATTTGGAGCAGAAATTTTTTGTACTATGAGAGATGGAGGAAATGACCATGAAAGCAGTTGGGATGCAGCTTATGAATATATAAAAAAACAAAAGGGAGGGTTTTTCAAAGTTTCACCTAAAAATGCAGCAGCGCAAATTACTGAAACGGTAATAAGGGAAAAAGAAAAATTTAGTTATTGCGTTGAGTTTTTAGATAAACTACATCCAAATAGAAAGCTAATACGAGATTTAGAAAAAGAAGAAGAAAGAAAAGAAAAAGAAGCAAAAGAGAGAGAAAAGAAAAGAAAAGAATTAGAAAAAGAATTGGAAGAAACTAATAACGAAATTTCTGAAAAATTTGATGATGAAACTATTAATAGATATAGTTATTAATTAAGGTTTCTAAAAGATAATAATTCTATCTAAATTAAATAAATATTTTTTTGTATCTAAACACACTAAATCATATTTTTACTAGCAAATTTAAGCTAAAAAGCTTAATTAAATGTTGACTTTTACTATATTCAAGCGATTATTTATTTAACTAAATATTCTGAATGCATATTAAAGATGCGATTTTTTTAGAGGATTTATGTCCTAAGTTCAGATTAAGACAATGGCGAAAATCTATTCATACATTTACAGGAAAAAGTTGTATATATTGCGGAAAACCATCTGAATCTATTGATCATGTAAAACCACGAAGCCAAGGAGGCTTAAGTACAACAGAAAACTGCGTCCCTGCATGTCTTTCGTGTAATGGGGATAAATCAGATGAAAATGCTTTGTATTGGTATAGAAGGCAGAAATTTTATGATCCCAGAAGAGCAATGGCTATAAGAGCATGGTTAGAAGGAGATTTAAGATTAGCAATTAGATTACTACAATGGGCTAATCCTAATTTTAAGGTAAATAATAAAAATTACATAAAAGATGAATCAAAATATAAAGCAGCTTGACTACCAAACATTACATATTTTTCTAGAGTTATAACTCTTACATATACTTTCCAACTCTTTTGGCGATTCTGGGATTATTAAAATTGTCGAAAATGAAATAAGAAAGACAAATAACTTTTGGTAGAATTTAAAACTAACTAAACTTACTTTTTTCTCTACAAGAAGGGGGTAACTTTTGCTAATACAAAAAGTTTTTGATTTTAAATCGGGCTCAAAAGCTGTCTTCATCATTAATTAATACATATGTACTACTGTAACCAAACATGAAGAAGCCTGCAAGTATACTCGGAGATAAAAAAAAATTTTTAATCTTAGGATGTGGTTTCAGCGGTAGTTTTTTTGCAAAAACTATTAGAAAATTCGGTTGCACTGTTTTAACAAGCTCAAGATCTGCGAGCAAAGATCCAAATAGTTTTATTTTCAACAGTGAAAACGGTATAGTTCCTGATAAAGAAATTTTTAATGGAGTCACGCATATTCTTAGTTGCATCCCTCCCGACAAAAATGGGAATGATCCTGTCCTAGAGAGCCTTCAAAGTAAACTACAAGACCTACCCCTTGAATGGGTTGGATATTTATCAACCACTGGAGTATATGGAAACACTGATGGTGGTTGGGTTTCTGAGATAAATAAGCCTAATCCTTTTCAAAAAAGAAGTCACAATAGATTAAATTGCGAAAAAAAATGGATTGAATCTGGTTTGCCCGTGCAAATTTTTAGATTACCTGGTATTTATGGACCCGGAAGATCCATATTTGAAGCTATCAAAAATCAAAAAATTCGAGTTATCTTAAAAAAAACTCAAGTATTTTCAAGAGTGCATGTAGCTGATATTACACATGCGATTATTTTTTTATTACAAAATAAAGATTGCTTAAAGTTTCACCAAATAATTAATATTGCAGATGATGAACCCTGTTCTCAGATAGAAGTTATCCAATATTGCTACGATTTACTTGGTTTAAAGATGCCAAAGCCGATTTTATTTGAGGATGTAAAAGATGAATTATCACCTATCGCTAAATCTTTTTGGTTAGAAAATAGAAGAGTTTCAAACAAACTTTTATGCGAAACACTCGGATACAAACTAATTTATAAAAACTATAAATTAGGCTTAAAAAATTGCTATCTGAAGGTTAAAAATTTTTTATGAATTTTCAAAAAACAAATAAAATATCGAAGGTAGTTTTAAGCGTAGGAGATGAGTCAGGTATTGGACCTGAAATAATCTTAAAAGCGCTTTATTCTAATGAAATACCAGAAAATATTGACTATATATTAGTTGGATCAAAAAAAAATCTACAAAATACATATAAATATCTTAGATCCTTAGGATTAGAAAACCTTGCAAATCCTAAAAATTTAAATATACATGATCTCAAAATTTCTTCATCAGATAATGATACTAAATCAAATTACGGTAATTCAAGTTTTCAATATTTAACAAAAGCAATAGAAATTGTAAAAGAATCCCCGAATTCAGCACTTGTAACTGGACCAATTTGCAAGAAATCATGGTCCCTAGCTGGTCATTACTTCTCAGGTCAAACTGAGGTGTTAGCAAAATCATGTGGAGTAAAAAACGTTGGCATGTTATTCACAGCAAAATCACCACTTACAGGTTGGAGATTTAATACTTTGCTAGCTACAACCCACATAGCCCTTTCTGAGGTTCCCAAGAAATTAACCACAAAATTAATCCACTCTAAATTGGATCTTTTCAAAGATTTTTGTAATACCTATACTGACAAACCTAGTTTTAAAGTTGCAGGATTAAACCCTCACGCTGGCGAAGAGGGTATTTTAGGTCATGAAGAGAGAGATTGGCTCAATGATGCATTAATTACTTGGAATAAAAAGAATAGAAGTATTAAATTATTAGGCCCTTTATCGCCAGATAGTTGCTGGAATTCTTCGGTAAAAGCATGGAATGACAAAAATGCTGAAAAGCATGATGGCATTCTTGCTATGTATCATGATCAAGGTTTAATACCAATGAAAGTGATAGCTCTTAATTACTCAGTGAATACCACAATCGGTTTACCTTTTATAAGAACATCTCCAGATCATGGAACAGGATTTGATATTGCTGGCAAAGGAATTGCTCAATCTCAGAGCATGATTGAGGCTATTAAGGCTGCCGTAGAAATGACTAACAAATCAAGACTGCTTAACACGCATTAAAACTTGGCCAAATTCGACTGGTGTTCCATTTTCAACGAGAATCTCTACTATTTCAGCATTAAATTCAGATTCAATTTCATTCATTAACTTCATTGCTTCCAAAATACAAATAGTTTGACCGACCTTAACATTATTCCCTATTTCAACAAATGGCTCTTCACCAGGCGCTGCAGCCCTATAAAATGTCCCAACCATAGGAGAAGTTATTTCAGTTAGATCAGAACGTCCTGGGGGTGCCACCTGAGGTGCTTCAAGCTCATTAACGACAGGAGGGTTGTCATTTATAGTTTTTTGATTAGCAATTTTCTGCTTATCAAATGAAGTATTAGAAGCTAAATTATTAATAACTTGATTTTGATCAAATACGTTCCTTTTTATTTCGAGTTTAAAATCTTCTCCCTCAAGCGAGAACTCTTGAATATCACTTGAAGAGATTTTCTCTATTAAGCGATCTAAGTCATCATGATCTAATTTCATAGCCATTAATTTTCACGTCCAAGATAACTATCATTACGAGTATCAACTTTAATCATTTCTCCCTCAGAAATAAATAAAGGAACCATAACTTGAGCACCTGTTTCTAGGATAGCTGGTTTCGTGCCCCCGCTAGCAGTATCACCTTTAACTCCAGGATCAGTCTCTGTAACTTTCAAAGTAATAGATATTGGAAGTTCTACTTCTAAAACTCTACCATTATGAAAAATTACATTAACCTCCATTCCCTCTTTTAAATACTTTGCACCTTTACCGATTTGTTCAGAGGTGAGTCTTGTCTCTTCAAAACTTGTCATATCCATAAAAACATAATCACCGGACTCCACATAAGTATGCTGGAGGTTAGACTTCTCAAGGATAGCCTGCTGTACTGATTCTCCGGCTCGAAAAGTTTTTTCAACCACGTTGCCGCTTTGAACTGATTTTAATTTTGTTCGCACGAAAGCAGAACCTTTGCCAGGCTTGACATGTAGAAATTCTACAACTCGCCAAACTTGTCCATCCAATTCGATGGTAGTACCTGTGCGAAAATCGTTACTGGAAATCATTCCTGTATTACATCCCCCAAAGGATCATAAACCTGCAAGAGTGCTATGCAAAAATTCTTATCAAATCAGAACAAACTTTTATTAATTCTATCAATTGTTATTTTACAAGTTTTTCTCTTAAAACCTATTAAAGTATTAGCTGATTTACCTACTGGAAATGCGGTAAAAGACCCTAGTGCAATCCTCAGAAACGCACTCCCTATCAAGCAAGTTGAGTTGCAAGAACTTCAACACAAATTAGAA
The DNA here is from genome assembly GCA_902525075.1 of uncultured Prochlorococcus sp. Taxonomy (GTDB): domain Bacteria; phylum Cyanobacteriota; class Cyanobacteriia; order PCC-6307; family Cyanobiaceae; genus Prochlorococcus_A. The sequence goes on along the minus strand of CABZFV010000016.1, from coordinate 14,806 downwards.
GATACTAGTGACCTTGTAAGAGGGGGAAGATGGCCCACTCTTACAAAAACTGTTACAAAATGTCAATCTTTACTAAAAAAATACCAGAGTAAAATTATTCAAGAATTACCAAACGATAAAAAGAAAATTGCTGAAAAAACATTTTTAGAGCTCAAAGAAAATTTTGATAGTCTTCAAGATTTCTCTAAATCAAAGGATAAATACTCATTTATAGCGACTAGAAGAGATGCTTTAGATAAAATAGGTGGATTAGAAGAATATTTTCTACCAAATGAATTTCCATACTCTATTCCCCAAGAATTTGATAATTTGCCAAGATTACTGGGCAGAGCAAAAGTCAATATAAAAACCTCTAAAGGTGACATGCAAGCTATTGTCGATGGATTTAACGCGCCACTTACAGCAGGAGCATTTATAGATTTATCTTCAAAAAATTTCTACAAAGATTTACCTATCAACAGAGCAGAAGAATTTTTTGTACTGCAGACAGGTGATCCAATTGGGGAAGATATTGGTTACTTAGATCCTGAAACAAACGAAGAACGTCACGTTCCCTTAGAAATTAGAATTCCTGATGAAAAAGATACTTTTTATAATCAAACTTTTGAAGATTTAGGTCTTTACACAGATACGCCAACATTACCTTTTGCAACACTTGGAACTTTGGGATGGTCCCATTCAAATACCGCAGTTGATGATGGCTCATCGCAATTTTTCTTCTTTTTATATGAAGCAGAATTAAATCCCGCAGGTCGCAATTTGATTGACGGTAGGAATGCTGCCTTTGGTTACGTTGTAGATGGATTTGATGTATTAGAAGAGCTAACTAAAGATGACACAATAATTTCAATTGATGTTTTAGAAGGGATTGAAAACCTCAAATTAAATGCATAAAGAAATATTAGAAGATATAGGGGAAAAAGAATTAATAAATAGGCTAGGAAAATTTATGCCTAAAAACCAAATATCAGATGATTGCGCTTTAATAAAAACTAAAAATGAAAATTTACTTGTTAATACTGATTCTTTGGTAGAAAATGTTCATTTCAATGACATTACTATTTGTCCTAGGGACCTTGGGTGGAAAGCAGTTGTAAGCAACATCTCTGACTTAATATCAAGCGGTAGCAAGAAAACTTTAGGTATTACAATAAGCCTAGTTCTACCTCCTAGAACTGAGTGGATTTGGGTTGAAGAATTTTACAAAGGAATAAATAAAGCATTAAAAAAATATGGAGGCGCAATTCTAGGGGGAGATTGCTCAAGGGGGGATGAAAAAATCATTTCAATTACGGCCTTTGGAATTCAAGGTGAACTTGAATTACGAAGAAACGCATGTAAACCAGGGGAGATAATCTTAACTACAGGAATTCATGGTCTAAGTAAACTTGGATTTTTGATACAAAATAAAATTAATTTCGATAATAAATTTTCTCTTAATGAAAGATTAATCATTAAGTCCATTGAACATTTTTGTCGCCCTAGAGTTTACCCAAATTTTCTAAATAATCTCCTCAAAACTCGCTCCAATAAAAAAATAAGGAGAATTGGATGCACTGATAGCAGTGATGGTCTATTTCAAGCTCTACAAGATTTAGCAATAGCTAGCAACTGTAAAGCGATCATAAATTATGGAAAAATACCTAAAGATAAAGATTGGCCTAAAGGAAATAAATGGGACGAATATTATTTTTTTGGAGGTGAAGATTATGAATTAGTTTTCTCATTGCCAAAAAAATGGGCAAAAAGTTTATCTAAACTTGATAAAGATATTAACGAGATTGGTTTTTTTGCTGATGGTGAGCCATCAATAGAATTTAGTGATAATAATAAAAACAAATTATTTAATTACACACCATACAAACACTTTTAGTTACTCCCAATTCTTAGCAACAATCTCTGCTAAATCTACAACTCTCTGACTATAACCCCACTCATTGTCGTACCATGCAAGGACTTTTACAAGATTATCTCCGATACACATAGTAAGGTCACTATCTACGATTGAAGATTCATTGGTACCTGCATAATCGCTCGACACTAATGGTTCATCTCCATACTTAATAATGCCTTTCATTGAGCTTAGAGATGCTTCCTTGAGAGCATTATTGACTTCTTCAGCTGTGACTGATTTAGAAGATTCAAAAACAAAATCTACTGCTGAAACATTAGGCGTTGGAACTCTCATTGCAATTCCTGTTAATTTGCCTTTCATCTCTGGGTATACCAGTGCTACTGCTTTTGCAGCACCTGTAGAAGTAGGAACGATGTTTGTAGCAGCAGCTCTAGCCCTTCTTAGATCTCTATGACTATTATCTAAAATTCTTTGATCCCCGGTATAACTATGGATTGTAGTCATCAACCCTTTGTTAATCCCAAAAGTTTGGTCTAAAACTTTAACCACTGGAGCTAAACAATTTGTTGTACAACTAGCATTACTCAAAATATCAAAGTCTTTGTGTTTATATGTATCAGCATTAACTCCAACTACATACGTACCAACGCCATCGCCTTTGCCAGGAGCAGTTAAAATAACTTTTTTTGCTCCTACTTCTAAGTGCTTACTAGCACCTACGTCTGTATTAAATACACCAGTAGATTCAATTACCAAATCTACACCCCAATCTTTCCAAGGGAGATTCAATGGATTTCTATCAGAGAAACATTTAATTGTCTTATTATTAATTACAAAAGTATCATCAGTATATTGAATATCAACACCATCAAGTTGGCCAAGTACTGAGTCATATTTTAATAGATGAGCATTAGTCTTAGGATCTGATGTAACGTTAATTCCTACTACTTCAATATTGGTGTAAGCTCCTCTACTAAGCCAACAACGCATAAAGTTTCGACCGATTCTGCCAAAGCCGTTAATTGCAACACGCAAAGTCATAACTAATAGTTTCTAAATGATTAACCTAAGTTGCTGATCATACTGAATTTTGTGCAATAACGTAAGGTTTTTTTGATTTATTAAGCAAATAAGTCTAGTTTTGTATTAATTCAAAGAAAAAAAACATTCTTTTTTAAAAAAAAATAGCAAAATTTTACCAAGAAGTTATTTTGATTTAAGTAAAAGATAAACATTGGATAAAAAATTACTGTTGAAAAGTCATTTTCATTTTATTGGGATTGGAGGTATTGGAATGTCAGCATTAGCAATGGGTTTACTTAAAAAAGGTTGTTCAGTTTCAGGATCTGATTTAGTTAAAAACAATGAAACTAATGAATTAGAGAAATTAGGTGCAGTAATCTTTACTTCTCAAGTACGACAAAATATTGAATTTGTTATTTCAAAATTTACCAACAAATTGATTAATTTTGTTGTAAGCTCCGCGATCAAACCAGAAAATGAGGAATTTTCGTACTGCAGAGAAAAAAATTTATCAATAAAACATCGTTCAGAGATACTTGCAATGCTAATGCGCACTTATACTGCATTGGCGGTAGCAGGGAGCCACGGAAAAACATCAACCAGTACATTTCTTTCCACAATACTTGAATTATGTACCCATAATTCTTCTTCAATAACTGGAGGAATAATTCCTATTTACAACTCTAATTGTCATTTAGAAAATACAAAATACTTAGTAGCTGAAGTTGATGAATCTGATGGGACAATTAACAAATATATGTCTGATATTGGAATAATCAATAACATTGATTTTGATCATTGCGATCACTTTTCTAATTTAAATGAAGTCATATCTTCATTTAAAAGTTTCGCTAAAAATTCTAAAAAATTATTAATTAATTTTGATTGTAAAAACTCAAAAAATAATTTTTATTCTAATTGTAAGTGGTCAAACGCTACGGTTAAAAACGTAGCTTATGCAATAATCCCTATTGAAATTAATTCAAAGTATACAATTGGCAAATATTATGAAAATGGAAATTTTATCAGTAATTTAAATATTCCAATTCCTGGATTACACAATCTATCTAATATCACCGCAGCCATAGCAGCTTCAAGAATGATAGGTGTAGATTTTATAGAAATTAAGAAAAACTTAAAATATCTGAAACTGCCAAAAAAAAGATTTGAATACAGAGGCCAAATAGATGAAAGAAGTTTATATGATGATTATGCGCATCACCCAAACGAAATAAAAGAGACGATTAAATTAGGAAGATTATTTATTAAGCAAAACCATAATAACTATTCTCCCAAAAGTAGATTAATTGCTTTATTTCAACCTCATAGATACTCTCGAGTAAAACAATTTAATAAAGAATTCGCTGAAGAATTATCAAAAGCAGATGTTATTTATGTAACAAGTATTTATGGAGCAGGAGAAGGAAACGAAGATAAAATTACTTCGAAAATTATCACTGATCAGATTTATAAAAAAAATAAAAATGTTAGTCTTATAAATAATTATTATGAAGTAATAAAGAATTTTTACGAATTAACTCGAAAAGGGGATTTAATTTTGAATATGGGAGCTGGTGATTGTCATAATTTCTGGTCGATTTTAAATAAAAATCAATTAAACTGAACAACTAATTTATGAATAAAAAGATTTTTTTTGAAAACTGTAACTTAAGTAATTTTACAACTATAAAAGTGGGAGGAGTAGCTGAATATTTTGCTGAGCCAAAAAGTATTGAAGAATTTTCATATCTAATAAAATGGGCTAATTTAAACAAACAAAGATGTCAAATAATTGGCGCAGGTTCAAATCTTTTAATAAATAATATTTTCATAAAAGGCTTAGTTGTGTGTACAAAAAAATTAAAATCATTAAAGATAGAGCCATATTCAGGAATTGTTGAAGCAGAAGCAGGTGTGATGCTCCCAACATTATCAAATTCTCTTGCTAAAAATGGATTACAAGGTGGGGAATGGGCTGTCGGAATTCCAGGTACATTGGGAGGAGCAATTTATATGAATGCTGGCACAGGTAATTTATCGTTAGCAAAAAATCTTATTTCCGTAAAAGTTATAGATAATAAAACTAATGAAAAGCTTGAAATTGAAAAAAAAGATATCAATTTTGAGTATAGATTTAGCTCTTTTCAAAAAAATGATTTGACAATTATTAGTGCAAGACTTTATTTTGAGCCTAATGGAAATATAAAACAATTAATTCAAACAACCAAAAATAACCTGAAATTAAAAACTGAAGCACAGCCATATCATCAACCAAGTTTTGGAAGTGTTTTTAAAAATCCTGAAAATAATTATGCAGCAAAATTAATTGATGAAATGGGTTTAAAAGGATTTAAAATTGGAGATGCTGAAATTTCTACAATACATTCAAATTTTATAATTAACACTTCTTCAGCAAGTTCAAAAGATATTTATGAATTAATAACAGTAATTCAACAAAAAGTACTACAAAACAAGGGAATTTTTTTGCATCCGGAAGTAAGAATGATTGGTTTTGACTATCCTAACTAAAGAAACTTTTTTACAAAATGGCGGGTTTTGGACTTCCTAACTTTGGACAACTTACAGAAGCTTTTAAAAAAGCTAAACAAATTCAGCAAGATGCGCAAAAATTACAAGATGAACTTGAAAATATGGAGATTGAAGGAAAAAGTGATGATGAAATGATTAAAGTCTGGATAAGTGGAAACCAACTTCCTTTAAAGGTAGAAGTACAGGAAAATATTTTAAAAGCAGATAAAGAAAAAATAGAGAGAAACATATTACAAGCTATGCAAAAAGCTCATGAATTATCAACTACAACTATGAAAGAAAGGATGAATGATTTGACTGGTGGATTAAATCTTAATCTTCCTGGTTTTGATAATAGTGACTCTTAGAAGACTCAATCATTTCTTTATAAAAAGAATATCTTTCGAAGGATTTATTTAAATTACAGCCTTCATCGTTTAAATGTAAGCAGTTACGAAATTTACACTTAATTTCTTCATCTATTACCTGTTTATATATTTCTGAATAAAGATTTGGCAACACACTAATATTAATCTCTATAGGTTGCATATTAAAACCAGGAGTATCCACAATGTAACTTTGATTTGATATGGAAAATAACTCAACATTTCGAGTAGTATTTTTACCCCTCTTAATTTTATTGGAAACTGGAGCAGTACTATTTTGAAGACCAGGGATTATCGTATTAAGCAAAGTAGTTTTGCCAACACCTGATGGACCCATAAAAATTGAACACTCTTTTTGCTTTAGCTCAACTAATAAATTATTAAAGTCATCAGATTTCTCACAATTTAAAGTTATTGCTTTATAACCCCATTTCTTAAATTTATCAATTAAAAAAAGTCTTTTTGTATCCGAAATTAAATCACATTTTGTCAAAACTAATGACACTTCAACACCCATAGATTCTGCTGATATCAAGAATCTATTAACTTGAGACAAATTTAACGCTGGCTCTTCAACAGAAAAAATAATATATATGTTAGAAATATTTGCAACTGTAGGTCTAACTAATAAATTTTTTCTTTTTTTTAGACTTGTTATTACTGCGCGTTTGCTTTTTAAATCAATATTATCAATTACTACTTCATCTCCTACATAAATTAATTGATTCTTGAAATTTACAGACTTCCTCACCTTACATAAAAATTTCTCGCAATTTAAAGAGTTTTCTTGATTTTTTAGGTCAACTAAAAAAAAATCATTAAATTTTTTCGTAACTAGACCTAAATAATTATGATTAATTTTCATTAAATATTTTTATTTTTATAAATTTTTCATTTTCTTTAATTTGTATGAACGAACATCCCATCTCTTTTAAGTTGTTTAATACCATTTCTTCTGGTTCACCTTTATCTAGTTCAACTATAAGGTGTTCATTTTTTGATAACTTCTCCAAAGCTAATTTTATTTTGACAACATTTAAAGGACATGGAACAGATTTAAGATCCAAATTCTTTAAAGAAATCATTAGGATTCTTTACCAAATAATTTACTAAAAAGTCCAGTACTGGAATTAATATTTTTATCTGAATATTGAGAAGCTAAACCCTCTAAAAGCTTTCGTTCTTCGTCGGTTATACGAGTTGGCAATTTTACTTTTACTAAAACCTCATGATTTCCTCGAGCAACGGGGTTACCAAGTCTTGGCACCCCTTTATTCTCAAGTGAAAGAGTTGTATTTGGCTGAGTACCACTTGGAATTTTTAAATTAACATTTCCATCAACTGTAGTAATTTCAACAGTGTCGCCTAGAATAGCCTGTAAATAACTAACATCTATTTCTGAGTAAATATTCACGCCATCTCTTTTAAGTTTTGAATCATTCTTAACCTTGATAAAAACATAAAGATCTCCAGGTGGACCCCCTTTTAAACCAACATTTCCCTCTCCTGAAACTCTTAATTTAGTACCAGTATCAACTCCAGCAGGAATATTAATTCTTAATTTTTTTCTAACTTGCTTTACTCCATTACCACCACAACTTACACATGGATCTGCAATTATCTGACCAGCTCCATTACATGAAGGACATTCAGCGACTTGTGTGAAATTACCAAAAGGTGTTCTTGTAGCTCTTCTAACTTGTCCACTGCCCCCACAGGTTGAGCAAGTTTTTGGTCCGGTTCCTGGTTTGGCGCCCGTTCCTCTACAAACTTCACATGTTTCAAGATGAGGAATTTTTATTTCTCTTTGTTGACCAAATATTGCATCTTTAAAGTCAACATTAAGGTCATACCTTAAATCATCACCTTGTTGAGGACCTCTTCTTTGAGTTCTTCCTCCCTGGGGATTTTGTCCACCAAAGCCATTAAAAAAAGTTTCAAATAAATCTGCAAAGCCACCCATATCACCCATATCTGGCATTCCAGCCGCACCTCCAAGGCCAGCTTCACCAAACTGATCATATCTAGCTCTTGTTTCAGGATCAGCTAATGCTTCATAAGCCTTACCAATTTCTTTAAATTTATCTTCAGCTCCAGGTTCTTTATTAACATCAGGATGATATTGTCTTGCTAATTTTCTATATGCCCTTTTTAAGGTATCCGCATCAGCATCTCTTGAAACTCCCAGTATTTGGTAAAAATCAGCCATTAGATAATGCTCAAATAAGAATTTGGAATTTATACATCTTCAGAAGCATTTACATCTGAATCAACATCCCCTTCAACTGTATCCTTTTCTACTTCCTGTTGTGAATTTTGTTTGCCAGGTCCCATAGAAACCTTAACCAACGCATGTCTCAAAACCTTACCTTCTAAATGATATCCTCGCTGCAATTCTTCAATAATAAAATCCTCTTCAAACTCTTCACTAGGTTCTTTTAATACAGCTTCATGCAAGTTTGGATCAAATTGCTGACCAACAACTCTCATAGGCGACACTCCCTGTTGTTTTAATACTTCTACTAATTGTTTATACAATCCTTGATAACTTCTATGAAGAGCTTGAGCTTCTTCGCTTTCTGGTTTAAGTTGTTGTCTTGCTCTCTCAAAATTATCAACAATAGGAAGAATTGCAGTTAAAGTCTTTGAAACAAGTTGGATTTTTAAATCATCCTGATCTCTAGACTGTCTTTTTCTGAAATTATCAAAATCTGCCGAAATTCTTACATATTGATTTTTTAATGTTTCATGCTCTTTTTCTAATTGTTCTAATCTTGCATCATTATTTGTAATAGTATTTTTTAATTCTTGAGTATTTATTTCTTCTGTTTTTTTAGAAGAAAATTCATTATTTTCGGTAGTTAAGTTTTGAGTAGATGTTATCTCTTCAGGAACATTATCCTGGTTAGAATCATCATCTTCTTTATTATCAATATTGTCTGATTGATTTTCAATCATTTTTCTTTAATTTAATAAGACTATTCTCCAATAAAGTGATGCACAAAACAAGTTGCGGAAGGCCGCACAAATATTTAGTCAGGAACAAATCTTAATGCTAAACCATTGTTGCAGTATCTTTTACCAGTGGGAGATGGCCCATCATTGAAGACATGTCCTTGATGACCTTCGCATCTAGAGCAATGATATTCGGTTCTAGGGACAATTAACTTGAAATCAATTTTTGTTTCAACTGATCCTTGAATTGAATCCCAAAAACTTGGCCATCCTGTACCACTATCATACTTTTTATCTGAGGAAAAAAGCGGCAAATCGCACCCTGCACAGTGAAAAATCCCTTTTCTTTTCTCATTATTCAATTGGCTGCTAAAAGCTCTTTCAGTCCCTTCCTCCCTCAAAATATAATAGGATTCTGGACTAAGCCTAGCTTTCCATTCTTCTTTTGAGAAATTCCACTCTTCTTTAGAAGCAAGTGAAGATGCTAATACTTGAATAGGATTAAAGATTATTTTTAAGATTGACATAGTAGGAATTAGAATAAAAGTTCTTCTTGAAAAAAATTGATTCATATATTCAAATCACAAAAAAGTAATGAATTTCGTACAAACTAATTCTATTAAAAATATTCACAAATTAAGTATTGCTCCAATGATGGATTGTACTGATAAACATTTCAGAATGATGATGAGAAAAATAAGTTCTGAAGCTCTTTTGTATACGGAAATGATTGTGGCTCAAAGTTTAGTGTACACGAATAAAAAAGAAAATTTTCTAGATTTTAATGTTGAAGAACACCCGATATCGATTCAGTTTGGTGGGGACGATCCTAAAGTCCTTAAAGAAGCAGCCCAAATGGCACAGGATTGGGGTTATGACGAAATTAACTTTAATGTGGGTTGTCCCAGTCCAAGGGTATGTTCTGGAAATTTTGGCGCTTCACTTATGAAAGAACCTGAAAAAGTAGCAAAATGTATAGAATCCTTAAAAAATAACTGCACATTACCGGTTACGATCAAACACAGAATCGGTGTAGACGATGATGATAGTTTCGTTAACTTAAATAATTTCGTAAGAATTATCGCAAAAGCTGGCGTAGACAGATTTACAGTTCATGCAAGGAAAGCCATATTAAAAGGTCTAAATCCAAAACAAAATAGGACCATACCTCCGCTAAATTTTGATGTAGTAAAAAAATTAAAAAAATCAAATCCAGAATTATTAATAGAAATCAATGGGGGTTTAACAAATATCGATGAATCATTAAAAGCCTTAAATGATTTTGATGGAGTCATGATTGGACGATCAATTTATAAACATCCCTTGAGATGGTCTGAAATTGATCAAAAGATTTATGGGATTAATAAAAAACCAAAATGTGCTTCAAATATTATTTTCTCCTTAATTCCATACATAGAAGCGCATTTAAGTAATGGAGGAAAATCATGGGATATTTGTAAACATCTTATAAATTTAGTTGAAGGTATACCAAAAGCTAAAATTTGGAGAAATCAAATTTCAAATAAATCTATAAAAAAAGAATTAGATATTGAATATCTATTTAAATTAACGAAAGCGCTTAAAGAAATGGGTTACTAATTTGTCTCGTTTGAAGGATTGCTCTCACTGGACAATCCCCTTTTTCTTCTGCTTCTACCATTTTCATATTCAGAGTTATCAGAAGAATTTCCATAACTTCTGTCTTCCCAACCTTCTGCTCCAGAAGATTTATTAGAGTTAGAGCTATTGGATCCATTGTTGCCGCCACCGTAGCCGCCTCTTCCTCCTCTACGAGATCCGCCAGAACCTCTAGGTTCAGCTTTATTAATTCTTAATGGCCTACCCATAAGTTCCGTTCCTTGCAAACCATCAATAGCTTTTGACTCAATCGCTTCATCCGCCATTTCAATAAATGCGAATCCTCTTTTCCTTCCAGTATCCCTCTCCAGGGGAAGAGAACAATTTAAAACCTCACCAAAAGGGGCAAACAACTGTATAACATCTTCACGCTCTGCGCGGAACGGCAAATTGCCAACAAAAATACTCACTTTAAACTCAACAAAAATTTACCTTATAAAAAAACTACAATTAGTAGTCTCATAACTTTGCTTTACTATTCTACTTCAAAGCATACCCTTGTTGTAGAAAAATAATTGAGATTCAAAGTAACAATCTTTTTTGCCAATTGTTTACCTCTTTTTCTACTTGAACAAATCCTGTACCACCTTCGCTATTTCTTGATTTAACGACATTAAGAGGTTTAAGATCTACAAGAACATCTTCATCAAATTCGGGATGAAATTTTTTAAATTCTTCAATTTTAAGATTTTTAAGTAAAATTTTTCTCTCCAGGCAATATTTAACCATTTGACCAACAACTTGATAAGCGGTCCTAAAAGGCACATCTTTATCAACTAAGTAATCTGCCAAATCAGTAGCATTAGAAAAATCGTTTTCTACAGAATCAGCTAGATTTTCAATATTAAATTCAATGCCTTCATTGATTAAAATAGTCATTGCTTTAATACAAGAAGATATTGTTTCTACAGTATCAAATATTGGCTCTTTATCCTCTTGAAAATCCTTATTATAAGAAAGTGGTACCCCTTTGACCATCGTTAACAATGCTTGGAGATGTCCATAGACTCTTCCTGTCTTACCTCTTATCAATTCTGGCACGTCAGGATTTTTTTTCTGCGGCATTAAGCTACTTCCTGTGGCACATTTATCTGTTAATTTTGCAAAAGAAAATTCATCAGTTACCCATAAAATTATTTCCTCTGAAATTTTACTTAAATGAGACATCAATATAGCAGATGCAGAAACAAACTCTATACAAAAATCTCTATCACTCACTGCATCAATACTATTTTTATAAATCTTTTTAAAACCCAACTCTGCAGCTGTAAAATGTCTATCTATTTTTATTTTTGTTCCAGCTAAGGCTGCAGCTCCTAAAGGAGAAATATTAACTCTTGAACGTACCTCATTATACCTTTCACGGTCTCTTTGAAGCATTTCTATGTAAGCCAATAAATGATGAGCCAAAGATAATGGTTGCGCTCTTTGCATGTGAGTATATCCAGGAATTAAGGTATAAATATTGGATTTCGCAAGATTTAAGAGAGATTTTTGCAAATCAGTTATTAAAATTTCGATATTATCAATCTCTTTTCTTAGCCACAATCTTATATCTGTACCAACTTGATCATTTCTGCTTCTACCTGTGTGCAATTTTTTTCCAGTTTCACCAATTAAACTTATCAGCTTTTCTTCTATGCAATAGTGAATATCTTCAGAAGGTGAGCCAGGACTAAATTTACCTTCCAAATACTCAACTTTTATTGATTCTAATCCATTAATAATTTGCAAAGCTTCAGAAGAGGATAAAACTTTAGTTTTGCCAAGCATTTTTGCATGAGCAATCGAGCAATCTAAATCTTCTAAAATAAGCTTTCTATCAAAACCAATTGAGGCATTAAACTTTTCAATAAAAGGGTCAAGTGCATTATCAAACCTTTTACTCCAAACTTTTGCCATATTAATAAGTAATGTTAAGTATCTCTACTAAAGCATTTTTTTATATAAGTGACAAAAATATCTATTTCAATTGAAAAATAACCATTGAGGCATCATCTTCAAGATGTCTATTTTGACCTGTAAAATCGTCTAGCTTTTTAAATATTTTATTTAATATTTCTTGGGATGTATAAGACTGCTTGCACAATTTTGTAAGAGTTTTAATTAATCTTTCCTCATCGAATCTTTGTCCTAAAGAATTAGAGGTATCAATTACTCCATCTGTGTAATAAAGAACTAAATCATTTTGATTAAGCTTGATTTCACCACAATGATATTCAGCATCTTTTTGTAGTCCAAGTAAAAATCCTTTTGCATCTAGTCTAATAATTTTCTTATCTGAACTTTTCCAAAGCAGAGGAGGATTATGTGCTGCATTAGCGAATCTCAATTTTCTAGTTCTAGGATCATAATCTGAGTAAAATAATGTCACAAATCTATGCGATTGATCTAAATCATTTATTGCTAGTTGATTCAAATCATGCAAAATTCTATCTGGAGGAAGACCTGTAAGAACCTCTGCACGAAGCATACCTCTTAACATAGTCATTAAAAGACCAGCTGGAATCCCTTTACCCATGACATCACCTATTACAAAGGCCCATCTTGATTTTTCTTTCCTTTTTTCAGAAATATTAGTCTTTAAGCACATAAAATCATAGTAATCTCCACCGAGCTGAAGAGCTGGTCTACAATGTGCAGCTAGGTCTATACCATGGATAATTGGACAATAATCCGGTAGTAACTGAGATTGAATTTCAGCACCAGTGGAAATTTCTCTATCTACATTTTCATGCTTTTTCTTTGTTTTAATTAAGTGATAATTTTCTAATCCAACAGCTAAACAATTTTCAATAAAATTAAAATTACTATCTTCAGTAATCGAATTTCTAGAAATATCTTCGCTAAAAATATAAATAAATCCTCTACATTTGCCTCTAGATATAATTTTTTTTGATTCAATTTTATATTCTTTAAATTTATTTTTTAAAGCATTTTCAAAAGTTACAATTTCTTTTATTTTAAAATTTTTTGAAAAATGAAATTGAACCAAAAAACTATTAATCGCTTCTTGAATTGTTGAATATTCGTAATTAACAGAAATTTTTATATTTTCATTCCATATCTCCCCCTCGTAATTTAAAGGAATAATTAAAATTATATTGTCAGAAAAAATATGTTTAAAAATTAAGCAAACGTAATCAAGTAATTTATTTATATTGGAAAATGATTTTAAATAATATGCTAGTGAAGATGCAATTTCAGCAAATTTATATTGATCTTTTAGAGTGAATTTAGGATCATTTTCTAAAAAATTTTGGATAACTTTGTTCGAAAATATTTTTTCTTTTTGATTATTTGCCAAAACAAATCTAATAGATAAGTCTGTTTTAACATTAAATTTAAGTTTTTAAAAAAAATTAATTAAATTTTTATTTATCTGCAAGCATAGCCTCTACAAATTCATAACTATTAAATGGTCTCAAATCTTTTATACCTTCTCCAGCTCCAATAAACCTTATTGGCAAATTTGCTTCTTCAGATACTGCTAAAGAGACACCTCCTCTAGAAGTGCCATCTAATTTAGTAATAATTGCTCCACTTAAATCTGCTGATTTAGCGAAACTTTTTGCTTGTTTTAAACCATTTTGTCCCTGACTTGCATCTAAAACTAATAATGATTCAACAAGTGCATCTGGGACCTTTTTATCAATAATTTTTTTTATTTTTGCTAATTCATCCATCAAATTATTTTTTGTTTGCAATCTCCCCGCTGTATCAACAAGTAATAAATCAACATTTCTTTTTTTTGCAGAATTAATTGCATCAAAAACTACAGCAGCTGGATCAGCATTTTTTGATTGATTAGATATAACGTCAACATTACTTCTATCTCCCCACACTTTAAGTTGTTCTACTGCGGCCGCTCTAAAAGTATCAGCAGCAGCAATCAAAGTTTTATAATTACTTTTTGAAGACAAATATGCTAATTTCCCCAATGTAGTGGTTTTACCAACACCATTAACTCCCACTAATAACCAGACATTTAATTTACCCTTTTGGGGAACTAAAAGATCAGAACCCGAATTTTTTATTGGTTTATCGATAATTAATTTTAATTCCTTCTTCAAAAATTTTATTCCTGCTTCTCCACCAACGACTTCCTCATTTAATTTTGTTCTAAGAGAACTTATAACTTTATCGGTTGAATCAATCCCTACATCAGCTCTTATTAAAAGAGTCTCTAAATCATCAAGAGATTCAGGAGTAAGAGGATCATCTCCCAATTTATCCAATAATTCAGTAACAAATCCTTTTCTGGTTTCTTCTAATCCTCTCCGTAATTTAGTTAACCAATCAATTTCATCAATCGATATTTGATTTATTTTTTTTCCTTGAGCAGCTAATACCATTGCCGACCAAGTAAAATTATCATCAAATTCTCCTAATTCTGGTTCAGCAATAGTTTTAGACTGTT
>CABZFV010000015.1 GCA_902525075.1 uncultured Prochlorococcus sp. | reverse complement strand
ATAAATCTTCTCTGTATTAAAGATTATCTAATCGAAGGTTGAAAATCTTTGCTATCAAGAGGTTTTAATAAGTATAGTCTTAATAACTGGTAACCGTTTGATAAATATTTAGGTAATTTTTTAAAAGTTTTAGATACTTTATTTTCATCACTGTTTGCAATATCGGAAAGAACCTTATTATTCTCTACTATTTTATCTAATCTTCCATAAAAAGATTTATCATAAACGTCCATTACTACAGGGAAAACTCTAGCTGCAGTTTCATTTGTTTTATTAATAACAAACTGGTCGTAATCTCTGGCATCTAAACCTAAAGAACTGTAGAAATCTTTTTTAATCCCCAAATCCCTTGCATACATAGTTGCGAATACAGCTAATAGAAAGAACCTAGACCATAACTTGGATGTTAATGGAAGATTATTCAAAAAATATCTAAACCTATGATAGTAGTCGAATAATGGGTGTGTAAAAGTAGAGCCGCCAATGGTAATTTTTTGGCTTAAAGATTTAACAGTACGTGGCTGTGCTTTCATTAATGCGTCAAAGAAATCCCCATGTCTATTTTCATCTTGACACCAATTTTCAAAGTAATTAAATAGTGGAAAAATTTTGCTATCAGGGTTCTTTTCGAGATGCCTATAAATTGCTATGTATCTCCAATAACCTATTTTTTCGGATAAATAAGTAGCATAAAAAATACTTCTTGGAGGGAAATAAGTGTAATCTTTATTGGCTGTTAAAAAACCTAAATCTAACTGAAGTCCAAAGTCACTCATTGATTTATTTAAAAAACCTGCATGTCTTGCTTCATCTCTGGCCATATGAGCAAAACATTCAGCAAGTAGAGGGTTTTTGACTTTAATTCTCTTACTAAGTTCCTTGTAAAGTAAAAAACCTGAAAATTCTGATGTACAACTTCCCTCGAGAAAATCAACAAAAAGCCCTCTTGTCTCGGGATCTAATTTTTCTGCAGCGCCTTCAAATTCACTATTTCTTACAAAATGATGTCTATTATAATCTTTCCTAAATTCCTCACAAATAGCTTCCAATTCCTCCTCGTTTATTGATAAATCCATATTTTCCATAGCCTCAAAGTCCGTTGTATAGAATCTTGGGGACAAAATTGTTTCTTTTGCTGGAATCTTTCCATTATTAATATCTTTTTTATTTTTTGATTCAACAGTTGATTGAGCCATTTTTTATTAGGTTTATTAATTCTATTATTTACTATGATTTGTATTTTCGAGGGAAAAGTTAACTTGGTGTTATTGTTTTTCTAATTAACTCCTATTAACTTTTGCCCATTCAATCTTTGAAGTACTCTTGAAATTATTAATTTTAGGGTAATTCTTTTTTCGTCAATAAGAAAGGATTCAATAATACTGGGTTGTTGATTTGGTTTTGATAAAGAAATACTTTTTAATGAACTAATGTCATCCTTCTCAAAGGATAACCAAAAGTTACATATATCTTTAATTTCACAATTTATTACCCAACATTTATCTCCAGCAATCGGTCTATTTGTGTTAGTGAGGTTAATATTGTTTATTTCTAATCCTCTTTGATTAATTTCCTCAGTAAGTGAAGGAATTAGGTGCATGTTAATAAATTCTTGGAAAGGCTTTTTCTCTACTGGGAGTTCTTTTTTTGGTTTTGCTAAAGGTTTTTCGGGAGTATTAATTTCATTTTTTATAACAACTTTAGTAGCAGAATCAGCATTATTTAAATCCATATTGATAACTTTTTCTGATTTAGGTCCTTTTATTTCCTCAGAGTTTGCTTTAGTAGTGTTGTCAGATATTTCTTTATTGAATTCGTTATTTTTGTCTAAATTTTCTTCCATAAAAAATACTATTTATTACATTATAAATTAAAAAAACATTTTTTAAATTAATTTATTTTTCTACCAATCATTATCAGCATTATCCCAGTCATCTTTAATATCTTGATTTGAATAACTTTGATCTTCTTTAAAATTATTATCATTCATATTTTTGACTACTCTGTAATTAACAGAAATTGTTGGTTGAGTTTCTCTAATATCCCTTTGTGGCGGCATCTCAACGTTTGGTTTTATTTCTTCCTCATTTTTATTGGAAACAAAATCATCTTCCACATTTTCGAAAGTTTTTTTTCTGAAACTAGTACTAGTAATTGTTGTATTTAATAAAGTGCTTACAAATAAACCAGAAAAAAACGAAATACTGATTAACTTACCTATACTTACTTCTTGGAGGTTCCATTTAAAGTATCTAAATGAAGTCTTCTGATTATTATTTGTATATAATAAAATTTGAAAAATTATTATTAAAAAAAGAGTAAAAAGTAAATATTTTTTCTTAAACATAATTTTAAAAGTTAACTTAAATTTTTTTGGTTTATATTTTCATAATATATTTTGTAAAAATTTATTTATGTTAATTCTAAATCAATCTGATATTTAAGAATATCTACTTTTATTATTTTTACTTCTATTGGATCTCCAACTTTATATGATTTTTTTGATTTTCTTCCAATTAATAGATTTTGCCTTGACCTGTATTCATACCAATCATTATTAAGAGTGCTTACGTGTACTAAACCCTCTACATTTAGTTCTGATATCTCAACAAAGAAACCATATGTTTGCACTGATAAAATAAACCCACTATAAATATTACCTAGTAATTTTTCTGCTTTTCTTACTTTTTTTATATTTATCATATTAGATTTATATTGGTTAACTTTGTACTTGAATTCATTAAGTTTATCTATCACAAACTTGTTAAATAATATTTCTAGATTTTTTGAAATTGATGAATTAAATATATCCCAATTAACTAGGTCTAATGAATTACTTTCCGATATATTGATTGTATCAATATTATTTTTCTTTGATTTCTTACCATTTATTATCATATTAAAAATACAGTACTGGTTAATAAGATTAGTAAAGTCAAATCCAGGAATTGTCCATGGTGAAATAAATAATTTTTCTGATTCATCATTATCAGGATCTTTAGATATCAACCTTATTTCATTGTCCTTAAATTCATTAATTAGAAGTTTATGTAAGATTCTTTTTTTATTATCATCGCCACATAATTTGATTACTTGACTAAATGTCAAATTGCCATCTTCATTAAGCTCTATATCGTTATCAATAAATTCTGAATATTTGATGATTTCATTTGCATTAACATAATCTATGCCATTTGAGAGATGTCCGGCGCTTTTTAAGCCATATTGATTTGAATGTTTGAACCATATTAAATTAGCTTCATATAATATTGGTGAAAGGTAAGTTTGGCAATCTTCTTTATATAATGATTCAAAATATCCTTTTGAATATTCAGCTGGATTGTGAATAAAAAATTCTTCAAGTGACTCAATATTATTAAGTGGTGCAGGAATCTCAACCTTACCCTCCAAAAGATGTTTTTGTCTGAATGAACAAGAAATCTCAAGTATTTTATCTAAATCGTCGATATATTCTTTTATAGGTTTTAATACCCGAGAGGTTATCCTTGATTTGCTTTTTCTAGATAGAAGCGCTTCAGTATGATCACTACCAACATTAAAAGTGCATTTTACTAAAGTAAGATGGAATGACCAATCAATTATTTCATTATCACTATTTAAATGCACACAGAGGCTTATCGCTTCATTCTTTTCACCAACTTTAAATTCAGAATCATTTCTTATGGCTTCACTAAGGTAGTTTTGCCAATCATTTAATAAGGGTATTGATTCAAATCCTTTAAATAATATTTCTAGAGATTTTTTACTATTTAGGTCTACTCTTTCTGCAAGGTTATTTGTATGTATCCATAGTTTAGTACTTTTATTTTTCCCCTGATCTATTTGAATCATTGGGAGCATTGGAGAATTATTAGAATTCCAACTTTTGAACAAATAAGAGTTTTTATCTGTAAGGTCTATCCTCTCCCTTTGTTCTATTTTTTTTGATTCAATATGATTTAAATTATATGAATTAACGATATTGCTTTTAGATAAAACAAAGTCTGTATCATAGTCTTCGTTATTGTTTAGTTTTAGTTCTTGTATCACATGACCTAGTCCTTCTTCTTGACCTATGGGGAATCTATCAATCTCAACTTTTACTATATTCTTGTTGTCTGGTTTGTATGTGTATTTTTTATTCTCTTTTGGAAGTTTAATTTTAGAAAGGATCCTATCGTCTATTGGGATTGCATATACATCATTGTTTATTATTTCTACTTTAGAAAGAAGTATTTGATTTGATCTTTCAAGAATACAATCAACTATTCCTTCAGGTGATCTTCTTCTATATCCCTCTTTTATTATCCTTACTAAAACTTTATCTCCATTCCATGCATAATTAAGTAGATTTTCTTTAACGTAGATATCTTCTTTGTCTTTTCCTCTCACAGCAAAGCAATAGCCTTTGCTACTACATCTTATTTTGGCGACAAGATGATCATTATCCTTTATGCAAGTATATTCATCATTTTCATTTTTATTAATTATTTCAAGTTTTTCTAGAGCTGTTAAAGCAATATCTAATTTATCCTTATCAGATTTCTTTGTAATTTTTAATAATCTGCATAATTTTTTATATCCTAATCCTTCAGACTGATTAAGATTATCAATTATTGAAGATGATGTGAACATGATCTAAATGAAATTATTAATTAATTTAGGGGTATATACTTCATTATTACACCTTATTATCCAAGCTTAAAACTAATTATTTTCTTTCTCTTCTTTTTCTTCTTTTTCGATGGTGAAAGAGTTGATAAAAAGCCTTATACCAATAATGAAAAATGTAATGGACGCTATAGACTTAAGAACTACTTCGGGTAAAAAACTTGAAATAGAACCACCTGTTAAAGCTCCTAGTAAACTTGCAAAAACAAGTGCTAAAGAAGATCCTAAAAAAACTGCTAATGGTTTATTTGAAGTGCCACTTATAGTTAAAGTAGCTAGTTGAGTTTTGTCACCTAATTCAGCTATGAAAACGGTTAGAAATGTTGATAGTAATAAACTTAAAACCATTTATAAATAATTTTTGAATGTTTCATAAGCTAAAAATATACTTATCAATATCATTAAAGTACCAGTAGATAAAGCAAATTTGCTAGGAGATATTTTTTTTGATACCCATTTACCAATAAGAACTCCTACTATGCTAGAGCTTATTAATGCTAGAGAACTTCCAAGAAAAACGACTATTGGCCTACCCGATTCGGCAGAAAGCATTAGTGTTGCTATCTGAGTTTTATCGCCAAGTTCAGCAATAAAAATTGTTGTAAAAGTCGTTATAAATATTGAAAAAAAACTTTTTTCTAGATTGTTTTCTTTTTTTTCTATTTTACTATTCATTTTCCTGAAACAGCAATTCTAAAAGATTTCATCTCTTTACTTTGGTATCCATAATTTGATGAAATATGTTGTTTGCAGCAATCTATCAAAAATTTATCACCAGATTTCAAATATCCTTTAAATGAAGTTGAAAATTCACTGACACGGCAAAAATGTGGTCTGTTTTCATAAATTAAGCATTTTTTATTTTCTCTGTCCAGGTTTTTACACCAACCGTCTTTAGCCGTCATCGAATTTATCAAAGCTATATCTTCTTTGTTAAGTTTGTTAGCCAAATCGCTTCTTTCGTTCAAGTCGAATTTACAACAAGCTCCACAATTTTCTATACATGTCCATGATTTCATAATTTAATTCAATCTTGTAACGTATCAGTACAGTTTCATCATTTATTTGTAAAAATAGTATCACAAAACATATTCATTAATCATGGCAACACTTATTCCTTTGGCTGTAGTTGCGTTAGCAGGACCAGCAATAATTGCTCTTGTTTTTTACCGTAAATAAAAGAAATTCTTTTTGGTGACTTATCTGGAGGGTGTTTATTGGGATTTAGATGGGACCATCGCAAATACAGAATTAGAGGCCCATTTACCTGCTTTTAATAAAGCTTTTAATGACCTTGGCATTGATTGGAATTGGGATGCTAATACATACATAAAACTTCTGAAGATAAATGGGGGCAAAAATAGGATTGCTTATTACGCTAAATTTAATAATGATAATTTCTCAGAAGATTTAATTCTCAAAATTCATGAAACAAAGCAGTTTCATTATTTAGAAATTATAAAAAAAAATTGCGTTAGTTTGAAAACTGGTGTCTTTAGATTAATAAATGAATTACATAGAAAAAAAGTAAGACAATTTATTGTTACTTCAAGTTCAAGAATTCAAGCCAATCTTCTTGTTGATTATCTTTTTAATGGCTTGAAGCCTTTTGAGTTCATTATTTCAAGCGAAGACGTTGAATTAAAGAAGCCAAATCCATTACCATATTTAAAGGCTGTCCAATTAAGTGGTATAAACAAAAACAACTCAATTGTTTTTGAAGACTCCAATCCAGGATTGATATCTTCCTTGGCAGCTAACTTGCCAACAATTTTTGTTCCCTCAAATATCCCAATTGTTCTTGAGGAAAATATTAAATTAGATTGTATTTTAGACAGTCTTGGTGATCAGAATAATGTGGCAAATGTAATCAAAGGCCCTAAACTAAAAAAATCATACATTGACTATAACTTTCTAAGTGATTATTTAGAGTCTTTTAGTAATGCAAAAAACTAATTTTTCAAGAATTACCTACCAGTTCAATAATTTATTTTTTGGTTTTCTTAGTGATACCTGGAGAACAAAATCTATTGGTCTAATTTCTGTTTTGACTGGTTATTTTTTGTTCGCAAATTTTATTACAAAATTTATATCTGAAGGTAAAAATGAGTTAATAATGGTCCCAATAATTATTATTTTTATTGAAATCATTATAAGAATTAAACCTGCCGCAAGTTCAAAGTTTTATTATCTATGGACCGTAGTTGATAAATTAAGAATTGGTGCAATTTATGCCGTTATACTTGAAGCATTTAAATTAGGATCTTAAAAGCTACTCTTCTTCTTCTTCTTCTTCCTCAATAGGATAAACAAATCCTTGAGCTTTCCCAGTTAAAACTGATTTACCTAAAGATATAGCTTTTTGAGCTGCTATTGCTGCTTTTCCTTTCCAAACAGCGTGCCTTTGGTTCCTTTTGCTCTTTGATTTTTTCTTCTTTGGTACAGCCATTCTGTTTCTTTATTTCCATATAATAATATAACCTTTAACTGGTTATCTCCAAAACTTTTGAGTATATTTTGTTTATATACGCCAATTTTTTAAATAAGCATATATGCTTTATTAATCACTTATAAAGATTAGTGTTTAGATCAAAATTCTCATATTCAGATTCTAAATCAAGTTATTCGGATCTTCTAGAAGATATAGAGACGGGGAAAATAGAATCAATATTTTTCTATCCAAGGCAGAGAGAAATTGATGTTCTTTATAAAAATGGAGATAAATTTAAAATACCTATCCTTTACAACGATCAATTAATCCTTGAAAAGGCTACTGAAAATAAGGTAGAACTAACTATTAACAATAGTAGAAAAGAAGCCTCAGCTGCTAATTCATTCGCATCAATAAGTCTTTTCCTAATTTTCATATTAGCTATAGTCTTAATTTTGAGGAGTACATCAAAATTGGCCTCCAGAGCTTTTGGTTTTACCAAAAATCAATCTAAATTTGTAACTATTGATGATGTAGAAACGAGATTCGATGATGTAGCTGGCGTTCCTGAAGCCGCAGAGGAATTAAAAGAGGTAATAACATTTTTGAAAGAACCAAAGAAATTTGAAGATCTTGGAGCGAAAGTTCCTAAGGGAGTTCTTCTAATAGGCCCACCAGGGACAGGAAAAACATTATTAGCTAAAGCAATTGCTGGTGAATCAGGAGTACCTTTTCTCTCAATATCGGCTTCAGAGTTTGTAGAACTTTTTGTTGGTGTTGGAGCTAGCCGAGTTCGTGATCTGTTCTCTAAGGCTAAGGAAAAATCTCCTTGTATAATTTTTATTGATGAAATTGATTCCATTGGTAGGCAAAGAGGGTCTGGGATCGGAGGTGGAAATGATGAAAGAGAACAAACCCTTAATCAGCTTCTAACTGAATTAGATGGTTTTGCTGATAATTCTGGGATTATTGTTTTAGCAGCAACAAATAGACCAGATATTTTGGATGCAGCATTATTAAGACCAGGTAGATTTGATAGAAAAATTGAAGTAATGCTTCCAGATTTAGATGGAAGAAAAAAAATTCTTTCAGTTCACTCACTTTCTAAACCACTTTCAAGCGAGGTTGACTTAGGATATTGGGCTTCTAGAACAGTCGGATTTTCGGGAGCAGATCTTGCAAACTTGATGAACGAGAGTGCTATTCACTGTGCAAGAGACGAATCTAAATTAATCAATGATCTTCATATAGAAAATGCTCTTGATAAAATTACCATTGGCCTGAGAAGCTCATTAATAACTTCTCCTAATATGAAAAAAATTATTGCTTATAACGAAGTAGGTAGAGCAATTGTATCTGCTGTGAGAAATGGAATTGAATCAGTTGATAAAATTACGATTTTACCTAGATCTGGATCTAAAGGAGGATATACAAAAATATGCCCTGACGAAGATGTAATTTCTAGTGGATTGATTTCAAAAAAATTATTATTTTCAAAAATTGAAATTGCTCTAGCTGGAAGAGCAGCAGAAACGATAGTTTTTGGTGAAGGTGAAATTACACAATGCTCCATAAATGATATCTCTTATGCGACAAATATCGTAAGGGAAATGGTTACAAAATATGGATTTTCAATTATTGGTCCAATTTCAATGGATTCTGATAATAATGAAATGTATTTAGGAGATGGATTATTTAGAAGAAAGCCTCTCATAGCAGAAAATACCAGTTCTAAAATAGATAATGAAATCATAAATATATCTAAAATTTCATTAAATAATTCAATAAAAATATTGAAAAAAAATAGAGTCTTACTAGATAAATTAGTTGATATACTTTTAAATCAAGAAACTATAGATAAAAAAGTTTTTAAATTAACAACTTCTAAATTGTTGAAAGTTTGATTTAATTGCTTTAAATTAAAAAAAATATTTTCTTGATAATTAAAAACAATACAACGAAGTTATTAGTTACACCTTCATTTTTACTTATTCTTCCATTTGTACAAAAACAATGGTTTAATTTGTATTCACTCAATATTAATGATATTTCCTTTTATTTAATCCTTTACTATTTGAGCGGAGCAATATGTCCATCTTTGGTGTATATAAACTCTTTAAAAAACTATACAGATTATAGTTTTACTAAGGATAAAATCCATAGTAAAAAAATAATTAAAGGAAAAAGATTATTATTCTTAGTAGCAATAAATTTAATATTTCTCTCTTTCTTAATAGCTGATTATATATATATAAATTTTGATCTTATAATTAATTTATTTCTTGAAGGAATTAATGTCCCAAAACCGGATATTCCACAGTTATGTTTTTTCATATTTTTAATTTCTATCCTATTAATTTTTAAGAAATCTAGGTTTCTTTTGAAAAAAATAATATTGGTAAATTTTATTTTGATTTCTCTCTATCTTTGGCATCTTCAAATTATTAATATTAGTGTTGATGATCAGTTTCATATTTATAGATATTTTGGTTTAAATGACCTAAATTTAATTAATCTTTTTATCCTTGTCGCAATAGAAATTTCTTTTTATACGTGGTCCTTTTTATCATATAAAACTAATTTGAGCGATTGGATCGTGCCCAAACCTCAAAAAGGGGATGTTATTCCCTTTTTGAATATATTTATTTTTTATTTTTTTATAATTATTTACTACTCATTACTAACTTAAATGTTTCTAATTCTCCTATAGCGCAGAAAAATATTCCTTACTACCTTTTGGGTCCTCTAACATTGTTTTCTCCCCGGGGGTCCAGTTTGCTGGACACACTTCATCGGGGTTTGCCGCAACGTATTGATAGCCTTGAAGAATCCTTAGCGTTTCATCAACATTTCTACCTACAGGAGCCTTGTTAACAGTCGTATGCATAACTACTCCTTCGGGATTGATAAGAAATAAACCTCTATCAGCCTCCCCATCATCATTTAGAACATTGTAAGCCTGGCAAATTTCTCTTTTTAAGTCAGAAACTAATGGATAGTTAATATCACCTATACCACCTTCATTTCTTGGGGTTTGTATCCAAGCCAAATGACAGTGCTTGCTATCAACTGATACTCCAAGTATTTCCGTATTAAGTGCTGAGAAATCTTGGTATCTATCACTAAATGCAGTGATTTCAGTTGGACATACAAATGTAAAATCTAGTGGGTAAAAGAATAGAACAACCCATTTACCTCTTAGACCTGAAAGTGTAATCTCCTTAAACTCTTGATCATATACTGCTGTAGCACTAAAGTCTGGTGCTTCTTGGCCAACTTTTAAGCTCATGAAAAATTTTCCTTATTTAAAATATGTTTGGTCTGTTTGACCGTAATTAGTATTATAATTTTATTAATAATGAATTAGCAAGTTTTTTTTCAATTCAATGAAATGGCATTATTCCTTTACTAGGAAATTTACAATTTTGAATCACAATAAACTTTTAAAAAATCTCAAAAAGGAGTTAATTAAATATCCCATTAACAGGCTTTACAATAATAATTCGAATTAAAAGAAATTTTATTTTATTTAAGATTCCTTAAAATTTAACTCTCTATAATTAGAAATATTCTTTTTAATATTTTTAATATTTTTAATTATGGCTAGATATATTGAAAGACTAAAGGAAAAAGTTAAAATAAAAAAATTTGATTCTAATCAGCCAATTGGAGCTTGGATTTTTGTTGTAATTTTGAATATAGTTGGATTTGCGGGTTATTTTTACTTAAAGGTAAATCATATACAACTAGGTAGTTAAAAACTTATCTTATTTCCTTCTTAATTGAGCGACAAAAATTTTTTAGTCTTTCATTCCTCGTTAAGTCAGGTAAAGTCCATATTGATTCTGTCTCTGGTAATGGATCTTTGCTCCATTCTTTGAATTCTTCCATTATCGAATCATTATTTAATTTTGATGTATACTTTTTTCGTTTTTTTAAATATTTTCTTATCACTGTAAGATTTGCCTTAATATATTCCCTCATAAAAAAAATTATACTTATATTAATTTATCATTTAGAAAGTTCTTATTTAAAAAAAAGATTAATTAGACATTTTGAACTGCTTGAAAAAGTCCAAACGAATAACCTCCAATTAAGATCCAGCCAAGTACGCTTGATATTATTGTAGATCTTCTATTATGTCTCCTTAAAGCTGATTCAATCATTTCATTAACTTCATCTCTATTAAGGTAATCTTTCTTGGAGTTTTTTTTCATTTTTTTCTTTTTACAATAAACGAATTTATAAGAAACTGAGCTTAAGATATTTTCATATAAGTAAAAGTTTTATTTTTGATGATTTTATAAATATTTTTTATATTTAGCATAAAAAATATAATGAAATTTTTAAAATTATAATATAAAGTATTTGAATTGAAGGATCATAGTTTTTTTACAAACAATGAATATTAATGATAAATCTGTTTTAGAAATGCTTAATAAACTAATTGCCATTAACAGGCTAAATAAAACTCAAATTCTGCAAATGGTGAATTTAGTTTCAATATCAAATGATTTCAATGATTTAAAGGATAATTTGAAATGGGAAAGTTCTAAATCATTCAATCAAAATATTTAAAATACATAAACTCATTGTTTGATAATTATTAATTTTTAAAATTTACATAAGATATACTAAATAGTTAATTCAATTAAATAAGAGTTTTATAAATAATTTATATAAGCAATTCAAATAAATTATTGATAGTAATTTTCCTTATAAGAAACTTGTTCCTGATTAATATAATTAAGAGTTGTTTTCTTATCCTTGCTAAATGATTTAATCAATATTGTAGAAGTGATTATTATTATTAGTATTATTAGTAAATCTCCAACAGTAATCCCTCTCTCCTTTAGATTCATGATAAAACATATATTTTGTTTAAATATAGCCTTTATTATTTAATAAACTAATATTTTTTACAAACGTGCTAAATAAACATATGAAGGAAATATAAAAAGAATATAAAAATATTGAGACTATAACCTTCTAAGTCATATAAAAAAAATAGATAAATTCATAATATGGAAGTCAAAAAAAAAATTAGTAGTTTTAACACTCCTTATTTTTTCTCTCAAGAGATGATTATCACAAAAAAATCACTTAACGAAAATCAACTCAAATTTACTTATCAAAAACAGTTAATCTCTGATCTAGATAATAAGCACAAGGAATGGTCAAAATCGATTAGCAGTAAATTTTAAAAGCTTTCGTTTATTATATTTAAAAGTTTATTTCTTTTAATTGTATTTTTTTCTTCCCAATTAAGTGTTATGTCATCATTAATGATAGGTTTTGCTTCATAAGCTAGATACCAAAGAATAAATCCGACAGGAAATAATAAAATATGCATAGCAAAATTAGTTGACTTAAATTAAATATAGTGCAACACTTATAATGTGCAAGTGTCACACTAAGTTTTTTATTATGCCCTCTCCGAGGAAAAGAATTGGTTTTTTGCCAAGTGAAGAAGTGCATGAAATTATTGAAAAATTGTGTACAGCTAATGAGTTTAGTCAGTCAAAAGTCACAGGTTTATTGGTTGAGGAAGCGTTAAGGTCTCGAGGTGTGTTAAATGAATCTTATGGTCAAAATCAGGATAATAATAGGGATTTTATAAACTTTTCTTTTGACCACGAAACATTTTCTGAAAATAATAGTTCTTCACTTAATGTGGACAAATATGCAGTTAATAAAAAAATATTATCTGATGATATCAAAATGATGCATGAATTTATTGAGTTTAAGTATTTTAAGAAAGTTATGAAGCGAAATAACAACATTATTGAATAAATAGTGTCACACTATTAATGTTTATATAAGAATGCTTTTCAATTGAATTTAGAAATTAAATAGAGATAAATATTTTTTAATATTTCTAATCAATTTCTTAAAGAAGGATTCATTATAAATTGAATCTTTAAAAATTAAGCGGACTAAATCCTCGTGGAGATATGAACCTTAGCCCGCTATAAAAAAATAGCAATAAAAAAATATAAATACAATTAAGTATGTAAAATTACTTTTGATTTAAAATTGTAATATAAAAACTCTAAATATAAATGGCAGTAAGTGAATTAAATGAAGATACACAGGATCAAATATGTGATCTTCTTGAAAATCTTCAGCAAATAGAGAAACTTAAAAATAAAGATATACGAATTTTGATTGATAAGGTAGTAAGAAAATATGGAGGAAAAGTAGTAAATAAATGAAACACCTATTAATCCCACTATTAGTTTTGCTTCCTTTCTCAAACGTTGTATACAGCTCCCACTTAAATAATCAGAGAGAACTTATAGTCACCTCAGAAAGCACTAGGGAATCAATTGAGTTGGCAAAATACCTCAAAGATAATGGTGTAGTTAAATATTCAGCATATTGGTGTCCTAATTGCCTTAATCAAAGTGAATTATTTGGTAAGCAAGCTTATAGAGAACTTAATGTGGTTGAATGTGCAAGAGATGGCATAAACAGTCAAACTCAGTTATGTATTGATAAAAAAATTAAAGGGTTTCCCACATGGGAAATAAATGGAAAACTAATTTTAGGTGTACTTTCACTAAAAGAGTTATCAAAGTTGACTGGATTTAAGAATTAAGAAAAATGTAAGATGATTAATGGCTAGATATTAAGGGTTATTTCTTGAGTACCTTTCATACATTCTCCAGTTGGATAGTTAATTACTTTTTTTGATATTAATCCAATACTTATAGCAACTATTCCAATACCAAATAAAGCTCTTGATCTTTTGCTTGTGATGAGATATTTCATTAGGTATTTATTAAGTAATAAATACGAGGATATATCAATTATAACGTTTATTTTTTTGTTAAAAAAAAACAAGTAACCCTTAATCTATAATTTTTTAAAATAAGTTTTAGATATTAGTTATCTAGATAATCCTTAATCAATAAATGCTTATGTATCTTTTTTTCATTATTTTTAGTTTGTATTTGACAGTCTTTTTATAATTAAAATGAGACTTTTATTTTTTTATGAAAAATAAAGAATTTAATGTGACTCAAGGAATGACTTTGTTACTTTTGAAGCCATTAAATTTACCCGCTAACTACGTCCTAAATCTCATAATTTATATAACTAATCCTAGTAACAATATTGGATACTAATAGTCTTCCCAAACTGGTTTGGTTTTCCTCCAACCTTGAGCGATTAATTTTTTCCATTCATCTCTAGCTTTATCAACTTTAAGTTCTTCTCTGGTTGTCATAAGAGGTGGTTCTTTTCCTAAAACACCAAGGATTCTCCCAGAGTCAATAAACATATATTCAAAAAATTTATCTTTATTTTGATTATTCTTTGAAAACCTTTTAACCCTTGAACGATTCGAATTTATGAGCCAAAAAAATTCTGCCAATCTTACTTATTTTATGTTTTCTCAATCGGAGCCATTGTTAATCCTTTGTTGAATAGTTGCTCATGATAAAGCTCTGCTTGTTCAAGATTACCTTTCCATACCTCCGCCGATCCTGTCTTGTCAACTTTAATGGATAAGTACCATGCTCTATTTTTAGTCATGCTTGGGATTATTGCTAGAAGACAATTTGCGACATGCTGAAAAGTATTAAAATTGTCATCAAGAACTATAACCCTTGCTTCTGGATAATTTGCTTTAGATTTCTTTGGATCTAAGACTGTACCGACTGAATTAAACATTATTGTCTTTAGTAGTTTAATTAAATTTAAATTTTAGTTATGTTCTTCAATTGAAAAATATTGAAAATGTCTCGAGCGTGACTTGAACACGCGACCTGCGGGCTATGAATCCGCCGCTCTAACCAGCTGAGCTACCGAGACATGGGAATATTGTAAGGCATTGGTTGTACTTAATTACCATTTTGAAAATTTATTTGTTTGTGGGCCTCATATATAGCAATTCCGCATGCCACAGAAAGGTTAAGACTTCTAACACCTTTTTGATCATTGTTTCCAGTTTGTAAATTCGGCATAAATATTGATATTAAAAAGTCGCTTTTATTAATAATGGAATCTGGTAATCCTGAATCTTCTCTCCCAAATAACAAAATGTCATCTTGCTTAAATTTAAAATCATTCAAGTATAATCCATTTTTTTTACTAAAAGAAATTATTCTTTTTGTTGATTTTGACCTCAAAAATTTTTCAAAATTCTCATACTTATTTACAGTAACTAAAGGCCAATAGTCTAATCCTGCTCTTTTTAAATATTTATCTTCTAGTTCAAAACCTAAGGGCTCTATAAGATTTAAAGGTACATTAAACGCAGCACATGATCTGGCAATATTACCAGTATTTTGTGGGATTCTAGGTTCAAAAAGAGCGACTTCCAATTTTAAGTAGGTATTTCAATACTTATTTCATCTATTTTGATTGCTCTGCCGTTTATTGCGAGCCAATTATCTTTTGATATTTTGGTTAATCTCTTTTGAAGATCGCCAATTCTTTCAATATAGGTATTACCAATTTTATATTCAGAGACCAAACTCCAACCTACTTGTTCTCCAACAATAATTGTTATGCTTTTTCTTTTCATCAAGAGACTTATAAGTGAATTCATTTTTGTTGACCATTCATTTTGTTCCTTGCTAATACTTTTCATAACGAATCCGCCAATCGAATCTATTAATAATGGACCTTCTTCTTTCCTTAATGTATTTAATAGATCTGTCGTTTCTATTAATTTCCAATCTGTTGGCCTTCTTTTTCGATGTAGATTAATTTTATCTTGCCATTCCTTATCATCCAAATTGTTTTCAGATAAGGCAACATATGATAATTTTTTTACCTCCTTTGCAAGATGCTCCGCGAATTCACTTTTGCCACTCTTTGTCCCCCCTGTAATAAAAACTATATAAGATGAATTTTCACTAATACCTAAATCCTTGGCATTCATAATTTCTCTATTATTTAGAGAAATACCACCATGTTGCTAAAGGAATAATTGTGGCAGCAATTAACAAACCTATAACTATATAAGTAGCAGTTGAACTCTCAGTATCATTTGATCTCATAGTGTTAAAATTTGGATCCACAACAGGATTGTCAATAGATGAAGGCTGACTTTTTTCGTAATTTATAACAGTCTTCTGTTGAGTAATACCAAAATATTTATTTATGCTAATAGTTTCATTTGCGTATGTAGTCGAGGGGATAAGAATAAAAATTAAGCCAGTAAAGATAAGAGAAAGTATATATTTATTGATTTTAAGGTTCATTTTGAAAGGTTTTGGTTAATTATATATTAAAAACCATATGTTTGAGTAATTTTAAATGTACTAAACAATATAATGTTTGCATAATTTAATTAGAAATAACATATTTAAAATATGGGATTCAATGGGAAATCATTAATATTAGTCGGTGCAATACTCTTTATTTTTCAGATAGCAAATTTCATTTCAATAGAAACAATCACTCCTGAGCTTGAAAGAGCACAAGTGTTGGCCGCAATAGCTTCATTAATTATTATATTGATAGGTTTTTTATTTCAACAATTTGAACCATTAGCTGGTGAGAAAGCTGCTTTAAAAGGAGAAAATAAGTTTCTTTTCGATAAAAACATGCCGGATGAAGTTATTGATGAACTTGCATGGGGTTCTGAAGCGATATTAACTTCTACAGCAGCAGCAGCAATATTAATCCACAATGATGGCGTTAATATATTGAGAAGGGGAATAACTTCAAGTAATGATTTTAAACCTGGGGAAACTTGTTTGAGATCCATAAAAGATATGAAATTAATATCATTAGCAAACACTAAGTTTTATCCTGGAAGAGATGAATTTTTTAATTTTTGTGCCGAAATTCCATCTATCTTAGTTGTACCTATTAATAATAAGGCTTTTATATTGATTGGAGGTTGGAGTGCTAAGTGTTTTACGAAGTCTGATGAAAAATGGATTAAAAACTGGTCTAAAAAAATTAATAATATTTTTTCAAAAAATAAAATTTAAAAATAAATTATTGATTTTACTCTTTTATCTTTTGCTTTAAAACTTACTGATTCGGTAGTTAAGTTATAATAAGCATTTTCTGAAT
Organism: uncultured Prochlorococcus sp.; assembly: GCA_902525075.1. Taxonomy (GTDB): domain Bacteria; phylum Cyanobacteriota; class Cyanobacteriia; order PCC-6307; family Cyanobiaceae; genus Prochlorococcus_A. The sequence goes on along the minus strand of CABZFV010000015.1, from coordinate 15,234 downwards.
TTATTTGATATTTATTTTCGTTATTTTCATCTTTAATTATATATTTTACTGGATTGAAAAATTCAATTATGTTATCTGCACCCAATATGGCTTTTCCTGAATTTAAGATGATATTTTGATTTTCGAATCTTATATTACCCTCTAATAGATAGTTAGTATTTTCTATATTCCAAAAAAAATTATCAGCATATAAAAAATCTCCATCTTCTTTAAGAGTTTTTAATTTAACATTTCCTTTCAATTTTAGGAGTTTATTGTTGTCTGATAATGTAGATTCTTGTGAACTTATAATATATTTAGTTTCTTCCCCATTCAGAATATTAATGATAGGTTTTTTTAATTCGAACTTTAATTCAATATTGTCATAACTTGAATTTGGACCGGAAATTGAATATATTTTATCTCCACTTTTAGAGAAAATAGTCATATCAAAACGTTCTATTTTTTGTATTACTTTATTTTCCTCAACTACATTTGGGGCGCAACCAAGCATAAATAATGGAAGGAAAATTATTAATCTATAAATTTTGCTCATACTCAAGTTTATTTATGATTGGAGTTGGTTTAGGAAGACATGAGTTACTTACTAATAATCCCCAACTTAATTGTTGTTTCCAAGGAATTTCTTCTCTGTATATTGAACCAAGTTGCTCATTAATTTTTGTAGATAATTCTGGCAATAATGGTATTAATAACAATCCTATTATTCGGGTACTTTCTAAAACGTTATAAATAATTTGTTTAACTAGAGGTATATTATCTTTATCTTTTATTAACAGCCATGGCTGATTATCATTCAAATACAAATTTGTATTAATTGCTAAGTTAAGGACTTCATTAGCTGCTAGATCTAATTTGTAGTTATCAAAGTTATAAATAAAGTTTTTGACTGCAATTTTGGCAGAATTCTCTAATTTATTTTCACTTAAAATTTTTTCATTATTTGGCACTTTATTATCAAACCATTTTCTAGACATAGATGATGTTCTATTTAATAAATTGCCAATTGTGTTAGCTAAGTCATTATTGATAATGTCAACAAATCTTTTATCTTGAAAATCTCCATCATTTCCTAGTGATATGTCCTTAATGAGAAACCACCTCACAGGATCATTTCCATATTTTGTAAGCAATAAATCAGGATCGAGTACATTTCCCAGGCTTTTACCCATTTTTTTTCCCTCTCTTGTAAGAAACCCATGCCCAAAAACTTTTTTAGGAACTTTCATATTGGCAGAAATGAGCATTGCGGGCCAATATACAGCATGGAATCTCAAAATATCTTTACCAATAAAATGAACATCAGCTGGCCAACCTCCATTAATTGATTTTTCCAATGAATGTTCTTGCGCATCAGAGCTAATGGCGCTTACATATCCAAGTAAAGCATCAAACCATACATAAAAGGTATGTTTATCGTAACCAGGGACAGGAATTCCCCATGAGACATTTGTTCTTGAAATTGAAAAATCCTTTAAACCTTTAGATACAAAATTTATAATTTCATTCTTTCTTTCTATTGGCTCTATAAAAGAAGGTTCCTCGATTATTTTCTCAATTTCTTTTTGATATTTTGAAAGCCTAAAAAAGAGATTCTCTTCATTCTTCCATTCTAGATTTTTTTGATGAATGGGACACTTGTATGTTGATGAGTTTTCTGGATTTTCTTTAAATTCTTCACAACCGACACAATACCAACCTTTTTGTATTCCCATATAGATATCATCTGATGCTTTTACTTTTTCATAAAATTCATTGACAATAAATTCATGATTTTTTGAGCTTGTTCTTATAAATTTATCAAAGGATATATTCCAATTTTTCCAATTATTATTAAAGACTTCTGAGATTTCATCACAATGTGATTTTGGTTCAATACCCTTTTCATTAGCTGTTCTTTGTATTTTTAAACCATGTTCATCAACACCAGTGATGAAAATAACATCTTCACCTGCAAGCCTTTTATACCTAGCTATTGAGTCACAAATTATAGTTGTATATACACTTCCTAAATGAGGTTTATCATTAACATAATATAAAGGTGTCGTAATGACAAAAGTCATGAAGCTTTTTTATTAATATTAACAGATATTTTTTAAACTAATAACAACCTATTATATTTATTATCTTATTAATAAATAAACTCTAAAAGATTACTATCATTTATAATATATTTAACTTTATATATTTTATTACTATATATTTCTATTGATACAAAAAGAGTAATAAGTATTTCTAGTGAATAATCTGGAAAATAAACCAAAGCAATATTTTTTTTATGATTAATCCACTTTACGAATTTTATTTTATAAAATTGTTTTTTCTCATTCTTAAAAAATAATGTTAAATACTTAAATTTATCATTTTTAAATATATTATTATTCTCTGATTGTCTATTCTTTGAATAATCAATAATCTTAGAAACTAAATCTTTACTTAGAACTTCGTAATCATTAATTTTATTATAGACTTGCCTCTGTATAATTAAATCAAGATATCTTCTTAATGGTGATGTACATTGTACATACATTTTAAGGCCTAATGATTCATGTATTCCTGGCTTAGTAGTTATGTAACTTCTTCCCATATATTGTTTTAATATTATATATTTTATATCACTATCATGGTATCTATTAAGTATTTCAGATGGATTACAGTTTAATCTTTGAATCCTAAATGCAGCCGCTAAATTATATTTATATATAAATAAACTTGTTACATATCCCATTAATACCATTGATTCTTCAACTATAATTTGTGATATTGTTTTCTCTAATTTAGTAAGTATAATCTTATCCTCATATAATTTAATTTTACTATTAGGACTTTCAAAAATAATTGCACCTTGTTTCTTTCTGAATGAAATACTTTTTTCTAATAAATTTTTAATCTCAATTAATTCTATTTCTTCTTTAGGTTCTAGTTCTAATATTTCATTTGCATCTTCATATGTTAATTGATATTTTGGTTTTATTATAGCTTCAGTTATTTCATATTTATTTATTGATCCATCTTCATTGAATTCTATTTCTGCACTAATAGTTTCTGAAACTTTATTTTGAGCTAGATTTGCCTTTTCAAGAATATCTTTAGGTAGCATTGGGACATATTGATCAATTAAATATAAACTGCTATTTCTCTTTCTTGCATTAATATCAACATTAGAGTCATGCAAAAAGAGTTTGCATGGATTACTAATATGTATCCATAAATTTTTTTTATTTCCTTCTTTTATTTCTAATGAAATAGCGTCATCTACCTCATGTGGATCATCAGAGTCAATAATATATGTTTTTAAATTAGTTAAATCTTTCAAATATTTGAGATATTTATTATAGTGCCAACTATATTCAATATGAAATTATCCTTCAGGATTTACGAAGGGTAAAAGAGCTACAATTCTGGCTCTCTTTACAGCTAATGTAAGATCTCTTTGTTGCTTGGAGGTTAAACCTGTCATCCTTCTTGGTAGGATTTTGCCCCTCTCAGTAATAAATTTTTTTAGTAGTTCTACATCTTTATAGTCAATAGGATCTCCAGGTTTGATAGGTGATAATTGTTTTTTAAAAATTGAATTAGTCATGATTTAATTTGATTTGATTACTTAATTTCTTTGTGAATTGTCATTCTGTTTAAATGAGGATTAAACTTTTTTAGTTCTAATCTTTCAGTTGTATTTCTACGATTCTTTTCAGTAGTATATCTTGAGACACCATTTGATCTCTTAGGATCTGTGCTTGTCCTAGCTTCAGTACATTCCAGGGTCACTACAACTCTTGTCCCTTTTTTGGCCATTTTAATTAATACTTTATTGTATAATTTTCTATTGTACATCTTCAACAAACTTTTTTGAAGATCTACTCATTTCTTTTATCACCATTGATTAAAAAATATATATGAAAGTTTCTCAAAATTGGTTGAAAAATTTAGTAGAAATTACTTCTACTCCTGAAGATCTCTCTGAGAAATTGTCTATTGGTGGATTTGAGGTTGAATCATTAGAAGATTGTTCAGAAAATGTAAATGGTGTTGTTTTAGGTAAGGTAATATCTGTTTTAAAACACGAAGGATCTGACAAACTTTCAATTTGCCAAGTCGATATCGGTAATTCAAAGAATTTACAAATTATCTGTGGTGCGCGCAATATTAAACCAAATATTTATGTTTATGTTGCTACTGTCGGCGCGAAATTAAATGCAATTGATTTAACTATTAAAAAAAGTGAAATAAGAGGTGTAATGAGTGAAGGAATGATATGTTCACTGCAGGAACTGGGTTTAGAGGACTCTAGCGAAGGGATAGAGATCATTGATGAAGAATTAGCCTTAAAACATGAATTGGGCGCTCCAGGATCTGACTTGCTTCAATTAAATGATTTTATATATGATTTAGCCATTACAGCTAATAGACCTGACGGAATGTCTGTTATAGGTATAGCCCGTGAAATTTCTGCCCTTTTAGAATCAACCTTAAATTTTCCAGAATTACACCATAAATACAATATCCATTTACTTAAGGAAATTAAACTTTGTACAGAGGCTATAGAATCTAATTGCATTTATACAATAAGTTGTATTGATGGTGTAAATGGTGAGAAATTATCGCCAAATTGGCTTAAAGACCGTATAGAAAAATCAGGTATAAAATCTATTAATCTTCTAGTTGATTTGACAAATTATATTCTTTTAGAGCAAGGTCAACCTTTGCATGCGTTTGATAAAGATAAACTATCAAACTTAATTGGTAAGGAAGTTTCACCAGAAGATTTCTCTGTAAGAAAAGCCAAGGATAACGAAAGCCTTATTTGCTTAGATGGTAAAGAATATTACTTAAATGACAATATCACAGTCATTACTTGTTGTGATAAACCAGTAGCTATTGCTGGTGTGATAGGCGGTTTAGAGACTTCAATAACTAATACTACCTCATCTATTTATCTTGAAGGCGCTGTTTTTAATCCCGTTTCTATAAGAAAATCTTCAAAGGCAGTTGGCATAAGAACAGAATCTAGCAGCAGGTATGAAAAAGGAATTTCATCAAAAAATACAATAAGTGCAGTAACAAGGGCAATTAATCTTTTAGAAGAAAATTTTTCTATTAATTCACCAATCATCAATACTTCCAAATTAATAAGTAATGAGGATATATTTATTAAACTACGGAGAAATCGAATACATAAAATTCTTGGTCCATTAATAATTAACGATCAATTTGAAAAAAGAAATTTATCTGATAATGAAATAGTTGATAAACTAACACTCATAGGTTGTACTTTAAAGAATAAAGAATATGGCTGGGATGTAGCAGTAATTCCTAATAGATCACATGATTTAATAAGAGAAATAGATTTAATTGAAGAAATAGCGAGATTAATAGGGTATGACAGATTTGACTTGAACCTTCCTAATCCGATTAAGCCTGGAAAATTGTCATCAGAACAGTTGGCATTGAGAAAAGTAAAAAATGGTTTTATAGAAAATGGTTTTAACGAGGTACTTAGCTACTCTCTTGTTCCTGAAGATAATGAAAAACTTATAAAGATTTCTAATCCTTTGTTATTAGAAACAAGCTGTCTCAGAGATAATATCTGGAAAGAACATTTGGAAATAGTGAACCGTAATATAAAAGCTGGACAAGTAAGTTGTTATATATTTGAAATTGGAAATATTTTTCTAAAGAAAACTGAGTTCGCTCAAGAAGAAGTTCTTAATGGTGCGATTTATGGAAATAGAAAATTCGGGAAATGGATAAATTCGGGTAAGGATAACGATCTTAATTATTACCAGGCCAGAGGAAAGTTAAAGGAGGCTTTGTCATCCTTGAACATAAAAATTGAAGATAAACCTACAGATTTAATTGATTTTCTTCATCCAGGAAGAACAGCGAAATTAGTTATTGAAGGAAATGATGCAGGTTATTTTGGTGAAATACATCCAAAACTAATATTAGAAAAAAAGTCATTAAAAAAAGTTTATTTATTTAAAATAAATGTTTCTAACCTCTTGGAAGCTAGTACAAGAAAAAATAAATGGATTCCAAAATATAAGCAATACCCAATTGTTCCAAAAATGGAAAGGGATATAAATTTTGTTTTCAGTAAGAAATATTTAATTAGCGAAATAACATCACAGATAAGAAGAACAGGAAAAAATCTCTTAGAGGATGTAAATTTACTTGATGTTTTTGAAGATACTAAATTTGGAGATAATCATATAAGTTATACATTTAGATTATCTTATAGAGATAAAGACAAAACATTACTGGACTCGGACATTTCATCAATACATTCAAATATCATTTCTAATGTAGAAAAATGTTTTAATACTAAATTAAGGAATTAATTGTATTGCTGATCTCATATGAGACTATTAACTAGTCTATAAATAATTCTTATATAAGATAGCTAATAATCCTATAAAACTAATTAATGTTGTATGATATTAGCTATGTTGAATTTGTTATCTTTTCTTCTATCTTCAGTGCTGTGGGTACAAGTTCCTCAGTGGTCAGATGATTGGTCAAAATGTGCTGTTGACCTACCAGATGCTTCATGTCATTGGTATATAGCTGCACCAGATAATACTTTTGGGGAAGGATTTGATTGGGCTAGCGCTCCCTGGTTTGATGCTAACGGATTAAGTGATGTCCCTAGTATTGATAAACAAACTGCAATTGAAAAGCTTCAATATCAGTAGTACTGTCTATAAGGCAGAACGGCTAAGCATAAAAGTAAATAGTAGAAATACTTTCTAGCTATCATAAATTCCTTGGACATTGATAGGACATAATTTTTCAAATTTATAAATTATTTTTTAATTTTTCCCAGGCATTAAGCAGACTGTTTTTGATTAATTTAAATTGATAAATTCTTGATCTTTTTAATCTACTATGAGACTAGATAATAGACTATTGATAAGTCTCATATAAGAAGTACTATACATAAATATTTCATATTTTAAATTTTATTTTTATTTTAATTCCCTTTAATACAAAATAATTGTCTACATATATTTAAATAAAAAAATTGATGAAGATCAGAAATTTATAAATTCACAACTACCTTATATAAGACTATAAATAAGACTAATTATAAGTCTCATCTAAGAATTAGTATACTAGTATCTATATAGATTTTTTAGCAATTGATACGCTTCATTTAATTTTCTCATTTGATCTGTTGATCCTCCAGCATCTGGATGCGTCTTTAGAGCTATTGATTTATATGCCTCCCTAATTTTACGGAACGTATGAGCTGATCCTGCGGATGTAGACAAATTTAGTAATTTAAGTGCTCCATGTACTGTCATTGTAGAGTCCAAAGTTTCAAATGAATTTGATCTATTACTTCGCTTAAATCTACTTATAAACCTTCTCATAAGTGTTGGTATTCTATTTATCAGATCTGATGTAGCAAAAGGGTCTTCTAAAACGCCAATCATTAATAAAACAATTTCAAGGGACGGATTTTTCTTTATCCAGAATGGGCATAATTCTAACATTAATTTATTGGCTGCACTCCACGTAAATGGTAGATTTTCAGTTCCATCAAGATTTGGCCATATATCCCTTTCAAACCAATCCATAGAAGCTTCTACTACATGATCATTAGGAACTGATCCATATAAGGTTTTCCAATGACTAATTAACTCAATTCGACATTTTATTAATTCAGTTTCTTTAATTGTATTAATTTGAATATCATTAATATTCTCCTTTAATTTTTCACTATTAATACTTCTTCTTAGATTCCTTGCTTTTTTTTCAACAAAATTGGGAAGGCTTATGTTTAAGTTGGCTTTTTCTTTCGATTGATTGTTATTTGTAAATCTTTTATTCAAAGATATCTCATTAACTTCTTTTTTTACGTCTGATTTAATTAATACCAATGCAGTATCTTCATCAATATTTAAATTTTCTTTATTATTATTCTCGTTAAAGTCTATTTCTTGCTGTTGATTCTTAGGTAGTAAATCATCTTCTTGAAGAAGTTCTTTAAGTATCTTTTCTATTACAGGTCCTCTTGCTCGAAATCCCCACTCTTTTCGTAATTGATCAAACCTCGAAATTAGTTCCTCAGGTAAATCAATAGAAATTCTTTTTGTATTTGAATTTTCAGGAATATTCAATAATATTATCTTGAATAGTATGGAATTTATTTAATTTTATTCAAAAAAAATTGAAAGTCCATACGAAATATTGTTTTTAAATTAAAACCAATTTATTTTTATGTCACAAGTCAATTAAGTGTCTTTTTATAATGAAAATAAAAAATGTTCAATTGTTATTTCAAGTCATCTAAAGAAAAAAAGAATTTTTATCAACATAAGAAATTAGAAATGCTCAATTATATTAAGGATTCACTTGAACGTAAAATTGCCTCAGTTACAGCATCTATAGAAGTTCTAGAAAGCCAAATAAGCAGGGATAAGGAAGTTGAAGTAACTAACTAGTATTCAAACAAAATTTTCTAGAAGTTTTTCAGGGCCTAATCTTTTTAAATAATTAATATTTGAATTTTCAGTTACTAATAAGTATCCTGCAAATCCTAAACCGTTAATACTGAAACCATGGATATGATCATTTTTTCTTTTTATAATAGCGATCCATTTATTAGTTATTAAAATATTGTAAGGATATATCGGTTTCTTATCACTTAAAGGATTCCCAAGTCCTAATTTCTTGCATAATTCCAAGTAGAGTTCAAAAAGACATGATGGTTTTTCTAAAAAATTAAATTTGGATACAACAATATTTTTTTTAAGCTTACTATCTATATCTTGATATGAGTTCATCTCTAAAAACCACTTTTCTCTAGGGCATGATATCTCACCTTTAGATCTACGCAGAAGTTGAAAATGCCTATGAGGTTGACTCGCTCCCGCAATTGGAGAACTATTGAAAAACCATAATCCACTAGTATCTTTATTAACTTGTTGGATCGCTCTCCAATCTTTAATATCTAACCATCCATTTTGAGGTTTCCATTCATTTGTAATAAGTAAAATATGACCTTTTTGTACAGGGTACTTATTTAATATTAATTGATGATTATCACCAATTTTATCAATTTCTAGTATTTTTTCCCAAGGACAAAATGGATTTTGCTTAGGACCATAAATTTTTTTTTTATTAAATTTTGAAGTATCGAGTTTCCTAATTATGAAGTCGTCTTTTTCATATAAATCTCTTGTAATAATATCAGTTTTGAGAGGATATAATGATTCATCATCAATTGATAATTGAGTTTGTTCTAGTGCTTTTTTCCAATATATTTCTAAACTCATTTAAAAAAATTTACCATTATCATTTTAAAAAAAAAAATAAACTTGTAATTACTTTTTATTAAATTGATATTCTTTCAATTTTTCCAGAGGTACTGATTCTAAGACTACAATATTCGTTGATTCTAATATGACTTTTGGTGCAAGACCGTCTAATAATGCTTGCTTCCACCTATCAAGACAAATACACCAATGATCACCATCCTTTAGTCCTGGGAAGGAATAAATAGGCATGGGAGTTATTAAATCATTACCTTGTGATTTACTATATTTCAGGAAATTATCATCCATTACACAACATATGGAATGATTTCCTCCATCATTTTTGTCATAGTTACAATATCCATCCCTGAACCACCCTGTCATAGGTGCGCAACTACAAATCTCAATTTCTTCTCCAAGGACATTTAACTGATTTTGATTATTTATGGTCATAGTTTTTTTTATAATAATAAAACACCAACATTTCTTTAAAAAAGGTTGACGAATATGGGGGGTAAGGAGGTAATAATTCTAATAAGGTTTTTTTCATTATGGATTGGGACTTTACTGAAAACATTGCATTTAAAGCTCTTTATGAAGCTTTTAAAGATAGTGATGAAACTTCCGCATTAGAATTTTTATCTAGTGATGGTGCTTCATATTATCTTGAGTTAACACAGGATGCCGCGGGTGAGGGACTTGATCTGGGTGATAATGAAACGATGGAAGAACTCCAGGAAGAAATTATTGAATATTTAGAAAATAACTAAAAATTTAGCTTAGGCGCTGAAATATTTAGCTTTTGAGTGTAGTGAAATGATAGCTGTAGTACTTTGTTCTGGATGAAGTTGTTCAGATTCATCCATGGTCAAGTTTATTCTTTTGGCATCCAACAATGATAATTGTATGTTTGAATCAGATACTTTTGGACATGCAGGATAACCAAAAGAATATCTAGCTCCTCTATATTTTTGAGCTAGTATTTCTCTATTTTTGTCTGGTTCTTCAGAACTAAAACCACATTCAATACGAATTAACGCATGGACATACTCAGCTAGAGCTTCTGCTAATTGCACTGTAAGTCCATGGAATAACAAATAATCGCTATATTTGTCTTCTTTAAATAAATTTTGAGAATATTCGCTAGCAATATCCCCCATAGTTACTGCCTGCATAGGAAATATATCTATCGGTTTATCATTTTTCAAATCACAATAAAAATCAGCTATGCATAAATTATTCCCAGATTTTTGTCTTGGAAAATTAAATTGGGATATTTTATTTATTGATTTCGGATCAAATAAGAAAATACTATTATCTTTTCTCCCGCATCTGAAATATCCATAAACTGCTTTAGGTGATATGAGTTTTTTCTCTATAATTTTCTCTAACCATTTATCTAACAATGGTTTAGCATATGAATCCAAATAATTATTGTATTCATCTACGCTTTGGTTTTTTCCTTTTTTTATTTGCCATTGCCCGCTAAATAAAGCTTTTGTATCTAAATAAAATATTAACTTATTTAAATCTATATCAACATCCTTCAAGACTTTCGTTCCCAAGAAAGGGGCTTGAATTGGATCTTCTTCATTTATAAATTTAGATCTTATAAAATTTTCTTTTAAATTTAATTTTGAAGTCTCGGCATCTATGGATATAGATTTTTTAACAGCTTGAGAGTTTGATTTTGATGAGGCTAAATTAATATTTATACCTTCATTGTTAATGAAACCCTCTGTATTTGACCAATTACCTTTTTTCTTATTATCCATATATTCATTCATAAATTTAAGATCAGTGAACGCATCTTTTCCGTACAATATTTTCCCTTTATATATTTTGCTGCAGTCCTCATTTACAAATTTTGGGGTTAAGGCTGCGCCTCCTAATATTACTGGTACACTAATATTTTCATTGTTAAAAGCCTCTAAATTATCTTTCATAAAAGCAGTTGATTTAACAAGTAATCCGCTCATAGCGATGCAATCTGCATTGTATTTTTTTTGTGCATCTATAATTGCTGAAACATCTTGCTTTATTCCTAGATTTATTACGTCATAACCATTATTTGTAAGTATTATATCTACCAAATTTTTTCCAATATCATGTACATCGCCTTTGACAGTTGCAATTAAGAGCTTTCCATTTGATATGTTCTCATCTACAGTTTCCATGTATGGTTCTAAAATTGAAACAGCAAATTTCATTGTTTCAGCGGATTGGAGTACAAATGGCAATTGCATTTGACCTGAGCCAAATAAATCTCCTACAACTTTCATCCCATCTAGTAAAAAGGTATTAATTATTTCAAGAGGTTTATATTTTTTTAACGCTTTATTTAATTGATCCTCTAATCCTATTTTTTCTCCATCTATGATATGATTTTTCAGACTTTCTTCAAGAGTTAGGTTTTTATTTTCTGAGGATGCTTTTTTGAAATCTTGAATAGATAAATCTTGAAAAGCCTTTGTTAATTCTACTAATGGATCATAAATACAAATATCATCTTCAAATTTTCTTTTATCATAAATCAAATCTAAGCAAAGCTTTTTAGTTTCTTCAGAAATTTTTGATAATGGCAAAATTTTATTTGGTGCGATGATAGCAGAATCTAATCCTGCTTTAATGCATTCATCTAAAAATATTGAATTTAGATTAATTCTTGATAATGGTGAAAGACCAAAACTAATGTTTGATATTCCAAGTATGATATGAATATCTGGAAATTTTTCACGAATTTTTAATATAGCACTAATGGTTTCTTTAGCGTTTAATCTATCATCCTCTATCCCTGTAGATATTGGCAGAGCTAATGGATCAAAAAATAGCTCATAATCTGACAAACCACATTCTCTTGTTCTATTAATCGCTCGTTTGACAATCTTATATTTTTTTTCTGAATTCCTTGCCATTCCATCTTCATCAATTGTTCCGACAACAAGACCTGCACCATACCCTAAGGCTAAATTTAGAACTTGATCAAACCTTTCATTGCCATCTTCGTAATTGGTTGAATTTATAATACATTTACCACCAGCTGACTTTAATCCACTTTCCATTTTGTCTGCATCTGTAGAGTCAATCATTAATGGTAAATTTATATTGGTAACTAGTCTTGAAGTTATTTCTTTCATATCTTTCACTCCGTCTCTGCCTACATAATCAACATTTACATCAAGAACGTGAGCATTTTCTTTTTGTTGTTGCTTTGCAATTGCAACTAAGCCATCCCAATCGTCTTTATTTAATAACTCCCTTACCTTTTTCGATCCACTTGCATTTAATCTTTCTCCTACTATCAAAATTGAATTGTCTTGTTTATATGGCACAGAGTTATATATTGATGAGGCAGATGGAATAAAACTACTTGAATTTTTTTTACCATTGTTGTAGGTCCTTTCAATATCAATAATTTCATCGATTATTGAAGACAGGTATTTTATATGTTCAGGTGTTGTCCCACAACATCCACCTATCAATTGAACATTAAAGTCATATATAAAATTCATTAACTGCATCTTTAATTCTATTGGCTTTAATCTATAGTGAGCTACACCACCAATATTTTCAGGAAGACCTGCATTGGGAATACAGCTAATAGCGAAGGGAGAATTTTCAGACAAATATTTAATATGATCCTTCATTTGCTCAGGACCAGTTGCACAATTAAGTCCAAGGATATCTATATTAAATGGCTCTAATATTGTTAATGCAGAAGCTATATCAGATCCAACAAGCATAGTACCTGTTGTTTCCATTGTTATGGATACCATTAAAGGTATATCAATATTTTTACTTTCTAGAATTTCTTTTGATGCTAATAAGGCAGATTTAATTTGTAAAACATCCTGACAGGTTTCAATCAAAAGAAGATCAACTCCTCCATCTATAAGACCATATATTTGTTCTTTATATGATTGCTTTAATTCATCAAAATCTATATGTCCTAAGGTGGGTAATTTAGTTGTTGGCCCAATTGAACCTGCTACAAACCTTGGTTTATCAACTGATGAGTATTTGGCAGCAGCTTTTTTTGCTATAAATGCTGCATTTTTATTTATCTCATAAGCCTTATCTGCAATATCATATTCATCAAGAACTATTGATGAGGCACCAAATGTATTAGTTTCTATAACATGACAACCTGCTTCTAAAAATGAATTATGAACCTTCTCAACTACCTCTGGCGATGATAAAACAAGGTTTTCATTACATCCCTCTAATTCTTTTCCTCCAAAGTCATCTGCAGTAAGATTTAAGTTCTGAAAAGATGTTCCAGTACCTCCGTCAAAAATAATTAATGGTTTTTCATCTCTATTTAAATAAGTTCTGAAAGATTCCATTTTTAGGCAAAAATTAATTTATTTTAGTGAAATTCTTGTTACCCAATTATCATAGTCTTGAGAACGACCTTCTGTTATTTCTATAAGCTTACTTTTTAATTTATTCATTATTGGTCTTTCAACATTTAATTCAGTTGATTCAATTTTTTTAACTGGTGTAATTTTTGCAGCTGTACCAGTTAGAAAAACTTCATGAGCTATTAATAATTCTGTTTTATCAACAGGCCTCTCAATTACATTTATTCCAAATGATTTTGCTAATTCAATTACACTAGCTCTAGTTATACCCTCAAGGATATCTTGATCAACACCAGGAGTGATTAAGTCTCCATTCCTTACAATAAATAAATTCATACCACTAGCTTCGCTTACCTTACCACTTGAATTTAATAGCAGGGCTTCATCAAAACCCGATAAACTAGCTTCTGTTTTGGCTAATGAACTAGTAATATATGCGCCACTTATTTTCCCTCTTAAGGGGAGAGATCTATCTTCTTGCCTTGTCCAACTGCTCATTCTACAAGAAACACCATCTGGGGATAAATAATCTCCTAGTTCAATACAATAAATAAAGAAATTTGTTTCAATATTGTGTAACCTTGGCGCTATACCTAAATCGCTCGTATATACAAATGGTCTTATATATATAGGTTTTTCTGGCTTGTTTCTTTTTATAACTTCTTCTAAGGCTTTAAAAATATATTCTTCAGAAATTTCAGTTAAGAGTAATTTTGCACTTTGAGATAATCTTTTTATATGTTTATCAGTTCTAAACAAAAGGAATTCTTCTTTGTTTGTTGGGTTAGGTATCGCTCGCATTCCTCCAAATGCAGCAGTACCGTAATGTAGTGCATGAGTAGCTATTGATATTTTTGCTTCTTTAAATGGAATACATTTACCTTCGAACCAGGCGTATGGAAGAAATTCATGCATATTTAATTTATTTAATTAAGGTAAACTTGTTTTATCCTACTTACGTATTCTAAACCTTATTTATATATAAAAATGCACAGGATATTAAATATAGCAGGAAATGAAAAGAATAAGGATGATTTTATTGAGCAACCAGCTGCAGATTTTATTTTTATAACAAGTGTCAAGGCTGATTTAAATCTTATATCAAACTTATTGTTAGAAAAAGAATTTGCTTCATTAAAAAATAATATAAGAGCTTTAGAAATTTCTAATTTAAATTCCTCTGCTCAAATAGATAATTATTTATTAAAAACAATAAATTATGCAAAAGTAGTCGTACTTAGAATATTTGGAGATAAAGGTACATGGAACTATGGAATTGAACAACTTTTAAATTGGCAAGCAGTTAATAAAAAAAGGAAGTTAGTAATCCTATCAGGTACCATTGACCAGGAAATTTCCTTATGTGAAATAAGTAGTATAGATAAAAAAATTGCATTAAATATTTCTAGATTACTAAGATCTGGAGGACTGGATAATTATAGAAAGTTTCTTAATTGTTTAAATTATTTAGTTGTAGATGAAAAATTAATTCCTGATAATTTTTTAAATTTTATTTATTATTCAGATCCCTATTTACATGATTGGAAAAATGAAAGTGGCGAAAAGATAGGAATAATATCCTATAAATCACTTTTTTTGGCTAATGA
>CABZFV010000014.1 GCA_902525075.1 uncultured Prochlorococcus sp. | reverse complement strand
CATTGCACTTGATAAAATATTGACTGGACGAGAGCTTTTGGATTTTCAATCAGATTTATATCACATCAACAAAAACAAAAAATTTGAAAGGATAGAGAAATTAATAGATCAATTAGAAATGAATGATTGGATTGATCGTAAGTGCGGAACTTATTCAGGGGGAATGAAAAGAAGAATAGATCTAGCAGCTGGACTTTTACATTTGCCCCAAGTATTAATTTTGGATGAACCTACAGTTGGTTTAGATATTGAAAGTAGAAATATTATATGGCAACTTTTGAAAGATTTGAGAAATAATGGAATGACCATTATTTTAAGTAGTCACTATCTTGATGAAATAGATAAATTGGCAGACAGATTAGTGATAATTGATGATGGAAGAGTTATAGCAAAAGGGACTCCTGCAGAGCTCAAAAATAAATTAGGAGGAGATAGAGTAACTTTGAAAGTAAGAGAATTTAGTAATCAGGAAGAAGCAAAAAATATATGTCAAATTTTGTCTTCAATAGATGGAATTAGTCAGATTATCATAAATGAAGCTCAAGGTTTCTCGATAAATTTCGTAGCAGATAAGGAAAAAGATTTACTTACGAAGCTAAAAGTGGAATTGGCCTTCTCAAAGTTTGAAATTTTTTCTCTTACCCAAAGTCAGCCAAGCTTGGATGATGTATATCTTCAGGCAACTGGGAAAACATTATTGGATGCTGAAATTTCTATGGCAGGGAAAAGAGACCTAAAAAAAGAATCAAAGCAATCAATGCGATAAAAAAACTTTTGGTTAACTAACTATAATAAATACTAATTACTGCTAATTATGGAATTACAACAGTATAATTTATTGTTCTTATATCAAGAAACATTTGCCTTAACAAAGAGATTATTTATTCAACTAAAAAGAAGACCATCAACTCTTTTAGCAGGAATATTACAACCCATAATTTGGCTTTTTTTATTTGGGGCATTATTCTCTAAAGCTCCTGAAGGTTTTTTACCAGGAGTTGATTCTTATGGGAATTTTTTAGGAGCAGGACTTATTGTTTTTACTGCTTTTAGCGGAGCTCTAAACTCTGGTCTTCCTTTAATGTTTGATAGAGAGTTTGGATTTCTCAATAGATTACTTGTCGCTCCTTTGACCAGTAGATTATCGATAGTTATATCTTCTTTTTTTTACATAACAATCTTAAGCTTTGTTCAGAGTATTGTAATAATGGTTGTTTCATACACTTTGGGATATGGATGGCCCAACTTATATGGTTTAGGAATTGTGTTTACAACACTAATTCTATTAGTTCTTTTTGTTACATCAATAAGCTTATGTTTAGCGTTTGTTTTGCCGGGACATATTGAATTAATCGCTCTTATATTTGTGATAAATTTACCTCTTCTTTTTGCAAGTACTGCTTTGGCCCCAATTTCTTTCATGCCAAATTGGCTTGGGTGGTTGGCTTCATTAAATCCACTAACTTTTGCGATCGAACCTATTAGGACTGCTTATACAGAAACTATGAATTTAGAATTAGTGGCTTTACATGCTCCATATGGTGATTTAACTTGTAAGAGTTGTATATCAATTTTATTTTCTTTAACAGTTTTATCCTTGATTATCATAAGGCCTCTGTTAAATAAGAAGTTAAATTAATAAATTTATGCTTTTAAAAAATCATCTAATAGAAGTTTTTAAAAAAGCCTCTTCAGAAAATAACTTTTTGCTTAAAGAAAATATTGTTCTTAAGTGGGTCCATAGATTTGGGATTGATTCTTTGAATGATTTATTAATCCATAGTCCAGTACAAAAGGAAAATTATGAAGAAAAAAATCAAGAACAAACTACTTTAATGGATGAAGTATATGAAGAAGAAAATCAAAAACAAATTAAACTTAAATCTTTTAATAATTTAGAAAATTTAGAAGAAATAAATTGTGAATCAAATTACTTAAAAATTGCTAACAATAATCAAGTTTTTAATACTAAACAAGATTCTAATCAAATAAATCAATATATTAAAACCCCAAAATTACCACTACCTAATATTAAAAATTTAAGAAAATGGATAAATAAAGATAAAAAAGCTAGTTAGCTTTTTACATCATACCTGGCATACCCATGCCGCCCATACCTGGCATACCCATGCCGCCCATACCTGGCATACCCATGCCGCCCATTCCTGGCATACCCATGCCGCCCATACCTCCCATTGGATCTCCACCAGGTCCTCCTGGGGCTGCGGCTTCAGGCTCTGGAATGTCAGCCATCGCAACTTCTGTTGTGAGGAGCATAGCTGCAATAGATACTGAATCTTGAAGAGCTAATCTTATTACTTTGGTTGGATCTAATATTCCTGAATCTTTTAAATCCTCATATTTTCCTGAATTAGCATTGAAGCCTTTGTTAAGTCTTTTAATTTCAGCGACAACTACATCACCATTAAAACCAGCATTTTTTGCTATCTGTTTAGTAGGTTCCAAAAGGGCTTCTTTTAATATATTTATCCCTGTTCTTAAATCATCGGAAGATCTTTGACTTAAATTTAAAAGGTCTTCCGATATTTCAATTAAAGTTTGTCCACCCCCAGAAACTACACCCTCTTCAATAGCAGCTTTCGTAGCATTAAGGGAATCTTCGATTCTTAACTTTTTGAACTTCATCTCTGTTTCTGTTGCAGCTCCAACTTTGATAAGTGCTACTCCTCCAGCTAGTTTTGCTATCCTTTCATTGATTTTGTCCTGATCATAATCTGAGTCTGTTATTTCAACTTCTCTCTTTAATTTTTCTACTCGAGCTTTAACCAAATCTTTGGTGTCTTCGAATGCAACAATTGTAGTTTTGTCCTTCGTGATAGTTATTTTTTTTGCTTTGCCTAAATCATTAATCGATACTTTATCAAGTGTCATCGATTTATCTTCACTAATTAACTTAGCTCCAGTAAGAATAGCAATATCTTCAAGGGCAGCTTTCCTTCTCTCGCCAAATAACGGAGCTCTTACAGAAGCTACATTTAACACTCCACTATTCTTATTCAAAACCAAGGTGGTTAAAGCCTCTCCTTCGATATCTTCAGCAAGAATTAGAAAAGGTGAGCCTGATTTCTGAATTTCTTCAAGTATTGGAACCAGATCAACTAAAGTTGAAATTTTTTGATCAGTTATTAATATTTTAGGGTTTTCAAGTTCACAAACTTGTCTTTCTTGGTCTGTTACGAAATATGGAGAACTATAGCCTCTATCAAAAGACATTCCTTCAGTTATATCTAATTCTGTATCTAGTGATTGAGATTCTTCGACAGTTATTACACCATCTGAAGTAACAATATCCATTGCCTTCGAAATTATAGATCCAATATCTTCATCACCTCCAGCACTAACTGTTGCAACTTTTTGGATATCAGAACCACTTAATGAAATACTTTTGGAACTTAATTTTTCTAGAACAAAAGCTAGGCCTACTTCCATACCTTTTTTTAATTCCAAAGGACTGGCACCAGAAGCAATATTTTTCAATCCCTCTTGAACCATCTTCTGAGTCAAAATGGTGGCTGTTGTTGTTCCATCTCCTGCAGCCTCTTTTGTCTTGGACGCAACTTGTTCTATTAATTTCGCACCCAAATTAGAAATAGGGTTCTCAATCTCAATCTCTTTAGCAACTGTGGACCCATCTCTAACTATATCTGGTGCACCAAATTTTCTCTCTATTACTACGTTTTTTGCTTTTGGCCCAATTGTAACCTTTACCGCATTAGCTACGAAATTTACACCTTTTTCTAGCGCTTCTCTAGATTCATTAGAAAAACTTAACTGTTTAGCCATGTTTCCTCGATTTTTTCTTATTCTAATCTCCCATAGAATCATTTTTAAGGGATATTTAATTAAGTGGGGAAAGCCGAATTTCTTTTAATTAGAGATACAAATTAACTCAAATAAGAGTATCTTTAAGTTATGGAAGAAACAAATAATCTTATTTTTACTCTTACTGCAATCCTCGCGATTGCTATGACTCTGATATATTTTCCTCTAAGGTTTTTCTTGACATTAACTGCTAGAAGTCGAAGATTAAAACTTTTACAAAAAATTAGAAGGTTGAGAGATGAATTAGGCCAGCCTTATGAAAGTATATAACTAAATACTCATACCCCCGTCTATACTAATTGTTTGCCCAGTAATGTAACTTCCTGCATCACTTGAAACTAAAAATGACACTAAGTTTGCAATTTGAGTACAACTTCCTAATTTCCCTAAAGGAATAACTTTTAGAATCTCTTCAGTATTAAGTTTTTCAGTCATCTCTGTTTCTATAAAACCTGGAGCTATCGCATTAACATTTATACCTCTTGAAGCAAATTCTTTAGCGCAAGTTTTGGTAAATCCAATAACTCCAGCTTTGGCTGCAGAATAATTTGCTTGACCAGGATTACCAATTATGCCAACAACAGATGAAATATTTACGATGCTACCACTTCTTTTTTTCATCATAAATTTTGAAGCATATTTTGTACAAAGAAAAACACCTTTTAAGTTTGTATTTAATACATCATCCCATTGTTCCGATTTCATTCTCATCAATAGTCCATCTCTAGTAATTCCAGCATTGTTAATAAGGATATCAATGGTGCCATTAATTTTGATTATTTCTTCAAAAGCTGAACTGACAGAATCCTCTTTTGAAACATCAAATTTTAATTTATGAGCTTTACCTCCTGAATTTTTTATTAAATTTACAACTTCTTCAGCTTTTACATCAGAAGAAGAGTAATTAATAAAAACTTCTGCTCCCAATTGGCTTAGTTCTAAAGCAATTTCTTTACCAATTCCTCTGCTAGCTCCAGTGATTAAAGCAATTTTGCCTGATAATGAATCTTTATTGAACATTATGGTATTTTTATAATTTTCAATCGTAGTACTATTTGTGTAAAGATATTGCTTTTATTTATAATTGTCTAGAAAATATTAAGACCTTATATTGTGCACTTTTTAATACCAGCTGCAGGGAGCGGTAGCAGAATGAAAGCTGGAAAAAATAAATTACTTATTGATTTAGAGGGAGAGTCTTTGATTTATTGGACACTTAAATCTGTATTTTCTGCAAGCTCAACAAATTGGGTTGGAATAATTGGACAACCGAAAGATAAAAATTTATTATTAAATTCAGCCAAGGATTTTGCCCATAAAGTTCATTGGATTAATGGTGGTGACACCAGACAACAGTCAGTTTTTAATGGTTTAAAAGCGTTACCAAAAGATGCTGAAAAAGTTTTAATACATGATGGTGCTAGATGTCTAATTAATCCTAAAATGATAGATCTTTGTGTCAAGCAATTAGATGAAAATGAAGCTGTAATTTTGGCTACAAAGGTAACCGACACTATAAAGATTGTTGATAATGAAGGTTTTATTAAAGAAACACCAGACAGAAATTATTTATGGGCAGCGCAAACTCCTCAGGGCTTTTTAGTAGATAGATTAAAAAAAGCTCATAAGATGGCAATTGATAAAAACTGGAAAGTCACAGATGATGCTTCTCTATTCGAAATGCTTAATTGGAAAGTGAAGATTATTGAAGGAACTTATTCAAATATAAAAATTACATCCCCTATAGATTTGAAAATAGCAAAACTTTTTGTGAAGAACCCCTAGTTAAAAAGGTGTATCGATACTAAGAATGCCATTATCACCATTTAGGGTGGCTTCGTATCCTAAAGGAATGCAAGCATTTCCCGATATGTGGCCTATTGGGAGTTCAAAAAGAATAGGAAAATCAAACTCTTGGAGTCTTTCAATAATGCAGTTTTTTAGTAAATCTTTCCATTCAAAGTCGCAGGAATCATTAGAAAAACTTCCGAATCCAATACCAGCAATTTCAGAAAGTGTTTTAGTCATTCTAAGGTAAGTCAACATGCGATCAATTTTATAAATATCTTCATTAATATCTTCAAAAATTATTATTTTTCCTTTGCAATCTGGAAAGTGATTAGTACCAATTAAAAAAGTAGCAATAGTTAAGTTAGAAACGATAATTTCTCCTTTAGCTTTTCCTGCTCTTAAAGGAATTCCTCTTATGTCATCAACATATCCCTCAAAAAGTAAATTTCTTAATCTCTTAAGACTCCACTCTGGCTCTTTATAAAGGCCAGTAACCATCGGGCCATGAATAGAACCTGTAAATCCTTGAGAGTATTTAGATAGTAATAGAGAACATGTATCTGAGAATCCAAGCATTAAACCATGCTGCCAAGAAGGTTCTTTTTCTAAAAGTCTTGCTGAACCCCAGCCTCCTTTTGCAAAAATGATTAGCTTACTATTTTGTGCTTTTTCAAGTTCTTCAAATCTAGTTAGATCATCACCTGCAAAATAACCAAATTTTTTTGATAGAGAATGATTTTCTTTAATTTCCAAGCCCCAGTTTTTTAAGATTTCTATGCCTTTTTGAAAATTTTCATCTCCATCAATAAAGGAGCCTGGAGCTAAAATATCTATTAGATCACCTTTTTTTAATCTAAAAACCATATTTAGAATTTATGAGGCAATAATAATTCCTAATAAGAGGACTCCTCCATAAATTGATTGATTTTTGAAGTGATTCCCAATATTTTTTATTGATTGATTTTCCTCAGGAAATACTTTTAGTATATCTCTCTGCATTAAGATTGACGTTGTAAGCCAAATTGGCCAAAAAATAAAATCCATTTGATTAATAAATCCGCATAATGCGAGAAAACTAGAAGTTAAAAAATAACAAATTTGAATAGTTATTCTTGTATTGTTCTGGAGGTTAACAGCGGAACTATTTATTCCAATTTTGATATCATATTTTTTATCTGCTAAAGCATAAATAGTGTCAAAGCCAAAAGTCCAAAAAATGGTAGCTAGCCAGCAAAACAATAAAACAATACTATTTAAATTGCCTTCATTGGCTGCCCAGGGAATTAAGACAGCAAAACCCCAGCATATGGATAAGATTAATTGAGGATATTTAAACCATCTTTTGGCAGAAGGATAAATTAATATAATCGGTAAAGCTAAAAAAGCAAGTGAAATAGAAAGGATTCTTCCAGGTTGAGGTAGTGACAAAGTTAATAAGAAGCTAAATAAAATTAAAATGAAAAGAATCGAATAAGCTGTTTTAAGACCGATTTTATTTGCAGCTAGAGGTCTATTTTTTGTCCTAAAAACTCTTTGATCAATTTTTTTGTCCCAAATATCATTGACCACGCAGCCTAATCCACTTACTAGTAGTCCCCCCAGAATTATTCTTAGCAACATTAAAAATGTTGGATTAGCATCTGGCGTTAAATATAAACTCCATCCAGCAGGAATAAGTAAGATCATTCTTCCAGTAGGCTTGTTCCACCTTAATAATTCAAAAAAAGTACTTAATTTAAATTGTTGATTTTTATTTTGCATATGACCTGTTGTATATTTCATAACTTTAAATAATCTTACTAGGAATAAATGATTTCTATTATGTGATAATCAATCTTGGGTATATTTATTAATGGATTAAAGATATCTTCATCTTATAAAAAGAAATGATACAGAAACAAGATTTAAGATATTTTCAAGAACAGAAAATCTTAGTAGCTTCTATAGATATTGGAACTAACTCTACACATCTCTTAATAGCAGAAATTAATCTAGAATTAAAATCATTTTCAATAAAATTCACAGATAAATCAACCACTCGTCTTGGAGAAAGAGATGAGGAGGGTAATCTTACTGAAGAATCAATTCAAAGAGCATTAGTTACTCTTAAGCGATTTAAGGAATATTGTAAAAGTAATGGAGTAAAACAAATAGTAACAGCAGCAACAAGTGCAGTTAGGGAAGCTCCAAACGGTCAAGATTTTATTAGAAGAGTTCTTGATGAAACTGGTATTCAAATAGAAATGATAAGTGGTTCTGAGGAAGCCAGATTAATTTACCTTGGTGTTCTTTCTGGTATGTCTTTTGAAGATCAGTCTTTTGTAATCATAGATATTGGGGGAGGATCTACAGAATTAATACTTGCAGATAAAAAAGATGCTATAGCTCTTACCAGTTCGAGAATTGGTGCGGTAAGACTTAAAAACGATTTTTTAAATAAAGGGTCTATAACTTCAGAAAGATCTAGTTTTTTAAAAACTTTTATTAAAGGATCTTTAGAACCATCTGTTCGAAAAATAAAGAATAGATCTAAGGTAGATAAGCCTTTATCTATGATTGCAACCAGTGGTACTGCAACCTCATTAGGAAATTTGATTTCAGATGATTTGGGAGAATCTAAACAAAAGTTACATGGTTATAAATTTAAAAGGGAAAATTTACAAAATGTATTGGAAAAACTAATTAAATTGCCAGTTTCGGAAATCAAGAAAATACCTTCATTAAGTGAGAGAAGAGCAGAAATAATTATTCCAGGAGCATTGATATTAAACACCGCAATGGAGATGTTGGACTTTAATGAATTAATAATAAGTGAGAGGGCGCTGCGAGAGGGTTTGGTTGTGAATTGGATGCTTCGTAAAGGGATATTTAAAAATGAGTTAAATATTCAAAGCAATATTAGAAAAACAACTATAGTTCATCAGGCCAGAAAGTTTGGAGTAGATAATATAAGAGCTGAGAAAGTTATTGATATTGCCTTTCAAATCTATGATCAGACTAAAAATATCTTTCATAGCGATAATGACCCTAAAGCTAAAGAACTTCTTTGGGCAGCTACTAATCTTTATAATTGCGGGAAATATGTGAACGTTGGTTCATATCACAAACACTCTTGGTACTTAATAAAAAATTGTGACTTGTTGGGATATTCTGAAGCAGAAACAAATATTATTGCTTCAATTGCTAGGTACCATAGAAAGACTCTACCTAAGAAAAGACACGAGCCTTGGCAAAAATTAATATCCAAAGAAGATAAAACATTAGTTCTTGAAATGTCATTAATCCTGAGACTA
Organism: uncultured Prochlorococcus sp.; assembly: GCA_902525075.1. GTDB lineage: Bacteria > Cyanobacteriota > Cyanobacteriia > PCC-6307 > Cyanobiaceae > Prochlorococcus_A. The sequence continues at coordinate 26,693 of CABZFV010000014.1, read as the reverse complement.
GCAGCATCTCTTGATCAAAGACCTGACAAGGTGATCTCCTCAGTTCAAATAAAATTGCAGGAAAATAATCTTACATTTCAACTTTTACCTTTAGATGGAAACCATGATCTTCTTCTTGAAAAATGGAACTTAGGATTATGCCGTAATGTAATAAAAGAACTAAAGAATTTGGATTTAAAAGTTATTTAGTTTTTTTTAAAAGTTCTTGTTTTGGAGTTTGATTCTGAGAAGAGTCTAAAAATAAATTAAAAATTAAAGACGAGGCGATTAGTCCGAGAAAGCCTGACATTAAAATAAATATTAGGAATCCTAGTGGATTAAAATTCTTAGATTTCTTAGATTTATAATTTTTTTTGGAAACTTCTTCAACTATTTCTTCAATTTTCACTTCTTTCCTCTCTGTCTTGAATTCATCCATTAAGAATTCTGTATCAAGTTTGAGCTTCTGTGAAATCCTTCTAATCATTGCTTTGATAAATACTTTTTCAGGAAGTTTTTCTTCATTACCTTCTTCTATGGCTTCAAGTTGATGAGCTCCAATTTTTAAATCAGAAGCCAATTCTTCAATAGATTGATTTTTACTTAACCTAGCCTCTTTAATAAAATTTCCGATTCTCTTTAAAGAGGAATCTTCTCCTTTATTGTTGATTGCCGAAACAGATTTTATTTCTTTCAAAGCAAATAAATTTTTACTAATTATAGTAATTAATATTTTTCTATCAACTTTAAGATTGTTTATTCCTAAAGAGATGCCTGTAAGATGGATTATAAAGATTAGATCTTTTTTGAGAATTACTAATTGCTGGGCTAATTATGTAAATGGTTGTTCTAATTAGTTTTTTCTCAATAGAAAATTTTTCCATATCTTTTAATTCTATTAATGATGTCCAACCATCATCCCAAGATACTCTAAATCCAACAATCACTTTAGTCTCTGGAGGGTAATACTCTAGTAAAGTTTCTTGAGACCTTTTCACATGCCTTGCACTTAGATATAGGCATATAGAGGAATTGTGTTTCGCAAGATCTTTTAGAGATTCTTTTTCCGGCATCCCTGTTCGCCCTCCTGCTCTAGTTAAAATTATTGTCTGCGTTATGTCAGGGATGGTTAACTCGGCTTCATGATATGCTGCAGCAACTTGAAAAGCACTTACTCCAGGTACGACTTCGATTGAAATTTTTTCGTTTTTTAAAATTTCGATTTGTTCTCTAATTGCTCCATAAAGGCAAGGGTCTCCATCATGCAACCTTACAACAGTCTTCCCTTCCTGAAATTTTTCTATCATGATTGAGGTGATTTGCTCTAAGTTGAGCGAACTCGTTTTTATTTTTTCAGAACCTTCTTTAGAAAATTCTAAAATCTTTTCAGGAATTAGAGAGTCAGTCCAAATAATGACATCTGCAATTTTTATCTTTTTTAATGCTTTTAAAGTTAATAATTCTGGATCCCCTGGACCAACACCAACAAAGGATATTTTTTTATCCATTCTTTCTATTTTTCCCACTATATGTTCTCAATCTTAAAAAAAATATTCCAATTAATCCAGAAGAAAATAGAAAAATACTTATAAACTGAGCCATTCTTATACCGCCATCACAAAAAGGTGGAAGTCCACCAATGCATAGTGGGTCAGTTCTTAAACCTTCAATCCAGAATCTTCCAAAGCTATAACCTATTAAATAAAGACAGCTAATAAATCCAGGCCTGAAAAAATCTGTTTTACCTTGTTTATTAAAAATAATTATAAGGACAATAAAAATTAAAATATTCCACAATGATTCATAGAGAAATGTAGGATGAAAAAATTCATAATTAAGAAATTCTAAAGGCCTATTTTGGATAGGTATAAATAATTTCCAAGGCAAATTTGTAGGAACTCCAAAGGCTTCATTATTGAAAAAATTTCCCCACCTTCCTATTGATTGTCCAAGAATAATCGAGGGTATTAATATATCTATAAAAGTTTTTAAATTAATTTTTTTCGACTTACAGAAATAGATAATGGATATTAATCCTCCAATTAGACCTCCATGTATTGCAATGCCTCCTTCCCAAACTGCAAGAAAAGAAGGTATTTGAATGATGTTATTGAATATTTCAAAAGAAGTAAAAAAGTTCTCTCCACTATATTGCCTCCACTCAAAAATTACGTAATAAGTTCTAGCTCCAATTATTGAAGAAATTATTAATGATGGAAGTATTTCACTGATGTACTCTGGGTTAATGTTTCTTGCCTTCGCTAGTTTTTTTGAGACAAATAGGCCTATTAAAACTGAAACCGAAATAAGTAGTCCATACCATCTAACAGTTATAAATCCTAAATTTAAAAAAGTTTCTCCTGGAGATTGTATAAAAGCTTGAAGTGTAAGCATTTAATAAAGAAAGTTAGATACCTTCTGCTGCTTGCACTTTTTCTACTTGTTTTTTCTTTAATACTAAAAGTATTTGTGTTAGGCCTACACCAATGAAGAATGCAATCAATCCAATTACTCTATAAGGGCTCTGAAGAACAACCTCAGCATCTAATTGGCCAAAGCCACCAACGTTAGGATCATTAGTAAGAGGGTCACCTGCATTAATTTTGTCTTGTGCTTTTACGATAAGTTGAGGACCAACAGGTACTGCTTCAGTAGTTATCTCACCATTATCATTTTCTATATTGACTTTATAGCTACCATCTTCAATTGTTTCTATTGAATTTATAGTTCCTGAGGTGGAAGAAGTGAAAACTACATTATTGCTTTTGTCTCCAGTTGGATATACCTGACCTCTACCTCTATTGCCTCCGATATGTAACGAGTATTTCCCGTAGTGATATTCTTTGTTAGTGGATGGATCAGGCGAAAGTACTGGGAAAACAATTTCTTTATTGGTATCGCCAGGTAGAGGTCCAACAATGATGATATTATCTTTGTCTTCACTGTAATTAGTAAAATAAACCCCTTCAGTCTCCTCTTTGATTTCTTCGGTCCATCTTTCTTGTGGAGCAAGTTTAAAGCCATCAGGCAGCATCACTACTGCACCAACTTGTAATGGGACTTCTGAACCATCAGCTCCGATCTCTTTTAAGTCATTTTTGTAGGGTATTTTGACTACAGCTTTGAAAACACTGTCTGCTCCAACAGATTGTGGAACCTCTGCAATTGTAGGCATCTGAGCTAGATGACAATTTGCACAGACTATCTTTCCTGTGGCTTCTCTTGGGGATTCATAGTTTTGCTGAGCCCAAAATGGATAAGCGAAAGTGATCTTTGGGAAAAATACAATGCTGGAAATGAAAAGCAGAGTACAGATAAATAAACTGGTTTTTTTCATAATTTGATTTTCAGGACCTTTCATTTTTTTATGCCCACCATGGATTTTCATTAGTTCTAAAGTCAGTTTCTGACCATTGTTTGACGAGTACAGCATCATCTTCAATATCGACATGAGCTAGAGCTAAAGATAAAGGAGCAGGCCCTCTTACTACCTTTCCATTTGTATCGTACTGACTTCCATGACAAGGACATATAAATTTATTAGCACCACTATCCCATGGGACAACGCAACCTAAATGAGTACAAATTGCATTTAAACCAAATTCTCCTATTTCACCACCCTCATTAACTATTAAATAAGTTGGATCTCCCTTTAGACCCTGCACTAAACTTCTGTCTCCTGCTTGATGGGTAGCTAACCAACCTGTCTTAGTTATTGGATTACCTAATTCATCTTTAGCAGAAGTTCCACCACCACCACCGCCTGCTCTTAAAGGCATGAAATAATTAGCTACAGGGTAAAGGGCTCCTAACGCTACACCAGTCGCAGTACCAAATGTAAGAAGATTCATAAATTGCCTTCGACCCATTGAAGGGACATCATTGGAACTTAATTGAGTCATTCGTTACTTTGTTCTGTTATTTATTAGTTATTATGAATCAAATTGTTCAATTTCTGTTGCAAATAGATAGGACTTTTAATAATTTAAAGTAAAAGTTTAGGAAGTCTTAATCAATTGATTTAAATGAATCCATTACTAGTAGATGAAGTCATACATTATTTGATTTATCGCTGGGGGAAAAAATATGATTTTAGACTCTTTAAAAGAGGAAAATTTGTGTATTTTCAAATGATGTGGGGATTTCTTGGACAGGAATCATTCCCTTTAAGTGAAGATGAATATAAAAAATCGATAGCTGATAAAATCGAGATTTTAAATAGATGTGGATATTCAGAAGAAGTAAGGGAGTGGCTAAAGAAGGTCAATGCTAAGCCAAGGTTAGGTAGAGCTGTCACCTTGCAATTAAATCTTAATGAGAAGATGAAAGAGTTTTTGACTTAAGATTTTCTGATAAGTAAGTTAATCCAGTACCCACAAAAAATAAAAACACAATCGATATAGATAGCAACGACATAGTCAATGGGTCCGTTGAAGGGGTAATCACTGCAGATAAAATTGCTGAGGAAATAACAACTATCTTCCAATTAGAAATCATTTTTTCGGTTGTGATTATTCCAAGAGAACCAAGAATAAATTGTAATACGGGCAATTGAAAAGCTATTGCAGTGCTGGACATTAATAGGAGAACAAAATCAAAATATCTTTCTATAGACCAAGTTGGTTCAACAATATCAGCACCGAAAGAAATAAAGAAATTTATTGCTGCTGGGACTAATATCCACCATGAAAAAATTAATCCTAAAAAAAACAGAAGACCTGAACCAAAAACTGCTGGCAAGATAAGGCTTTTTTCTTGTTTTGTTAAACCAGGGGAAATGAACAATATTATTTGATAAATAATATAAGGAAAGGAAACTATTAATCCGCTGTAGCCTGCAACTTTTATAGCTACAAATAAAAATTCTCCTGGAGCAAGTTGTAGTAAATGAATATTACCAGCTGGGATTTCTAAAAAAGATATTAATGGCTTTATGATGAGAAAACTAAAGAATATTGAAATAAGTATTGAGTAAATTGAGTTTAGTATTCTTTGACGAAGCTCCTCTAAATGATCACTAAAAGTCATCTTATCTGATAATTTATTTTCACTTTGACCTGTACCTCTCATTATTATTTGATCGAGATTTTGTAAGAAAAAGGTTTAAAATTATTATTGTCAAAGTCCAATTTATTTTTCGATAAGCTTAATTATTTGCGCAATTTCGGATTAGTGGGATCTGGTAATAAGAATGGAGGGGCATCATTCAAAGATGATTCACCATAAGTTTCATATTCTCTATATCCACCCATTTTCCCATTTGTTTTCATAAGAGCGCTTACGAAGGCAAGTAGCAAGAAAACAGTAGGAGCTCCGATTATTAATGCAGCACCAAATAAATATCCAACAATAAATTCTGGAAAACTATGATTTCCTAAAAATTCGTGGGTGCCCAAAAGAAAATCAAACATTTAGATTTAAAAATTTTTTATATTATAAACTAAATTACTGTTTTAAGATTTTTTTTAATGTAATCTTCTCCTCTTGTAGGATTTCCCCAAATAATTTCTCCATTTTTAAAGGAAACGCAACCCGGTCCGCCTTTTTTGATTTTTTGCAAATCTTTAATTTTTACTAAATTAACTGGTACTTTAATGTTTCTTTTTGCCTTACTAAATAAAGCAGCTAAGTCTGCGGCTATTTGAAGATCCTGTTCAGATGCTGCTGAAGATGAAGACTTCAAAACTACATGGCTGCCTGGTGATTCCTGTGCATGAAACCATAAATCGCCTTTTTTTGAAAACTTAAAGCTTATTAAGTCATTTTGCTTCATATTTCTCCCTACCTGAAGTTTCAATCCTGTGGGAGTGTCAACTTGAATTGGTGAAGATTGTATTTCATATGTACTCTTCTGATCTTCTCTTTGCCTCTTGATATTGATATTAAACTCGTTACAAATTTCTTCCATAATTTCTTCTAGTAGTTTGATTCTCATAAAAAGTTTTTCATGATTTAAAGAATTCAAATTTTCTAGAAGAGTTGTGAATTCTTCTAATCTTTCAATATTTGTTTTGTAAATACTTAATCTTTCTTTTATCAATTCTCTAGATCTTTTAAGTTTTTTTGACTTTTTATATAGTTTTTGTCCTTTAATAATATCTCGTTTTGTAATTTCATTTGAAGTGAATATATTGTCAGCTTTTTCTTTATATACCTCGTAGTTCTCTGATTTTGTCAGAAGATCATATTGAAAATTTAAATTCTTTTTCTCAGTATTGGTCTGTTTAAAAATTATCCCTTCAATTTTCTTTTTCAATAATTCAAGTTTTTTTTGTTTCAGATGATAATCATAATAATTCTCTAAACTGGTGCATAAATCTATTTTATTTTCGCAATTAATTTCTTTATCAAAAAACCAAACGCAATAAAAATCATTGTTAAATGTAGAAAACTTATAGTTATTGTTTTTAAACCTATTTATCCAAATCTTCCAATTTTTAAATATCTCCTTTAAGTCCGAATCGCTAATAAAATCGATATTTTTTTCCATTATTTGAGGAGTGCCAGTTTTGCTAATAACCTCTAATTGTTTTGTGAGGATAGGGCTTACTCCTTGATAGGTATTTATTAAACAGTATTTCAAAGATTCAGGTACTATTGAAATTGAGTCTTTCCATGATTGAAAAGACTCATCTTCTCTAGGTTGTTTTTTGAGATTAACTGGAGGGCCAGAATAAATTGAACCTGTTGAAATTGTTCTAAAACTAGATTGACTTGATTTAATTTGTTTACCAACGGCAATTATTTTTTGTTTATTATCCAAATAAAAAATATTGCTATGTTTTCCCATTAATTCAAAAATTAAGTACTTATTAATTTCATCTCCAGGTTTTTTCGCAAAACTAAATTTTATAACTCTTTCGAAATCATCTTGATCAATCGAAATTAAAGCCATATACTTTAATCCATATCTTATTTGTTTAGAAAGTGTGCTTTCTCTCCCAATCTTTTCTGGCTTATTTATTTTTAGTATTCTAGGAGAGTCTCCATTCCATGAAACTTCTAACCATGTTTGAGAATTAACTCCTCTGAAACATAATTGAATTGTATTAGGCTCTGGTTGTTGGGCAGTCTCAAACTTTGTAGGTAAGATGTTCTTTGTCAAATAATGCAAGACAGATCTAATAGAAGTAATATCCATTATCTGTGGAACACCTTTTTGCATTATTCCTTTTTAATTCACAAGATTATTATTTTACTGTAAAAATTTTAATATGAAAAATCAAAAAAAACTTATTATCCTTACTGGACCCAGCGGGGTAGGTAAAGGAACAGTTATTAATAAAATATTAGGTAAAGAAAAAAATTTTTGGCTTTCAATATCTGCAACTACTAGAGAACCTAGAGAGGGAGAGAAGGAAGGAGAAAATTACTATTTTTTAAATCAAGAAAAGTTTAAAGAAATGATTGAACAAAACCTTTTTCTTGAATGGGCTCAATTCGCTGGAAACTACTATGGAACGCCGTTGTCTTCTGTAAATGAGAAAATAAAAAAGGGATTTACTGTCCTACTTGAAATTGAAGTAGAGGGTGCAAGGCAAATAAAAAATAAGTTTCCTAATTCACTGTCAATATTTTTACTTCCTCCGGATAAAGAAGAGTTAGAGAGACGAATAAGAAATAGAGGTACAGAAAAAGAAGAGGCAATTAAAAAAAGACTCTCAAGAGCTAATTATGAGATTTCAGTATCAAATCAATTTGATTTTGCATTTACAAATTACAAGGTTGATGAAACAGCAAAAAAAATAATCAAGTTAATAAAAACTTGATTATTTTCTCTTGATCAACTCATTGGATGGAATAATAAATCTGGGAAAAACCTATTAAATTCAATAATTATTCCTGCTGTGAGGCTTAGCCAAATTGCTGCTACCACTGGAGCAGATCTGACAAATTTTGTGTTTAGAATTTTGAACATTTGTTTTATGAAGTTTTTTGAGGATGTTTAGCGAGGACCATTGAGTGTAATATTGTTATCTTTCTCTCTTAAATCTCCATTTCTTCCTTGTTTATTAGCAAGAAGAGGCCATTGTGCTCCTTTTACAAGACATTTTCTGGCTAAGTCTAGGTCAATAATGATCTCAAGATCTGCTGGATTCTTAGTCTTTTTTGATTCAATGAGATACTCTCTTCCTGACCAACCTATAATTCCAGCAATGTAAATGAACAATACTCCTGGAATAAGTAAATCTCCTTCATGACCTCTATTTAAAAGGGCTCCCCATGGTTCAAGAGGAGGTCCAATTATTAAATGTGGAAGACCATCATCTCCGCATGATGCTTTCCCATATCTTTCAAATCTTGCGATGTCTTTTTGAGTTGTTGCAGAATTTGCTCTCTCAATGAATTTAGGATTCTCAGAGCATTTTGTGAGGGCTGAAGCAGTATATTCTGTGCTAGCTCTATCTGCGTTTAAGGCAGGCCCATTTGCAGCTAGAGCAATTGGAGTAATTCCGAGGAACAGAAAAACTGAGGTTATGATTGAAAAAAAGAATTTCATAAGTTGCAATCTTTAATTCCTTATAATGTGTTAAGTAAGAAATTAATATTAAAATAAAACAAGTTGAATCAAAAATGCATAAAGTTTTAGCTATTGAAACAAGTTGTGATGAGACATCTGTCTCAATAGTTTCTAATATTGGCGATACTTTCAAAATACATTCAAATATAATTGCCTCTCAAATTGAAGATCATTCAAAATGGGGAGGAGTTGTGCCTGAACTTGCAGCTAGAAAGCATTTAGAGTCATTACCTTTTGTTTTAGATAAGGCTTTAGAAGAATCAAAAATTAAAATTGAGGAAGTCGATTATATTGCATCTACTGTAGCTCCTGGATTAGTTGGTTGTTTACGAGTTGGCTCCATAACTGCAAGATCACTTTGCATGTTACATTCAAAACCATTTTTGGGAATACATCATTTGGAGGGGCATTTATCTTCAATTCTATTTTCAGAAAACTATCCAAAGAAATCTTTTCTTACATTACTTGTTAGCGGCGGGCATACTGAATTGATAAAAGTTGATGAAAGAAGGGGGATGCAAAGACTAGGGAAAAGTTTTGATGATGCTGCTGGAGAAGCCTTTGATAAAGTTGGCAGACTATTAGGTCTTAGTTATCCAGGAGGACCGGCAATAGAAAAGATTGCTAAAAATGGGGACCCAATGAAATTTAATTTACCAAAATGTAAGATCTCTGATAAAAAAGGTGGATTTCTCAAGTATGATTTCTCTTTTAGTGGTCTAAAAACTGCCGTATTAAGATTAGTTGAGAGAATAAATTTGGATGGGAAGACAGTTCCAGTTTCAGATATTGCTGCAAGTTTTGAGAGAGTAGTGGCAGAGGTTTTGGTAGAGAGAACAATCAAATGCGCAAAAGATCATAGCTTGGATAACGTTGTTGTGGTTGGAGGAGTGGCTGCTAACAATACATTAAGAAAAATGATGATTAGTGAAGCTAGTAAAAAATCTATTAAAGTTCATTTAGCTCCTCTTGATCTTTGTACAGATAATGCGGCAATGATTGGAGCGGCGGCGTTGTTCAGAATCAAATTTAAGTATCATTTAAGTTCCCTTAAATTAGGTGTCGCAGGAAGACTATCAATTGAACAAGCAAATACCCTTTATGAAGAAACCCCTCCCTTCTAATTTTAATGAACAAACAAACTAAAATCGAGATTAAAGAGACAAAAAACTTCGTTGATAAAAAGGAACTGAATTTGTGGAAAAGAGGTTTTACCCCTCAAGCTGAAATATGGAATGGAAGGATGGCAACTGTTGGTATAGGAATTATTCTTATAATTATTGCTTTAATAAGCCAGTTTTCTAAATAGAAATAAAATTAATTTTCTTAAAAGTAGTTTTTAAAGAATTTTTAAATTACTCTTTTTTAGCTGATGAATTAAATTAAAAAGTATTGTATTTATTGGACTTGAGATAATATTATTGATTTAATCAAAATAATGCATATCTTATTATTTATAATTTTATATGACGCCTGAAAGGCTCGGATTACTTTGGGGGATAACTGTATTTGCAGGTGCTTGCGCTAGATTATTTTCTTCTTTTACAGGATTCCCAAGTGTTGTTATTTTATTGCTTTCTGGATTATTCATTGGAAGATCAGGCTTAGGACTCGTTGAGCCTTTAGATCTCGGGCAAGGTCTTGAAACTATTGTGGGGCTTTTGGTCTGTTTGGTTCTTTTTGAAGGGGGATTAAATTTAAAACTGCCTGAGGGGAATATAAGAAATACTGTTTTGAAAATTTCATTGGTAAGAATTTTTATTTCATTATCAGCTGGAATTTTTATTGCTCATTGGCTGGCTGGCCTCTCATGGCAAGTCGCAGGAATATATAGTGCCATAGTTCTAGCTACTGGACCAACAGTTGTCTCTCCATTAGTGGAACAAATAAAATTAGCCTCCCCAATCTCGGAAGTTTTAAAAGCTGAGGGGTTGTTGCTTGAACCAATTGGTGCAGTATTAGCATTACTGCTTTTAGAACTGACTTTAGGGGATCTTCGTGGGATTAACGATGTATTTATAGCATTAATGCAAAGATTAGGGGGAGGAGTTTTAATCGGATTAAGTGCAGGTTGGTTACTATCAGAAATTTTAAAAAAGATAAAAAATGAAGCCTCATTTGGTATCGAGCTTCAAGTAACCCTTGGATTTATTTTCCTTGTGTATGGAATTTGCGAATATTTTTTACCAGAATCAGGCTTGCCGGCTTCAGTAGCGGCAGGTTTTATTGTTGGCAAAAGAGAAGTTATAGATAAGGAGAGATTGGATAATCTAATTGGTGAATTAGCTCAATTAGCAATTACAGTTCTTTTCCCTCTTTTGGCCGCTGACGTTTCTTGGGGCGAATTAAGTCCGCTTGGCTGGGGAGGGGTTGTTTGCGTTTTTATGTTGATGATAATTGTTCGCCCAATCTCTATCTGGATAGCAACAATTGGGAGAGACTTGAACTTAAAAGAAAAAATATTTTTAGCCTGGTTAGCCCCAAGAGGTATTGTTACTGCAGCAGTAGCTTCTCTTTTTTCTATCAGATTAGAGCAGGCTGGTATCCTTGGGGCCGGCCGTCTTCAAGGTTTAGTTTTTCTTACTATTTTGATGACAGTAGGAATCCAAGGTCTTTCAGCTAAACCATTGGCAAATAGGCTTGAATTAGGCAAAAAAAATAATTTAGATTGATTAAAGACACCTTTCAATTCGAGTTCTATCAGTTTTACTCTCTGCGAAAAGCTCCCAACTTTGAATTAAATCTGGCCCACTGAGAGATCCAAAAAAGGCTACTCTTAATGATTTCATTAATATCCCTTTTTTAATATTATGAATTTTTGAGATTTCGTTTATTATTTCTTTGGCTTTTTCTTTATTTAGTTTAAAAGTATTATTATCAATTAAGTAGTTTAAGATTAGTTTTAGAGATAATTTGCTTTCCTTATTTTCCAGAAAATCTTGACCTTCTTTTTGAATTGAAGGGATTAAGAAAAATGGTTTTGATTGATCAATTGAATCTTTTAAAAGAGTCATAGAGTCTCTAAGCAAAATTGCTAATTTATATGCCCATTCTTGAGATGGCGGCACCCAACCATTGTCATCCCAGTATTTCCAAATGATCTCACTTAACTTAATTGATTCCATATTTTTTATATATTGAGAATTAATCCAGTTGAGTTTTTCCCAACTGAATTTGGCTCCAGCTTTATTTATTTCTGATAAGTCAAAAATTTCAGAAATCTCTTTAAGTGAAAGTATTTCTCTGTCGGCAGATTTTGGAGACCAACCTAAAAAGGCCATATAGTTTGATAAGGCCTCAGGTAAATATCCCATATCTCTAAATTCGTCTATTGAAGTTACGCAATCTCTCTTAGATAATTTTTTCCCTTCAGTATTTAGTATTAAGGGTGTATGGGAAAAAGTTGGCAAATTAAAATTTAATGCTTTATAAATCAATATTTGTTTTGCAGTGTTTGAGATATGATCTTCACCCCTTACAACATGAGTAATATTCATGAAATTATCATCAATCACAACTGCAAGATTATACAAAGGATCTCCAATCTCATATCCTTTTGCCCTTCTTGACAAAACCAAATCACCTCCCAAATCCTTACCTTGCCATTTGATTTCGCCTCTTATCTGATCTACCCATTGAATTTGAACTTTTTCATCAATCTTAAATCTTATAACTGAAGTTCTCCCTTGGGATATGAATGTTTCTATTTCTTCTTTTGAAAGACATCTGTGTCTATTATCATGCTTTGGAGGTAATCCTTTCTTTTTTTGTTTTTCTCTTAATTCAGAAATTTCATCTTCTGTTGTAAAGCACCTATATGCAGCTCCACACTCTAATAGCTTTTTGATATAACTTTTGTGAATCGAAATTCGGTCACTTTGCTTAATGGGTTCTTCATCCCATTTAAGTCCAAGCCATTTCAATCCTTCTAATATATTTATTGTATATTCAGATTTAGATCTAAGAAAATCTGTATCTTCAATTCTGATAAGAAATTTTCCGCCAATTTTTTGTGCATACAACCAGTTGAATAAAGCTGTTCGCGCTGTCCCAATATGAAATAAACCCGTAGGACTCGGAGCTAGTCTTAAACGTTTTTCCAAATTTTTTTTAGAAAAAACGGGACCGACGGGATTCGAACCCGCAACTTCCGCCGTGACAGGGCGGTGCTCTAACCAGTTGAACTACGGTCCCAGAGTTTTGTTCTAAATCTATTTAGAACTTCATCCTTAAAATTATCAGATCATAATACTTAATTTATGGTGTTGTAATAAAAAAAATTTTTTAATTTGAGGATTTACAGAAATAGTTAGTTTTACAGCTGCCATGATATAAACAACTGTTTATTTTTGAGGTCTAAAACCAGCGGGTTCTATCAACCTAACTTGGTTGCCTCTAGCGGTAAATTCTCTGCCCTGGTCACTTTGTACGACAACTCTCCCACCAGACTTAACTCTGATGACTCTTGCACGAACCCATCCTAAAGCAGCTGATTCGAGGACTTTAACTACGTCCCCAGGTTGAAGATCTAACTCCATCTTATGAAAAAATGATTTACATAATGTTGATCAAACGCGTCGTGGAGGACTTGAACCCCCGACATCAGGTTTTGGAGACCTGCGTTCTACCAACTGAACTAACGACGCATTTAAATGATTATAAGCGCCTTTGTGACCAATAAGTTGGTTAGTTTACAACTTTATCGATCAAAGCGTTGTTTTACGCGAGTAGCTTTCCCTACCCTATCTCTCAGATAGAATAACTTAGCTCTCCTTACTTTACCTCTACGTTCAACTTTTAGAGAGGCAACCTGTGGACTATGTAGCATAAATACTCTTTCAACACCTATGCCCTGAAAAATTCTTCTAACTGTAATAGTCTGGTTGATACCTCCATGCCTTTTTGCTATTACAACACCTTCATAAGGTTGCACTCTTTCTTTATTACCTTCTGTAATTTTTACTCCAACTTTAACAGTGTCGCCAACATAAATTTCAGGTAATTCTTTTTTTAATTGTTCATCCTCAAATTCCTTAATAAGGTTGCATGCGCTTAAGGTTTGAGTAGTTTCAGAAACCATGTTTTTTTCTTTTTGTTCAACTGCTACATCAACTGATGCGTCAGCTTTAGTAACGGTTTCTAATTCCTTCTCTTGTTTCTCTTTGGCCATTTTGGTCTTTTTTATCCTACAAGTTTAATATCTTAACCTTTTGACTCACCTTTAGTAACCTTTTTGGTAAATGAAATTGATTTTGAAAACATTTGGAATCCCGTTATGAGCATCCATAAAACCCCAAGGGAATTCAATATAACGTATATTAGTTCTCCATTATTTCCAAGCCATTCGCCCTCGTGTAGAGACATTAACCAATGAACTTGTTCTCTAGAGTACCCTAATATATCTTTTGAAACCCTATAAATAAGGCCCGTAATCGAAGATAAAAATAATGGAAGAAAAACCCAAGGCGCCAAAGCCTTATGAAATTGCCTAGAATTAGATAAAATTTTCATTTTTGTTTCTTTCCCATTGTTATTGATAGATTTAAGATAGCCAAATCAAAAATGGCTATTTTGAAGATATTTACTTAATACCATTATTTATTCCAATGAGACATTTTGCAGATCTTTTGTTAAATAAAAATAATTCCAAGACTAATGATCAAGTTCCTTTTATTCAGAGGAGAAGAGGAATTGAAATAAAGTCTTCTCGTGAAATTAATTTGATGAAAAAATCTAGCAAGATTGTAGCAACTGTTTTGAGGGAAATTAATGAATTAATTGAACCTGGAATGAGCACAAAAGATTTAGATGATTTCGCTGAAAAGAGGATAAAGAGTTTTGGAGCTGTTCCAAGTTTTAAGGGGTACCATGGATTTCCTTCTAGTATTTGTTCTAGTATTAATAATGAAGTTGTTCATGGAATACCAAATAAAAATAAAATAATTAAAAATGGTGACTTAGTTAAAATTGATACAGGAGCATATTTAGATGGTTTTCATGGAGATAGTTGTATATCAATTTGTGTGGGAGAAGTTAGTGCAAAGGCTCAAAATCTTAGCAATGTAGCTTATGAAGCATTGTACGCTGGCCTTGCGAAAATCAAAGCAGGGAATACACTTCTTGATGTGGCAGGGGAAATCGAAGATACTGTTTTAAAAAATGGCTTTAGTGTTGTTGAAGACTATACGGGACATGGAGTTGGAAGAAATCTTCATGAAGAACCATCGGTATTTAATTTTCGTACTAAAGAGTTGCCCAATGTTGTACTTCGTGAGGGAATGACATTAGCTGTGGAACCTATCGTTAATGAAGGGACTAAATTTTGCAAAACATTAAATGATAGATGGACCGTAATAACAAAAGATGGAAAATTATCGGCCCAATGGGAGCATACAATAGTTGTTTTAAAAGATGGTATTGAAATATTGACAGATAGAGATTTCTAGACACTAAGATTTGTACTTATAGATTATTTTGCAATACAAAAAATTAATAAATTCTTTCAATGGGAAAAGTAGGTAAGTTAAAGGGTTTGGACTAATTATTATTAAATAATTTTTTGAATTAGCTAAATCATAAATTTTTTCAGAAACAAATCTTGGACTCATTATTCCAATAGGGTTTAGTTCTGATTTAAAAGGCCCTAGGATAATTTTTTTAATTATTAACTTTTTCTTTGTATTTTTGTCCAAAAGATTTTTTTTGAAAGAAACTAATTTACCAATGAGGGATTTACTAATCTCATATGAGGGATTTAGGGCTGGTAATATTTCTGCTTCAGAAGTGTTTATCCAAATTTCTTTTTTTATAAGTGAATTATTGCTTAGAGCAACATCTTCAAATAAATTTAAAAATTTGAATTTGCTTAATGCATTTATTTCTATCGAGTTTTCATAATTGGAATTTTCTCTACTCAAATCATAGATACCATGGTTCAAAATTAAAATATCTATCTTTTCTAATTGTTTTTTTAAAGACGACTCCTTCCCACATTTCCATTTAATCCATTCATTTGGAGATTCAAGATTTTTTTCATAATTAGTTTTTCTATGAGTAAATCCAATCACTTTATATCCTTTTTTACGAAACAACTTTGTTAACTCTTTCCCTAGCGCACCTGAGGCTCCTGTAATTCCTACAGTTTTTTCGTTTTTGGTTGAATTTATCATTTTGCCTGATTTTTATGAGATAACAATGAATTAAAGTAAATTTACCAAAAAAAAATTTATTTATTTTTTATTTGATTAAAACTCATAAATAAATATTTGTTTAGTTCTGAAAAAAATATTATCTTAAACCTATTGATAAATAATTTTACTAATTATGAGCGATATATTATTAATTGGTTCATGTGAGCCATTTAGTGGTAAGTCTGCAATGGTTCTTGGGATAGCAAAAAAACTTTTACAGAAGAAAAAAAAAGTACGCATTGGGAAACCACTAGCAACATGTATTGAACTTACTAACCTTCCTTCAATGTCTTATGAAGGATTAATAGATGATGATGTTAAGTTTATTGGATCTACATTAAATATCGAAGAGGAGAATTTAATTTCCTCAGTAGGATTATTGGATAATATATCAGCTGAAAAAAGAATCTTTAATAAAGACTTACTCCCAGGAAAAGGTTTTGATCAGATTGAAGGATTGGTTAATGATGATTTTGAAGGCCTGAATATTTTAGAGGCAGCTGGAAGTCTTCATGAAGGTATGATTTATGGCTTAAGTCTCCCACAATTAGCTAAGGATTTAGATGCGAAAGTCTTAATTGTGAATCTATGGGAAGATTGTAAAAGTGTGGATGCATTACTTTATGCGAAAAAACAATTAGGAGAGAAATTGGCCGGAGTTGTTTTGAACGGGGTTTTGCCACAAGAAGTCGAAAAAGTTAAAAATGAAATAATACCTTCTCTTAAAGATTTTGATATTGAAGTATTTGGGGTAATGCCTAAATCACCACTTCTTAGAAGTGTTACTGTCGAAGAGCTTGTAAGAAGACTTGATGCCCAAGTAATTTGTTGCCCTGAAAAAGATCAATTGCTTGTTGAAACATTGAGTATTGGTGCAATGGGGGTGAATTCTGCAATGGAATTTTTCAGGAGAAGAAGAAATATGGCTGTAGTTACTGGAGCTGATAGAACAGATATCCAACTCGCTGCTTTGGAGGCTTCGACTCAATGCCTAATTTTAACTGGTATAGGAGATCCCTTGTCACAATTGATTCATAGAGCGGAGGAATTGGAGGTGCCAATTTTGAAAGTGGAATTAGATACTCTTTCCTCCGTGGAAATTATTGAACAAGCCTTTGGTCATGTCAGAATACATGAATCAATTAAAGCTTCTTATGCTATTCAATTAGTTCAAGAGAATGTGAATCTACAAAGAATTCTCGAAAAGATAGATTTTCCCTGCAATTTTTCAGATAAATGCTAATTTCAAATATAGGAACTATATTATTTTGAGTCGCTCTTTAGATCTACCAGCAACTGAAGGCGTTGATGCCTTAGCTCAAGAACTTGCAAAACTCCAAGATAATGGAAAAAGGAGAATTGCTTTCTTGGGCAGCAGGCACGTACCAGTTGTCGATATCCACTTAATTGAGTTGATAGCAAGGTCGTTAGCAGAGGAAGGACATAATATCCTTACTTCTGGATCACAAGGAGTCAATGCAGCTGTTATTCGAGCTGTCTTAGATATTAATCCATCATTATTAACTGTTTTATTACCACAAAGTCTTGATAAACAAATACCCGAAATAAAAGATCAACTCGAAAGGGTTATGCATTTGGTTGAAAAAAGTGAAAATGATGAATTACCTTTGCCGCTTGCAAGCAGTCTTTGTAATCAAGAAATTATTACTAGGTGCGATCAATTAATATGCTTTGCCTTCCACGATAGTGAAACTTTGTTAAATAGTTGTAGATGCGCAGAAGAAATGGGGAAAGTGGTTAGTTTGTTATTTTTTGATTAAATAAATCCATTTCCCCTTATTAAAAGATGATTTATGCTAAAAATATTTAGCTTTTAATAATTTACTATGGCAGAAAGTTTTTCATTTGATGTAGTTTCTGATTTTGATAGACAGGAATTGGTCAATACTTTGGATCAAGTAAAAAGGGAAATTTCTCAGCGTTATGATCTGAAAGGCACAGACACTTCAGTTGATTTAGATAAAGAAAATATTTTTATAATCACCAATAGCGAATTAACCTTAAATTCTGTTAATGACATAATTAGACAAAAAGCACTAAAAAGAAAATTATCTTTAAAAATATTTGACTACGGTGAAATTGAAATGGTTAGTGGTAATAGAGTAAAACAGACAATTCTATTAAAACAAGGAATTAAACAAGAAATCGCAAAAAAAATCAGTATAAATATTAGAGATCAAATAAAGAAAATTAATGTCAGCATCAATGGAGAAACACTCAGAGTTGCGAGTAAGAGCAAAAATGATCTTCAATTAGCAATTAAGCTTGTTAGTGAGTTGGAAGAGTCTTTAAACATTCCTCTAAAAGCTAATAACTTTAGATAATATATTCAATAAGATTATTTTTAATGCATGACAGATTATTCACAATCTCTCATTAAATCATTGAGTAAGAAAGTAAAAGAATATCCTCGCTTTTCAAAAGTAGAAATAGAGAAATTTTGTTGGATGGCGGTACATGAGCATAAGCATGGTGTTTTACCCTCTGAATATGACATAAGAGAAATAGATGAGGACCTTTATTTAGAACTTTTGCAAGAATTTAAATGAAGTATCTATTAAATAGTATTTTCCATTTAAATCTACAATTATTAAAAAAATATTTTAATTAAATGCCTTATTAATGCACTAACTAATCTATTTAAATATGATTAACTAAAAGAAAAAATTTAATGTCAACATCTTTTAAAAATGTAACGCCAACAGGTCCAGGTGGAACAGCAACATTATTAATTGTATTGTCTTTTACTGGATTTCTTTTGCTAACCCAATCTCTCTTTGTTGTCCCTTCTGGACAAGTCGCGGTTGTTACAACATTAGGGAAAGTAAGTGGCCCCTCTAGGAGAGCTGGTTTAAACTTTAAACTTCCATTTATTCAGTCTGTTTATCCATTTGATATAAAAACTCAGGTTCAACCCGAAAAATTTGAAACTTTAACTAAAGATCTTCAAGTGATTAGGGCTACAGCTACCGTAAAGTACTCAGTAAAACCTAACGAAGCAGGAAGGATCTTCGCCACAATTGCAAGCAGAAATAGCGATGTTTATCAAAAAATTGTTCAACCATCTTTGCTAAAAGCTTTAAAATCCGTGTTTTCTCAATATGAGTTAGAAACAATTGCTACTGAATTCGCCGTAATTTCTGAAAAAGTAGGTGATACGGTTGCAAAAGAATTAAATTCATTCGATTATGTAGATGTTAAAAGTTTAGATCTTACTGGATTAGAGATTGCTGAGGAATATAGAGCTGCTATTGAACAAAAGCAAATAGCAGGTCAGCAATTATTAAGAGCAAAGACAGAAGTTGAAATTGCTGAACAAGAAGCACTTAGATATGAAACTTTAAATAGAAGTCTCGACGATCAGGTACTTTTTAAATTATTTCTCGACAAATGGGATGGTAGTACACAAGTTGTTCCTGGCCTACCAGGTTCAGAAGGCGGAAGTCCCCCAGTAATAGTTGGAGGTAAAAGATAATTTTTTAAAAAATAATTCTTCTTTACAATTTTAATCATTTACTTTTTTCTTTTAGGTAAAAAAAGTAAATGATTATTTTTTTATAGCATTAAAAGATTCGTCAAAAGCCTCGATAGTTTTATCAATTTCTTCTTCGCTGTGTGCTAGAGATGTGAAACCAGCTTCGAAGGGACTTGGCGCTAGGTAAATTCCTCGTCTAAGCATTTCTCTATGCAACTTACCAAAAAGTTCGGCGTCATTTGTTTTGGCTTCATCAAAGTTCCTGACTGGCCCATCACATAAGAAGAAACCAAACATTGCGCTTACACTTCCACCGTTGATAGCGATACCGTTATTTTCTGCAGACTGAATTATCCCTTCAATTAATCTAGAGGTTGTTGAATCAAGTTTATCGTATACACCTTCTTGTTTAAGTAGTTCAAGAGTTTTTATTCCAGCAGTCATTGCAAGTGGATTACCGCTCAAAGTACCTGCCTGGTAAACTGGACCTGACGGAGCTACCATTGACATTATTTCTTTCTTGCCTCCATAAGCTCCAACAGGTAGGCCTCCACCAATTACTTTCCCAAGGGTGGTTAAATCAGGAGTAACCCCAAACTTTTCTTGAGCGCCTCCATAACTTATTCTGAATCCAGTCATTACTTCATCAAAAACTAATAAGGAACCGTTCTCAGTGGTTAATTCTCTTAATCCTTCCAAGAATCCAGGCTCTGGAGTAATAAATCCAGCATTACCCACAATAGGTTCAAGAATAACCCCCGCAATGGCATCAGGATTTTCAGAAAATAATTTTTTTACTGCTTCAAGATCATTGTAGGGAGCTGTAAGTGTGTTGGCAGTTGTTGTCCGTGGAACACCTGGAGAATCTGGTAACCCCAGAGTGGCCACACCTGATCCTGCTTTTACTAAAAACATATCTGCATGACCGTGATAACAGCCGTCAAATTTAATAACTTTATCTCTTCCAGTAAATGCTCGCATAAGTCTCAAAACAGCCATGCATGCTTCAGTTCCACTATTGACAAATCTAACCATTTCTACGGATGGGACTGCATCAATTACCATTTCAGCCAGTTGGTTCTCTAGTACGCAAGGAGCACCAAAGCTAGTTCCTTTCTCAATTGCTTCCTGTAATGCCGTTGTGACTTCAGGGTGGGCATGACCACATATAGCAGGCCCCCAGCTTCCTATGTAATCAATATATCTATTCCCATCAATATCCCAAGCAAAAGGACCTTTGACTCTATCAAAAACAATTGGCTGACCTCCTACAGACTTAAAAGCTCTTACTGGAGAACTTACTCCTCCCGGCATTAGTTGTTGGGCGGCAGAGAAAATTTCTTCTGATTTTGTGTAATTTAATATGTCAGTCACAATTTATCTAAATGGTGTTTTGAGAAAAATCTAGTCATGTTCTAAGTTAGAAATAAGTAAAAATTTTGTCAATCAGATTGAAATTCTACATTATGATATTTTTATTGCGATAGTTTGGATTGTAAATTATTAATTTTAAAGAAATCATGATAAAAAACAATATTACTTTAGATAACTCTTTGTTAATAAGCGTTTTCAAGCATTAAAGAAATTCAATTTATTTTATTTATATTTCGAAGAAATTATCCTCATCCTCAAAAAAATCTGCATTTATTTCGTTTAAGTTAAGATCTATCATTACTGGGGCATGATCACTTGGACGCAAATTGCCTCTAGGGGAGCTGTCTATGACACAACTTTTAAGTTTTGATGATAGTTCTTTGCTTATATAAATATGGTCTATTCTCCAACCTTTGTTTAATTCAAATGCGTTGTTACGGTAATCCCACCAACTCCAATGGCCAGCATTTTGTTCATAAATCCTGAACGAATCTATTAATCTTTTTTTCAGCACATTATTTAGTGCACTTCTCTCTATCTCAGAAGCCATTATTCCTCCTTCATATTTCTTTGGATCATGAATATCCAAGTTAGATGGAGCAATATTAAAATCACCCATAAGACATATTAATTTTCCTTTTTTTTCTAGCTTATCTAAAAATGAAGCTAAACAATTTAACCAATTAATTTTGTATTTGAATTTACTAGATTCTAGAGAAGATCCATTTGGAACATAGACATTTATGATTCTAATGCCATTAATATCAGCAGAAATCAATCTTTTTTGATCTAAGAAATTTTCGATATTTTGATTAAAGTCATCACAACCGTAGAATCCTTTTTTAACATTTTCTGGCTTTATTTTGGAAATAATGGCCACACCATTGTACGATTTTTGTCCATAGATCTCTACTGAGTATCCTAATTTTTCAAAAGGTTCAACAGGGAAACAATCGTCCACCACTTTTGTTTCCTGCAAACATATAATATCTGGATTTGATTGATTAATCCAATCTAATATTTGTGTAAGTCTGGTTCTTATAGAGTTAACATTCCAAGTTGCTATTAACAAATTTCTACCAAATTATGTAAAATTAAAATAGCAAGAAATTTTGGCGTTAAAGAATTTTGAAATTAAATAAAATGAAAAATTACTTTTGCAGAAGCGTTTTTAAACCAATTACAGTTCTAATTTTTTTTACTTTATTAATTTCCTTAAAAAGTGATTACCTAAATGCTGAATATTTATTTGAAGAATTAGAAATTGATACCTCAACTAAAACAGAAGGTGATAATTCAGCTCTTCCAACTAATCCTTTTGAACTTGTGGAAATGATTCGGAGACAAAATAGTTTGAATGATGCCACTGATCCTTCTGATGCAATTGACGATGCGTTAAGGTCTTTTAATAGTTTGGAGGAAAATTAAGAAATTTAATACTATAAATTATTATTTTCAAATTTTAATATGTTAAAAAACCCTATCCCAAAAGTTACTAACCAATTACAGCACAGAGCAATAGGGATTATTAATGGCAAATTCACTCCCATTAGTAATGAAAAATTAAATAGAGGCTTTTTAATTGATAATAAAGACGAAAAAATTGAAACAGTAATTCTTGGGAAAGCATTATCACTTCTAAAAAAGCATATTGATTTAAAGAAAAGTTATTATTGGATTGTTTATCCAAAGAATAAAAATACTCAAAACTTGCATTTACAGGTTGCAGGAATATGGGATCCCTATCAACTGAATGATTTTCCTAGTGATTCTTCAAAAACTAACTTTTCAAAATTATTAGAAGAATTAGACCTTAAAGACAATTATTTTTCTGTTAGAGGAGAATTAGTTTTTGTAAATACTCAAAAGAAAGAAATTGTTATTAAGATCTGCCCTGCTACAAACTCAAAAAATCTAAAAAATAAAAATTTTAAACTAGTCATAAAAGGAGAGCTTTCTCTTAAACTTTTGCATAGCTTTGTAAGTTTAGATATCAACAGAGATGGAAATTCTTTGCAATTAATAAGGTACGAAGTTATTGAACAAAATCTTTCTAAAAATAACTAGAATGAAAGATTGATTTCCACCGCAATTTTACCAGTTAAGAAATCTTTGATTTATGGATGATGTTTTAATTGAATGTTCTCCTGGTATATCTGGAGATATGTTGTTAGGAGCTTTTTATGATTTAGGGGTGCCTAAAAAAGTTATTGAACAGCCACTTATTGATCTTGGATTAAAGGATCTATATCAACTAGACTTCAAGGAATCAAAAAGTTGTTCAATCCGAGGCATCAAGGCAAAGGTTGAGAATATTGATTGTAGTCCTATTAAAAGAACTTGGAGAAGTATCAAGGAACTTATTTTAAATGGCCACTTAGAAGATAAATTAAAAAAAATAATTTATGAAGTATTTGAATCTTTAGCAATTGCAGAAGGAAAAGTTCATGGCATTAAATCTGATGAAGTTCATTTTCATGAAATTGGAGCTGTAGATTCATTGGTGGATATAATTGGAGTATGTGCTGCATTGAATTACTTAAATCCAAAGAGGGTTTATTGTAATGAACCAATGTTGGGTAAAGGTTTTGTTCAAACTGAACATGGAAAATTATCTGTGCCACCTCCTGCTGTAATAGAGCTAATAAGACAAAAAAATATTAAGGTTTTATCAAGCCTTAACTCAATAAATGGTGAACTCTCAACACCTTCTGGCATTGCTTTACTTGCAAATTTTGTCGACTATTCTGAACCTCCTTTAAAATATTGTATTAACTCTTATGGAGTCGGCATTGGTAATCTAAAATTTACATTTCCTAATTTGGTAAGAGTTTATAAAATTACTTCATTTGAGGATTTTTCTGTTAAAGATAATGAACAAATTAGTCCAAAGTGTGAAGAGATATCTATTCAAGAAGCATGGATTGATGACCAAACACCCGAAGATATATCTAATTTTGTGGAGAAACTGAGAATTGAGGGAGCTTACGACGTTTCCTATCAAGCTATCAATATGAAAAAAAATAGAATTGGATTTTCAATTCAAGTAATCTTGCCCATAGAGAAAAAAGAGTTTTTTAGGAGATTATGGTTTGATTATTCCAACACTATTGGGGTTCGTGAAAGGAACCAATCCAGGTGGATATTACTTA
Organism: uncultured Prochlorococcus sp.; assembly: GCA_902525075.1. Taxonomy (GTDB): domain Bacteria; phylum Cyanobacteriota; class Cyanobacteriia; order PCC-6307; family Cyanobiaceae; genus Prochlorococcus_A. The sequence continues at coordinate 2,981 of CABZFV010000014.1, read as the reverse complement.
GACGCAGAGGAGAATGTTCAACGACTTTTGGAAATATAAAAGTTAAACAAACTTTGAAACCAGATGGATCAATAATTATGAAACCAGAAAATGATGAGGTTTTGAGATTACAATTCAAGCATAAAATATCAACGTACGAAATAAGAAAAATAATAAGAGAATCAAGCAAAAATTTTAAAGCATTTGAAAACTGGAAATGAGATTTAACTTTAGAAATCAACTATATCTTAAATTCCTTAAAAAAATTAATTTTGGTTGTTTAAAGAGTATTTTCTTTATTACAAGCTTGTCCTATTTTTGCATATATTTTTTTAATAATATTGATCAAATTTCTTTTGATGTCAATTTAGAAAGAAATGGAATTAATCTATTTTTATCATTTTTATTTTGTATTTTAAGTATTTACCTGAATGCTTATGCATGGCAATATATTGTTAGATGGTTCGGGAAAGAATTTAAAAGTAATAATCTAGTCTCTTTTTATGTTTTAACCAATATTCTTAAATATGTTCCAGGAGGAGTTTGGCATTTTGTAGAAAGATTTAATTTTATAAAAAAAATAAGTAATCCTCAGATTGCTTTGTATTCGACACTTATAGAACCTTATTTTATGTTGAGTGGATCTTTTCTCTTGGCATCGATGGGATTGATTTTTTCACCTTTTTACATTTTCTTAATTGTTCCTTTGGTGTTTCTAAATAGGAAATTTATTTTTCTGATATTAAAAATATTAGGGTCTCTTAAGGGAAAAGTATTTGAGGTCTTGAGACTTCCAAATTCAAAGGACCAATTTCAAGAGAGAATAAATATAATTTCATTTTTCCCTACTAAAGCTTTATTTATTGAAATTGGATTTGTTTTATCTAAATTTATTGGTTTTTATATTTGCTTAAATACTTTTTATGCTAGTAATACTCTGAACATTATATTTTTATTGGTAATCTTTTCTTTGTCATGGTCTTTAGGCTTGGTAGTCCCAGCAGCTCCAGGAGGAGTTGGTGTTTTTGAGGCTTGCCTCCTTTTATTTGTAGGCAAAAGTATTCCACAAAATATAATTATCATTAGTTTAGTTTATTTTAGGGTTATATCTACCTCGGCAGATTTGTTCTTAAGCCTACCTTTCTTAATAAGAAAACTTTATAAAAGAATTTAGTTTTTTTTCTCTAAACTTGGTATCAATGTTATTGAAGCAATAAGACCTAAAGTCATGATAATAATGGCTGGTAATATTGCCTCTACCATTCTTTCATCTCCAGCATATTGATATATCCTCACAGATAATGTATCAAAATCAAATGGTCTCAAAATAAAGGTCATGGGTAATTCTTTTATCGTATCTACAAAAACTAAAAGTGATCCTACGAATATTGGTCCCTGAAGAAGAGGAAGATGAATTCTTTTGATGATGCCGGGCCATTTCTCTCCTAGTCCAAGTGCAGCTTCATCTAGACTAGGAGAAATTCTCTCAAGACTTGAATCAATAGAACCCTTAGAAATAGTTAGAAATCGAACAAGATAACCCCAAATTAGTAAGCAAATAGCAATAAAATTCAATTTTGGAGAAGAAATGCTTATTAAAGATAAAGCTAATACAGTGCCTGGAATTGCATAACCTATTCCCGCAAGGTTTGTTATTAGTCCTAGTAATAAGCTTTTATTTGGACGTCTTGCTAAGGAAATTATTAAGGAGAATAACATCGTAATTAATGAAGTAAAAAATCCTAGACTTATGGTCCTGAATGATAGGGTAAGCAATTCTACTGATAATCCTTTTTGAATTTGATCGATATTGAGCAGTACCCAAAAACATGGAATTCCAAAAGAGAAAATTGGAGGAAATAAAGATATTGTTATTGCTAAAAGAGCTCTTGTTTTTTTTAATTCCCACCCTTGAGAATCTTTTGATGCAGGATTTTCACTCCACCGCTTTGATTTTCTTCTCGAGAATTTTTCAAAAATAATTAAAGTGAAAATTATTAATAAAGCTACCAAAGATAGTCCAATAGCACTTTTTGGATTACCCTCAATTATCCAATTTTCGGCTATACCTGTAGAAATACTTGGAATATTTAATAATGCAAATGTACCTAACTCATTCATTACTTCCATACACATTAAACTTATTCCTGTTATTAGTGCTGGTAACGCCATTGGAAAAGCGATTTTAAAGAAGCTCCTCCACGGTCCAACTCCTAATCCTCTACTTGCATTGATTTGATTAACTCCAAATTTATTAAAACTTTCGTTAGCAAGAATGAATACATATGGATAAGTAGAAATTGAAAGTATTAATACCCCCCACCATAAACCGGTTATTTGATAGCCAAAAATACTTCCTAAATCCTGCAAAACAGCTGTTATTAGGTATGCTGGGGCGGCTAGTGGAATGAGCTGACAAATTCGGAGAACTTTTCTGAACTTAAAATCACAATTTGAAAGTAACCAACCATTTAAAGTGCCTAATCCTCCTCCAAAAAAACTTGTTAGTACCAAAACTTTTAAAGTTTCTAATACCTCTTCTCCTCCAGCAATGCCTAATGAAAAATTCCCACTTACAACATATTGGACTCCCTCAAGAAGAAAATTGAAAATTGGAATGATTACTAAAATTGCAACAACAAACGAAGCAAAATAAAAAAGTTTCAATTCTGTTAATGCTTTTTTAAATCCTTTAATAAGTATTTTCAAAAATTAATTAAATCCTAATATGTAAACACTAATCTGCACTAAATCTACATGATGAAAGTTGATTCTTAATAGTTTGATGATCTAAGTTTTTACCAATTAATACTATCTTGTTAGATTTTTCTTTTGTCCATTCTTCATCATCTAGAGAAAATCGTTTCCCAGAAAGGTGAAAAATGTGTTTTCTGTCACTTTCCATAAACCATAATATTCCTTTCGCCCTAAATACATTTTGGGAGATTTGATTATCTAAGAAATATTGAAACTTCCTCAAAGAAAATGGTTCAAATGTCTCA
>CABZFV010000013.1 GCA_902525075.1 uncultured Prochlorococcus sp. | reverse complement strand
ATACTTTATATATGAGAAATTCTCCAAGAAATTCTTTAGATATAACAATCGCATCACCAGATTCTGATCTTTTAATTGAAATAAATTTAGGAGAAATTGACATACTTTTAATATTTGCATTTTGTAAAACCCCTGAACTATTTATTTCACCTAAACAAGACATATATGAATTACCGTTTTTTTGAAGATTAATAATATTATTACCCAAAATAAAACTACTAACAAATAGGGTCTTGGGATTGTTTAGAAGGTTAATCGGTGTATCAATTTGATGTATTATTCCTTCATTCATGACGGCAACTTTATCGCAAATTGACATTGCCTCTTCCGGATCATGAGTGACCATCAATCCACTTGCATTACAACCTTTTAGGATATTTGGGAGTTCACTTCTCAATTTTAGTTTGACATGCATATCAAGACTACAAAATGGTTCATCTAATAAAATAAAATTAGTACCAGGAGCAAGAGCTCTCGCAATTGCTAGTCTTTGTTTTTGGCCTCCAGATAATTCATGTGGGTATCTTCCAATAAAACTATCAAGACCTACAACATTTAATAAATAGTCAACTCTAGATCTATCTTTTTTGTTTTTTAAACCAAAAATTACATTTTCCAAAACAGTTAAGTGAGGGAAAAGTGCATAGTCTTGAAAAACCATACCAATATTTCTTTTCTCTGGACTAAGAATTTTTTTTCCACTTGAAATTTCCTTATCATTTAAAGAAATCCTCCCTCTAGAGGGATATTCGAACCCAGCGATTAATCTTAAAAGAGTAGTTTTTCCACAACCAGAAGGACCAAGCAACCCTAACAATTCGCCATTTTCAATTTTCAGGTTAATTGCCTTTAATATCCAATTTGAACATTCTTGCTTATCATATTTATGATGCAAATCATCAATTATTAGCGCATCATTTTTCACTAAGTTCTTCTTATTCAAATATATTAAGTTAGCAGAAAATATTCACCTAAAATATCCCTTGTATAATTTTATACACCGTTTAATTTTCAAGTTTAATGAGAAAGTCTGAAAGAGCAGAAATAATACGCAAGGAACTCAAAAAGCAATATCCATCGCCTCCAATACCCCTTGACCATACAAATGCATATACACTTCTAGTCGCCGTAGTTTTAAGTGCTCAATCAACAGATAAGAAGGTTAATGAATTAACAAAAAGTTTATTTAAGGTTGCAGATAATCCAGAAAAGATGATGCAGCTAGGCATTAATGGCATTTACAAATACATAAAGTTTTTAGGTCTATCTAATCAAAAATCAAAGAACATATATAACTTATCTAAATTATTGATTGAGAAGCATAATGGTACGGTCCCAGATTCTTTTGAGAAGCTTGAATCTCTTCCAGGGGTAGGTCATAAAACAGCATCAGTTGTAATGTCTCAAGTGTTTAAAATACCTGCATTCCCAGTAGATACTCATATACACAGGTTGGCACAAAGATGGGGGCTATCAAATGGAGATAGCGTAGTTCAAACAGAAAAAGACCTTAAAAAAATATTTCCTATTAATGATTGGAATACCTTACATTTGCAAATAATCTTTTATGGCAGAGAATTCTGCACAGCAAGAGGTTGTGATGGAACAAAATGTTATTTATGTCGCACTCTTTATCCCAAAAGAAAAAAGAAATTTAAATGTAAAAAGCCTTAAGAAATTTATATAATACTTAAATTAGTTTCTTTATCATGAAAATAGCAATTACTGGTGCATCGGGGAAAACAGGTTATAGAATTTCCGAAGAAGCAGTTAAAAAAGGATATAAAGTAAGGCAAATCATCAGAAAGAATTCAAAAGTCTCAGCAGGATTAGAGCGTTTAGAAACTATTAGGGTTTCATTAGACAAAAAAGGAGAACTTGATGAAGCTTTAAAAGATATTGATGCTTTGATAATTGCGACTGGAGCGAGAGCATCATTAGATTTAACTGGTCCTGCAAAGGTTGATGCATTAGGAGTATACAGGCAATTAGAGAGTTGCAAAAGAGTTGGTATTAAAAGAGTTATTTTAGTTAGCTCCCTTTGTACTGGTAAATTATTTCACCCATTAAACTTATTTGGTTTAATTCTTATTTGGAAGAAATTAGGTGAAAACTTTCTACGCAATTCAAATTTTGAATGGACTATTATTAGACCAGGAGGATTAAAGGAAAATGAAGATATTAAATCAGAAAATATAAATTATTCAAAAGAGGATACTCAAATTAATGGATCAATCCCAAGAAGATTAGTTGCGCAATGTTGTATAGATTCTTTAAAAAACAAAGAATCCATAAATAAATTAATAGAAGTTACAAGTTCGAATGATAATAAAAAGATATCTTTTAAAAAAGCTATGCAAATGATTTAAAAGATGTAAATATATAAATTAAAACTATGAAAATAAATCCCAAAATTGACGCATTACAATTAATGCTTACAGATTTAAGAACTAGAAATGAGCCAATAAGACATAAAGCTGCATTTAAAGGCTGTCAACCAGAATTTCAAAGTCTTGTATCAAGATTAATCAAGCAGTTAGAGGACGAATTAGTTGCTGAAAAGCTTACTAATCGTGATAGTTAAAAAATTTAGATTACTTAAATGAAATTAAGTTATCCAATTTTGCTTGTTCTGAAAGTTCATCATATCCTCCAAAAAATTTATTATCCAAAAATATTTGAGGGAAAGTATTATGGCTACTTTGAGCCATAATTTTTTGAAAGCTCTCATCATTGTCTATTAGAGTAACTTCATGAGGGATAGATAAAGAATTAAGCAACCTAATTGCTCTTTTAGACCAAGGACAATCCTTTAAAATATATGCTTTTACACGTGATTCATTAGTGATTAAATCATGATTTGAGATATTAATAATTTTCTGTTCAAAAGAAAGTAACAATATATCAGTACCTTTTTTTACAATACATCCCTCCTCAAGATGCCCGCCAAACACATTACATCCCTCATCTGCAAAACTCAAATGTAAATGAACATCTCCTTTATTAAAATGTCCGTTTAAAGAAACTATCTCTAAATTTCCTTCAAATTTATTTATCTCTTGATTACCTGGGCATTGAATACAAACTGTTCTAAGATTACCAACCACTCCAGAAACATACCCGTATAAATTATTCGATAAAGAATATTCTTTAATTGAATTTATCAAGTCAGATTCTGGAGATAGCTTTAGGCTATGAGGCTGCATTAGATATAAGGAATAATTTTGTAATATAAAACATCATCATTCATAAAGAGAAGTTGAGTTTATAATCTTTAGGATTCAGATTTAAATTAAATTTTAGAATCTAGCATCAAAAACCATTTAAAATTTCTACTAAAAATTTAAGCTTGTTGAGAGTGTAATATATTTTTTATATACAAAAACTAATTTGTTATTAATAAAAAATCTTAAAAATTTGGCATTGAATATTCCCAATTTATTATCGATAACTCGCCTTTTCCTTGTATTTCCATTAATACTTTTTTTAGAAATTAACAGACCTTTTTATGTCTTTATATTGATTATTATTGGAGGTTTAACTGATTATTTTGACGGGTTAATTGCAAGGAAATTTAATCTTAAAACCAGATTAGGAGCTATCCTTGATCCCTTAAGCGATAAAGTATTCTACTTAATTCCTCTGACCTTCCTTTGTAAAAATAATTTTATCCCCTTCTGGTCTTTGTCATTAATTTTATTTAGAGAATTAATTATCTCTAGCCTAAGGAACTCTACAAAAGACGGTTTACCAGCATCAATGTTAGGAAAATATAAAACATTTTTCTTTTTTATTTCAGTAATTACCTTCTTTACACCATTAAAAATTAGCTTATTGAATAATTTGGCTTTAATTTTTTATTGGTTAGGATTTTTCCTGACTTTTGTGACTTTAATAGGCTATTTAAGAATTAAAAAGAATATTATCTGAATTTTCATCAAACTCCTCACTCTTTTTATTATTAAAATCATTCACAAAACTATCCTTTAGGCCATTAAGTAAATCAAAAGTTGGCGCCCACTCTAAGTCACGTTTTATCTTAGAGATATCAGTCTGATAATGATTTAATCTAATTGGAAATCCCTTTCGAGACTTAGGATCTAATTTTTGATAATCAAATGTTCTTAAAGAAATCTCATTTTGGTTTAATCCAAGAACATTCGCACAGAAATAAATTAAACCCTTGATTGTTACTCCTTTTTCACCTGAACAATTGTAAATATTATTTTTGGAATTTTCAAAATTTATGCACTTAATCATTACATCAGTTAGATCCGAAACATGGCCAAGCTGAGTAATTAAAGAACCGTCACCAGGGATTGGTATAGATTTTTTAGTAAATAACCTTTCAAAAAACCAATTTTCAATTTTATTATAATTTCCTGGTCCATAAATATAAGTAGGTCTAAAACTTGTAAAAGGAATTTTTTGGTTTTTTAACCAATTTTCTGTCTCAAATTTTCCTTTGTGCCTACTTTCTGGATCAATTGGATCAACTTCGGATAAGGGTAGTTCACAATTATCTTTATAAACACCTGCAGAGCTTACATATATATATCTCTGGAAAGAATTATCTAAATTTTCCATAAGAAGTTTGGTTTGTTCTAACTCTCGTCCAGAAATATCAAAAACAACATCATACTTTTCATTTCTTAGCTTGAGGATATCTTCTGAATTATTTCTATCGCCCTTAATTAAATTTGTTTTTTCAGGATTACTTTTATTACCTCTCGTGAAAATATCAATATCATAATTTTTACTTATTAACTTTCCAACCAAAGACTTGCCAACAAATCTAGTGCCACCCATTACAAGAATTTTCATATTCAAAAAATATTTAACTGAAGTAGTAATCTTAAATAGAATTACATATTGAATAGTACTACTAATAAGTAATTAATGAAAAGGATGATTCTATGGACCTAATACCAGCAATTGATTTAATGAATGGAAAGTGTGTAAGGCTTTTTAAAGGCGACTTTAATAAAAGAAAAGACTTCACAAAAGAGCCTCATGAGCAAGCTAAATTTTGGGAAAGCGAAGGAGCAAAATATATACATATAGTTGATTTGGATGCTGCAAAAACTGGATCCCCAACAAACGATAAATCAATAAAAAAGATTGCAAAAACAGTTAATATACCTATTCAAATAGGTGGGGGGATAAGGTCTCAAGAAAGGATAGAACAATTATTTTCTTATGGTATTGAGAAAGTTATCATGGGAACCTCTGCGATAGAAAATAAGGAACTAGTTAAAGACTTATCAAATAAATTTCCTGGAAGGATAATTGTTGGGATAGATGCAAAAGATGGAAAAGTTAGTACAAGGGGTTGGCTTGAGCAATCTAATATTTTTGCCACAGATCTAGTAAAGGAGTTTTCTTCATTTAAAATTGCTAGTTTTATTGTTACAGATATAAATACAGATGGGACTTTAGAAGGGACAAATGAAGAATTTATCAAAAGCATACTTGAAATTACAGATATTCCAGTAATAGCCTCAGGAGGTGTTGGATCAATTTCTGATTTATTATCCTTAGTAAAATTTGAAAACTCTGGACTCTTTGGAGTAATAGTAGGTAAAGCTCTATATGAAAATAAATTCACGATAAACGAAGCGAATAATGTATTGTCAGAAGAGATTAAATGACTTTGATTTAAACACAAATTACTACGCTTAAAAGAGTATAAAAATTGATTTAAGGCTGGTATTTGCAGTAATTGTTAGTTAATTTTGTATAAGAGATAAGAAATCTAGTCTTGGAATTAATTTCAAAAAAATCGATATTGATTATTGCTCCAAGCTTAATAGCAGAATCTTTATCGCTTAAGTTAACATCCCTAGACCAAAATTTAGAAATTAATTTTAATGATGGAACAAGTGATAAAACTCCAGATTTAGTTATATGGAATGTTCTTAATTTCCAATCAGAAGATCTCATAAGGTTAGAGCTATTAAAATTAAGAGAAAGATATGATGAGTCAAAGTTTCTTATAATTCTCTCTGGCGAACTTGTTTATGAAGCAAATACCCCTCCATCGTTAAATGCTGAAGGTTTTCTTTTAAATCCCAGTGCAGAAAAAGTTCTTGAATCTATTGATACCATTTTAAATGGAGGAAGAGTATTTGATATTGAAAATAATTCCCGAGTTCAATTAAACAAAAACAAGCCTCTCTCTTTTAGTCAAAAAATTCTAACTTCAGGTCTTAAACAAATAGATTCTGAAATTAATTATATATTTAAATATGTAAACTCTGATTCAACACCAGAATTTTATAAATTCATTTTAAAAGGAAGATTAAGAGAACTTATTACTGCAAAATCTTTTCTAATTTTCTTATGGGGTAATTCACTAGATCTTTATACAGAGGCAGTTTACAGTGAAAACAAAATTAATCTTGAAAATAAGAACACTGTATTCATTAAAGATAAAAACACCACAGAAATATTTAATTTAATTTTAGATAGGCTAAAAGAAAGGTATAGCTCAACTAACTTACAGGTTGAATTTAATAATTCATCAATAATTCTTTCTGGGATAAAGAAAGAATTTATTTCACGACTAATTTGCAAAATGTTAGATGAGTTAGATAATTTAGTAAAAAATATTAAGGAAAACTATAAGGATAAAGATTTTAAAGATGATTTAAATTCTCTTATAAAAGAACTTAAAGTCAATACAATTTCAAATATCACAGACAGCTATTATAGATTAAAAAAAGGAGGGGAGTCTATTTCAATAAATGATTTTATTTATAGTGAAGTAAGTTGCGAAGAGATAGATAGAGAATCACATGAATCAATAATGTTTATTGAGCCAATTATTAAAAATGAAGCTCTTGACTATGATGGGAAATTACTCCCTCTGTATGAAACAGAATCGTTTTTGATCCTTGAAAATATTATTTCAAATTGGACAATAAGGAACTGTAATTTATTAGCTTCTGAAATCTTTAATATTTGTTCTTCTTGGCCTGAATTAAGGACTGTACTTATAAATCCCGAATTACAATCGACAAGAAATTTTGAAAGATTTAGAAATAATATTAATAACTACAATCGCTGGCATAATTATATTTATATGCCTATCTACTTGTATGAGAGTAAACGAGAATATATTGATATTATCGATAAGAAATTTACCCGATACTTCAAAAATGAAAATAGGGAGAAAGAATTAGAGAATCTAGAATGGCTACAAAAACAAGTTACATTGTTAGTTGAGATAAGAGATGCCGTAGCACCTCAGTTAGAAGTTGCTGTAAAATATATCGGTAATCTTTTCGTAACTTTCCTTACTAAGGTCGTTGGCAAAGCTATCGGATTAGTTGGAAAAGGAATCCTTCAAGGATTAGGAAGATCAAGTTCAAAGTAAGTTTTTAAACTTTAATGAAAATAGTTCAATGGATCCTAATAGCATTAATTTTCTTAAGTCCATATAAAGCAAATGCCTCAAGAGATTCTGATAGTTACGATGGCAACATCTTTCCTATATACGCAGGTAATGGGGCTATAGTTCCTCCCCAGACAACTCTTCAGGAATCATTAAAAAATAAAAGAGTCGCAGTATTATTTTTTTATCTTGATGACAGTTCAGATAGCAAAGCTATGGCTCCTATAATATCTGGTTTAGATTTGATATGGAGAAATAATATAGATATCATTGCTCTAACTACTGATGAATTACAGGATAAAGAAAAGTCTGATCTTAGAAATGAACCTAATTATTATTGGAACGGATTAATTCCACAAACCATTATTTTAAATAGTGATGGAGAAGTGCAATATGATAAAAATGGAATGATTAATATAGATGAATTAAACAAAGTTATAGGAGAACTAAAGGGAATTGATATAGAAGATACTACATTTTCTCTAGAAAGTTTTAATGAATACAACAGTATTATTTCTGAAAAAAAAGATAAAAACAAAAATTAATTTAAAAAAATGATATTAATAAATATCCTCTTAGTCTTTTTAATTTTTTTAATTCTTTCAGATTTATTTATTAAAAACTCACCCAAATCGAAGTTAAATCTGGTACCTATAAATTACAAAATCACAAAAAAGGATGGTTTAAACGAATTAATTGTTGATTTAAAAATAACTAATAAAAGTAAGACCAAAGAGACGATGGTTTCTAATATAAATTTTGAATTAGATTTTTTTAAAAGTAAAGGTAACGAATATTGCCAAAATTTTAATTATCAAGAAGATATTTATATATATGAAAATAATAAAATTAAGAATTTAAATAATTACTGGCCAACAACAATTATCAAGTCAAATTCAGAATTATTTGTAAGAATCATATATAAATTTAGTAAAAATAATTTTAGAAAAAAAATAAAATATCTATGGTTAAAAATAAATTGGGAGAACTATGGACATTTTGGCATTTCAAATAATAAGGATTGTTTCTTAATTAATTTAGATGGTCAAAAACAAAGGACGAAAGAAGTTTTTGAAATTCCAATAAATAATAAATATAAAGCTTTTGCTATTAAAACTGATTTACTTGGTTGCTTTGATAACCCAGTAAATACTGTGATTGAATACTGCAAAGAAATTGTAGAAAAAAATGATATTTTAACTATCGGTGAGAGTCCGCTAGCGATTATGCAAAATAGATATATTTCCCCTCAAAATTTAGAATATAGTTTATTTTCGAAAGCTTTATGTTATTTTTTTCACCCTACAAGCAGTCTTGCAACTGCTTGCGGCATGCAATTATTAATAAATAGAATCGGAGTCACAAGAATAACCTTTGCACTTTTTGTTGGATTTCTCTTCAAATTAGTTGGGATTAAAGGTATATTTTATAGGTTAACTGGTTCAGAATCATCCCTCATTGATGATATAAGCGGCACAGTTACACCTTACGACAAGAGTATAGTTATGGGACCTCTCAATGCGGATTTATTTTGTAAGGAGGTCTCGAACTATCTAAATATAGATGTTGCTGTAGTCGATGTTAATGATCTTGGAGGTGTAAAAGTCTTAGCTAGTTCAAATAAAAAAGTAAATAAAATACTCAAAAGAAACTTAATATCTAATCCAGCTGGCAATGGAGATGAAAAAACCCCTATAGTATTAATAAGAGAAAATAAGTAAATGAAAAAAGATACCTCTTATTCTTTTCAATCTAAAAAAGGAATGGAAGTAACTTTTGAAGAACTCCATATACGGCATATTAATCTTTTAATAGATATTAAAAATAAGGAATTGAATAATTGGTTTTTAAAGATGGCAATTATAAATACCTTTGATGACTTAAAAATCTTCTTGAATAATCTTAAGAAAAATAAAAATAAATGCATAATTGCTATATATGGAAACGAAATTATTGGTTATTTGAATATTTTTCCTTTAAACAAAAAAGAGACTTGCTTAAAAATATCTAAGCCCAAGTTGATTAATAGCAAGTGTTCTCTAACAGATAAACAATTAACTTTAGGATTGATAAAAAAATCTATCTCAATAAAAGAAAACAAAACTTCAAGTTGGATAATTAATTCAGATATAAATAATGTTGACCTTATATCAAACGCAAGAGAATTAGGCTTTCAACCGTTAGGAGAGATAATCCTTTGGGATGGTTCTGATCAAAATAAACCTACAAATAAAAATACCAATGCCTATACATTAATTAATGAATTCCAAAAAATTAATAAACAAAATGTATTAAAAATAGTTAATTTCATAAGATCAAATCAATCACCCTTAATAAGAAATATTTTAGATTTTGATCAAGACGACATTCTTAAAAGAAATAACTCTAATAGTGGTGCCTTAATATATGAAAATTCAGTTTTATGTACAATTTTAAAAGATATTAATTATCAAAATGAGGAAAATTATACTTTAACAATAAGTAGATATTGGGATAATAGATTCAATTCTATTTTAAAAGAATTTATAAAAAGATTTTTTGAAAAATCACCTTTTTCATATTTAAAAACCTATAAAGAAAATTCTCAATTAAATGTTTTTCTCGAAGAGTGTAATATCAAAGTAAAAAATCAAGAAATAATTCTTATTAGGAACACAATAATTAAGAATGAAGCCAAACAAGTAAATATAATAAATCAATCTTTGGAATCAATCTTTGAAAAATTAAGTCCACAAGGTAATCCATATCCATCTCCTTTTCCATTAAAAACAAAGTGAAATTTTGCAAACCCAAATCCAAGTCAATTTTGAGTTTGGATATAGGTACCAAAAGAATAGGATTAGCTTATTGTGATCCCCTCTGCATAACATCAAATATACTTCCAGCAGTAAAAAGATTTAAAAATAATCAAGAGATTAAAATCATTAGAGATTATATATATGAATTTAATTTGACTGGGTTTATTGTGGGTATTCCGCTTGATGAGGAAGGTAAAATGACCGCTCAAGCTATTGACTGTAAAAATTACGGTCAATTACTTTCAAATGAATTAAATCTTCCATTTTCTTATGTCAATGAACATAGTTCAACTTGGGAATCTTCAGAAAGATTTGGAATAAAAAAAGATAAATCCGGATTGATTGATAGTTTTTCAGCAAAAATAATACTTGAACAATGGATAGAAGAGGGTCCTGAATTAGAAGAAATAGCTGGTAAACGTCAGATAAAATATTAGTATTAAAAAGGATAGATAATTTTAAAATGAAAGAAGCCAATTCAAATGATAATTATGATGCACAGACTCTTTTATTAAATGACTCAAATGGAAACGAGCTATTTTGTTATCTTGAACAATTAGTAAGAATTGAGGGCCAAGAATATGCTTTATTAACGCCAGTTGATACTCCAGTAAGTCTTTTTAAGATAAATGAAAAAGATGAACCTGAATTAATTGAGAAAATAGATAAAAATGAACAAATACTAAAAAATGCTGAAGCAGTTCTTCAAGAACATGATTTAAGACTTATTAGATCAGCAGTTACATTAACAGTATCAGGAGAACTTGAAGAACCAATTTACGATGAATTAGAAGAAGATTACGTAGATGATGATAGTGAGAGTTATGAATTGCTCGTTAACTTTAATCTTTTTGATCAAGAATATGGTTTATATATACCACTAGATCCTTTTTTTATTGTGGGTAAATTAAAAGACAAATGTGCCTTATTAGTTGAAGATGATGAGTTCGATAGAATTCAACCTTTGATTGAAACTGAGCTTGAAAAAAGTAGTTCTTAAAATCAATGAGATCTATCCTAAAAGTCAATTGGGATTCAGACTTACCAATATATAATATTTCTCAATCTGAATTGCAAAAAAAAGGAATTAATTCTTTATTGCTAGATGTGGATGGAACTCTAGTAAATAGAAAATCTAATATAATCCCAAAAGCTGTAAAAAATTGGATCATAGAATCTAAAAAACTTTTCTCCTTATATCTAATAAGTAATAATCCATCAAAAAAAAGAATCGCAAAAATAGCGAAAGAATTAAATTTAAGGTATAAATACAATGCATCAAAACCAAGAAAAAAAGCAACTTTGTCTGCTATCAAAGAAATTGGCAGAGAGCCAAAAAATATAGCCATTATTGGCGACAGGATTTTTACAGATATTATTGTTGGGAATAGATGTGAGATAAAAACAATATTAGTTAAGCGATTAAATAGAGATGGCTTGCCTATAAAATTTAATTTAACTTTGATAATAGAAAAATTAATTTCTCATTTTATAAAATGAAAACTTGGGTTATAAAAATTGGTACTAGTATTTTAAGAGGAACAGAGGAAACATCTACAGAAGAAGTTATTGAAAACCTTTCTAGATCCTTTACAAATTTTCTTTCAAAAGGAAACAAATTAATCTTAGTAACTAGTGGAGCTGTTGGATTAGGTTGCCAAAAATTAAATATTAAAACGAGACCAAATGATTTAAGTACCCTTCAAGCTACTGCTGCAGTAGGTCAAGTTAATTTAATGTCCTTATACGATAAAGTATTTAATAAATTAGGTCATAATATTGCTCAAATTTTAATAACTAAAGCTGATTTCAATTCACGAGAATCCTTTAATAACGCTTCTAAAACTTTAAAAAAATTAATCGATTTAAATGTTATCCCAATAGTAAATGAAAATGATACCGTAGCAAATGAAGAGCTTAAATATGGAGATAATGATACCCTCTCTGCTTTAGTTGCCTTGGCTATAAATGCTAACAAGCTTATTTTATTAACTGATATTGAAAATCTATACTCAAAAGATCCACGTAATAATCAAGATGCGCAACCTATTAAAGAAGTTCATAATAGTGAATTAAAGGATATTAAAGATAAAAATAATCAAAACTCAAATAATGAATGGGGAACAGGAGGAATTTCTACAAAATTAATTTCTGCAGAAATAGCAACAAAAGGAGGAGTCGAAGTCCAACTAGTTGATGGAACTAATAAAAAAAACTTAATTGAAATTTTTAATGATAATAAAATTGGAACTTTATTTTATCCATTAGAAAAACCTATAGGAAACAAAAAAAGTTGGCTTTCACATGCAATTCAAACAGTAGGGAAAATCACTTTAGATGATGGCGCTTCATTTGCAATCAAAAAAAAAGGTGCCTCACTTTTAGCGGTTGGTGTTAAGAATGTAGAAGGAAACTTTACGATTAATCAGGCAGTTAAAATCGTAAATACAAATGATAAAGAGGTTGCAAAAGGTTTAGTATCAATAAGTAGCGACAAATTAAGAAGTATCTTAAATAATAAAGAAAATAACAACTCCTCGATAATTGTCGTACACAGAGATGTTCTTGCTCTCTC
This sequence comes from uncultured Prochlorococcus sp., assembly GCA_902525075.1. Classification (GTDB taxonomy): domain Bacteria; phylum Cyanobacteriota; class Cyanobacteriia; order PCC-6307; family Cyanobiaceae; genus Prochlorococcus_A. Next base: position 25,850 of record CABZFV010000013.1, on the reverse strand, counting down.
TTAGAAAAAAATTAAAACTGAAAAATGCTTTTAAGTGATTTAGTTGATCTAATAAAAAAAGGAAATTCAAATTTTATTAGTGCCAATATTTTTGAAGATTTAAATATAGATGATGCTGCCTCATTAGATGCTGCAGTTAAACATCAAATATCTTTTTTAGAAGAAAATAATATCCTTAAAGAAAAATTAGATCAAACTAAAGCATCAGCAATAATAACTACTAATAACGATGAAATCGTTAGTGCCCTAAAGAAACTCAATATATCAAACATAATCGTTAAAAATCCAAGAATTGCATTTGCAGAAGTATTGGATTTTTTATATAAAACTATTAATTTCAAATCAGGAATTCACGCTTCAGCGGTTATAGATAAAACAGCAATAATTGGAGCAGATTGCCATATTGGACCTAATGTCTATATTGGAGAAAATACTGTAATTGGTGACAATAATCGCATTCTTTCTGGAGCATCAATTTTAGGCAATGTTCTAATAGGAAACAATAATATAATTCATCCAAATTGTGTTATTTATGAAAATACCACTCTAAAAAATAATTGTGTAATTAATTCAAATTCTGTTATTGGATCAGAGGGATTTGGTTTTATTCCTAAAAATGGCAAATGGGTAAAGATGCCTCAAAAGGGTGGTGTAAAAATAATGAGTTTTGTTGAAATTGGAACGAATTGTTGTATTGATAGGCCCGCAGTTGGATTTACTTTTATTGATGAGGGAACAAAATTAGATAATTTAATACAAATAGGTCATGGAGTTAAAATTGGAAAGAATTGTGCATTTGCAGCTCAAGTTGGTATAGCTGGAGGAGCAAATATTGGAGATGGTGTTATTTTGGCAGGGCAAGTAGGAGTCAATAATAGAGTAAAAGTTGGGAATAATGTCATTGCGAGTTCAAAATGCGGAATCCATTGTGACATAGAAGATGGTAAGATAATTAGTGGTTTCCCCGCGATGGAAAATAAATCATGGCTAAGGAGTTCAAGTATTTTTAAAAAATTACCAGAATTAGCCAAAAAACTTAGACAATTAGACAAGCAATAATTTATTGTTTTTAATAAACAAAAATTCAAATGAATAAATATAAGATAGTTTTATTGTCAGGGGATGGAATTGGACCAGAGATTTCAGAAGTTTCAAAAAAAATTTTAAAAAAGCTTTCAAAAAATCATAATTTCGATATTGAGATTATTGAAGAATTATTTGGAGGGATAGCTTATGAAAAATATGGGAGTCCTGCTCCAGATAAGACACTTGATCAATGCAAAAAAAGTGATGCTGTACTTTTAGCATGTGTAGGAGATATTAAATATGACTCTCTTGCAAGAGAATTAAGGCCAGAAAGTGGATTACTAAAGTTAAGATCCGCCCTAAACCTCTTCGCAAATATCAGGCCTGTCAAAATAAGAAAATCTCTACTAGATGCAAGTACATTAAAAAAAGAAATCGTTGAGCATGTAGATCTTATTGTTGTAAGAGAATTAATAGGGGGAATTTATTTTGGAAAACCAAGAGGACATATAACAGATACAAAAATACCAAAAGCTTTCAATACGATGGTTTATGATTCGGCCGAGATAGAGAGAATAACAGAAATAGCAATAAAAATTGCTAACCAAAGAAATAAAAAAATATGTTCTGTTGATAAATCAAACGTTCTTGAGGTTAGTCAATTATGGAGAGATACAGTTTTAAATATCACCTCAAAAGATAGAAATATATCTCTAAGCAATATGTACGTTGATAATGCAGCAATGCAATTAGTAAGAGATCCTGGTCAATTTGATGTAATTTTAACAAGTAATTTATTTGGAGATATTTTAAGCGACTTAGCCGCAATGTTAACTGGTTCTATTGGTATGCTTCCGTCTGCTTCTCTAAACAATGATGGTCCAGGAGTTTTTGAACCTGTTCATGGTTCGGCTCCTGATATAGCTGGTAAAAACATAGCGAATCCTATTGCAATGCTTTTATCTGCTTCAATGATGTTAAAAATCGGATTAAATGAAGAAGAAGCTGCAGAAAATTTAGAAACTGCCATTGATAAAGTTTTATCAAAAGGATTTAGAACAGCCGATTTAGCTGATCGGTCTTCCGAAGTATTATCTTGCAGTGAAATCGGAGATAAAATAATCGAAGAAATTTAAAAAAAAATTAATAAATAAAAAAATATTTTTAAGTAAAACATAAAGTTGGCATATGACCTGTCAGAATCATTAGATATTGTTTTTAAAAAATGTCAAAACGTCATCCAGTAGTTGCTGTAACAGGATCTTCAGGAGCAGGAACAAGTACAGTAAAAAGAGCCTTTGAGCATATTTTTGCCAGAGAAGATATTGTTCCTGCAGTTGTAGAAGGTGATAGTTACCACAGATTTGAAAGAATGCCTATGAAAAAAGCTATGGCAGACGCTCTTTCAAAAGGTGAAAATTTCTCTCATTTTGGTCCAGAGGCTAATCTTTTTGACAAGCTAGAAGAACTTTTTAAAATCTATGGTGAAACTGGAGGAGGAAAGAAAAGATATTACCTACATAGTCTCGAAGAAGCAGAAGAACATAATACAAGACTTGGAACATCCTTAGAACCTGGACAATTTACTCCATGGGAAGATATTCCTGAGGGAACAGATGTACTTTTTTATGAGGGTTTACATGGCGGGGTAGAAGGTGATGGATATAATGTTGCCTCTTATGCTGATTTACTTGTTGGTGTTGTTCCGATAACAAATTTAGAGTGGATTCAAAAAATCCATAGAGATAACGCAGAAAGAGGTTACTCAGCGGAAACCATTGTGGATACTATATTGAGAAGAATGCCTGATTATATAAATCACATATGCCCACAATTCAGCAAAACCGATATTAATTTCCAAAGAATTCCCACAATTGACACCTCTAATCCTTTCATATGCAGGAATATCCCAACTCCTGATGAGAGCTTTGTGATCATACATTTCAGAAAAGGTGCAAGAGAGAAATGGGGGATTGATTTTCAATACTTGCTAGGAATGATTAACGATTCATTTATGTCAAGTCCAACAAGTATCGTTGTAAATGGAGGAAAAATGGGATTTGCAATGGAACTAATTCTTACTCCAATAATTCATAAAATGATTGAGGAGAAAAATAAATAATATTTAATTTTGGATTATCAACTCAAATCATTATATTTTTTACTTTGAAGTGTTTTTAATCTAAAGGATTTCAAATTTTTATATATCTTTCTTGATAAAAGTGCCTTATTTAGATTTAAATAGAAAAAACAGAAAACGTTGTGTCATTAATCGACTGGTTTGCCGCAAGGCGTAAAGATCAATTTGTTGGGAAAGTTTCGCAAGATACTGATGAGGGAGATGGTTTGTGGGTTAAATGTTCAGAATGTTCGCAAGTAGCCTATAGAAAAGACCTCATTTCAAATTTCAATGTTTGTAGTAATTGTGGACACCACAATAGGATTAATAGCGATGAAAGGATAAATATAATTGCTGACAAAAATTCATTCGAGGAGTTTGATAGTTCACTAAGTCCTACAGATCCTTTAGGTTTTAAAGATAGAAGAGCGTATGCTGATCGAATTAAAGAAAGTCAAGCAGGGACAGGTTTAAGAGATGGAGTCGTAACAGGTATCTGTTCTGTAAATTCAATGCCTTTAGCATTAGCTGTTATGGACTTTCGATTCATGGGGGGATCCATGGGTTCAGTAGTTGGTGAAAAGATTACAAGGATAATTGAGAAAGCAACTTTAGAAAATTTCCCAATTCTTATTGTTTGCGCATCAGGAGGGGCAAGAATGCAAGAAGGCATGTTAAGTCTCATGCAAATGGCAAAAATATCTGGAGCATTAAAAAAACATAAAGAAAAAAATCTTCTTTATATGCCCTTGTTAACTCATCCCACCACTGGAGGGGTAACAGCAAGCTTTGCAATGTTAGGTGATTTAATTTTGGCGGAACCCAAAGCTCTTATTGGTTTTGCTGGAAGAAGGGTTATAGAACAAACATTAAGAGAAAAATTACCCGATAATTTTCAAACAGCTGAATATCTACTTGAGCATGGTTTTGTTGATGTAATAGTTAAAAGGAAAGATCTCAAGGATACTTTGACTAAAATTTTAAAAATTCATGGTGTAAAAGAACTTGTAAAAGCAAATATTTAAAATGAGGATTATTTCAAATTTCTTTTATTTTTCTTTAAGCCTTTTATTTTTTATTTTAAATTTTGCTCCATATTCTTATGGAATAGGAAATGTTGACTGGCTCCTACTAAAAGAGAATAATGAAGGGAAAGAATGGCTTGATAAAGGTAGTATTAAGCCGCTTACAAATGGTGAAATAAGTGTCTTAACAAAGTTCTTTAAAAATCCAACTAATTCGGATGAAGATGGAGAGTTATCACTTTATGTAATGAGAATTAATTGCGATGAAAAAAAGTTCAAAGATACTTCCATAAATGGAATACCTCAATTCAATTCACAATGGCAAACTTCTAATAATGATGAACTTATAGATGTTGTTATTGAAAATAGCTGTTCAGAGTTTATTAATGAATAAGAATGAATACTAAAAATAAAAAATTAAAAATAGCAATCGCTGGACTAGGATTTGGGAAAAGAGTTCATTTAGAGGCATTAAAAGAGTCTGATCACTTAACTCCTGTAGCAATTTATCATTACGAGAAAAAGCAAAAATCGATAATAGAAAAAGAAACAGGCTTAGATTTTTTTCATAATTGGGAAGACTTAGTTAAATCTCCAAAAATTGATGGAATTATTATTGCCACTCCTCCTGAATCAAGATTTAAGTTAGCAAAACAAGCTCTAGAGAATAACAAAAATTTGCTCCTAGAAAAACCCGTTTCAATATCCTCCTCAGAAATTGAAGAGCTTCAGAGAATATCCTTAATTAATAATTTAAGCGTATGTGTTGATTTTGAATATAGAGCAGTACCTCTTTTCCTTCAGACAAAAAAACTTATTGATGAAAATATCTTAGGAGATATATATTTAGTCAAATTAGATTGGTTAATGGGCAGTAGATCCGACCCCAAAAGATCCTGGAATTGGTATTCATTGGAAGAAAAAGGTGGAGGAGTTATTGGCGCTTTAGGTACTCATGCATTCGATATGTTGAATTGGTTTTTTGGAGAAGCAATAAACGTGTCTGGCAAGTTAGCAACATCAATAAAAAAAAGACCTTTACCTAATTCATCTGATTTAAATGATGTTACGAGTGAAGATGTATGTTTAGCCAATATAGAAATATCAAACTACAGCTCGAATCTTATTCCATGTCAGGTATCTTTATCATCAATTTCTAAAAATGGTAGAGGATTTAGTTTAGAAATATATGGAAGCGAAGGTTCACTAATTCTTAAAAGCGAAAACCAAAAAGATTATGTACATGGTTTTAATTTAAAATATTCAAACAACGAAAATAAAATACAAAATCTAACTGCAAATTCAAGTTTTAATTTTGAAAAAACATGGACTGATGGGAGAATAGCTCCAGTTTTGAGAATTCAAAATTTATGGGCCCAGAGTATAATGAATGGAACACCTGTAATCCCAGGCTTATGTGAGGGACTTGCTAGTCATAAAGTTTGCGAAGCCATAAGAGAATCTTCCAAAAGTGGATTAAGTATCAAAATTTAAGTCTATACATTTATAAGTAGCAATTATCACCCGATAAAGTATTGGATTGATTTTATTTTTTTTTCATATTCTGGAAAAATCAATTGAACTGAATTATTAAAGAATGGCTTTAAATTATTACAAAAATGAGCTCAAAGAAAATGCTCAATTACTAGCTTCTAAAGGAAAAGGAATATTAGCGGTAGATGAATCCACTAAAACAGTAGGTAAAAGACTAGCTGGAATTGGCGTTGAGAATACTGAAGACAATAGGAAGGCATATAGAGGAATGCTTTTTACTACAGAAGGTCTTGGCAAATATATAAGTGGAGCAATCCTCTTCGAAGAAACTCTTTATCAGAATCACCAAGATGGCGAGTCAATGGTTAAGAAACTAAATCATTTAGGTATTATTCCAGGTATAAAGGTCGATAAGGGCCTAAATCCACTTCCAGGAGGAGGAGATGTAGAAACTTTTTGCTCTGGCCTAGATGGGTTAGTTGAAAGAGCCGCAAAATATTATGAACAAGGAGCCTGATTTGCAAAGTGGAGAGCAGTTCTGCAAATTACAAATGATGGTTGTCCTTCAAAACTATCAATTCAAGAGAATGCTTGGGGATTAGCAAGGTATGCAAGATCAGTTCAAGAATCTGGGTTAGTACCAATTATTGAACCTGAAATCTTAATGGACGGCGACCATACTATTGAAAAAACTGCTGAAGTTCAAGAAGAGGTAATAAAGCAGGTTTATAGTGCCTGCCAAGCAAATGGAGTTTTTCTAGAAGGCACTCTATTAAAACCTTCTATGACTGTTAATGGAGCAGATTGTCCAACAAAGGCTGATCCTATGAAGGTTGCTGAAATGACAATTAGAACTATGGAAAGATGCGTTCCCGCATCTGTTCCTGGAATAGTTTTCTTATCAGGAGGGTTAAGCGAAGAAGCTGCGTCTGTTTATCTAAATAATATGAACACTCTTTACAGGAAAGCTTTATAGAATGTTTCATTCTCCTATGGAAGAGCATTACAGCATTCATGCTTAAAGGCCTGGAAAGGAAGCGACGTTGAAGGAGGTCAAAAAGCATTAATAGCAAGAGCTCAAGCAAACTCTGAAGCTTCAAAAGGTGCCTATGTAGCGGGATCTCAACCTTCATCTGATGAACAATTGTTTGTGGCAGGCTACACTTATTAACTAAAAAAATCCTAAAAATGTACTCTGGTTCATAAAATAAGTTTCTTTAATTTAGTATTTTGTATATCTAATGACGTGACATTTGATACCTCTTTATACTAAACTCTCGGAAACATATGCTTTATATAGCATTTAACTTATTTTAATTATGGCCCTCGTTCCACTAAGACTACTTTTAGATCACGCTGCTGAGAATGGTTACGGTATTCCAGCTTTCAATGTTAATAACCTTGAACAAGTTCAAGCAATCATGGAAGCAGCATATGAAACTGATAGTCCTGTAATCCTCCAAGCTTCAAGAGGGGCAAGAAATTATGCAGGAGAAATTTTCCTACGTCATCTAATCCTTGCTGCTACAGAAACATATCCTAATATTCCAGTGGTAATGCACCAAGACCACGGTAATGAGCCATCAACATGTTACTCAGCAGCAATAAATGGTTTCACATCAGTAATGATGGACGGTTCTCTAGAGGCAGATGCAAAAACACCCGCTAGTTACGAATATAATGTTGCAGTTACTAAAAAAGTAGTAGATTTTGCTCATTCAGTTGGAGTTAGTGTTGAAGGAGAGTTGGGTTGCTTAGGTTCATTAGAGACAGGAAAAGGTGAAGCGGAAGATGGTCATGGATTTGAAGGTGAACTTTCTACAGATATGCTTCTGACTGATCCTGAAGAAGCTGCAGATTTTGTAGCTAAAACAAAAGTCGATGCTTTAGCTATTGCTATAGGTACAAGTCATGGTGCTTATAAATTTACAAGAAAACCTACAGGAGAAGTTCTTGCAATAAGCAGAATTGCTGAAATTCATAAAGCACTTCCAAATACCCATCTTGTAATGCATGGATCTAGTTCAGTTCCCCAAGAATGGTTGGATATCATTAACAAATATGGCGGTGAAATTCCTCAAACTTATGGTGTTCCTGTTGAAGAAATTCAAGAGGGAATAAGAAATGGAGTTAGGAAAGTTAACATTGATACTGATAACAGACTTGCTTTCACTGCCGCGGTTAGAGAGGCAGCATTTGCTGATAAGGCAAACTTCGACCCAAGACATTTCAACAAGCCTGCTAGAAAATACATGAAGCAAGTTTGTCTTGATAGATACAAGCAGTTCTGGTGCGAAGGTCAAGCAAGTAAGATCAAACAAAACAGCACTAATTATTTTGCTGATCTTTACGCAAAAGGTGATTTGGATCCAAAAGTAAAAGCTACTGTTTAATTCCTTCCCAAATAAAAAAAAAGACCTCCAAAATTTGGGGTCTTTTTTTTATTTCAATATTAATGATTTTAATGTAAAGATACCATCAGTCCCACCAATTGTCTCGTCGCATGCTCGCTCTGGATGAGGCATTAAACCTAGAACATTTCCCCTCTCATTAGTTATGCCTGCGATATCGAATGAAGATCCATTGGGATTATTTTTATATCTCAAAGCGATCAATTCATTATCTACAAGTTTCTTTAAAGTATCAGAATCACAATGATATCTTCCTTCCCCATGCGCTATTGGCAATTTAATTGTTTGTTTTTCATATACATTATTAAACCAACCTCCTTTTGAAGAAACGATGTCCAATTCAACGTCATCACAGATAAAATTAAGATTTTTATTTGCAACAAGAGCACCAGGCAAAAATCCTGATTCTGTCAAAATTTGAAACCCATTACAAATTCCTAAAACTCTTTTCCCGCTTTTAACAAACTCATCCAAGGCATTTATTAATGGAGAGAATCTAGCAATTGCTCCGCATCTTAAATAATCACCATAGCTAAATCCTCCGGGTAAAACTATTGCATCTACATCACTTAAATCTGAAGACTCATGCCACAAGTATTTTGTTCTTATGTCTAAACAACCTTCCAATGCCCATGAAACATCACGATCACAATTAGAACCAGGGAAGACAACAACTCCTACAGTAAAATTATCCATCTTATAATTTTTCTAGTGAATACTCATAATCTTCAATAACAGTATTTGCGAATAACCTATCACACAATAAATCAATTTTTCCTCTTACTTCGTTTTCACCATTACCTTCTATTTTTACCTCAATCATTTTTCCTATACGTAATGATTTTATTCCCTCGGCTCCAAGTTTTATAGAGGCAGATTTGGTAGCTTCCCCTGCTGGATCTAAAACTGAGGGTCTCAGTCTTACAAAAACTTTTACAGCAAATTGGTCCAATTAAAAATTAATTTCTACTAGAAGATTAGTTTAAATTTTAATAAAAAGTACTATTGATTAATAAACAAATATTTTTACCTTAAGGTTTATTGAGTTATTAGATGTTTATGTAGCCTCTACCAAAACATACTAAGCAAGTTCTTCTTGAATTTTCATGTGTTTTAAAATTCCCTGTTCCTCCACATTTTGAACATTTGATTTTATCAATTGATGTAACTTCGTCAGAGATTATTTGTTTTAAAGCAATTTTTGGATTTTCCATCTTGGGCTGTCTACTATTTAAGTATCCCGGCAGCTAACTATAATGTCAAATTGCTATTTTTGGTTCACTTAAAATCTTAAATTTCTCTTTAATTTTTTTATTGAAAGTTTTTATAGATTTTTCATCAAAGGAAATTATTACTAATTCAAGCCCAGCATTATCATTTGGTCTCCAACAATTGTCTGGAGCTTCTTCAAACCAAGTATTAATTTTCTTTCCAACAATTTGTATTTGTAAAGGTAATGATTTGTTTGGTATCCAAATACGTCCTTTTATTCGAAGAATGTTTAATTCATCCAAGATTTTTGACATCTCCTTTTCAAAGTCATTTTTTTCAAGGAAATAATTTAATTTAATTGAACCTGATACAAGTTCAACATGATTATGGTCATGTTCTTCAGTTAAAAACTCTTTATAAGTCTCTTTTTTAAAATTAAAATCAAATAGATAGTTCAAATCAATTTTGCCATTATTGGATTTAAGGACTGGTGTAGATGAGTTTAGACTTCCTTGAATTTTATGTTTTACAACGTCAAACTGATCATCATTTAAGATATCTGATCTAGAGACTAAAACGATATCCGAAACTTCTAGTTGCTCCTCAAAAAGTTCATCTATAGTGGCGTTGTGATCAATTTTATCTGTTTCATTATATTGTTTTGTTATTTTATTTAAATCATTAATTGGTGAACCATTAAGCATTGATTCTCCATTAACGATACCAACAACAACATCAAGGTAAATTGAAGATCTAATTTCAGGCCAGTTAAGTGCTTGAATTAAGGGAATTGGCAGTGCCAAGCCACTTGTTTCGATAATTATTGATTCGATAGGAGGATTAAATTCTAGGAGAGCTTTTATTGATGGAACAAAATCATCTTGAACAGTACAACATAAACATCCATTGTTTAATTCGATTACGCAGTCGTCTTCAGATTCATCACATTTATCACAACTTTTAATCAAATCACCGTCAATTCCAACATCACCAAATTCATTAATTATTAAACCAAATTTTTTATTACTCTCTTTTAATAAATATCTTAGAAAAGTTGTTTTACCTGAACCAAGAAATCCTGAAACAACTATAACTGGTATTTTTTTTTTCATTTTTTATGATTAACAACCTAAGCTATATTCTGTACTCTCTCCTGTAGAACTATTTGTGCCATTAGCAATCGCACATAATTGTTTTTGTTGTGTACGACTAAGAACTGCATCAGTAAAATCTGCACCATCTATTTTTGCTCCTTCAAAATTACTCTCCATTAATAAAGCATTTGTAAAATTAACATCAGAAAGATCTGCATCTGTAAAATCTGTTGCATAAGCTAGTGCATCTCTTAAATTGGCTCCATTAAACTTTGAATTTTGCAATTTACTATTATTGAACACCGCGCCTTCTAAATTACTTTCACTAAAATTAAACCCATTCAAATCAAACTTAACGTATTCGTTACCGCTTAAATCTTGACCATGCATATCTGGCTCTAAATTAAGGTCTTGCTGGTTTCTAATCTCAGGAGGTCGTTTAGCCCATGCAGAATTTACAGAATTAAAAAATAAAATCCCAACGAACAACAAAGTAATTAATGCATTCTTTAGTGAGGGGAAAACAATTGATTTAATCATAATAAGACTGTATTTTAGAACTTAAGTATTTAAAGTTTGTAAGAGTATCTTAAAGGAAAATATATGGCAATGTCACTAAAGGTTATTGTTCCTCCTCATCCATTAATAAAACATTGGCTTTCAATATTACGAGAAAAAAATACTCCAGATATTTTGTACTCAACAGGATATGAGCAATTAGGGAAATGGCTTACATATGAAGCATTACGTAATTGGCTGCCATATAAAAAAGAAATAGTAAATACTGATAATGGCGACACAGATGGATTCTTTATTAATACTGATTATCCAATAAAAGTGCTCGCAATGTTGCCCGAAGGGTTATCTCTTTGGTTTGGATCTAAAGAAGTAATTCCTAATTCAACCCTCTCATTAGGAGAACTTCCTAAAACTATTGAATCAAATGAAGGAGTTATATTTTATTCAGAACAAATAACGACAAAATCAACCACATTAGAAACCTTAATTAAATTAAAGGAATTAGGTGTTGATTCAAATAGGATTCTTTTAATAACTGCTATTTGCTCAAATAAAGGGTTAAATGAAATTGCGAAATTATTCCCGAATCAGGTAATTTACACTTCTTGCATAGATGAGGAAGACGAAAAAACGCCATTATTGGTTCCCGGTATTGGGAATCCTTTATCGCGTTTAAGTACTATATTTCAAGATAAGAACTAATATAGAATATAGGAGTAAATATTTTACCAATGTCTGAATACAGAGATTCGTCTTCAAATAATCTTTTATCATTAATAAGTGGTGCTTTTATTGGAGCAGCAGGTCTGGCATGGTGGTTAATATCCGAAGCAGACAAAAGAAAAGAGGAAAAAAAACAAAAAGCAATGATGTATTCCTCCAGAATTCAAGACGGCTCAGAAGCGATTGATTCAAATGAAAATATAAATGAAGTTGAAGGAGAGAATCTGGAGAAGAAAGTTGAGCAACTTAATTCTGCAATTGCTGATGTGAGGAAGCAACTTGAAGAGTTGGGGCAATAGAATAAAAAAGGTTCTCAAATAATATGAATAAACTCAGATCATCTGCAATAACCCAAGGTGTGCAAAGATCACCTAACAGATCTATGTTAAGAGCTGTTGGATTTAATGATGATGATTTTAATAAACCTATTATTGGAGTTGCAAATGGATACAGCACCATAACACCATGCAATATGGGTTTAAATAAGTTAGCTCTAAAAGCTGAAGAGTCTATAAAAAGATCAGGTGGGATGCCTCAGATGTTTGGGACTATAACAGTAAGTGATGGGATTTCTATGGGAACAGAGGGCATGAAATATTCCCTAGTTTCAAGAGAAGTTATTGCTGATTCAATCGAAACAGCATGCAATGCTCAGAGTATGGATGGAGTACTTGCTATAGGTGGATGTGATAAAAATATGCCGGGTGCCATGATTGCGATTGCAAGAATGAATATTCCCTCAATTTTCATTTATGGAGGGACAATAAAGCCTGGGAAATTGCATGGAGAAGATCTTACTGTTGTTAGTGCATTTGAAGCTGTTGGACAATTAACATCAGGCAAAATTAATGAAGAAAGGCTAATCCAAGTTGAGAAAAATTGTATTCCTGGTGCTGGTAGCTGTGGAGGAATGTTTACAGCTAATACAATGTCTGCGGTTATTGAAGTATTAGGGTTAAGTCTTCCTCACAGTTCCACTATGGCTGCTGAAGATCTTGAAAAAGAACTAAGTGCAGATAAAAGTGCTGAGATATTAGTCTCTGCAATAGAAAAAGATATAAGACCTCTAGACCTAATGACTAAGAAAGCATTTGAAAATGCAATATCAGTAATTATGGCAATTGGCGGATCAACAAATGCGGTATTGCACATCTTAGCTATCGCGAATACTGCAGGAATAGATATCAACATTAATGATTTTGAGAGAATCAGACAAAAAGTACCCGTTATTTGTGACCTTAAACCGAGTGGTAAATATGTGACGGTGGATCTTCATAAGGCAGGTGGGATTCCACAAGTAATGAAAATACTTTTGAATGCAGGATTAATTCATGGCGATTGCAAAAACATTGAAGGGAAAACCATCTCCGAATACTTACAAAATATTCCAGATAAGCCTCCAACAAATCAAAATGTCATAAGAGACATAAATGACCCTCTTTATAAAAAAGGACATCTAGCGATATTAAAAGGTAACTTAGCGAGCGAAGGTTCTGTAGCCAAAATTAGCGGAGTAAAAAACCCTGTATTAACAGGTCCCGCAAAGATTTTTGAAAGTGAAGAGGATTGTTTAAAATCGATATTAAATAACGATATCAAAGCTGGTGATGTTGTTGTTATTAGAAACGAAGGTCCTGTAGGAGGACCAGGTATGAGAGAGATGTTAGCTCCAACATCTGCAATTGTTGGTCAAGGGCTAGGAGAGAAGGTGGCTTTAATTACTGATGGCAGATTTAGCGGCGGTACCTATGGTCTTGTTGTGGGTCACATAGCTCCAGAGGCTGCTGTAGGAGGAAATATTGCTCTAATAAAACAAGGTGATTTAATTACAGTAGATGCTGTAAAACAACTAATTGAAGTTGATTTATCTGACGAAGAATTAGAAAAAAGAAAAAAAGATTGGGTAAAACCTATTCAAAAATACAAAAGAGGAATTCTTTCAAAATATTCGAGAATCGTAAGCACATCAAGTTTAGGGGCTGTTACTGATTTATAAATCAGCTCAAATTTTTTTTCTTAATCAATAAAACTTTTTATCCTATTTGCTAAATTTTCCAATCTAGCGCTGTATTTTGGTGAATTGCATTTTTTCCCATTATTGCTATCCATCCATAATGTTTTAACTCCACACCATAATATTGGTTCATCAGGGAAGTTAAGCTTAGAGATTACTAAAACCAACTCTTTATTTGATTTAAAAAGTTCTAATTCAAGATCATAAATTTCTAATCTTTTACCTTCTTTATCTCTACATAAGATATTAACTGTTAAATCAATATCTTCATCTTCGAATTCGTATTCACCATTTATTTTTACGACAGAATGCACAAAAGGTTTATTTGTTAAATCTGCTGACTTAGCGATTAAGCTCTCTATATTTTTAGGTGGATTTTCAAATAACACTTATTGATTTAATTAAAACTTTTATTGAACCCTGTTTAAACTCATTATTAAGTAATCCATCATCACCGAACTTAGAGTGTAGTAGTTGCAATCTTTTAATTTTAGATGGCTTGAATTTAAATGGAAAACGTACTTTATTAGCTCTTACTGAAGGTTTTAACTCACTAAAAGGAATTTGAACATTTGTTGTCCCGAATTTTTTTGTTGGAAATGATTTAATCCATCTAAGTCCGCCAGGAATAAATTCGGTTAGTCCTAGTAGATCATCTTCACAAGCGACAGCAAATTTAAAAGTTCTTCCTTGTCCATCAATATTTAATTCAAAGGATGAATACTCAGATACATTTAAAGAAGGTTTATATATAGAAGATCTACAACTAACAAATCCTCCTGCTTTCTCGACAATATTACCCTTTAATATCAAACCCGAATTTGAGGTTTCACAAAAAGCTGAACTTGATCCACCCATAACAGTATCATTTAATGTTTTCCAACCATCGAACTCCTTTTTCTGGAATAAAAATTTTTTCTTACTCATTAAATAATTTAAATTATTAATAGACTTTAACTAAATTTCTAATTCTTTTGCTGATTCCTGATCACAAAATATTGAAATTTGATTAATAGATTTTATTAATTTTGATGGTGTTCTATCTGGTGGCTCTTTTTCATCTAATAACCTCTTAAGAGCAATTCTTTTAGAAGCTCCACTAACTAAAAATACTATCTTTGAAGAAGCTGAAAGAACCTTTGGAGTTAATGAAATTCTTTTTAAACCTTTACCTTCATTAAAAATAACAAAATCATCTACATTATTATTTTTTTGATAAGGGAATAGTGAGGCTGTATGACCATCATCTCCAAGACCTAATAATGTTAAATCAAAAGTTGGAGGGTTTGATCCGCATTTTTCAAATAATTTAGAAATAAATTGATTTTTAGAAGTTTCATCATCAGCGTTTAAATCATTGAAAATTTCATAAAAATAAGCTTTTGATCCAAAATTAGTTAGTAAAGAATTCCTCAACATTAACGAGTTACTTAATTCTGAATTTGGATCAACACATCTTTCATCTCCTAAAAAGACATCAACCATATCCCATTGAAGATCATTATTAGATAAGAGATGATACACAGATTTAGGAGTTGAACCTCCACTTACACAAAATTTGAATCTATCTTTCTTTTTTAAAGTATGAATAATATGGCTTTGAATAAACTTAAAAACCGCTGTTGATAGTTCTAACTTGTCTTTGTATATATTTAAGGTGTATCCATTTTTGACCTTTTCAATCATTTCATCCATTCAGTATGAAAACTACCTTCCCTATCAATTCTTTCATATGTATGAGAACCAAAACAGTCTCTCATTGCCTGCACAAGATTCTGAGGAAGTCTATTGGTTCTATAACTATTCAAATAATCTAAAGTACTGGATAAACATGGGACTGGTATACCTGCCTTTGTGGATAGAGAAACTACCTTAGCTAAGTTATCTAATCTTGTCGCAATTTCATTATTAAACCAATCATCAAAAATTAAATTTTTTAGATCAGGATCTTTGTTATAAGCATCTTGAATTTTACTTAATAATTTTGATCTAATTATGCAACCACCTTTCCATATTTGTGCAATTGACGGCATATTCAAACCATAGTTATATACTGCAGATGCTTCTCTTAAAATATCCATACCTTGGGCATAGCTAGCAATTGTGGCAAGGACTACAGCATCAAATAAAGGTTTCATTCCATCTGATAAATTTCCTAAATCAAAATCCTCTATCTCTTTAGATGGAATAGTTTTTTCAATCTCACTACGTTGCTCTTTTAAAGAACTCATTACTCTTGCATTTAAAGATGCATAAATAGTTGGGACTGATACCCCCAGTTCTAGAGCACTCACAACAGTCCATAAACCTGTACCTTTCTGGCCAGCTTTATCTAATATTTTTTCCACGACATCATCTCCAGTTATATCATCTTTTGTATTTAGACAAATCTCTGTTATCTCAACAAGATAAGAAGCTAATTCATCAGTATTATTCCAAATACCAAATACCTCTGACATCTGCTGTCCATTCATACCTTTGACTCTCTTCATAAGGTCATAAGCTTCTGCAAGTATTTGTTCAATTCCATATTCAATTCCGTTATGAACAGTTTTTACAAAATGACCTGAGCCGCCTGGGCCAACATATGCAACACATGGTCCGTCTTCAACTTTGGCAGCCATTTTTGTTAGTAAGCTCTCTATTGCATCATATGAAGCCTTAGTACCACCGGGCATCATGCTTGGGCCCTCTAAAGCTCCTTTGGCACCCCCAGAGACTCCCATTCCGATGTATCCAAAACTTTTACTTTCAAGAGTATTCACCCTTCTTTCTGTATCTTTAAATTGAGAGTTACCGCCATCTATTAATAAATCTCCTTCCTCGAGATATCCAGAAATATTATCAATGACAGCATCTGTTGCTGGCCCAGCTTTAACCATCATAAGAATTCTTCTAGGTCTCTCTAACTTATTAACAAATTCCTGAAGAGTTTCAGCTCCTTCTATATTCTTCCCAAGGCCTCGACCCTGTAAGAATTCTTCAGTTTTTGAGTAAGTTCTATTAAAAACTACACTAGAAAATCCATTTCTCTCTGCGTTAAGAACTAAATTTTCGCCCATAACACCAAGACCTACTAAACCAAAATGTGCCTTGGACATAAAAAATTAAAAAACTCAATAAATATAGTGTGCATGCAACTAAACAAAATTGCTCAAAAAAAATACTTATGTCAGCGAAAAATGATCGAAAAAATTTAAATAACAGTTCCGTTTGCAATAGTTGCATTTTTAACAACTACAACAATTCCATTTCTTATATAGAAGCCTAATTCTGGCTTATCTGCTTCTTCTACTCGATCTTTATTAATTATCACAACATTATCCCCAATCCTTGTATTCTTATCAAGAATTGCTCTTTTTACAGTAGTTCCTTCACCTACTCCAAGAGGTATTCCGCCTCCTTTTCTTAATTCAATCCTCTCTTCAGGCGATTCAAAGAAATCTGCCCCCATAACAAGAGTATCCTCAAGAACCGAATCACTTTCAATCCTGCTTCTTACACCTAAAACACAATGTAAAATACTGCATGACTTCAATATTGTGCCTTCACAAACAATTGAATCAGTAATTTGAGCATCTACAAGTTTAGAAGGGGGTAAAAATCTAGGTCTAGTATAAATTGGAAATTTCTCATCATAAAAACTAAATGGAGGTTTTGGTTGTTCAGTCAATGCAAGGTTTGACTCAAAGAATGCCCCAATTGTGCCGATATCCTCCCAATAATCATCGAATACATAACTTTTAAGAGTATCGCCTCTATTGAGGGCTTCTGGAATTATGTCTTTACCAAAATCCGTATAATTAGGAAATTTATTTAGAAGATCGAAAAGAGTATTTCTGCTAAAAACGTAAATCCCCATAGAGGCTAGATATGGTTTTTCGGCAGCTGACTCCTTACTTAATCCAAATTTTGAAGTATCTACTGCCATAGCCTTCAACTTCTCTCCAGTAGGCTTTTCACTAAATTCTTTTATATTTCCTACATCATCGGTTCTCATTAGGCCAAAACCTTCTGCTTGAGCTTGATCAACAGGCAAAGCTGCAACAGTTAAATCAGCACCATTATCTCTATGATGTTGAACAAATAAACTGTAGTCCATTCTGTACAGTTGATCACCTGACAATATTAAATATTCA
The DNA here is from genome assembly GCA_902525075.1 of uncultured Prochlorococcus sp. Classification (GTDB taxonomy): domain Bacteria; phylum Cyanobacteriota; class Cyanobacteriia; order PCC-6307; family Cyanobiaceae; genus Prochlorococcus_A. The sequence goes on along the minus strand of CABZFV010000013.1, from coordinate 8,074 downwards.
TCAACATCCCATTCTTGAAATAACCATTGGTATTTTCTTACAGCATCAGCAGTACCTTCAAACCACTTCGGACTATCAGGGGTCTGTTGTGCCGCTAAAACCTCCACAAATCCTTGCCCGAAAGGGCCATTTAAATTATAGGTTCTTCCTATATGTCTATTTAGAGATGCACTATTGAACTGGGTCAATACGTACATTTTTTCAATGCCTGAATTTATACAATTACTAATCGGAATATCTATCAAACGATACTTACCTGCCAATGGCACAGCAGGTTTAGCCCTCATTTTTGTTAGAGGGTAAAGTCTAGAACCTTTTCCTCCTCCGAGGATTATGGCCAACACACGCTTCATTCAATCTAGTGGAGGTAGATATACAACTATTTAAAGTAACTGATTATGGGCATATTTAGAAATACAAATGGTCAGTTTACAAAGGTATTACGATAAATCACTGGAAAAACTTAATATAAATCGAAAAAAGTTAGTTATTTTTATCCTCTTCTACCAAAGAAAACAATTTTTCAACGATTTTTAAAGAAACTTGTCTTTCTTCTCTTGATTGAGGACTTCTCAACTTGGTTACCGGCGTATGAAGTATTTTATTAATTATTCCTTTAGTCAGAGCTTCCACAACTTTTCTTTCTCGAGCCGAAAAATCTGGTCCCATTCTGCTAAGTGCTTTTTGCAATTCCTCTTTTCTAATTAACTCCAAATCTGATCTAAGTTTGTTAATTACTGGAACGGCCTCTAAACTCGCCCACCATTCTAGAAAAATGATCCTTTCTTCTTCTACTAAAGATTCCGCTTCCTTTGCAATTTTCTGTCTAAATTCTTGATTTCTTGAAACGACCTCTTGTAAGTCATCAACATCAAAAGATTTTACGTATTCATGTTGTTTGACATCATTAGATATATTTCTCGGTACACCAATATCAATAAATTTAAGTCTATTACTCAAATTTATTTTTTCAATTTTTGTAAGATCAATAATTGGTTCTTCAGAAGCAGTACTAGTGAAAACAAGCGAAGATAATGATATGTTTTCGTCTAATTCGTTTAACCCTTTACAAACAATCTCTAAATCAGGGAAGTCTTGAGCAAGATTTAATGCTCTATCAATATTTCTATTTAAAAGGATAAGTTTATGACATCCTTTTGATTTTAAATGAGTTATTAAAAGCCTACTCATTCGTCCGGCACCAACAACAAGAACATTCTCTGATTCCAAACTTACAAGAGTATCAAAACCCTTTTCTTGTCCAATTTTTAATTGAGCTAGTTCTACCGCTGCTGAACTGATTGACACAGCTCCAGTTCCTAAATTTGTTTCGGATCTTACTTTTTTTCCTGTACTAACTGATTGAGTTAATAATCTATTAAGAATTGGTCCAGTAGATTGATTCTCTTGACCTAATCTCATCATTTTTTTTACCTGCGAAAGGATTTGTCCTTCCCCTAAAACGAGACTATCGAGTCCTGCCGAGACTTTCATCAAATGCAAAACTGCTTCTTCCTGTCTGAAGCAAAAAAGATGTGGATTTAAATCTTCAAAAATAATTCCAGAATATTCTGATATGAATTCTTTAATAGATGAAATTCCAGTATTTTTATCCTTTACTAGCGCATATATTTCCAGCCTATTACAAGTACTTAAAATTGACACCTCTAATACATCAGAGAAAGCTTTTAATGCTTTTAATGACTCTGTTATGGATTGGTCAGGAATACTTAACTTCTCACGCACTTCGACAGGTGCCGTGCGATGACTCAGTCCGACGACAACAATATGCATAAAATCAAAAGTGAATTTTTAAAGGCTGATACTCTTAGCACCATCTTTTATATGGACAGTATTTGTGAACCTTGCAGTACTATCTAATGTACTAATAACTAGGCTGCTTGTTCTAACACAATCCCTTTCAAATTTAACTCCGTCAAATAATAATCCATCAGTTATTCCACTTCCAGCGAAAACAACATTTTCTCCCGATGCCAATTCATTCGCTTCATAGATTTTATCAATATCTGTTATGCCCATTTCATTAAGACGTTTTATATTTCCTTCTTTTGTATAATCAGCCCATTCAGAAGTTTGAGCGATTGCCGGATCATAAACTAGTTGTCCTTGAAAGTGTCCGCCGAGAGCTCTCATTGCAGCAGCTGAAATAACACCCTCTGGAGCTGCACCTATACCCATTAAGCAATGTGTTCCAGTACCTGCAAAACCACATGCGATCGCAGCTTGAACATCACCATCAGAAATCGGTTGTACTTTTGCACCACATCCTCGAATCTCTTTAATTAAATCTTTATGCCTAGTTCTATCCATTACAACTACTGTAAGCTCATCAATAGAAAGTTCCAAGCAATCACTAAGTATCTTCAAGTTTTCAGTAGCTGAATTTCTAATATCTACTTTACCTTTGGCCGCTGGAGGCGCTGCTAATTTGTTCATGTAAAAATCAGGCGCATTGAAAAGACCACCCGTATCAGAGGCAGCTAAAACCGCCATAGAACCTCTTTGATTATTCGCACAAAGGTTTGTTCCTTCACAAGGATCTACTGCAAAGTCAACCCCTGGGCCATTTCCACTGCCAACCTCTTCACCTATATAAAGCATAGGGGCTTCATCTCTTTCACCTTCACCAATAACAATTTTCCCTTTCATTTCAATTTTGCCCATTCGCAATCTCATTGCTTCTACAGCTGCCGCATCAGCTTCATCTTTTTGACCAAGTCCTGTTAGTTTTGCTGAGGCAATAGCTGCTTGCTCGACAACTTCGAGAATTTCTTGAATTAAAGTTTGATTCACAATTAAATTTTGAGGATTTTCTTAAAGGTTTTGAGTATGATCTCATAAAAAATGTCATTTTTTATAAGAATTATTATGCTAGTAAGCTTTTTTTAACTCTTTACAGGAGATACTTTATCAGGCCGTGACTTGAAATTAGGAATAAACGACTAAATATAGTATCTTTATTAAATATTTTAAAAATTAAATGACTGAGTCAAATCAAACAATTTTAGCTGGTGTTAATAGACCAATTCAAATAATTCCTTCAGTTTTACCAGCAGATTGGGCAAACATGGGGGCTTGTGTAAAAGAGCTCGAGGAAGCTGGGGTAGATAGAATTCAATTTGACGTAATGGATGGAAATTTCGTGCCAAATCTCACATTCGGTCCTGAGATGATTGCGGCATGCAGGAAATATTGCAATGTCCCTTTTGAAACTCAATTAATGGTGAGTCAATACAACTGTGAAACCATGCTTGAATCTTATGTAAACGCTACAAAGGGAGCGAATGGTGAACCAGGAGTAGTAATAGCTCATGCCGAAGCAAATATTCATTTGCATAGAGTTCTTGGAAGAATAAAAGATTTAGGAGGATCTCCTTCTGTTGCATTAAACCCTCATACTCCTTTTGCAATGATTAAAAACATTATGGATATGGTTGATCATGTTTTAGTTATGACAGTTAATCCAGGCTTTGGTGGACAAGCTTATATACCAACAATGCTTAATAAAATCAGAGAAATAAGAAACTTTGTTATCGAAAAAAACTTAAATGTCGATATTGAAGTTGATGGGGGTATAAAAGCAAATTGGACTATTTCACAATGTGCAGATGCTGGAGCTAATTGTTTTATTGCAGGTAGTGGAATGTTTGCTTACCCAACATTAAAAGAAGGATGTGATGACTTGAGAAAAGTTGCACAAGAAGCTCAAAAGGGGAATGTTCTTTCTGAACCTCAATAAATATTTTGGGAGATTAACAAATCACCCAAATATCCAGCCATAACTATGTAACCCTATTCCTAAGAAATTTACTCCTAAATAACATACTAAAACTACTAAAAAGCCTGTTGATGCTAATAGTGCTGGTCTACGTCCTTGCCAACCCTTGCTTATTCTCATGTGCAGATAAGCGGCATAAAATAACCATGAGATAAATGCCCATGTTTCTTTTGGATCCCAACTCCACCATGTACCCCAAGCCTCATTAGCCCAGACCGCACCTGAAATTAAACCAAGAGTTAAGAGAACAAAGCCGATTAGTATAGAACGATAACTTAATGTATCTAATTCTTCTGAATGAGAAAATTCAATAGGTTCAACTAAATCATTTACTGGATAGCTATTTGAAATTTTAAATCCCCCTATGCCTCTAGAACTACTTCTGATTTGAAGCGGCTTATTTTTATTAATAAACAAAACGGACATTGAAAGTAAAGAACCTATTATTAATGCTGCATAACTAAGCATTACGACACTAACATGCATTACTAACCAACTAGACCTTAAAGCTGGAACTAAGTTGGACGATAATTTCAAATCCTCAGGTAAAACAAAACAAGCAAAGGCAACAGTTAGCAACTCAATAGGTATAGCAATTGAGGGGATTATTGGAGCTTGGTATTCTCTTTCAACCAATAGTTGACCTAATGTGATCCCCCAAGTAAGGAAATAAAGAGATTCATACAAATTACTTATAGGAAAGTGCCCAGAAATTGACCACCTAAAAAGTAATTGTAATGTTATCAATAAGTTCACTAAAATCGTAATAAGTCTTACAGCAGAAGAAGACTTTTTTTTAAAAACTGCACCCAAAGATATTGGTAAGTTAATTAATAAAAAATAAAATACTAAAAGACCTAAAACTGAAACCGGTTCATATATTAAATTTTTATAAAAATTATCTAGTATCATTTCTAGAAATTTCTCAAGTTTGAATATTCAATGACAACCAAATAATAATTAAAATCATTCTTATATGAGTAAATCTTTAATAATAAAGTTTTAATTTATTTTTAAAAAAACATTTCAAAGTTTAAAATTATCTCCTAGATAATACTTCTTGACTATTGGATTATCAGCCAATTCACTTGATGAACCGTAAGCTAAAATTTTTCCTTCACTTAATACATATGATTTGTTAGTAATTAAAAGGGTTTCCCTCACATTATGGTCTGTAATGAGAATCCCGACCCCATAACTACTTAATTTAAGAATTAGTTTCTTTAGATCATTAACAGCTAGAGGATCGATCCCAGCAAAAGGTTCGTCTAATAACAAATATTTAGGTCCTTTTCTGCCTACAGTTAGAGCCCTAGCTATTTCACACCTCCTCCTTTCTCCTCCTGAAAGTTGATAACCATAATTATCTACAAAATTATTCAAATTAAATTCATTAATTAATTGTTCTCTTCTAATTCTTATAGCTGCTCTACTATAAGATGAATTTTGTAAAGCCAAATCTATATTATCCTTAACAGTGAGGTCTCTGAATATGCTCGCTTCCTGAGTTAAGTACCCTAACCCAAGTCTTGATCTAATTGGCAAAGGAAGATTAGTTATATTTTTCCCATTCATTAAAATTTCACCTTTATCTGGTTTTATATTCCCAACTGCAAGATTAAAAGTTGTAGTTTTCCCAGCACCATTAGGTCCCATCAAACCTACAACTTCTCCTGGATTTACAGTTATGGAAACATCATCTACGATTAATCTTCCTTTAATTGAAAGGGATATATTATGAATATTTAGGTTCATTTTTCTTGAGATGGATTAGTTTTCCTCTTTTTTTGAAAAAAAAAAAATGAAATAGATAATAATAATTTAATTGAAGATAAAGATATATTATTCATCAAATAGGTTTCAAAAAAGGCTTATCGTTCTCGTTTAATAGTTCTTTATATTGTAATTTTCTCAATAAATCTTCCAAACATTGACAGAAGGATTCAAGATCAATCCCTAAATCAATCTTGGTTCTAGTTTTTATTCTGCCTAAACCCTCTCCAAGCAAAATAGTAGCTCCATTTAAATTGCCTTTACTTAAGTGAAACTGAGAAACAGATACTTGTAAAATTCCTTGGATAACTTGTCTTTCGTCACCATCTACGGAATTCCATATTTCTTCAAAAGCATCATGAGCCTCATACCATTCATGATTATTAAAAAGATTTAAAGCTGTAAAAAGGGAATCTTGAAAACTTTTTGTACTTTCTTCGTTCATTAAAGCAATTACTAATTTTTTTTCTTTTTATTTATTTTTCTCATTCTTATTGAATCCGGTGTGACCTCTAGCATTTCATCAGGACCAATATATTCGAGTGCTCTTTCAAGAGTAATATCGACAGGTGACTGCAAAGTATCAAGTTCTTCTGCCCCTGCAGACCTCATATTAGTCAACTGCTTAGTTTTACATATATTCAACTCGAGATCTTGAGGTCGATTATTCTCTCCAATTATCATTCCTTTATAAACTTTAACTCCAGGTTTAATGAAATAGACTCCCCTATCTTCAGCATTCTTTAAAGCATAAAATGTGGCCACACCTTCCTCAAAAGCTATAAGAACGCCATTCCTTCTGGTTTCAAAGTCTCCTGTTTTAGGTTTGTATTCATAAAACGAATGACTCATGATACCTTCACCTCTGGTTATCCTTACAAATTCCCCGCGAAATCCAATTAATCCTCTTGATGGAACAAGAAATTCTAATTGAGTTCTACCATCTGAACTTGTCTGCATGTTTTTCATCTCTGCCTTTCTAGATCCAAGTTTTTCGATGCAAGAACCAACAGATACTTCAGGTACATCTAAAACCAAAGTCTCTATAGGCTCACATTCAACATTATCAATTTCTCTGAAAATTACTTGAGGTTGTGAGATTTGAAACTCAAAACCCTCTCTTCTCATAGTTTCAATCAATATCCCTAGATGTAATTCTCCTCTTCCTGAAACTGAGAACCTGTCAGGAGAATCAGTTTCTTCTACTCTCAAGGCAACATTTGTTAAAAGTTCCCTCTCCAATCTATTTTTTAATTGTCTACTAGTAACAAATTTCCCTTCCTTACCCGCAAATGGTGAATCATTTACAACAAAAGTCATATTTAAGGTAGGTTCATCAACTTTGATTAATGGAAGAGGATGAGGAGAATCGGGACATGCTATTGTCTCACCAATATTTACGTCATCGAAACCAGAAACAGCAACAATATCACCTGCAAATGCTTCATTTATATCAATTCTTTGTAATCCTTCAAATCCTAAAAGTTTACTAACCTTACCTTTAATAGTTTTTCCGTTTTCTTTAATTAAACTAGCCTGTTGGCCATTTTTTATAGTCCCATTGTGGATCTTTCCAATTACTATTCTGCCTAAGAAATCAGAATAGTCCAAAGTAGTTATTTGTAGCTGAAGAGGCTTATTAGAGTCACCTACTGGAGGAGGAACGTGTCTGATAATAGCTTCAAAAAGAGGCATCATATTGTCACTATTAGTTTCCATCTCTTCTTTTGCGAAACCAGATAACCCACTCCCAAAGAGATAAGGGAAATCACATTGATCATCATCAGCTCCTAACTCCAAAAACAAATCAAGGACCTTATCAATTGCTATTTCTGGTACTACTCGTGGTCTATCAATTTTATTTACAAAGACTATAGGCCTAAGTCCTTTTTCTAATGCTTTTTTTAAAACAAATCTTGTTTGAGGCATAGGTCCCTCATTTGCATCAACAATAAGCAGACAACCATCAACCATTCCCAAAACCCTTTCAACTTCGCCTCCAAAATCAGCATGTCCAGGTGTATCTATAATATTAATTCTGGTGTCTTTATAGTTAACGGCAGTATTTTTTGAGAGAATTGTTATCCCCCTTTCTCTCTCAAGATCATTTGAATCCATTACACATGTAGGGATAACTTCATTGTCTCTAAATATTCCTGATTGAGATAACAATGCATCTACAAGTGTTGTCTTCCCATGATCTACGTGAGCAATAATTGCAACATTTCTAATTTCTTTTATCGAAGATGACATTTATAGAATTTATATAAATAGTAGATTGACTTTATTAAGGCTAACTCAAAGTATGCTTATTATGAGAATTTTCTCTTTAAGATTTTGAAAATATAATCTAATTGAATAATTTAATCAATCAATTAGATTTATGATTTTCTATTTGCGCTTTCAAAAACTTTTAATGCTTCAATTGACCCCTCATATCTCCAATGCCAGGGTTCGTAATCTATATATTTATTATCTTTGTTGAACGATAACTTAAAGTGA
>CABZFV010000012.1 GCA_902525075.1 uncultured Prochlorococcus sp. | reverse complement strand
TAAGGAAAGAGTACAAATAATTATTATTATGCATCCAAGCAAAGTAATAACTGATCCAAGAATTAATGACACTTATTATGATCCAGATTTAGATAAGCTTTATCAATACGTTAAATTTGGGGATTATCCTCCAGAATGGGTAGTGACAAATATAGATGAAGATGACGATTATTATTACGCTTCGATGGGATACTAGTTTAGATATCCATTATTAAGTTAAATAGGATTGTCTCTTTAAAATTTTGTGTGAGGAAATTAAAGAGACATTTTTAATTTAGGTAAAAAAGTTTAAGGGAAAATTAACAAGGAAATAAGATTAAATGAAAAAGATAATAATTCAATGTAAATTAATTATGAAATAATTAGATCAAATAATTTTGATTATATAAAATAAAATTGTTGGAACTTTAAATGGCTATTAAAGATCATAAAAGTTTGCAAGACTCAAGAATTCTTCTTGTAGAGGATGATAAGAGTATTAGGCTTACTGTCAGTGAAACCTTGATCAGCGAAGGTTTCAAAGTATCAAGTTTCAAAGACGGTTTAAGTGCCTTAGATTTTATTAATAATGATATTAAAAAAGATGTTGACCTAATAATTCTAGATTTAATGTTGCCAGGACTAAATGGATTAGAGTTATGTAGAAAAATAAGAAATGATGAAGACTATACACCCATACTAATTTTGAGTGCTAAAGATAATGAATCAGACAGGGTTCTTGGATTAGAGGTTGGTGCAGATGATTATTTAACAAAACCTTTTGGTTTAAATGAATTAATTGCTAGATCTAGAGCCTTAATAAGAAGATCTAAACGTAATAAAAAATATATAGAAAAATCAAAAACTACTATCGAGTTTAATCATATAAAAATGTTTTTGGAAGAATGTAGGGTAACTTCTTTTGATAGAGAAATAACATTATCTCCAAAAGAATTTAAATTATTAGAGTTATTTATGAAAAACCCCAAAAGGGTATGGTCAAGAGATTTAATACTTGAAAAAATTTGGGAAATTGACTTTATTGGTGATACTAAAACTGTAGATGTTCATGTTAGATGGCTCAGAGAGAAATTAGAAGAAGATCCCTCAGCTCCAAAGTTTCTTAAAACTGTTAGAGGTTTTGGATATAAGTTTGGATGAAAATGAAAACACTGCAAGAAGTATTATTGTATTTTCACCACAAGTGGAAGATACAAGTCAAGCAGTTTTCACAATCAAAAGAAAAACAATTTGAAGTTGATAAAAATAATTATAAAAAAACTATTGATTTCCCATTTGATAAAATTAGACCTCATGAAGTGTTGTCTTGGTTGGATTATTCAACACAAGGGTGGATAATCTTATCATCTGATCTAACAATAAATTTTATTAATCAGAAAGCTTTATCTCTCATTAGGGTTGTCAAATATAAAGATGTTATTGGTAAAGCAATTAATGATATTAATGAGCTAGAAGTACTAAGAAATAAAATTCTATATTTAAGAAAAAAAGATTTCCCATTCAACCTTGATTTCATAATTGCGGGAGTACCCATTTCGGCAAATATTGTTAGAGGAAGGAAAAAGAATTATTTAATATTATTGGAAAGTAAATTATCAATTGAATCGATAAAAAAACGACAAAATCAATTAATTAATGATGTGTCTCATGAACTGAAAACTCCTCTTACTTCACTTATCTTAATTGGGGAAAGACTTGAATCAGTAGTATCAAAAAAGGATAGGTATCTTGTTAAAAGACTTAAGAAAGAGTCAAAAAGATTAAGAAAAATGGCCGAAGAGACTTTAGAGCTTTCTAAGCTAGAAAGTAGCGAAGATTTTAATAAAAACAAAAAAATATCTATTTCAGATTTGATTATGGAATCTTGGCAAACACTAAAACCACTTGCAGAAAAAAAAGATATAAAAATAAATTTATTTATTCCAACAAAATATTATATATCTGGGGATATTGAAAATTTAAAAAGAGCATTTATAAATATCTTAGATAATGCTATTCGTTATAATCCAAAAAATGAGGACATACAAATTGAAATTTTTAAGAGAGATAGCTCTGTTGTTATAAGAGTTAGAGATAAAGGTATTGGATTAGAAGAAAATGAAAAAAATGACATTTTTTCTCGTTTTTATCGTGGGGATCCATCGAGGACTAAATTTAAGAAAAGTGGTAGTGGTTTAGGTCTTTCAATAACAAAAAAAATAATTAATAACAATAAAGGTTTTATAAAGGCTTTTAATCATAGGGATGGTGGAGCAATTATTGAAACTATCTTTCCGTGTCTTAATACAGATTTATAGGGAAAATTTAAAAAATATTAGGACATGATTTTTCTGCGATAAATCTTTTTAAATTCAAAACCCCTTCTCTTGTAAAAAGAATGCTTCCTTCTTTGGAGTCATCTGCCCAGTAAGTATCTCTTTTGCCAATAGCTAACCAAAGCCTATCAGGTAATGTTGGCATGTACATACTCTCGAAAGCAGATGTTCCAATGTCATTTTCTTCTTTCATATCTTTGCATGCTTCTATCATTAGTTTGGGTCGATTTAAATAATGCCTGACACCCTGCCAATAATATTTTGTTTCAGCTTTTACTGGGGCGATGAATAAAACAATAAATAGTAGGTATTTCATGACTTGATTTTATTCAATTATAAGAATTGCAAAAAAAAGCCACCTTATATAAAAGGTGACTTTCATTAGTAGTTTTAACTAGATTTTTCCAATATTTAGGAAAAGAGTTTCACCAGTTGATTTCTTTCCAGTACCGTCGTTGTCAGTTGAAATCCATGCTTGCCCGTCGCTTGTTATTGCTAAGCCTTCAACCTTTTCAAGGATAAAACCACCAGTAGATTTCATTACTGGTTTTAGATCAGTAACTAACTCTTTTTCAACTAAAGGATAAAGTCTGGGAGGAATATTAGTCTGAAGACCTTCGAAAATAACATCATCTAAATCTATTTTATATATAGCTTTCAATTTTGCTTTCTTTCCATAGAAACTATCTCTTTCGATTACATAAAGCGCCCCGTCATGGTAAGTTAATTCTGAAATTCCAACACCTCCTTTTTTAATCCTATCTAATTGATAATTTACAGCGCCCCACTGTTTAGTTCTTATATTATAAGAAAGAATCTTAGTAGTATTGAAAGTATCATCACCCCAAGGTTTCTGTTGAGCAATATAAAGAATATCCCCATTCCTTGTTATGCCTTCAAAACCAGGATTTTCTGCATAATTAAGATATGAAGGTGGTGGAGTTATCTTCTCTAAGATTTCACCATCTGAGCTTACATGGTAGATTGCAGGAGGATGTTCATCTAGCTTTTTCTTTATTCCTTCAGTAGAAATGTAGAATCCACCATTACCATCTGTTGTAATTCCCTCTTGATCCATGAATAATGCAGTCTTACCATCTAGCTTTATATCAATAGCTCTTTCTAAAAGTGCTGGTGAAGATGAAGGATCAATAACATAGATTCTTGGCTGAGTTTTAAAAGTTCCATCATTTACAGCATAAATCTTACCGTCATCACCCGCTACCATTCCGCTTATCGCACCCCAAGAAACAAAATCAAGTCCGTTTTCATTAGTTATATGAGGGTAAGAAGCAGGAGCATCTTGGAGTTGATAAATAGTCACATGAGAAGATAAACCAGGTTCTTTTTTGTTGTAATCTTTTTCATTTGCTGAGGCAATTAATCCCCTCTCTGGAATAGCAACAAATCCTTCTGGTCCAATGCCTGATGGAAGTAGTTGAGTAAGTAAAGGTTGATTTAGCTCCGTGATATCGTAAACAGCTACTATTCCTGCTCTTTCTGCACCAACAAATAAATACGGTGTTCCATCAATTTTAGAGTATGTAACTGACTCAGGTTCTACTCCCTTTTTACCTGCTCTTCCATCTTGGAAATGACCTATTTGTGCAATCGCTCTTTCTAATCTATTTGCATCTTCATAAACTACTGTTCCATCTTTTTTGAAAATAGTCCAGGACCTTGAACCACCTCTTTTTGCCTGTTTTGGATCAATATGCTTGTAATCACCTTCATTTGCTGTTGCAAAATGATCATTATCAATCCATGTTAGACCGTCTGGCTCTCTTCTTACATTTTTTAGTTTTTTCTTGAATTTATGTGCTCCATCTTTCTTTGTATCCATTCCGGCCATTTGTTTTACAACTCCTGCCGAGAAATGTGATATTACATTTCCATCTTTGTCAATTACTGCAAGATGGTTGTTCTCTTGAAGAGAAACGACAGTTTCACCAAGATCATTAATAGCAACGAATTCTGGTTCGGGATCGCTAGGAGCTATTTTAGATAAGCCTGTTAGATCAACTTTTTTTATTGATTTACATTGTATTTTTCCTCTTTTGTTTAACTTCACAAGAGAAACATAACCTGGAGGATTAATTTGTTTACCTTGATCATCTAATTGGGGGATAAATCCATCTTTATATTCTTCATCCCTTTCATTTTCGATAGCGACAGCTAGAAATGTTCCGTCTGGTGAAACAAAAACGCTATCAGGCTGCCCACCTAAATCACATTCTTTTACGGCCTTTCTTGTTTCTAAATTATATTGAACTATTGCTCCTGAAGGATTCGTATAACTTTCAGATGTATTTGAACCTATATAAGCATTGTTTCCAAGTGCCGCAATTCCAGTGGGTTCTGCTTCCAGTTCAACAACTCCCAATGCTTTAGGTTTTGCAGGGTCTGAGATATCAACTAAACCTACTACTCCTAGATCGCTATCTGTATACATCAAAGTCTTACCATCTTCTGATGCTGTAACAACCTCTGAAGAAGTTTTGGTGGTAGATTTCGATCCTTTTGGTAAATTATCACTTACATTAAAAGAGGAAATTCTGTTGAAGTTTTTTTCATTTGCCCAATATTTTGTATTCCAATTTGCAAATCCGCTATTTGTAGAGGAGGCGACAATCGCAAGTAATGCTGAAAAACTTGCAGCAGCTAGGGTTTTTTTCATTTAGTGCGTAAGAAAACACATTTTTATATTCCCTTTAAAAAGTTAAGAATAAAAAATAAAAATATTAAGGTTAGGTTAACTTAAACAAGATTTAAAATAAAAAAAAAAGACCTGCTTATTGCAGGTCTTTAGAGTTTTAAAGATTTTAAGTTAAATGAATAAACTTAGTAACTAAAACTAATAGTGGAAGCTACACCTGTTATGTCATCTGTTCCTGCCGCTTTTTCTTGAATGAATGCACCGACTGTCATGCCAATATTATCAGCTAAGTCAAAACCATAACTTGCTTCGTAAATTAGTAATTCAGTTTCAGCATCTTTAAAATAGCCATCAGTTCCAATACCGATGTTAACTTCTCCAATACCTACTTCAGGCAAGGTTACACCAGCCATCCATGAAGTTGATTCAGTACCAGAATCTGGGTTTTTAAATCCCATTCCAGCACTTATAGCAAATTGGTCAAAATCATACATACCATTTAAACCCCAATATGCGTTATCAACATCGCTTGCATAAGCAAGTGATAATCCATAAGTGTCTGCCTCATAAGCTGCGTTTAAAGCCCAGATACCAGGGTTTTCTTTTGTAAGAAGCTCGGTTGCATTTTTCTTACCTGAAACTCCTCCAGAAAATGTGAATCCATTGTCAAAATCATATTCTCCTGAAGCAGAAATGTCTCCACCAACATTGTGAGCTTTACCGTCTCCGCAGTTGCTTAACTCATCAGTGAATGCTCCGTATGAACATGCTTGATTGAATGACTTACTTATCTTAAGAGAATCACCAACTTTCATTGTAAAGTTGTCACCAATTGGGAATTTGTAGTTAACATCCTTAATTTCTATTACATTATCAGTACCAGCTCCGAAATCTAGAACTCCTCCAGATGTTCCAGCACCATTACCAGCCTCCGCAGCAACCGTTAATGTGTCCTCACCAGTAAAACTTGTTTTTGTTTTCATCTCCCAAGCATAGTGAAATCCTACAGCTTCTGATTCACCACCACCATCAGATGCTTCAAGAATTGCATCTACACCAAATGATGCTGATGTTGTTTCACTGAAAGCTCCGGCTTCAAGTCCGTTAACACGAGCTTCAAGGCCATCAACTCTTCCTTTAATAATTGCCAATTCAGATCCAAGCTCATCACTCAGCCTACCTATTGCAGCTCCGTTCATTAAGCCTTCGCCACCTGCAATTAAATTGTTTAATTCAGCAGCAGCTTCTAAACGAGTAACAGAGTTACCATTAAATTTTGGACTATTTGTAAGATCCTTTAATGAATCGTAAGCCCAATCTCCTGGTAATAAAGTATCAGATTTAAAATCACCTAAAGATACTAGATTACTAGAATTTGAAAATTTACCAAGATCAGAAGTATTGATCTCAGATGCACTTACTGCGAACCCTGATGCCATTGAAATGATCGCAGGAGCAGCGATTAATTTTTGAAAAAGTTTCATAAACCTCAACACGTAAAAATGGATATTAATCCAAATTCATGTCAACGTATCAAAGTTAAGAAAAGAATAAGAAATTAGGTCAGAAGGAAAATTTAAAGAGATTTTAAACTTTTCTTTAATTAAACAAAATAATTTTTTTATTTTTTGAATATTTTTGAATTAGATTTTAAAATTGAAATTTATTTATTTTCAAATATTTTCAAAACTAAACGTAAATAAGTTGAATTGACACATAGTTTAAGAAGGGGTTAAGAACTAATTAACCACAGGATAAAATTTTAATTGATGAGTATTTATGTATAAATTCGGTGCTATATATATGGAGTCTTTATTTAATCATGACACCCATGAACATAGCTAAGAAAGCTTTGGTTTTCACTTCTGCAGTAGCCATTGCTGCTGGTACAAGTGTTCCTGGCACAAGTGTTTCTGCTAGAACAAGATTAAGTGGTGCTGGAGCATCATTCCCTGCCAAAATTTACACTCGTTGGTTCAAAGATTTAGCATCTTCAGGCGGTCCCAGAGTTAATTACCAAGCTGTTGGTTCAGGCTCTGGAAGAAAAGCATTTATTGACCAGACTGTAAACTTTGGTGCTTCTGATGATCCTATGAAGGCCAAAGATATAGCAAAGGTAACAAGAGGATTAGTTCAGATTCCTATGGTTGGAGGAACTATTGCTTTTGGATATAACTATGATTGCGATTTGAAACTTACTCAAGAGCAAGCTGTTCAAGTTGCTATGGGTATGATCAAGAACTGGAAGGAAGTTGGTTGTAAGCCTGGTAAGTTAACTTGGGCGCATCGTTCTGATGGTTCAGGAACTACTAAGGCTTTTACAAACTCTATGGAAGCATTTTCACCAACATGGACATTAGGAACTGGTAAATCAGTTAAGTGGCCTTCAGGCGTTGGTGCTAAAGGTAATTCAGGTGTGGCAGGTGTTATCCAGAATACTCCTGGTGCAATTGGTTATGTTAACCAGTCTTACATAAAAGGTAATGTCAAAGCTGCTGCTCTTCAGAATCTTTCAGGTGAGTTTCTAAAACCATCTGTAGAAGCAGGAGCTAAGGCTCTTAATGGTATTACTCTAGATGAAAATCTTGCTGGTAAAAATCCTAACCCAACTGCAAAAGGAGCATACCCTATAGCTTCATTAACATGGATACTTGCTTATGAAGAGGGTAATGGTAGAAACACTAAAGCTATCAAACAAGCCTTTAATACATTGTTAAGTGACGAGTATCAAGATAAAGCTCCATCACTTGGATTTGTCCCCTTAAAAGGAGATATTCTTGAGAAGTCAAGAGCTGCTGTAAAAAGAATCGGTAAATAAACCGTAAGACAATATTTAAAAGGAGGAATTTATTTCCTCCTTTTTTTATGCAAACAAATATTTTGACAAGCCTAATATTAAAGAAAAAAGAATAAGTATGTATGTTGGAACTATTTTTAAAAAAGATAATAGTGTGGAGATTAAAACTATAAAAATAGAGCTAATTAAAAAGTATTTTGATGAAAAACTATCTTCAATTAAATTAAATCCAGAAAAAATAACTGCTCCTGGAATTGTATTGATTACTCCTTCGATAAAGTAATTAATCGATTTAATTCTGTTTTTTATAAAGCCTTTTCCAAAAACAAAAATCAATAAAAAACTTGGTAAAAAAATTGCAAAAGTTGATATTAATGAATACTTTAAAGCTTCATTTATTCCTCCGACCGAAAACCCCGCTTTATATCCAATAAAACTTGTAATTAATAAGACAGGCCCAGGTGTTATTTGGCTAATCATTATTCCATCTATAAATTCATTATTTGTTAACCATCCTTGCGAGATAACATAATCACTCATAAGAGGAATGATTACTAATCCACCTCCAAAAATAAAAAGTCCCGATTTAAAGAAGAAAAAAAACAGATTAAGGTAATCTACTAAAAACTTTGAGGTTATAGACTCTCTTAAAAAATTATAAAACTTTGATATATCTAAAAAGACCGAGCTAATCAAAAATGAGGTTGTTGAAAATATAGATAAAGGGACCAAGCTATAAAAAATATTTTTGAATTTCTTTAAAAATATATTTGTCAATCCTGCAATACTAAGAATTGTTATGAGTGGAAATTGAATACTATTATATTTAGCAAATATAAGTAGAAATAATATTGAGCTGGAGAATAATATTCGATCAAACTTTAATCTTTTTTTTAATAGAACTAATGAGAATGAAAAAATTATTCCTGCAATAATAGGCGGATTAAAATAAATTAAATCTGTTAAGAATTTTGAACCAGAACCAATTTGCCAAAAAAAACTAAGAACTAATACCGAAATGAATCCTGGGATAATGAAACTTATACCTGATATCAATCCACCAAGATAACCATTTAATTTAAGACCTATATATATTGCCAATTGAGTAGATATTGGTCCTGGAAGTATTTGACATAATCCAATACCTTTTTCAAAAGATTGATTTGATATCAATTTTTTATTATTTATAAGTTCATCTTCGAATAAGGAAATATGAGCATAGGGTCCTCCAAAACTTAAAATACCAATTTTTAGGAAAGTTTTTGCAAGTTCAATTAAGGATATTTTTGCCATTAAAATATTCTAATTCCTAAAAATTAGTCTTTATGGAGCTGATAAGCTTTGTTTCATTGTTGGTAATTTAAGACTCGAAATCCAAGATAAGAATATTAGAAGTGATGAAAAATAAAGACAATATTGAAGACCAATACTCGGATTTCTCCCAATCATAAATAGTAAGCCAGATAGTAATGTTCCAACTAGTCTTCCAGCAGCATTTGCCATGTAATAGAAGCCAACATTTAAACTGACTTTTTCATTATCAGAGTAGGCCAAAATCATATAAGAATGTGTGGAGGAATTCATTGCAAAAACAAATCCAAAAATAGTAAGTCCTAAAATTATTGCTATAGATGGAGAACTTTCTCTCCATAATGCGACTCCTATCAAAGATGGTATTACCATTAATACGGCACTCCAAAATTGGATGGCTTTACGATCTGGACTTTCTTTCTGGCCCCATATCTTTCTAATTGCTGGAGCAGAAGCCTGAACAATTCCATAACCTATTACCCAGGCCCCAAGAAATAATCCTATTTCCATGTAGTCCCAACCAAATGCCATATCTAGGAATACTGGAAGAGCTACAACAAACCAAACATCTCTTGCTCCAAAAAGAAAGAATCTTGCTGCAGAAAGAATATTTATGGCGTTTGATTTTGAAAAAAGATCATTAAAAGCTGGTTTGGTTTTCATCTTGCCAATTTCTCCAGGTAAAATTAATGTCAATAAAAAGGCTAAGCAGAGTCCAAAACCCATAATTCCTACAGCATTATTGAATCCAAATAACTTATATAAAAGTCCACCCAAGAAAAAGCCAACTCCCTTAAGAGCATTTTTAGATCCAGTTAAAATAGCAACCCATTTAAAAAGTTGTTTTTGGCCAGTATCATTGCCATCATTTGTCTCTGGGACTACTGTCTTAACAGCACTTTTAGCACTCATTTTGTTTAAATCTTTTGCTATCCCACTAACTGCTTGAGCAACCATAACGTATGCGACACTAAAAATTACTGGCCAATCTTCCTTAACTGGAATAAGCATAAAAAGAGCGATGATTTGCAGGATAGTCCCAATCCATAAAGTAAGCCTTAATCCATATCTTGCTCCTATCCAGCCACCATAAAGATTAGTAATTATTCCAAAAAACTCATAAAAAAGGAAAAGTAAAGCAATTTGTAGAGTTGTGTAACCTAGCTCATGAAAGTGACCAACAACTAATAATCTTAATGCGCCGTCAGTAAGCGTGAACGCCCAATAGTTTGCTGTTACAACACTATATTGTTGAATATTAGATAACTTCATAAAGACATAAATTAAATCTCTTTTTTGATTACATATTCAGTAAGATCTGCAAGTCTGCAGCTGTAACCCCACTCGTTGTCATACCAAGCGTATATCTTTAATAAATTTGAATTAACAACCATCGTTGATAAACTATCAACTATTGAACTTCTAGAGTCATTTACATAATCTGCAGAAACTAAAGGTCTTTCCTCGTAGCCAAGAATTCCTTTTAAATAAGTTTCTGAAGCTTCCTTTAGTGCCAAATTTACTTGTTCAGTTGTCACTTCTTTATTTAATTCAAAAACTGCATCAGTTAAAGAGCCATTAAGTAGAGGAACTCTTACTGCATGCCCATTTAATTTTCCTTTTAATTCTGGAAAGATCTCAGCAATAGCTTTAGCAGATCCAGTGGTAGTAGGGATTAAACTTTGCATACATCCTCTTGCTCTCCTCAAATCACTTTTATAAAAATCTACAGGAACTTGAGTGTTGGTAACATCGTGAATAGTTGTAATAGCGCCGTGCTTAATAGAAAAATTTTCATTGATTACCTTTACTATTGGAGCTAAACAATTTGTAGTGCAAGATGCAGCAGTTACTAATTTATGTTTGGAAGGGTCGTAAAGACTTTGATTTATACCGTAAACAATATTAAGTGATTCGGCCTCTGCAACAACTCCTTTAACTGGACAAGCTACTATTACTCTTTTCATCCCAAGAGAATCAAAATAGGGATTTAGTTTGTCTGGCTTTTTATTCTTTCCTGTACATTCCAAAATAATATCTACAGAAGATTTTTCCCAAGGAACATCAAGATAATTTTTAAAAGATGTGTAGTCTAATTTCTTTCCCTCAATTATTATTTCTTCTTCTTTAACCTTTATATCTTTCCCCCATCTGCCATGGACTGAATCGAATTCGAGTAAATGCGCAGCGGCATTCGAATCTCCTGCTATCTCATTTATATGAGTTATTTCTATATCAGCTCTATCCCATAATGCTCTGAAAACTAATCTGCCAATTCTTCCAAAACCATTAATTCCAATTTTCATAACTTTGAAATTTTCTATATAAATCATACATCAAAATATTTTGATGTATCAAGATGTTTTGATTAATGAAATCTTTTTTATTTAAGCTATATTTAAAAGAATCTAGATACTTTAAAATTGTTAAAAGAGAGTAGCAAAGTAAAAAAAGAAAATATATCTAAGTTTATGGTTTCATTTTCTGATCCTTTTAGGCTAGAAATAATTGATCTAATGATGGATGGAGAAGTTTGTGTTTGCGATATTATGAAATTAACTAAATTGTCTCAATCAAGAATTTCATATCACATAAAAATTCTGAAGGAAGCTGGTCTTATCTCAGATAGGCAAGAAGGTAGATGGGTGTATTACAGCCTAAATAAAGAACCTTTCTTTTTGATCAAGGAATGGATAACTTCTTTGACAGATTATTCCTCAAATAGAAAACGTTGTTGTGAATAAATTATATTTTATATTTTATTAGTTAACTTCTGATTCCCTGTCATAAGTCATTCCTGATTGTTCCATCCACTCAGCTTTAGTTTTGCAATTTTGTTTGTGATTAAAGATGTGAAAACCTTCTATAATAATCATTATTGATAGAAGCAAAACAGGAATAAAATATACAGGAGAAGATATTACTTCTTTATATTTGATTTGAGCTATAAATTCCCTGTATTTAAACATTCCCTCAGTTTCTATTCCATAAATAATATTCACCTATGGTTAAGTAAAGTTAAAGAAAAAATTTTTGAAGAAATTAATTTAAGGATGTTAACTTTTCATGACTTTCTTATACCTTTAACCCCTCTTAAAGTCTTTTCCAATATTTAGTAGTACATTTATAGAAATATTCTTTTTTTAATGGAAGAGAAATTAACTCTTTTCAAGAATCGTAAAAGATTCGGAATTGAAAAAAATATAGATTTAATCTTTAAAAATACAACCCTAGCCTTGTCTAGTCTTGTTGCAATAGTACTTTTTGGAATTATTTTAGTAGTCTTTTTTCAGTCATTTGAATCATTTTCAAGGTATGGCTTAAATTTTCTAGTAACTTCTGAATGGAATCCAGTAAAAGATGAATATGGAGCTTTTACAGCAATATATGGGACATTAGTTACTTCTCTTCTTTCATTATTGATTACTATCCCTTTAGGTGTTGGAACTGCGATATTTATTACAGAGGATTTTGTTCCGAAATTTGTCAGAGAAATAGTAGGTTCATTTGTTGAATTACTAGCAGCTATACCATCTGTCGTATTGGGATTATGGGCGATATTTGTTATGGAACCTTTCTTTAGAGAGTTTTTTGTTTTTTTACATAAATTCTTTGGTTGGATTACTTTATTTAGTTCGGAGCCTGCAGGTCGGAATTCACTTTTAGCGATAATAATTTTAGTGGTAATGCTTTTACCAATAGTGACCTCGATAGCTAGAGATAGTCTGAATCAAGTTCCCAAAAAGCTTAGAAATGCTTCCTATGGAATTGGTGCAAGTAGATGGAAAACTATATTTTCGGTAATTTTGCCTGCGGCATTATCAGGAATTATGGCAGGTGTTCTATTGGCGTTAGGCAGGGCAATGGGTGAAACCATGGCTGTCACGATGATTATTGGAAATTCTAATGTATTTAGTTGGTCACTATTATCTCCTGGATATACCATCTCTTCTATGCTTGCAAACCAGTTTGGTGAAGCCGATGGAAGTCAGGTCTCATCACTTTTTTATGCGGCTTTTGTACTAATGATCCTATCTTTAGTGGTTAATATCTTTGCTCAATGGCTAGTTAAGAAATTTAGTCTCAAATATTAGATGATTATGAATTCTCTTTATTACCAAAAAAAACTATCACGAAATGTAGGAGATAAATTCTTTACTTCTTTATCAGTTTTTTGTGCACTCATTGCAATTCTTCCTTTGATTTTTGTGGTTACATATATTCTTATTAAAGGGGGAGCTCAAATCACACCAGAATTATTTACTTTAGAACCAAATCCTCCTGGAGATGATTTAGATGCGGGAGGAATTAATCCTGCATTAATTGGGACACTAGTTATTACAACTATTGCTTCAATTATTGCCATACCAGTAGGTGTTGGCGGTGGCATATATCTAGCTGAATATTCAAAAGGAGGACCTTTTTCAAAATTTATTAGATTCGGAGTTAATGTTTTAGCTGGTGTTCCTTCAATAATTGCCGGTGTATTTATTTATGCCTTAATCGTTTCAACAAAAATTTTATTTGGCAGTATGTACAGTGGTTTTGCAGGAGGTATGGCTCTTTCAATATTGATGTTGCCTACAGTTATAAAAACTACTGATGAAGGTTTAAAGTTAGTACCAAATGAATTAAGGTATGCTTCTCTAGGCATAGGAGCAAGTATGTATACAACAATATTAAAAATAACTTTACCCACAGCATTTAGATCTATTGCTACTGGGGTTGTGCTTGGAATTGCAAGGGCTGCAGGCGAAACAGCACCTTTGATATTTACTGCTTTATTTTCTTACTACTACATAGTAGGTTTTGAAGATTTGTTTTACGAGATGGGCTCATTAGCTGTTTTGATATATAATTTTGCCCTTGAACCTTATGATGCACAGAATAAACTAGCCTGGGCGGCTTCCTTTATTCTTGTCATATCAATACTAACAGTTAATATTTTTTCAAGGATATTTGCCGTTTTTACTGAGAAAACTAAGAGGGTATGAAATGATTAAAAACACTAAAAAGTCGCAAAAGAAAAACATTTTATCTCTTGAGGATGTTTCTATTAGTTATGGCACTTTTGAAGCGGTAAAAAATGTTTTTTTAAATTTTGAAGCAGGAGATATAACTTCACTCATTGGCCCTTCTGGTTGTGGTAAATCAACCGTTCTTAGAGCTTTGAATAGAATGAACGATTTAATCCCTAATTGTTCGTTAAAAGGGACAGTCCTCTTTGATGGAACTAATATCTATGACAAAAGAGTAGATCCAGTTGAAGTTAGAAGAAGAATCGGAATGGTTTTTCAACAACCTAATCCTTTTCCAAAATCTATCTACGAAAATATTGCATTCGGAGCAAGAATCAATGGCTTTACGGGAGATATGGATGAATTAGTGGAAAGTTCCTTGAGAAAAGCTGCTGTATGGAGTGAATGTAAGGATAAATTAAATGATAGTGGTTACTCTTTATCTGGTGGACAACAACAGAGATTATGTATTGCTCGAACCATTGCAATTGAGCCTGAAATAATTCTCATGGATGAGCCATGCTCAGCTTTAGATCCAATCTCTACTTTGAAAATAGAAGAGACGATGCACGAACTTAAGAAGAATTACACAATAATAATCGTTACCCATAATATGCAGCAGGCATTAAGAGTCAGTGATATGACTGCTTTCTTTAATGCAGTTGAATACGAAGATGGTGATGGAGGGAAAGTCGGCTATCTTGCTGAATTTGATTCTACTAAGAAAATTTTTAATTCTCCAAAAGAAAAAACTACTCAGGAATATATATCAGGTAAATTTGGCTGATGTTAAATTTTTACTTTTAAAAGAAAGATTTTTAGCTTTAAAACGGATAAAGGGTAGACAAACAGTATAAATACCTATATAGTAGTTTCGATTTAGTAAGTTTATTTTGAAAAACTACCCTTTTCTACCTTTCTTGATTTTTGCAGGGGCTCTCATAACAACTGCAACAATAGGTTTACCTGTATTTACTTCATAATTTAAGAGAATTTCTATTTCAGGTAATCTTATGGTTTCAATATTAAATAAAGAATTAATTGGAAGTCCTAATAAAACCTTAATAAAGGGAAATTTATTTGACTTTATAAAAAAAAGAGAGAATATGAATCTGTGTGGGAGTAAAAAATCTGTATTAAAACCTTTTTAAGAGTGGTTAATTTCTAATTTATTTATCATGGATAAAACTAAAGAACAGTTAGAAAAATTAAGAGAAGTAGCAGAAGCATCTCTTACAAAAACGGATGAACTTCAAAAAGTTCTTGCTCAAATCGAAGCTTTAATGTCTAGAGAAGAATCAAAAACATTATCAAAGAAGAAGTAATTATTTAAAATATAATTTTAGGTTTTGTACTTTTAATTACACCTCTACAATTTCATTGTAGTTATCAATTAGGTATGCAGAACCCGTTCCAAAGTTTTCTGTTAGGTCTCGAGGTCTTACCTTCTTTAAGTAAAAGACCTCTTTAATTTGCTTGTTTTTATAATATTTTTATAAACTGCTTATTTAGTTTATTACTTTATAGATTTCTTTCAGGCAGACATTTACGTCGAAAGATTCAGTATTTACGACTTCTAATCCTGTTGTTTTTGTAACCTCAACAGTGGCATTACATTCGTCTTGTTTAAGAGCCATGTAACTTGGCTTTTTATCTTCCATGTCTAATTCAACGCTTGATTCAGTATCTGCTTTATATTGCTCCATTACAAGTGTAAGCGCCTCTATCTCAACGGAAAAATTATCATTTGCTTTTGCCCCAAATGGGATTACAAGAAATGGTAATAAAATCAAGGCTATTAATTTTTTCATTTCTATAAAATGTGTTTATTTTTTTTATAACGTGGATTGTCTGCTAAAGAAAGGGTCATTAGCTTTATAAATTTTTTATTATCTACTTTTACTTTTAAAAAAAATAGATTTACAAACATAAATTAGTTGATAAATAAACTAATCGAGACTTTTAAGTATAAATTGGTATATCTAAATGAAAAATTTAAGTTACTTCAATAGGATTTTTTTTAAGATTTTATCTCGATAATTTCTTCTTCAGAAACAATTGCCCATTTTTTAAATGATTTTTTGCAGGGATATCCTCCGGTTAAGTCTCCGAATGCAGGCAGATATAAAACATTTTTATTGTTATCCATTGCAAAACACCTAAAAGATAATTTATCTCCATTGTTTTTTAAATGGATTTTTGGATGATAATGTCCACAAATATTCAAGGTTTTATTATTTTCTAAGTTAACTGGCTCATGGCTAAAAGTAATATTTTTAGTTTTTCTAATATCAAAAATTTTTATATTTTTAAAATCACAACCTACATCGTGATTTCCCAGGATGAGTTCAACTGTGGTTTTTAGTAGTTCAGGAAGATCCTCAACTTTTTTTTGAAGAGTTTTATCTATTGAATATTTGCTGTGGAATAAATCTCCCAAAATTATTAATTTATCAGGAGTATATTTTTTTACTATTTTTTTTATTCTTGCGAAATTATTTTCATCTAGATTATTGGTAAGGGGGATACCATTTTGCTGAAAATACTCGGCTTTCCCAAGATGAATATCGGATATTAACAATTCTTTTGTTTGCGGTAAAAATAAAGCTCTTGAAGGAAGCATCTCTAACAATGTATCTTCCCAACAAAATTTAAAAGAACTTTTTTTCATTTAATCACTATATTTTTTTATAAGTTTTTCTACTCTTTTTTCTATTGGTTCATTGCTTAAAGTATTTTTAAGTCTTTCAACTAATAAAGGGAAAGCAAAAGGAGTTGGAGTTTTTATCTCGTTTAATAGAATTTTTAAATTTTTTAATCTTTCTAATGATCTAGATATTCTTTTATTTTCTAATTGATATTCTTTAACTTCTTGGTGCGATTGTTTTATCAAAAGATGTCCTTCTTCATATTTAGTAAAGACATCGTAGAAAAGACTTGAACTTATTTGAAGTTGAGAGGAAGTTTTTGATTTCGTTGGATTATTTTGATTTACAAGTCCACTTATTTGGGCAATATTTTTAAATCTACGTTTTGTTAATTCTGAAAAATTAATTGCATTTTCTAGATCTTCTTCTAATTTCTTGTTATCCAAAAAGTAATCGGCTTCTTTTTTTACTATGGAAAAATCATAATCTTCTGCTGTAGTTAAGCTGAATCCAAAATCATTAGCAGTAATACTAAATGTAGATTGTTTTAATTTTGCTAATCTTAAAGCCCATAGAAATGCAATCCCTTCATTTACAAATTTGCCATCAAGTGTAAAAACAAAAAGATTCGAAAAATCCTTGGTTTTATATATTTCTATAAGGAATTCATCTCTCTTTGGAATATTTGAAAGAACTTTTTGTTTCTTCAATATTGGGCGTAATGAATTTAGTTCAGGATTTAAGTAATCAGAATTTTCTAATTCATTGCATATATCTATTTCTTTTCTCAAACTCTCACAAAGTAGATCTGAAATTGCCATTTGACCCCCAACCCATGCAGGAATAAGAGAACTTTTTTTTGTTGATTTTTTAACGTATAGAATCATATCTCTAATTCTTACAAATTGGAGCATTTTACCGGCAAAGTAAAATGTATCGCCAGGATTTAATTTTGAAGCAAAATTCTCCTCTAAATTACCTAAGGATTTACCTTTCATATATTTAACATTCACAAATTTGTCACTTGTAATTGTCCCAATATTAAACTTATGCATTCTTATTAAAGATTTGTCTTTTACATAATATTTAAAGTTTTCATTATTATTTTGTGATTCTTCTTTAACTATCTTTTTATATTTTGGGTATGCTTTAAGACATTTTCCTCCATATTCTAAAAAGTCAAGACACCAATTCCAATCTTGATCTTTTAAGTTTCTATAACTCCAGCAATTTTTAATTCTTTCTTTCTCAATTTTTGGATCAAAGCCATTTCCGCATGCCAAACTTATTAGATGTTGTAGAAGAACATCATAAGATAATTCAGGAAGTCTAATTTCTTCAGATATACCACTTTTTATTATTCTTCTCATTGCACTAATTTCTAATAACTCCAAAGAATTAGTAGGCATAAAAATTATTTTTGATTTTCCGCCTGGTCTATGAGCACTTCTTCCCGCTCTTTGGATAAGTCTAGCTAAATTTTTTGCACTACCAATTTGAACAATTTGATCTACAGGTTGGAAGTCAACCCCTAAATCTAATGAGCTGGTGCAAACCACCCATTTTATTAATCCGTCTTTAACCCCTTCTTCAACTCTTTTTCTATCATCTTTATCTAGTGAGCCGTGATGAAGTGCTATTTTGTCTTCCATCTCTGGGAGAAAAAATTTAAGACATTGATACCATCTTTCAGATTGATTTCTTGTATTGGTGAATAATAAGGTGCTTTTATTTTTATCTAGGATTTTTAAAAGTGAAGAATGACTTCTAATACCAAGATGACCACTCCATGGAAAGGTCGTTTCCTCCTCTGGCAAAACGCTTATAATTTCGATCTCTTTTTGAATATTTGTACTTATAATTTTGGGTTTAATAGAGCTCATCCCAACTATTGCTGTTGCTGCTTCTTCAATATTTCCAATAGTTGCAGACATTGCCCAAATTCGTAAATTTTTTATATTACCTCTTAGCCAACTTAAAGATAACTCGCATTGGTTTCCTCTTTTACTACCCATTAATTCATGCCATTCGTCAATAATTATTGATGACAACTCTTTGAACAAATTATTAGATTCTTTATTAGAAAGTAAAAGAGATAAAGACTCTGGAGTGGTAATAAGAATATTAGGTGGTTTAGCTAGTTGCTTTTTCTTTTCATATGGGGTTGTATCCCCATTCCTAATTTCAACAGTGATTTCTTTATTAAAATGTAAAGCTGCTAATTGAATGGAATTTTTTAAATCTCTAGTTAGAGCTTTTAAAGGCGTTATTAATAATATATTCACACTTTTATTATTTTTGGGATCTTCTATTTGTGATAAAGGTCCCATTAATGCAGCATAAGTTTTGCCGCATCCAGTGGGAACTTGTATTATTCCATTCTCTCCATTTAAAAATGCTTTCCAAGATTCGATCTGGTAGGGTAATGGCTCCCATCCATTTGAGTAAAAAAACCGTTTAATTTTAGAAATTAAATTATTTTGCTTACTATTTTGTTTACTATTTTGCGTAATATTTTTCATAATATTTTTTTCATCAGTTCATAAGCATTCTCTAGACTATCTGCATCATTGATTTTTTTATCTTTTCTCCATTTTGTTATTCTTGGAAATCTCACTGCTATGCCAGACTTATGACGTTTTGAAATTTGTATTTTCTCAAAAGATATTTCGAAAACCATTTCTGGTTTTAACGATCGAACAGGACCAAATTTTTCTATTGTATTTTTCCTTATCCATTTATCTAGCTCTTTAATCTCAATATTCGTTAAACCAGAATATGCACTTGCAAATTTTATTAATTCTTCGTCTTTCCATAATGCAAAACTGTAATCTGTGTAAAGACCAGCTCTTCTACCGCTTCCGCCCTTAGCGTAAATTAGAACAGCATCCAGTTGCATAGGATCAACTTTATATTTCCACCAAATACCTTTTTTTCTACCAGAGGAGTATATAGAAGTCTTTTTTTTAATTATTAATCCTTCAGTATTATTTTCTCGAGATTTTTCTTTATAAGTTAAAGCATCAGGCCAATCATTAGGAAAGATTAAATCACATATTTTAAAAATATCAGAGATATTATTCTCAGTTTTATTTTGCCATTTTGAAAAATATTTTTCTAATTCAATTCTTCTATTTTCTAGTTTAATTTCTCTTATATCTCTTCCATTAATCTCTAAAAGATCATAAGCAATAAAAATAATTGGATATTTAATTTGGATTGATCTAGTAGGAGACTTTCTATTTATTCTTTTTTGAAGTAAAGAAAAATCAAAGGCAATTTGTTCTTTAAAATTCCAAACTAATAATTCCCCATCAAGAACAAAATCATCTTTTATATGGGACATTTTCTCTACTAATTCTGGAAAAGTTTCATTGACTAATTCTTGTCCTCTTGTCCATAACGAAACATTACCTGACCTTTTAATTAATTGCAGCCTTATACCGTCGTATTTCCATTCAAATTGAAAATCATTTATTGAATTTTTGAAGATTTTATCTTCAATAGTATTCGCTAGAAGAAATGGAAATGGTTTGGAATTTAATTCTTCTAGATTGATGTTCTTATTAATTAAAAATTCATATGAATCAATTGAAGGCTTGAAATTACCCATCAATCTATGAGAAATAATTTCTTCATCAATATTAATTAGTTTTGATATTGATTTTGTAATTAATCCGATAGAGACTCCTACTCTAAAAGTGCCTGTAAGAATTTTATTGAAAATTAAATGGTAATCTTCAGGTAATCTTTCCCAAATTTTTTTAATTTGTAAATTTTTTTCCTCCTCATTAAGTTTTGATAAATCAGGTATTGTTTTGCTTAGTAATTCATTGAGACTTATATTTGATAATTCCTTTTTTCTGGAAGTACTTTTATTTTTAAGTAATAACGTTATTACCTCAGCAGAATCACCAACTTTTAAATAGCATGTATCAATTAGCCATACAGGATATTCATATAATTGAGAAAAAAGATTTTTTAAATATCTTCCACTAATAAATCTCTTATTACTTTTCCCAGTAAGTAAATATATTGCCCATGAATTATCTATTGGATCATTAGATAAAAAATAATTCTTTAAAACTTCAATTTTATTATTTGTACTGTTACTTGAATCTAAATCTAAAAATAATTCTGAAAACTTTTTTAGGCTCATATTTATTTACCAAATAAAAGGACATTTATTGATTCCTTTTCAACTAAATATTTACTTAAGGCGTCACTATCTCCATGATGAAAAAATACATTTTTTGCTTCAGACTTTTTTACTACTTCCAGAATTCCATCCCAATCCGCATGATCAGAGATTGCAAATCCTTTATCATATCCTGATCTTTTTCTTAGAGCTCTTATTGACATCCATCCACTTGCGAAAGCTGTTTGAATGTTTTTGAAATTTTTTAAATAAGAACCCTTACTTAAAGATGGCGGTAATAATATAAGACTTCCTTTAAGTTCATCTATCTTTTTTTTATTTTCAATTTTTATAGTATCTTTAATTTCAATTCCAAGTTCCCTATAACTATTGTTCATTTTGTGAATACTTTCATGGGAATAAATATTGCCCTTAAAATTTGTTTCACTAATTTCGTTTAACAATCGCTGAGCTTTTCCAAGTGAATAGCAGAAAAGTAAAGAAGTTTTTTCTGGTGAATTAGTTATCCATTTTGAAATATCATTAGCTATTTTATTTGATTCATCCCATTTAAAAATTGGCAAACCAAAAGTACATTCACTTATTAAATAATCAGTTTTTACTATTTCATATTTTTTGCAAGTCTCATCTTTTTGAAGCTTAAAGTCACCTGAAATTAGCCATTTTTCTTCAGCAAAAATAAACCGTATTTGACTGGATCCAAGAATGTGACCGGATGGATGAAAAGAAATATTAATGCCATTTATCTTAAATTCTTCTCCATATTCAAAAGTCTTAATTTTGATATTATCTCCAACTCTTTCTTTAAGAAGTATCGCAGTTTCCTTAGTAGAAATGTATTCTTCACAGCCAAATGTAAAGTGATCAAAATGTGCATGAGTTATTAATGCCTTTTTTACTGGCTTGCTCGGATCAATCCAAATATCAGCAAGTTCACAATAAAGACTTCCATCTTTATATCTAATTAAATATTCTTGTTTAGTTCTCAAATCTAAATCTCTTTAAATGAGGTTAATTTAGCTAATTATGCCCACGCTTGTTTTGATAGAGCTATGGCTGAAATTGTTAGTAAAGCAATAACTACAAATTTGTTACTCCAATTAATCATGAATGAACTGATTTTGTTATGAGAACCTCTATTAGATGGCATAATTTTTTTCTGATTCAGAATCCGATTATTTTCATTATTTTCTAAGTAATTTAAATTTTTAATCTCATTTATTAATTTAGATTCACAAGTTGATAGTTTTTCTACTTGATTTAATAAATCAATATCTTCTGGTCTTAGTAAAGAGTTTAATTCTTTAATTTGGCTTTCATTTTTCACGAGAAATTCTTTAACTATCTCATCTGTTCCTAACCCCTTCTTTATATTTAAAAGAATATGATCTCTTTCCCAAGATTTTTCAAGAGAATATAAAACTTTGCTTAAGCTCATTTTAAGTATTTTTACTTATGATAAATTATTATTTTTTTCTTCTGTGGCTTATTCCTTTAGGTAATTAGAAAAAATTATTTTTATTTAAGATTTGCGAATAAGTCTGTTTGCAAAATATTTTATCTTTACCTTTTCTACAATTTTTTTAGAACTGCTTTTGGTTTTAACTTTATTTAAGTTGATCACTTCATCTGACGCATTTTTGCCCGTTTCAAAATAACTTTTAATTTTTTTTAATTCTTCTTCATTTAATCTTTTTGTCGCACCTTTTGCGTTGATTCCAAGTTTCTTGCAGGCTAATAATATTCTATTACTTTCGACATTAAGATCTTTGGCAATACTAAAAATAGGAGTGTTGATAGACATTATTTTTTTATTATTTAATTTATTATTTATACTATAATTATAAATTTGAAATTAAATATATTTTTAACTATTATTAATTTCAAAAAATTTTTTTATTAGGCAACTTCATCTTCGAAATTATTTAAATCATTAAACTTTTTCTTCATGGTTGGGTTATTTCTAGTTAATTTCTTTACTGTCAAATCTTGAGATTTGCTGTCAGCAGATAAAAGATGTTTTTTTGAAAGAATTAAAGCTTCTTTGGTTTTTTGTAAATGGGTTATTGATTTATCAATTTCTGAAATTGCATCATTAAATCTATCCTGGGCAAGTGAAACATTTTTACCTACTGCATTTTTGAATTGCTCAAGAGTACTTTCAAAATTAGTTATATCGTAATTCTCGCGTCTCATTAAATCAATTTGTGATTTGTATTTTAAGGTTTCCATAGATGCATTTCTTAACAGAGAAATAATGGGCAAGAAAAATTGCGGTCTTATAACATACATCTTTGGAAATCTATGAGACACGTCTACTATGCCTGCATTATAAAGTTCATTATCTGGTTCTAGAAGCGATACGAGCACTGCGTATTCACAAGATTTTTGCCTTCTATCTTTATCTAATTCTTTTAAGAAATCTTCGTTTTTTCTTTTATTAGTTCCATTTAAACTTTCATTCTTCATTTCAAACATTATTGATACTACTTCAGTTTTATTTCCATCAAATTCTCTAAATATATAGTCCCCTTTACTTCCAGAAGAGGCATCATTATCTTTTTCGAAATATGAGTTTTTAAACGCAGATGCACGATTAAGATTAAATTGGGTTTCGCAATGGATTTCTAAGGTTTCCCCAACCATCTTTGTAGATAATCTAGACTTCATTTCTCTTAATTCCTGAATAGTCAGGTCTCTTTCACTAATTTTGCTTTTAAACTTTTCTTCAATTAATTTTTCATTAATTGAATGTTCAAGTTTCATCTTTTCAATGGAATTTGTTAATGAAGAGTTCTCTTTTTCTAAATTATTAACAGCTTCATTTACTTTGTTTTTTAAAGATAATTCTGAAATTAAAGACTGGTTTTTGATGTCATCCTTCAACTTGATTAATTCATTATTCAATGAATTAATTTTATTTGTTGCTTGATTTTTTAAATCATTGAGGGCATTTGTTTTCTTTTCTTCAGCAATTTTTAATTTAGATTCAAGAGTTTGGATCTCAGACTCTTTAATGCGATTTTGCTCTATTAACTGTATTTTTAATTCACGTTTTAAAAGTTCCAAAGCTTTTTTATTATCTTCTTCAGCCAAGATAAGTCTTTCTTTTATTTGTTTGTTAAATTCTTCGTCTTTTATCTGAAGAAGTATTTCTTCAAAGCTGCTGGGATCAATTCGGAAAGTTTTGCCGCATGAAGGACATTTAATATCTTTCATTTTTTAATTACAGAATTAATATTAGAAAGGGTTTAATACTCAAATTTTGTAAAAAGAATATTTTTCTTGACTAAGAATAAACAATTATCCAATGTTATGCATTAAAAAATAAAATAATTACTCAATAAAAGTTATATTAATCCTGATTCCTTAAGAATATTTATTTTATTTGCTAATTCAATATCTGCAGAAGATATTGAGCGGTCTATAGTTTTGTGAGATGAAATTGTGTACCCACTATCATCAACAAATTCGTCTTCAGCATCTTTTAATTGGGCATTCTCCTTTTGGAGATCTTTAAAATTATCCGACTTGTATATATTTGGCTTGTTGATGTTACTATATCCAAAATTCGCAATTCCTCTAGCATCTAATGCTTCCTCAACTAATATTCCAACTACCTTAGATCTACTTATAGATTCGCTCTTGGATATTTCATCAATAATTTCAAGTACTCTTTTTCTAGGGAGATATCCGATTCTTTTAACTTTATTTTCCATGAGCCTTTATATATGTCAATATTGTAACACTTCTGTCAAATGTAATCAGATTTTAAATAATAGTACTTATTTATAAATTTAAAAAATGAGATTAAAGTATAATTTTAAAGAATACTCATATAAAGTTATTTCTCGAATAGTCATGAGGATAGTTTTATATGCTTCTTCTAATTACTATTACAGATTTGGTCGGATTTCTGAAATTTTCTTTATTTAAATTCCAAATATTATGAAAGATAAACTATATGATAATGCTGATAGCTTTGCAAAGTCATTTGATGAGGAATGGGAAAATATTGATTGTGATGATATTCCATACAAGATAGATAAGGTATTTGAGCTTTTATCAGACCACCCTTTTTTAATATCTAATCCAGAAAATGCTAGAAAAATAGCAGAATTTAGAATATTTTCATTAAAAAAATTTCAATAATTATTCTAAAATTTTATTAAATTAATTCTTTCAAATTAACTTTAATTACTTAAGACTTAAATAGTTGGCGAATTGAAAAACCCCTTACTGTATAAAAATATTATTATGCCAATAATTGGACCTATCCCAAAAACAAACAGTACTAATTTTGCCGAGTTTTTTGTTTGACCTAATTTTTGATCTTTTAAATTTGAATTGGGTTGGATTTTTTTTGATTTTTTCTTTTTCATGAAGGATATATTACTACAACGCAACGTTAAAATATTTTGATACGTTATTGGGGTTGAAAAAATTTTTCAATTTAACAAAATTGTTATGGGAGTCAAAAAAGATCGTGTTGTATAATGTAAGGAATATAAAGGAAATATGAGTGCAACTAAGAGAGAGGAAGTATGTTCTCACCTTAGATATATAAGGTTAGAACTTAGAGAGATGCATCAAATGCTCATCAAAGAAGATTTGTTGCCAGATCTTAATGAAGCAAAGGAAGTACTCTCACAGCTTGATGCTTTATTGGATTTGTTATCAGATAAAAAAGTAACGAAGATTAAAAGCCAATACTGAAAAACTTTCGGTAAAATTTAAAAGATTAAAGATAATTTGTAGCTGATTCTATTTTTTTTCTATTATCGTGCATTTGCTCTAATTCATTGTAAATTTTTCTAATTTGGATTTGTATTAGATCGGTCGAATTTATATTACTCAAAGCATCTAATGTTGATAAAAGGCTTTCTTTGGCTTCAATTAAATGTCTACATTCTTTACTGCCTGCTTCGTATGACATAGGAATTTTGTAAAAATATAGTATCTCAAATATATTAAAAATTCTTCCGTATTGCTTGATACTCTTATTAGATCAACGTTTAATATTGTGATTTTCTATACAGAATAGGAAATTATTTTCACTAAGATTTAATAAAAACTTATGCAAGAAAACTCCTATGATTATAAATTCTGTATTAAGTTGGCCTTGGACAATGCAAAACAAAGAATTAACTTACTAGATAATTCTGATAAAAAGTGCGTCCTAGAAGAATATAAGGAATGGATTAATGATGGTTTAAATAAGCATAACGTTTTACTACTAAGAGATGATCCGATCATCTAAGAATGAATTTAAAACTATTTTTTAATTCTTTGTACTAGAAGTAACCCTAAATAAAAAATAAAGACTTGCAATGAATATAATTGCTAAGATAACAGTTAATGAAGAAAAATTATCCATATCTTTTTTAATTAAAAATTTATTTAAATATAGCAGTTAACTTAAATAAGTACTGCATTCAGTTTTCTTTGAAAAGAGAAAGAATAAATTTATTCAAACTTTCTTTTTCTAAAAATATTTTTTTATTCTTATAGGTTTTTAATTTCTTAAAAATTAAATCAACTAAGCGTTCGGAGTCTAGAGTCATATATTAAATTTATTTTTCCAATAAATAAATTTTCTCTTCACCTATTTTATCTGGTTGTGTTATTTTACATCCTTTATCTTTTTCCATATTACAATCTTTTGTAGCAGGCACAGATTTCCATGTGCAAATTTTTTCTTGGTAATCTTCTCTTATAATATTCCATCCATCTTCTAAGTATTCTGAAATACCATCTTCGCCACACGAAAACTTTATTTCCATTCTTTTCTTTTCTGAATTAGGATTCTCCTCAATATTTTTTTCCAAATTATTTATGGGATACTCTTTCTTAGTTGATGTCTTACAAGAAATTAAGAAAATTGCAATTAGAATTATCAATGGAAATTGTTTTATTATTTTCATTTTTTTTGCTTTTGATAATTCTAAATTATTTAAATTATAGTTTATTTTGATTCTATCAATTTTAATAGTTTATCCATTTTATTCATCAAGTCTTTTACATCTCCTG
This sequence comes from uncultured Prochlorococcus sp., assembly GCA_902525075.1. Classification (GTDB taxonomy): domain Bacteria; phylum Cyanobacteriota; class Cyanobacteriia; order PCC-6307; family Cyanobiaceae; genus Prochlorococcus_A. The sequence goes on along the minus strand of CABZFV010000012.1, from coordinate 15,303 downwards.
GATTTGGTAATATTAATTCTTCCGTAACTTCTAAATGCATTTTCTTTAAGTTTTGCCTCAAATCTTTTAAATGCATTTTTACGTTTTCTTTCTTTTGTTTTATATCAGTCATAGGAATAAAATTTAAATTTTATTAAAATTTAAGTTATCATCATAATATTGATATGCTCAATTTGTAGAGGATAATTCAAAATTTAATTTTTTAAATTTTCTATTTCATAGATTTCTTCGCCACCATAACAAAAATTTGTAGATATCATTTTTATTTCCCTATTATTGATTCCGATTATATTTTTATTTTTAATAATATAATTTTTTGCAATCGCTTCACAATCTAATTTATTTTTTGCATGTTTAATAACTGGATAAAAATATGCCAATGTAGTAATTACAAACAAAAATATTATTATTGATTTGTTTTCATTTTTAATAAATTCTTTAGATGTTTTTTTGGCTTTTAATATTTTTATTAGTAATTTATCTGGTAATCCTATTTGAACAAATAATAACTCTACCCACCATGGAAGATCTTTATCTTTCTTTTTCTTAAAGTTTTCGGAAGTATTCATTTTCTTGGTTGCATAGTTTTGGTTTCTAACTTCTTTAGGATTAGTTGTTTCTTTTTTACTCATATCATCTAATGATTTATTTGGAATGTAGAGGTTTTATTTTGATTTGGAAACTATATTTTTATTTTATAAGTTTTAATTTAATTTATCTATGAATTTGAGTATTGTTAATTTGAATTTAGAAATTTTAAATGGCAAAAAAAAGAAGGAAGTTAAATAAAGATTTTGAAAAAAAAATGTATTCATCAAAAAAAAATGTCGAATTAGTACTGGCAAAAATCTATGATATCGATGATGAAGAAATACAAAAAGAATATATGAGCGCTTTTAACAAAGTGGTTTACTTATATGATGAATTAAAAGAAGATTACCAACGACAAGGATTTTCTGATAATTCTGAAGAACTTCTCACAAGCTACAAAAATGCTTTTAATCTTTTTGAATCAGAATTTGAAATTTAAATTCAATTTCTAATCACCCTTTGTAAGGTTCTATAGGTATTTCGATTGGCTTTCCTTCTTGGAGATCAGATCTTTTCTCTTGTAATTTTTTGATGCATAAAGATACCCTTTTCTGCTTTTTACAAAATCTTTTTATTTGGAAGTCAGTAAGTGAGAATGATTCATTACTAAATGAAAAAAAGGCTAATAGAAACATAAAAAAATTTAATACCAATTTCATTTGTTCTCTCCTGAATATTTTCTAATTTTCTTTAATTTAATTACTTTTTATTATAAATATCTATAATTTGTTTCAATTCATCTTTACTTAAGTCTGTTGAAATAAAAACTTCTTGGGCTGTTTTGCCTTTTCTCGCTATTGCTTTATATCCGTTTATAGTTTTCACTGATAATCTAATTATCAATTTAGAAGATCTTCCCCTAGCTCTTGAAATAGCAGCTGGAGTTATTGTCTTAATATTAATATCCAGTGCTAATTTTTGAAGTATTGGAATTAAACCTTCTATATTTGTACTATGATTTAAAACTACCCTTCCCAATTTAATTTTATTGCTATTCTATTGAGAAAATTTTGTTTCTGAGAAATTAAATTTAGCTTTAAAATGATTAAAAAATTTTGAAGTTCTGTTATATTTATATAAACGATTACATTCTAATGATCTTTCAAATAGGCTGGGCAGCATTGGCTGCTATCTTTACTTTTTCAATTGCCATGGTTGTTTGGGGAAGAAATGGGGACGGTTCCATTGACATATGATTTCATTTTTAACTTATGAAGTCTATTTAAGTAAATTTCTTATATTAACATCGTTTGTTTTACTCATATTCATAACATTAGCTGTAATTTATATATCTTATGTCTCTTGGAAAGATAAAAAAAGATTAAAAAAATAGATATTATTATTTTTGGTCTTTTTTCTTATCCTTTATCCTGAGCTCTTCAATTAATTCTTTTGCTTGTTTCATTTTTGATATGCTGCTTTTGTAGATTCCAATATCTTTTTCTGCTTTATTAGCAGATAAGCTTAACTTCTCAAAAATTTCAGAGGCCATCTTATTTTTATCTGATTCATTTTTCTCTTTGAAATCTTGGGAGTTTGAAATTAATATATATATTCCTAAGTTCAAAATCCTTGAAGGATAAAGTTTAGAATTACTTTTTTCAATTAATAATTTTAAAATATCTTTGGCTGTTTTATCATTGAATTCCCTTTGGGATTTTTGAGATATTTCATTAATTTCCTTTGCTTCAAAATTTGTAGAACTGCATAACGATTCAAAAAGAAGGTCTAAATGTTTCCCAGGTTTGTATCCTTTCATTAATTCTTTGAATGTTTCGGTAAGACCGATGCAAAAGAGATAATCTTGCGTAAATTCATTTTGATGGTTTAAAAGATTAAGTTCGACAAGCATTTCATCAACTATTCTCTTATATAAACCTGGAATGACGTAAGGAAATTTTTCATGAAATAACTTTTTGCTATCTGAAACAGTCAATTTTTCTTTCAATTTTTTATATGTAAACCTTAATAAGGTTAGCGTATGTTGACTCAATATCGTTAATATCTAATAAACAGATAAATATTATTATGATCCCTTTAGTACTAGAAGAATCTGGCGGTAGTGAAAGAGTCTTTGATATTTATTCGAGACTATTAAGAGAGCGAATTATCTTTTTGGGAGAACAAGTTACTAGTGAAACTGCCAATAGAATTGTTGCTCAATTATTGTTCCTCGAGGCAGAGGATCCAGATAAGGACATTTATATGTACATAAATTCACCAGGCGGATCCGTATACGATGGATTAGGCATCTTCGACACAATGCAACATGTTAAACCTGATATTCATACAGTATGTGTAGGCTTAGCAGCTAGTATGGGTGCTTTTTTGCTTGCAGCAGGCACTAAAGGTAAAAGAAGTAGCCTTAGACATTCAAGAATAATGATTCATCAACCACTTGGAGGTGCTAGAGGACAAGCCAGTGATATAAGGATTCAAGCAGATGAAATTTTGTTCTTAAAAGAGCGACTTAATACTGAATTGTCAGAAAGAACTGGAAAGGATTATGACACTATTAAAGAAGATACTGATAGAGATTTCTATATGTCCCCAAGCGAAGCTGTTGAGTACGGTTTAATTGATCTGGTATTAAATAAGAAACCTATTTAAATCTAGCTTAATAATTGGGGTGTTCTCTCTTTCTCAGGGATTTTAGTAAATTTGGAGAGAATACTTACGAATTCATCACCATCTAATGTTTCTTTTTCGATCAATAGGTCTACTATCTTATCCATAGCTTCTCTATTTTTGAATACTATATCGTAAGTTTCTTTGTAACATTCCTTGACCATTACTCTTACACTTTCATCTATTTGTTTAGAAATTGAATCAGAGACTTCACTTCTAGTCATTAAATCTCTACCTACAAATACTTCTTGATTACCACTTTCTAAAGCTATCGGACCTAAATTACTCATTCCAAATCTGGTAACCATCTGGCGGGCCATTGAAGCAACTTGTTGGAAATCACCTCCCGCTCCTGTTGTAATCTCACCTTCTCCAAAAACTACATCTTCAGCAGCTCTTCCTCCTAGAGCACCCATTATCCTCGCTTTTAATTGCGCCCTGCTAACAAGAGTTTGTTCATCGTCTGGGGTAAACCAAGTTAATCCCTTAGCTTGACCTCTTGGAATGACGGTCACTTTTTGAACAGGATCATGGGCTTTAACAAGTGAACCTATTAGAGCATGGCCAACTTCATGATAGGCAATTAATCTCTTGCTTCTACCATCTGTTAATGGAGAACCTTCCATTCCTGCAACAATTCTATCTACAGAGTCATCAATTTCTGAAATACTTATAGAGTCTTTTCTCCTCCTGGCTGTTAATATCGCAGCCTCGTTTAATAAATTTGCTAAATCTGCTCCAGTAAATCCTGGTGTTCTTCTGGCAATGCTTTCAAGCGTTAAATCCTCTTGAAGTTTCTTATTCCTAGCATGAACTTCCAATATTGATAGTCTGCCCTTGATATCAGGGGCATCTACAGTTACCTGCCTATCAAATCTGCCTGGTCTCATTAAGGCTGAGTCTAGAACATCAGGCCTGTTTGTGGCTGCAATTATTATTATGCCACTATTACCTTCGAAGCCATCCATTTCAGTAAGCAATTGGTTGAGAGTTTGTTCTCTCTCATCATTACCTCCACCAATACCTGCGCCTCTTTGCCTTCCGACAGCATCTATTTCATCAATAAAAATTAAACAAGGGCTATTCTCTTTAGCTCTTTTGAAAAGGTCTCTTACTCTACTAGCACCAACACCTACAAACATTTCGACAAATTCAGAACCTGATAATGAGAAAAAAGGCACACCAGCTTCCCCTGCAATTGCTTTTGCTAAAAGGGTTTTACCAGTACCAGGAGGTCCTACTAATAGAACTCCCTTGGGAATCCTTGCTCCTACAGAAGTAAATTTTTCTGGTTTTTTCAGAAAAGTGACAACTTCTTGCAAATCCTGTTTAGCTTCATTAACGCCTGCAACATCATCGAATACAACTCCTGTTTCAGCTTCCATTGCAAATCTTGCCTTTGTTTTCCCAAACTGCATCGCTTGACCGGGACCTCCAGGCATACCATTTGACCTTCTCGCTAACAAAATTAATCCTCCAATTAAGATAGCTGGGAAGAGTAAATTACCTAAAATTCCTAATGCAGGAGGAGCTGTTTTTACTGGATGAACATCAAAACTGATTCCCTCATTTTTTAAAATATTTATAAGTTCTGGGGTTAAGCCCGGAAGATCTACACGCAACCTTTGAACTTTATTGTCTAAATCGGAATCTACTGTCTCTATAACTGCATTTCTGCCTCCCTCAAAAATATCAACTGAAGTAACTCTTCCTGAATTAATGTAATCTAAAAATCTTCCGTAACTAACTCTTGCTACCGCTGAGTTTCTTGGTGCAACAGTAGTACCATTAGATTTAAGTGAATCAACATTACTTGAAGATAAAAATTGGTAGGAAAGCGCTATTACTAGAAGTATAGGTAAAGCCCATAAAATTAATGTTTTAAATTTCTGATTCATTAATTTGTAAAAGTCAATTCTAGGATTCTAGAATGAATCAGTGCATTTCGTTGATATTTTCTCTAACTTTATGCTTATACTAATCTTTAATGTATCTAAATTTTAAATGAAATTTGAGATCAACGATAAGGTTAAGTTGATTGCGCCAGTCTCTTACTTAAAAACTTCAGATAATATGCCAATGTTAAGACCACCTGATCTAGTGGCTATTGATGAAATAGGGGAAATCCTTTCAATTAAATCTCCAGATACTGTTGAAGTAAAGTTTAGAAGAGGTTCGTTCTTGATAGATATTGATAAGATTAAGAAAAACTAACTTAAAAGTTTTTCTTCCACTTATTAGAAATTTCTAAACATATATTTTTATTTCCAGAAATACTCAGAAAAGGTTTTGAAAAATACTTATTTGTTAATTTAAAAATATCTAGCGAAGATATTTCCTCTATTTTTGAATTTAAATCGTTCTCAGAAATTGGTGAAATACCATAACTAACTAACTGTATCTTTCTCTGTAAAATTTCATCTAGTGATTGATTTCCTAATAGAAAAGAACCTTTTAGTTTTTCTTTTGCTAAAAATATTTCAGCATCAGTCAAAGGATTAAAAAGTAAATTTTTCCATAGTGTTGATAAAAGTTCAAAAGCAAAAAGTGCTTGTTCATTAGATACTGATAAATAAATTAAAAATGGGGCATTTCCACTCCGGATAGGATAATAAACACCTAAATCGTAAGTGATACCGTGTTTTTCTCTAAAAAGTTTAAATAAAGCAGCGCTCATTCCATAAGATAAATATGACTCCAAAACCTTAAGAGGAAAATATTCATTACTTCTTCGCGAGCAAGTTTGGTCCCCCATCATTATTATTGTTTGATTTGAATCATTATTAATGCAAACAAATCTATTCGTATTACTTAAATTATGATTTAAAAGATCTGATTTTTCTTTTAAGATTTTTTTTTCTAATGTTCCAAAATTTTCTCCATTTATTTTGGGATTATTTGAAATTAAGAACTTTTCTCTATTTTTTAAATTTTTAAACTCAAGCAAAACATCTTCATAGGCAATCTTTGAGACATCATTAGCATTGCCTATTGTGTTGAAAGCATAAGGATGATTTGAGTAAACAATTTTTCTCCATTTTTCAAAACAGATATTGAATGGATTCTCTTTATCTTTTTTAATGTGATCAATGGAAGATTTTTTTACTTTTTTAAATTCAGTTTCCGAAAGGATTGGCTTATTAATTATTAAGTTTAATAAAGGGAATAATTTGCTGAAATGTTCATTTAGGGATTTAATACTTATTGAAATACCATCTTCAAATATTTCTTGATTTAATTCTGCTCCAAAGGACTCAATATACTCAGAGAGATTGAAATTGTTAAAACCTTCACATCCTCTGGTAAGTAATGAACAAAGGATCTTGTTTATCCCTTTTTTGCCAGTACTATCCATATCACTCCCACCTTTAATCCAAATTGAAGCAATTGAAAAATTTCTTTTTTTATTATTTAAAAAATACCTTTTTAACATTTGCCAGGGGATGCAACTAAAGTGAATTTCTCTCCACGGATATATTCTGTGATCTCTTTGAAATTATCCAAGTCATTCCAATATTTTAAATGACTCTCTAAATTATTTATTGAAGATTTTCTCCCCCAAAGAAGTTCATTTCCAAAGAATGAAGAGAGTTGTGTAGATGTCTCTAAATTAAAGATATAATTACTTTTCACGATATTGATTGCTTTTTTTATTTCATCCAAAGCCAAGGCTTTACAATTTGAGATATCATCTATTGTTTTATTAATTTGCTTTTCTACTAAATCAATATCCTTGGACTCACAACTTGCTTCCATTATAAATAATCCTCCTAATTCTCCAGCATTTACATCTACATATACCGATTCAACAAGATTACTATCTTCTTTTAAAATTTTAACTAGTCTGCTGTTTCTTCCAACAGAGAGTATTGATGCTAAAATCTCAAGTCCAATAATATTTTTTTGATCATTTAGGTTTGGGATAAACCAAGCCATAAATATTCTTGAAAACTCTAAATTATCAAACTTAACTGACTCTCTACCATTCCTAATCTTTAAAGAAGGTATATTTTTTAGATTTTTTAAATTTGGACTTTCTTTTATGCCAGATAGATCACTTTTTTCAAAAATTTTATAAATTTCTCCAGAGAGATTCCCCGCAATTGCAATACAAACTCTTTCGGAAGTGTAATGTTTGCTATGAAATTTCACAAGGTCATTTATCTCTAAGTTTTTAATACTATGTTCAGTTCCCAGAATCGAATTGGCATAATTTGGACTTAACCAAACCCTTTTCAAAAAGTAATTAAATAATCTTTCTTCAGGCTGATCATTTTGTTGTTTTATTTCATCAATAACGACCCCTTTTTCTTTTATAAATTCATCAGGATTAAAATTTGGAGCAACGACAATATTTGTCAAAAGAGCAAGTGATTCTTTAAAGTTACTGGGTGGAACTAAGACATGGTAATGTACATCATCATAACCAGTTGAAGCATTACTTAATCCGCCTAGTGATTCTATTTTATGGTCAAACTCACCTGGCATTATTTTGTTAGATCCTTTAAAAATCATATGTTCTAGGAAATGAGCAGTGCCGTTTTTATCAACATCCTCAAATGAAGAACCTGCTTTGCACCAAATATCAATGCTTATAAGCGGCAATTCTTTATTATCCACAAATACACATCTAGTTTTGCTTGAATGGGTGTAGTAGTTAACTTTTCCTACGTTCATTTCGGTTCTCTCTTTAAATTCTATTTTGGTACTTTTTAGCCTTGTTGTCTGAATCTTTAACTAAAACAAAATTAACTGATCCTCTTATTTTGAATTTATTACAAAATATTAGAGAGCATAGATCCATGCTTGAGGACCTTAAGAGTATAAAAATTGATCCAAAACTAACTAACGTAATATCTAAAGAAATAGGCAGAGAACTGTATATTGAGAATGAATTTCATAAAGCAAAAGGTTTTAGAAAGTTACATATTGAAGTAGCAGAATTTTCAAAGAATCTTAAAATACTACACTGCGTTTTTTTTCCTGATCCAAAGTTTGATATCCCAATTTTTGGGATGGATTTGGTAAAAATAAATGATATTGTTTCTGCTGCAATTGTTGATTTATCCCCGGCATCACAAAACCAAGGTTTGAAATACGAAAATTTACTTTCTGAAGTTGATAAAAGTTCTTTTACTTCTTTGAGAGAGATTCCTAAATGGGGGGGGATTTTTTCTAATAATGTATTTTTTGCTTCCTTAAAAAGTAAATCTGAAAATAATAATTTTTGTAGAGTTGTGGATCAATACCTCACTATTTTGATCAAATTAAGTAAAAAAGCTAAACCGGAAGTTAATGAGGAAATTATCCAAGAGAGAATAGATTTTCAAAAAAATTATTGTGTTCAACAAATGAAAAATGAGAAGACTAGCATGGTTCTTTTAAAATATTTTGATGAAAAGTGGGTCAATAATTATATAAAAACAGTACTCTTCGATTTTTAATGAAATTAAAAATACTAAAAAATTTATTTATTTATTTTTTATTATTTACACCAATATCTCTTGGTGTTATTTCCTGTTCTGGAAATAATAAATCTAGTTCAAAACTTAAAGAAGAAATAACTTCAGATTTTATACCTTCTATTACAGCTGTTGCCGCACTAGGTCAACTTTCTCCTATGGGAGAGATTAGGAAATTGGCAGCTCCAATAAGTCAATTTGGCTCTTCCCCGAGAATTGTTGAAATTTTAGTAAATGAAGGGGATTTCGTGAAAAAAGGTGATATCCTAGCAATCTTTGAAAATGGAGAAAAATTAATTGCTGATCTTGAAAGAAATGAAAATCTAATTAATACTATTAACGAAGAAATTACCCTAAAAAAAGATCAAATTCAAAGGTATGAGTTAGCTTTTAGCAAAGATGTATATTCTTTTGTAGAGTTTTCACAGAGAAAAGATGAATTACTAAAATTGGAAAAGCAAAAAATAAACCTTATAGGAGATCAAAAAAATATCAAGATAGATCTATTTAATTCAAAACTAAGGAGTCCAATTGATGGTTTTATCCTTGGAATAAACACGAGAGTTGGTGAGAGGCCTCAAAATGAAGGGATTTTGGATATTGGTTCTAGTCAAAAAATGGAAGCTTTGATAGAGGTTTATGAATCTGACATCAATAGAGTATTTATCTCTCAGGATGTTGAATTGAGCAGTGAGAATGGTGGTTTCCAAAAAAATCTTAAGGGAAAGGTGATTAGGATTAGCCCTCAGGTAAAACAAAGAAAAGTTTTATCGACTGATCCAACAGGGGATGCTGATTCGCGAATTATCGAGGTGCTAGTACAACTAGATCAAGATTCTATAGATATCGTTCAAAACTATGCAGGAATGAAAGTGATTGCAAAATTTATTCCCTAATGAGTTTTTCTTTTTTAAAATTCAGAAAAATACCATTAGCTTGGCTGTTATTAACTAGGCAACCATTAAGACTAGCAGTTGCTATTGCTGGAATCAGTTTTGCAGGGATTTTGATGTTTATGCAATTAGGTTTCAGAGATGGTTTATTTGACACGAGCGTAACTATTCATAAACTTCTAGATGCCGATCTTGTTTTGATAAGTCCCAGATCAAAAAGTTCTATAAGCATGAGTGGATTCCCAAAAAGAAGGTTAATTCAAACTCTCGCAGTAGAAGATGTTGAAAAAACTGCTCCCGTTAATCTAAATTATTTACTTTGGAGAAATCCTGAAAATCTTAAAACTAGATCAATACTTGCACTAGGTTTTAATCCCTCCGATTCACTTCTTTTAGATGAGGGATTCTCAAAGAAAGCTTATAAATTGAGGAATCCATCAAGAGTTCTTTTTGACAAACTATCTAGACCTGAATTTGGACCGATTGAAGAATGGTTCTTATCTGAAAAAAAAGTTGAGACTGAGGTTGCTGGAAAAAGAGTAATTGTTGAGGGCCTTGTGGAGTTGGGACCATCTTTTGGTGCAGATGGTAATTTGATAACTAGTCGAGAAACCTTCTTAAGACTTTTTCCTGCTAATCCTCCTGGCAGTATAGAAATTGGTTTAGTAAAGCTAAAAAAAGGATCTGATCCTGAATTAATTTCAAAGATATTAAATAAGTCACTACCAAATGATGTAAGGGTTCTTACAAAAAAACAATTTATAGAATTTGAAAAGAATTATTGGAAAAATAGTACTGCAATTGGTTTTATATTTAGCTTGGGAGCCTTGATGGGTTTTGTTGTAGGGTGTGTGGTCGTTTATCAAATTCTTTATAGTGACGTTACAGATCACCTCCCAGAGTACGCTACCTTATTAGCAATGGGGTATAGACTTAAGTCCCTTTTCTTTGTCGTAGCTAGAGAGGGTTTTTTGTTGGCATTGTTTGGTTATTTACCTGCTTATTTCTCTGGTCAAATACTTTACTCAGTTATAAGAAGTTCTACTAAACTCCCAATAATAATGGACGCAGATAAAACTATTTTAATTTTCGTATTAGTTCTTGTTATGTGTATGGGTTCCGCCGCTGTTGCGATGCGTAAATTAGTTGACGCTGATCCTGCCGAAATTTTTTAAAAATTAAAGATAAATGACTAAAGCTAATAAGTCAAAAAATAATGTAAAAAACCTTAAAACAGTCTCAATAAATAATTTGAGTCACTTTTATGGAAAAAATGAGAATAAAAAACAAGTTCTTAATGACGTTAATTTAAATATTGATAAAGGAGAGTTGGTTCTTTTAAAAGGACCTTCTGGATGTGGTAAAACAACTCTTTTGACATTAATTGGTGCCTTGAGAACCTGTCAAAGTGGAGATTTAAATGTATTAAATAATCAGTTAAATGGAGCATCAAGGAAAACGCGTCAGATTCTTAGAAGAAGTATTGGAATGATTTTTCAAGGTCACAATCTTCTGAGATGTTTAACAGCAGAACAAAATGTCCAGATGGGCGCCGATTTAATAAAAGGTTTAACATATTTGCAAAGACGTGAAATAGCACGGAATTGGTTGTCAGCAGTCGGATTAGAAGAACATCATAAAAAGTTACCAAATGACTTATCAGGTGGGCAGAAACAGAGAGTAGCAATTGCTAGAGCTTTATCTGCTAACCCCAAACTTTTATTAGCTGATGAGCCCACTTCTGCTTTAGATAGCGTCACAGGAAGAGAAATAGTAACCCTTTTAAGAAAACTAACAAAAGAGCAAAATTGTTCTGTACTCATGGTGACGCATGATCCAAGAATTTCTGATATGGCTGATAGGATATTAAATATGGAAGATGGTAAAATATATGGTGCTCATAGTGAGCTAATATAATTAAAAGTTAAAAATTTCATGTCTAAGAGAAGGAATCTAAAAAAAGAAAAGCAGGAACGTAATCGAGCCTATGCTAGAAAATTCAAAAAAAGGAAATTAAGAACTGATGGAAGACCTGATGGTGGAAACGTTACAGGTACGGCAAATAATGGCGGTGCAGCTGATTAGGTAATATCTTTTATTTTTATATTTTGGAGTTCAATATATTATGCATATTTAAAACATAATCATGAATGTAAGTATTGTTATACCGACTTACAATAGATTACCTATATTAGAGAAATGTCTCTTTGCGCTTGAGAACCAAAAATTAAATACAAATATTAGTAATTATGAAGTAATAGTAGTTGATGATGGATCAACTGATGGGACAACCTCATGGATAAATAAAAACAAAGCTAATCTTCCACACGTTCTTCTATTTCAGCAAGAACATGGAGGGCCCGCACTTGGAAGAAATCTGGGAGTAATTAAATCAAAATATGAAATTATCATATTCATTGATAGTGATCTTATTGTTTTAGACAATTTTATAAGTTGCCACGTAGAAAAATTACTTGCCTCTTGGAGAAAAAATGATAAAAAATGTTTTACCTATGGCTCGGTAGTCAATACATCAAATTTTCAAAATCCTCAGAGTGAAAAACATAAAATAATGGACACTTCTTTTGCATACTTTGCTACTGGGAATGTAGCGATATCAAAAGAATTGATTTTAAGTGTGGGATTATTTGATACTTCTTTTAGTCTTTACGGTTGGGAGGATTTAGAACTTGGAGAAAGATTAAAAAAAAATTGGGACAAAATTAATTAAATGCCCAAATGCAGTAGGTTTTCATTGGCATCCGCCATTTAATTGCGAACAAATAGATTCATTAATCGCTCAAGAAAAAGAGAGAGCAAAAATGGCTTTAGTGTTTTATAAGAAACACCCAAATTTAAGAGTTAGATTAATGATTCAATTAACTCCTCTCCATAATTTACTTTGGCAAATTCTTTGCTTGGGAGGACTAATCAGTGTTGATAGAATCCTTCCTTTATTGAGATTCCTAATTAATATTAGAAGAAATAGACTTGCACTTGAGATACTTAGGATCCCTCTAAATATGATCTACATTAAACAGTTAACCAAATCAAGATAAAAAACTTTTAGAAATACACATCACTTGCTAGAATGTTGTGAATAAATTTCACACATCTGACAGTTTCGGGTGAATTATTAATATTAATTCCCCGTCAGATGGAGGCTAACCCGAAACCCTTTTTAAATTATGGCTGTTGTATCACTATCAGAAATGATGGAAGCTGGTGCTCATTTTGGGCATCAAACTAGACGTTGGAATCCCAAGATGTCTAAATATATATATTGCGCGAGAAATGGAGTTCATATTATTGATCTTGTAAAGACAGCATTGTGTATGAACAATGCATATAAATGGACGAGAAACGCTGCAAAAAGCGGTAAACGTTTCCTATTTGTAGGTACAAAAAAACAAGCATCAGATGTAGTAGCTCAGGAAGCTGCTCGATGTGGAGCTGTATATGTAAATCAAAGATGGCTTGGAGGGATGTTGACTAATTGGACAACAATGAAAGCTAGGATTGAAAGATTAAAGGATCTAGAAAGAATGGAAAGTAGTGGTTCAATAGCAATGAGGCCTAAAAAAGAAGCTGCAGTATTAAGGAGAGAACTTGAAAGATTACAAAAATACTTAGGTGGACTTAAGGGTATGAGAAGATTACCCGATGTAGTTGTATTGGTTGATCAGAGAAGAGAATCTAATGCAGTATTAGAGGCTAGAAAATTAGATATCTCATTAGTATCAATGTTGGATACAAATTGCGATCCGGATTTGTGTGAAGTTCCAATACCATGTAACGATGATGCCGTTAGATCTGTGCAACTTATTTTAGGAAGACTTGCAGATGCCATAAATGAGGGTAGAAAGGGCTCTAATGCCGAAAGAAAAAATTAAATTCCAATTTAAAAACTTACTATTCACTATTTTTTATTACTTCAAATGGGAAACATTACAGCAAAACTTGTAAAAGATCTTAGAGACAAAACTGGCGCAGGAATGATGGACTGCAAAAAAGCACTAAACGAAACTGAAGGAAATCTAGATAAAGCTTTGGAATGGTTAAGAAAGAAAGGCATAGCTAGTGCTGAAAAGAAATCGGGAAGAGTAGCGGCCGAAGGGTCAATTGGTAGTTATATTCATACTGGATCAAGAGTCGGAGTTTTACTAGAGTTAAATTGTGAAACTGATTTTGTTGCTAGAGGTGATATATTCCAATCTCTATTGAAAGATGTCTCAATGCAAGTAGCAGCATGCCCAAATGTTGAGTATGTATCAATAGATGAAATACCAGAAGATGTTGTGGAAAAAGAAAAGCAGATTGAAATGGGTAGGGATGATTTATCTGGAAAACCAGAACAAATTAAAGAAAAAATAGTTGAAGGGAGAATAGCAAAAAGACTTAATGAGCTTGTTTTGCTTTCACAACCTTACATTAAAGATAGTTCTCTAACAGTTGAGGATCTTGTTAAACAAGCAGCTGCAAAAATTGGGGAAAATATCAAAGTGAGACGCTTTACAAGATATACATTGGGTGAAGGTATCGAAAAAAATCAGATGGACTTTGCTGAAGAGGTTGCATCAATGCAAACAAACTAGTCACTTGAATAATTTCATTAATTACATAGATATAGATAAAATTAATTCTCAATTAGAGAGAGCAGACATACAAAAAAGAACATTAACTAGAAATATCTATAAGGAATATGAACTTTATCTTAATTTAGTAAGAGATCTTCTTTTCATCTCAGTAAAAAAAGGCCTTAATCAGATATATAGTTATCCAAAAATTAATCATAATTTTTTAAATGAAAATGAATTTTATAGTCTTTTTGAGAAAAAAATAAGTAAATTCATATTTACGAATTTGCCCTTTTTAACAGTAGAACAATTAAAGATAAATGAAATTGAAAAAAATATAAATAAGGAAATTAATTTTACTATTTTTGATAGTTCCACAAAAATAAAGGATGATCAAAAAGAAAAATTTCAATATGAAGAGGGTTTTCAATTAAAAAAACCTACTCAGTTCAAGATTACTGAAGACTTTTCAAATACTTCTGAATATTATCAAGCTCATAATTATGAGAGATTCGTATCACTTGATTTAGATAATAACCAGCATAATAATTATTTATCTAAAAACAATATTTTTGAAAATTTAGGAGTTGAAAAACAATTTATTTCCTCCCTAATTGAATTAATTGGAGAAGAAAAGGTGGAAAAAACAATACATCAAGAAAAAGAAAATATCAATCAAATGGATGATTTACCAAAAAATCAGATTCTTAATAATTTTGATTTAATAGACAAGTCATTAGAAAATTTACTATTGAATCTTTCATATAAGATAAACCAAGAATTATTCAAAGCAAAACTAATAAAAAAGATGATATCTAAAGATTCCTTTGATTACTTAGTAGGCAAAAATATTATGATAAAACATCCATATCCTTTTGTTATTAATTTCGTATTAAACTTAAATCGGTCATCATTAACTGGCAATAATTTTCCAAGCATTATTTTTTTCAATATATCTACTGTTGAGTTAGAGTTTAAAAATTTAGATCTTTCTATTCAAAGGAACAAAATAAATGAGCTAAAAAATCAATTTCAGCGTTTGATTAAAAAAGAGACATATTGGAGGCAAAAAGAAATAACTTTGAATAAGATACGTTGAAAAATAACTCTTTTTTCAAATGTGACTATTAGAGGGAATAAGAATAAATTAAC
>CABZFV010000011.1 GCA_902525075.1 uncultured Prochlorococcus sp. | reverse complement strand
ATTGATAATAACTTAGGCAAGCATTTTATTCCTAGTAAATCAACCCATTTAAATGAGGAGAATCAGGAGGCTTTTGACTTGCAAACTTATAAAAAGTTTTTATCATTCCTAAAATTTCAGGAAATGATGGATAAATATAACACTTAATAAAGTGTTGCTAAGTGATACACTGTGCGTTAAATTTAATTTGTATTTATAGGAGATTCGCATATTAAAGTTATTTTTCGACATTTCAAAACCTAAATTCAATTAATCTATAAAATATTTATTCCTATGAATTCATCTCTCCCCGTTCCATCTGTAAATCTACTCCCTCCAGACAAGTTATATTGTAATTTTAGTTATTGGAGTTCTTTGTTCTCTCAGGATATGCAAATTTTATGGGATAGAGCGCATGGAGTACCTTTAGAAAAATTGCCCAAAGGAGTTTCTGATATGATTTTTCCGTATTTATTGCTTGCACTCTCAGACTATAAGACTTCGCAAATAAATAAAATGAATGGAGTAGGATTAGACAATCTATTAAGCCTTTGGTTTGATAAGTACTTATTAAATAAAAATGGTTACTTCGAGCTAATTAAAAAATAATATTTAAAATTTGCTATTAATATCAAATTTGATTGCTATAAAAATTTATTACGTTTAAAAATTTTTTAAGTGATTCTTTCCCAATTGGCACATCAATAGTCTTGCTATAAATATATTAAAAGGTTTGATGATGAATTCTTTAAATTTCTTTTTAGCAAATATGTGTATTGGCGTTTTGATAATGCAAATCAGGAGAGATATAAAATTAAGAAAAGTATGATAAATGAAATTTAATTCAAAAATCCTAAGCTTAATATTAAATCTGTTATTTTGCTTGTTTATATTTATTATTTAATTTTTTAGTCTTTATTAATTAATTTTCAAAAAATTCAAAAGTTAATTTTAGAATTTGGTTGACTTTTGTTGTTAATGCGATGATAATGGCAAAAATAATTTTAATTGTGAATCCTCTTTCAGATACTTTTGATGATTTTGTTGATGATCTACTTTCATCCGATGTTAATTTGTTGAAAGGGGAACTTGATTTTCTTCTTATGCAGCATTTATTTAATTCAACAGATTTGAAGTGTATTAATAAAACTGAAATTGTAGATAATGAATCATTAGCTGCTTAATTTTTATGAAATTTTTTTATGATAAGTTTTGGGTTCCAGTTTTTGGTTTTATTTTGTCAAAATTTGTTTTTTTAATAGAAGGTAAGAAGCAAGATTCTAAAAAAAAATAGATTAATTGTGGTACGTCTTTATAAAGTATCTTTTAATACATAATTCAAGTCAGTATATTTTGATTACAACAAAAGATGTACTTTAAATTTATGAAAATATGCATGGTTGAGATATAAAATAATTGCTTTTTTGCAAATTAAATGAACATAAATAATATGTTGAAGCCATATACAGTGCATTACCGTGATTTTCAAAATATAAGATTAGAAAACTGTTTTTATGCTTTTGACGCTTACGAGGCTAGAACACTAGCGATGGAATTTAATAAGTATATAAATGAGCATCCAAACAGTATAGACCTTATAAGATGCGAAAAATGAATACTTATTTTTGTTAATTTAAAATAATAATCTATTAAACACTCAAGAATTTATCAATAACCGCTTGACTTAACTCACTAGTATTTCCGCTAGCAACAATACCTCCGCGTTGCATCGCATAATATCTATTGGCTTGTCTTACAAAATGCAAATGTTGTTCAACTAATAAAACACCAATTCCTGTATCTCTAATTATCTGGTTAATTGCATTTTCAATGTCTAAAACTATATTTGGCTGAATACCTTCCGTTGGTTCGTCAAGCAATAGAAGTTGAGGTTTGCCTAGCAATGCTCTTGCTATGGCTAATTGCTGTTGTTGTCCTCCACTAAGATCTCCTCCTTTCCTTTGAAGAAAATCTTTAAGGATTGGGAAGAGATCATAGATAAATGGATCTATTTTCTTGTTCTTAGATAATCCACCCGGTAGAGACTCCATCCCTAACATAAGATTCTCTTCAACTGAAAGGTATGGAATAATTTCTCTCCCTTGAGGAACGTAAGCCATTCCTTTCCTAGCCCTCTGATGAGGTGCTTTTCTGTTGATATTTTCACCAATCAAATAAATATCACCTTTTTTTTGTTTTAACAAACCAATTAGTGATTTCAATAAAGTTGTTTTGCCAACTCCATTTCTTCCAATCAAACAAACCATTTCTCCTGATTTAACGTTTAAATCTACATCTCTAAGAATATGACTCTCGCCATAATAAGTATTTAACGATTTTATTTCGAGTAAATTTTCCATAACTAGTCCTCAGGTCTTCCTAAATAAACATCTATAACTTTTTTGTCTTTTTGTATGGTTTCCATTGTTCCCTCACATAATACTGTGCCCTGATTTAATACTGAAACATTACTATCAAGTCTTCTTATAAATTCCATATCGTGATCTATTACCACTACTGTATTTTCACCTGATAAAGATTTTAATAAATCAGCTGTAAGATCTGTTTCTTCATCAGTTAAACCGGCAACAGGTTCATCTACTAACATTAAATCTGGCTTCTGTCCTACTAACATGGCTATCTCGAGCCATTGTTTTTGGCCATGAGATAAAGATCCAGCTTTAGAATCAACTTTTTGAGCTAAATTAACAATTTTCATAAGACGATCAATCTCATTAAGCTGCTCATCCTTAATACTTTTATTTATAAGGTTTAAGGGACTTTTAGGAGTTGTCACGGATATTTCAAGATTTTCTTTAACTGTTAGATTTTCAAAGATTCTTGGACTTTGGAACTTTCTTCCAACTCCAAGTCTGGCTATTTTATGCTCCTTTCTACCTACTAAAGATTTCCCTTTAAAAATTACTTCACCTTTTGTTGGCTTAACCTTTCCAGTTATTACATCAAGAAATGTTGTTTTTCCTGCACCATTGGGTCCTATTACAGCTCTTAATTCTCCTTTCTTCAAATTTAAATTAAGTTTGTTGAGAGCTAAAAAACCCTCGAAACTAACAGTAATATCTATTAAATTTAGAAGATCTTTATTATTCATTATTCCCATCCTTTTTGTTAACTTCTAAGCTTGGATATGTTTCAATCTTTCTCTTCAAACCAAATCTTTGAAGAAGATTCCTAGGACCATCTCCTTGAATCCATCCTAAAACTCCTTCTGGAAGAGCTGTTACAACTAAGATAAATAACCCTCCTTGAATAAACATCCAGCTAGCAGGTAAAGCTTCACTTACTAGACTTTTTGCATAGTTGATGAAAACTGCTCCTAGTATTGCTCCCAATAAAGTTCCTCTTCCTCCAACAGCAACCCATATAACCATTTCTATAGAAAAGGGAACCGTCATAAATTGAGGGGATACTATTCCAGACTGAACAGTATATAAAGCTCCCGAAATTCCTGCGAGACCTCCAGCAATAGAAAATATTATCGTCTTAAATATAACTGGGTTGTATCCTGTAAACCTAACTCTTGGTTCATCATCTCGTATTCCTATAAGGATATTTCCAAATCTTCCTTTAACTACCCACTTTGCAAAAAACCAAGCTGCTATTACTAGTATGGCGGTTATCCAAAAGAATATTCTTTGCATGGACTCAGACCCTACCATCTGACCAAATAGTTGTGTTACATCTGTTTTTAATCCATTTGTTCCATTTATAAGTTTTTGTTGTCCATTAAAGAAATTAAAGAATACAAGAAGAGAAGCTTGAGTAAGTATAGAAAAATAAACCCCTTTGATTCTATTTCTGAAAACAAGAAATCCAATTAAACCTGCAACCATTGCTGGAATTATCCAGATGGCTAAAAAGGTAAAAACAGGCGATCTAAACGGTTCCCAGAAAAAAGGTAATTTTTCAACACCATATAAAGCAAAAAATTCAGGAATATTATTTGGAAATTCAGAGGAGCTGGTTATTTGTAAATACATTGCTGCACAATATCCACCTAATGCAAAAAATATTCCTTGTCCAAGACTTAGTAAACCTGTATATCCCCATATAAGATCAACACCAAGTGCAACTATGGATAAGGACAAGTATCTTCCTAGGAGGTTTAGTCTAAATACAGGGAGTAGAGTTGGTGCTGCAATAATTAAGGCGATTAATATTATCCAAAATGATAATACTATTTTTTTATCAAATTTAATTTTGCTTAAGGACATTAGCTTTCAACCATCCTTCCTTTTTGAGGAAATAAACCTGTAGGTTTAAATTGTAAGAATATAACAATTAGTGCAAATATCATTACTCTTGCCATACTTGTGGTCGCAAAAAAGTTAATAGTGTTTGATAAAGGTAAAGGCATATCTGGCCATATTGACAAGAGCCTGCCAGCTCCAATTAAATCTGTCATTATTCCTATTCCAAATGAAGCAAGTACTGTTCCTAATAAATTTCCTACTCCTCCCAGCACTACAACCATAAAACAACCAACTATATAGTTGCCTCCAACGTTAGGTCCTACAGAACCTAAAAGAGATACTGCTACCCCAGCAACTCCTGCTAAGCCAGATCCAATTCCAAAAGTAATTATATCCACTTTTTCAGTAGATATACCAAGACAATCACTCATTTGTCGGTTCTGAGTAACTGCTCTTATCCGCATTCCCCAAGCACTTTGATTAAGAAATAATGTTATTGCTACTACAGAGATTAGAGTAATTACAATTATCATTAATCTTGTTTTAGGAAATGCAGTGCCAATAATCTCAACTTGACCTCTCATCCATGAGGGCGCTGTTACATCAACATTTCGAGCGCTTGCTCTACTAAGTTTGCTGACAGAGGATGAGATTACGCTACCTGACAGGACCCCAGTAAAAGCAGCAAATATCCAAGAACTAAATTTAAAATATTTGAAATTTATTGATTCTTTTATTTTTGAAGGGAATGTTGTTGGTAAGAATAAACCAATTAACAGACTTATAACTAGACCTGTCCCATAAGCTAAAGGTACACTTCTGACAAATTGTTGAAGAATTAAGCTTACGCCCCAAGTTGCCAGAAGTGTCTCTAATGGACTGCCATAAAGCTTTCTTATTATAGTTTTTTCAAGGAGAATGCCAACTACTCCACTAACAATAAAAGCAAGGAAAATAGAAACTATTATGTACGAATTGTAGAAAGGTTTTAATATAGGTAATTTGAAAATTAATTGTGTTACATATGTTGTGTAAGCCCCAAGCATCATAAGTTCTCCATGGGCAAGATTTATTACACCCATAAGACCAAAAACAATTGCTAGACCTAATGCAGCAACAAGTAGTACAGATCCGATTGCAACACCATTAAAAAGGCTATCGAGAAGTAACTCCAATTTAGAAAAAGAAAATATTTGATTATATAAAATAAAAGGAGGCGTTAACCTCCTTTTATTTTGAAGTATAGGTTTTAATTAGATTAAAGCTTATACTTTTCTCCTTTTGAAGGATCTGTCCAGTCGCAAGCAAATCCTTTTGAACTTGGATGCTTTTGGTTCCATGCTTGAGGAAGAACAACACCTGTCTCTTCAAGGATTGTAAATCCACCCTCTGCATTAATCTCCCCAATTCTTACTGTTTGAGATAAGTGGTGATTAGGCATAACTTCAACAGGACCTTGTGGAGCATCAAACTTTTGTCCAACAAGGGCTTCCCTTACTGCGTTGTCGTCAAATGTCCCAGCATCTTCTACTGCCTGTTTCCATAAGTAGACCATGTTATAAGCAGATTCTTGAGGATCAGCTACAACTCGATCTGCTCCCCATCTTTTCTTGAAACTTGCAGCAAATTTCTTAGATGCAGGAGTATCAATTGACATCATGTAGTTCCAAGCGCCGTAGTGACCTTCAAGGAACTCAGGGCCAATTGTACTAATCTCTTCTTCAGCAATTGAATAGTTCATTACATAGTACCCACTTGAAGGTGTGATACCTGCGTCTTGAATCTGTTTGAAGAATGCAACGTTTTGGTCACCATTAAGAGTATTAATGATTATTCCACCGTCAGGCAAAGCTTTTTTGATTTTTGAAATAATTGGAGCAACTTCAGTATTTCCTAATGGAAGGTAATCTTCTCCAACAACTTTACCTCCTAACTGTTTTACCTGAGCTTTTGTGATTGTGTTTGAAGTTCTTGGGAAAACATAATCAGAACCTACAAGAAAGAAATCTCCACCAGCCGCAGGAGATCGCTTGTACATGAAATCTGTAGCGGGTTCCGATTGTTGGTTTGGTGTGGCTCCAGTATAGAAAATGTTGTTAGAACATTCTTGAGCTTCATATTGAATTGGGTAGTAGAGGAACGCATCTTTTGATTCGTAGACAGGTAACATTGCCTTTCTACTTGCAGATGTCCATCCACCAAATACGACAGGAACTCCGTCTTGGTCTATAAGTTTCTTAGATTTTTCAGCAAAAGTTGGCCAGTCAGATGCACCATCTTCAACTATGTATTCTATTTTGTAGCTTTTGCCACCAACTTTAACACCACCAGCAGCATTTATCTCTTCAATAGCCATTTTTTCTGTATCAACAAGAGTTGATTCAGAGATAGCCATTGTTCCAGATAACGAATGCAAAATACCAACGGTTACTGTGTCATCGAAACTTCCGGAGGTTCCACCTCCACCACAGGAAGTTGCTGTGACAGCAAGTGAGGCAGTAGCTAAACCTGCCAAAATACGCCTTGAAATTCTCATGAATTAGGATAAATTAGGTAATTGACCCTCATTAGGGGGATAAGATAAAAGTTATTAACGAGTGAGGATTAGTTTTGTATCAGTCGTAACTTTTTGTTGAATCCAATATATTAGTAATAAACATTTTTCTAGTTTCGATTGTTGGGTATATGTGATTCTAAAAATTGAAGTATTTCTTCAACTCCTTCGCCGTTACTTAGGTTGGTAAAAAACCAAGGTTTCCCTTTTCTCATAAATTCAGTATCCCTTTTCATAATATTCAAATCTGCACCAACTTTATCTGCTAAGTCAATTTTGTTTATTAATAATAAATCCGACCTTGTTATCCCTGGCCCCCCTTTTCTAGGAATTTTGTCTCCGGCTGATACATCAATAACATATATTGATAAATCTACAAGTTCTGGACTAAAACTAGATGCTAAATTATCGCCTCCACTTTCTACAAAAACAAAATCTAGAGGATTATATTTATTTTCTAAATCTAAAACTGCATTTTTATTTAATGAACAATCCTCTCTTATGGCGGTATGAGGACAACCTCCTGTTTCTACACCAATAATCCTTCCTTCCTCTAAAACCCTTTTATTTATAAGAAAGTTAGCATCTTCTTTGGTGTATATATCATTGGTGACAACTGCTATTTCATAATTTTTTTTCATGCTTAAGCATAGAGTCTCTACTAATGCAGTTTTTCCTGAACCTACAGGCCCAGCAACCCCTACTCTCAATTTGCTGCTCATAAATTAATTTCTAAAAAGTTTTGTATAAAGGTCATTATGATTTTGTTGTGCCATAGCTAAACCTACATTGCCAAAATAGATGTCATCAATTTCTTTGTCCATAATTTCTTTAGAAACTTTTGAAATTATTTCTAATAAGTCTCTTTGTATTAATTGTGCTTTTGTTGACCCAATAGGAATAATTCTTAATGCAGCATTAAGTTGGTTGGCACTCCACGCATAGAAAAAACTCTCAACCATTTCTAACTTGGTAATTTCAAAACAATAACAAGCCCAACTCCACGCTAATGACCAGGAGCTTTTTTTATTATTTTCATATAGATATTCAAATCCAAATTCTTTGGTTAAATCAAAGAGAGATCTTGCCATTTGAATTTGTTGTTCTCTCATTTCGAGAGAGTCCTTTGATGAGAGGATCCATTTATTCAAATTTATTAGCTTTTGCAAATTAACTTTTAAATTTTTGCGTTTGTCAATCTCATTGAAAATATCAAAAAAATCTAGTAATAGTCTTGCATCTAGTCTTATCTGACCAATTTTTAGTTCACTTATGATTAAGTCTTTTACCGATTTTGAATCTGTTAAATTTTTATTATGAAGATAACTCTCCATTCCCTCAGAATAGCAAAATCCTCCAACTGGTAAGTTAGGACTTATTAATAAATATTTTAATAAGTGATTTTTACTCATGACTATGGGCACCTCTTTCCGGAAAAAACTTTTTTTTCGTATTTTTTACATCAACTTTAAAATTAAGAAGCATATTTTTAATAACATAATCACTTTTTGTTAGAAGAATGTCTTCTTCAATTTCTACTTCTACATGCCTATTTCCTAGATGATAAGCAGTCTTAATAAGTTCAATTTTAGAATTTGAACTTATTTCAATTAAATCTTCTGTTCTGGCAATTATCTCTACATAAAAATTGGACTTATTAGTTGAAAGAATATCTCCATCATTTAATTTGCCTTTTCTAGGTAATTGTAAAATTATCTCTTGATCACAATCAGTTAATCTTTTACCTCTTAAAATTCTTCTTTCATCAGAACTTAAGGTAAGTTTTAAAAATAAACCTAATTTAGGTTTTTCCTTAATCCAATCAGTTACAACAATTTGTTTATTCATTCTCATAATCAAAATTTTTGGTTACTTTAATTTAGTAATTAAAGAAAACAATTTATGATTAAAACTTCATGGGAAGGTAATTGTTTCTTAAATTTTTTCAATAATAAAGCAAGTTTAGGAAATGTTGATAAAACAATCTTTAAATCTAAATCAACTTCTCCTTATAAGTTATTAAAGTCTACTCATGATCAAGAGGGCAGATGCATTTTGCCTGTTCTACATACTGCAGGGGGGTTGGTAGGAGGTGATTTACTCGACTTTAAGATAAATCTTGAAAAAAACTCTAAGGTTTTGTTGACGACTTCTTCAGCTCAGAAAGTATATGGATCAGTTGGAAGATCTAAAATAAATCCAAAAGGAAGTTTTTCAAAGCAAAAGAATCTTATAAAAATTCTTGAAAATTCTCATTTAGAGTATATTCCCCAAGAAACAATCATCTTTGCAAATGGTTTATATGAGCAAATTTTTAAAGTATCTATTTCAGAAAGTTCAAGTTTTTTATTTACTGATTTAATAAGACTTGGAAGATCTTCTTCTGGAGAATCTATTGAGAGCGGAGTTTTTAGGTCTAAATTAGAAATTATGAGAAATAATGATTTACTTGATGATTGGGAATATGTTGATCATATTGAATTATCTAAGGCAAGTTTTGTGGCGAAGTCAGGCATGGATTATATGCCCGTTTTTGGATCCTTAATTTGGATTTGCGAAAAAGATTTTTCCAAGTCAAAAATAAATAATCTTGTGGGAAATATAAAAAAGATTTTCAATGAAACTAATAATAATTTATCTATTGGAATCCTTGAAAATGGAATCTCTGTAAGATTTCTAGGGAGCTCTTCTCAAGACGCTAGAAAATGTTTTTTTTGTATTTGGAAACAAATTAGGTCTGTTTGTGGATTTTGTGAGCCAAAATATCAAGGTGTATGGCCTTTACAAGATTCTATGAATTATTAATTATGTTCAGAAAGAACCTTTTTTAAGAATTTATAGATTAATTTTTTATTATGCATCTTTCACCTCAAGAAAAGGATAAATTATTGATTTTTTCTGCTGCACTCTTAGCTGAAAGAAGGCTTAGTCGAGGTCTTAGACTTAATTATCCTGAAACAATTGCTTTTTTAAGTTTTCAAGTTCTTGAAGGAGCACGAGATGGTAAAAGTGTAAGTCAATTAATGTCAGAGGGAACTACCTGGCTTTCAAAATCACAAGTTATGGAGGGCATTCCTGAAATGGTTGATGAAGTTCAAATAGAAGCGGTTTTTCCCGATGGGACTAAATTAGTTACTATTCACAATCCGATTAATTAGTATGAGTAATTTAATTCCTGGCGAAATAATTCCTGAAAAAGGTGAAATCGAACTAAATCTTAGTAAGCAAGTAAAAACAGTAACAGTTTCTAATTCTGGAGATAGACCTGTACAAGTTGGATCTCATTATCATTTTTATGAAACAAACAAGGCTTTAATTTTTGATCGAGAAATAACACATGGTATGCGTCTCGACATTCCTGCAGGAACAGCAATTAGATTTGAACCGGGTGATACAACAGATGTCAAATTAGTGCCATACTCAGGTTTAAGAAATGCATATGGCTTTAATTCAATAGTTAATGGTTCTTTAGATAGTTAAAATTATGTCTTATAAAATTGATAGAAAAACTTATGCTCAAACTTACGGACCCACTACCGGAGATAGAGTAAGGCTCGCTGATACCGAACTTTTTATAGAAGTAGAAAAGGATTTAACTACATACGGAGATGAAGTTAAATTTGGTGGAGGTAAAGTTATTCGAGATGGGATGGGACAGTCTCAAGTAAGAAGAACTGATGGAGCAGTAGATACCGTAATAACTAATGCTCTGATCGTGGATTGGTGGGGAATAATTAAGGCTGATGTGGGGATAAAAGATGGATTGATTTTTGAAATTGGTAAGGCTGGCAATCCTGATATCCAGGATAATGTTGATATTGTTATTGGTGCATCGACAGAAGTAATTGCTGGAGAGGGGCATATTCTGACAGCAGGTTCAATAGATACCCATATTCACTTTATCTGTCCCCAACAAATTGAGACAGCACTGGCCTCTGGAATTACAACCATGTTGGGAGGAGGAACTGGACCAGCAACTGGCACAAATGCTACTACTTGTACGCCTGGTTATTTTCATATTTCAAGAATGCTTCAATCTGCAGAAGCCTTTCCCATGAATTTAGGTTTTTTTGGAAAAGGAAACTCAACAAACGAGAGCAATCTTATCGATCAGGTTGAGTCTGGTGCGTGTGGATTGAAGCTTCATGAAGATTGGGGAACAACTCCTCCTACAATAAATTCTTGTCTAAATGTTGCAGATAAATTTGACGTACAAGTATGTATTCATACTGATACTTTGAATGAGGCAGGCTTTGTTGAAGATACCATCAACGCTATTGCAGGAAGAACTATTCATACATTTCATACCGAAGGAGCAGGTGGAGGTCATGCTCCAGACATTATTAAAATCTGTGGAGAAAAAAATGTTCTTCCTAGTAGTACAAATCCAACAAGACCTTATACAAGGAACACATTAGAAGAACATCTTGACATGTTAATGGTTTGTCATCATTTAGATTCTAAAATCCCAGAAGACATTGCATTTGCTGAATCCAGGATCAGAAGAGAGACTATTGCTGCAGAAGATATTCTACATGATATTGGCGCCTTCTCAATTATCGCCAGTGACTCTCAAGCTATGGGAAGAGTTGGTGAAGTAATAACAAGAACTTTTCAAACCGCACATAAAATGAAAGTCCAAAGGGGACCGCTATCGCAGGATTCTGATAGAAACGATAATTATAGAGTAAAGAGATATATTTCTAAAGTCACAATTAATCCTGCAATAGCTCATGGTATTGATAAACATGTTGGGTCTATAGAAAAGGGTAAAATTGCAGATTTGGCATTGTGGAAACCTTCATTTTTTGCGGTAAAGCCTGAATTAGTTGTTAAAGGAGGATCTATAGTTTGGTCCCAAATGGGTGATGCAAATGCTTCAATTCCTACTCCAGGTCCTGTACATGGTCGACCTATGTTTGCCAGTTTTGGCCAATCTCTAATTAAGAGCTCTTTTACCTTTTTAAGTAAAAATTCAATTGAACAAAATATTCCAAGTAAATTAGGCTTAAAAAAGAAATGTATTGCCGTAGAAAATACCAGAAATATCAATAAATCAAACTTAAAACTTAACAGTAAACTTCCAAATATTTCAGTTGATCCTCAAACTTATGAAGTTTTTTCTGATGGAGAACTTCTTACTTGTGAACCACTTGATGAAGTCCCAATGGCTCAAAGGTATTTTTTGCTTTAGAAGTTTTTAATTAATTCTTTTTCACTTATCTTTATGTCTTTTGACCCCGCAGTAGCTAAATCTTCTTGCAGTTTGTTCTCACAAGATAGAACTCTTGACCAACTTGGTAATTGAAGTGTCGTAGGACAAGCCAGATAATCTTCTGTAGCAGGTCTTAATAGTTTCGCAAACTTTTGTACTGATAATTCCTCTTCGTGTCTATCGTATGGTAGTTGATTAACTGCTGAATCTAATCCAAATTGTTTTACCCGATCTTCTCCAACTCTTTTGTAGAGAACTTCTAAAGTTGCTAGTTGAGTGCTAGTTAAGGTCTCGGCTTGATGTTCCATGAGACCTCTTAAAACACTTGAAAGTATTTCTGTACACATTTTTTGCAATCCTTCTTTAGAAGAATCTCCAATATTTTTATGTTTATGATCAAACAAACCTAGGTCAACCTGGGCTATTTTTGAGGTCCTTACATTTCTATAAACCTCTGATAATAAACCTATCTCTAAACCCCAGTCACAAGGTATTCTTAAATTCATAGCAAGGTCTTTAGTAAAAGCAAACTCACCTGCTAATGGATATCTAAATGATTGAAGATATTGTAAAAACGGACCCTTACCAACTAATTGCTCAAGACTTGCTAGTAAAGGACCCACGAATAATCTTGTTGCTCTACCTTGCAATTGATTTGTTTCTAGAGATAATCTACTGTAAAAAGCTTTTACATATGATATTCCATATGATTCATCCAGAAGTGGAAGTATCATTCTTGAAGGATATAAAGGACTAAAAGTTCTTATATCAGCATCAAAAAGAGCAACAACTTCTGATTTTCTAGTCGCAACTCCTATGCCTTGCCATACAGCCCATCCTTTACCTGGAGTTCCTAAAAGTTCTAATCCATTTTTTTCTTGGCTTTTTAATAGCTCAATTACTGAGGGAGAATTAGTCCATTGGACGTGAACTGGGAATGGCATTGAGTCAAAAAATGATTTTGCTGCCTTAACTTGCTCAACAGTTTTTGCTGAGAGAGCAATAACTAATTCATTTAAGCCTGTAAGGTTTTTTAAAACTTCTCTTATATCTTTTAATGCTGGACGTTCAAACTCTTCATATAAGCAAGGTATTAAAATGCTAGTTGATCTTCTTTTTAGATTTTTGTTTAATTCTTTAAGTAAATTTCTTGTAACTCCATATTCATGTATTGTAGTGATTAAACCTTGTTGAAAGTCCATTTTCTTATTGATGTGCAGAATGGTATTAATACTTCGATGATTTTTTCAAAGTGAAGCAAATTGATTCAGAGAAAAAATTAGATAGATTAAAAATCGATAAATTGTTAAAAACAATTTATTCAAATCATACTACAGAAGAAATTAATTTTATTTCAAATCAATTATTGCAGATTTTAGATGATTTCTCAGAGAAATCTGCTTATGAAGAAATAAGAGTTAAGGAAAGGTGGAATGAATCTCATTCAGTTTTGATAACTTACGCAGATAGTATTTATAAAAATGGCGAGGCAACATTAATAACTCTTAGGAAGTTGTTAAGTAAACATTTTGGCAGTCTTTCTAAAGTTGTACATATTCTTCCTTTTCTGAAATCCACAAGCGATGGAGGTTTCGCAGTTTCAAGTTATGATTCCCTAGAAGAAAAATTTGGTGGTTGGGATGATCTCAAAAGTATTTCTAAAAATCATGATTTGATGGCTGATTTAGTACTAAACCATGTTTCATCATCTCACCCATGGGTTCAACAATTTATTAAATCTCAAGAACCGGGAACATCAAATGTTTTTTCACCGAAGCAAAATCTTGACTGGTCAAATGTAGTTAGGCCTAGAAGTTCCTCTTTGTTTTCTCAAATAAATACTGATGATGGTCCTAAACAAGTTTGGACAACTTTTGGGCCAGATCAAATTGATTTGAATTGGCATAATCCTAAAATGACTCTTGAGTTCTTAAATTTAATTACTACTTATTTATCTAATGGAATTAAATGGTTAAGGCTTGATGCTGTGGGTTTTATTTGGAAGGAATCAGGGACTACATGCTTACATTTGCCCAAAGCACATTTAATTGTGAAACTCTTAAGAGTTCTTTTAAATAATCTTCTTGATGATGGCGTTTTAATAACAGAAACCAATGTTCCTCAGAAGGAGAATCTATCTTATCTCATTCCTGATGATGAAGCCCACATGGCATATAATTTCCCATTGCCACCTCTTCTCCTAGAGGCAATTATTACTTCAAGAGCTGATATTTTGAACTCATGGATTTTTGATTGGCCCATATTACCTGAAGAGACTACTTTATTTAATTTCACTGCATCGCACGATGGTGTTGGGCTAAGAGCTCTTGAGGGTTTAATGAATGAGCAGAGAATTAAGGATTTATTAATTAATTGTGAGAAAAGAGGAGGATTAGTAAGTCATAGACGTTTATCAAATGGTGATGATAAACCTTACGAATTGAATATTAGTTGGTGGAGTGCAATGGAAGACTCCAGTAGAGATGCTAAAAGATTTCAATATGAGAGATTTATTTTGAGTCAATTATTAGTAATGGCTCTGAAGGGAGTCCCTGCATTTTATTTGCCAGCATTACTAGCTTCAGAAAATGATATCAAAAGCTTTTCTATGACAGGTCAAAGAAGAGACCTTAACAGAGAAAAGTTTAAATCAGAAAATCTTTCAGCTGTTTTAAATAATCCTGAATCTAATGCTAATAAAAACTTAAAATATCTTCGTAATGCTATGGATGTCCGATCAGAATTAAAGCAATTTCATCCTTGTTCAGAAATGAAATGTTTGTCTAAAGGTAGAAGTGATATTGTTGTAATAAAAAGAGGTAAAGGTCCTGAGTCTGTTTTTGCAATCCATAATATGACTGAAAATAAAATTAATTATCAATTGAATGATAATGATCTACCAAAAATAATTGATAATGATTTCAATACCCATGATTTTCTAACAACCACTAAATACAATTGCAAAAATATTAGTCTTGATCCTTTTCAAGTAATTTGGCTTAGTGCTTTATAAAATGATAGAAAATTCTTCTGTTTGGGTTGTGAGTGATGTAGATGGTACTTTAATGGATCACTCATACGATTTATCACCTGCTAAAGAAACTATAAAAAAACTTCAAAAATTATCTATACCAGTAATTCTTTGTACGAGCAAAACTGCTTCTGAAGTAAAAGTTATTAGAAAGGAACTTAACTTGACGGATCCTTATATTGTTGAGAATGGTGCGGCAATATATGGTGAATCTCTTAAAAGAGTAAATGGAGAAATTATTCTTGGAATAAAATACGAATCTCTTGAAGAAATATTAAATTCTATTTCTAAAGAAATTGACTATAAACTTACTCCTCTTAATAATCTCACTGATCAAGAAGCCACTCAGCTTACAGGTTTAGGAGGCAACTCATTGAACTTAATGCGTGATAGACACTGGAGCATGCCTTTTTTAAATCCGCCAAGTTATCTAGAAGAAAAAATTAAAATCTTTTGTAAAAAATTCAATGTTGATATTTTTAAGGGCAATAGAATGAGTCACTTATTATCTACAAAATCGAATAAAGGGAAAGCAATAAATGCTCTTAAAGAATATTCAAATGTTCATAATATTGAAATTATAGGTTTAGGCGATTCTCCAAATGATTTGCCTCTACTTTTAAATTCAGATATTAAAATAGTCATTCCTGGAATAGACGGACCTAACTTAAATTTACTAGATCAATTAAAAGATTTGGAATTTACTTTGGCTTCTGAACCAAATGGATATGGTTGGAAAAATGAAATAAATAAATTAATAAATAAGCGAGAACTAAGTTAGAAAGATGAAAGATTTAGATATTAATTTTCCACTTGATAAATTTGAAAAATTAATTATTGATATTGGTTGGGAATCCTTGGATGATTGGTTTAATTTTTGGAATAATCAAAGAAACATTCTTGCAATTAATCAATATTGGAACAATAAAGTAAATGATGATTGGATTTGGGGTTTGGCTTTACCTCTTTTATCTCAGGCTTATAAATTTCAAAATAATTTTTCTGATAGAAAAATTATTGGAATCTCAGCTCTGCCTGGCACAGGCAAAACAACACTAGGTAAATGGCTCGAAGCTATATCGTTAAAATTAAACTTCAAAATTGCGGTTATTTCAATTGACGACTTTTATCTTCCATCAAATGATATGAAATTAGCAATTAAGAATAACCCTTGGAATGTTTCAAGAGGGTTTCCTGGTAGTCATTCAGTAAAATTAATGCAAGAAAAATTATTAAATTGGAAGATAAATGGAGAATTAAATGTACCAGTTTTCGATAAATCATTAAGAAATGGTTTGGGAGATAGGTCTCATTGGAGATTAGATAATCCTGATTTATTAATTCTTGAGGGATGGTTTTTGGGTATAAAACCTTATTCTATTAACATAAATGATCGACCCATAAATACAACAAATTTGACTCTTGATGAATCATCTTATGTATTAAAGATTCAAAAAAACCTAGACGAATATTTAGATATTTGGACTTTAATAGACAATATTTGGCACTTAAAGCCCTTGAAAATTGAATATATGAATATATGGAAATCAAATCAGGAAAAAGAAATGTTTTTACAGAAAGGTAAAGCCCTTCAAGATGAAAAATTATCTAATTTCTTAAGAATGCTTAATGTCTCAATCCCGCATAAAAGTTTTGACATGATAAAGTCTTACGCGCTTTTATTAATAGATCAAGAAAGAAATTTAGTTGAGGCTGGATTGAATTTGTAGCATTTTCTAAAATTATTTTTTTTCAGTAATTTTTTATACATTTTTTTTTGGTCATAATAGTGTTTAATTGATTATATTTTGTTCCTTAGAGATGGTTGAGTTTTCTTACAAAAATGAAGGCTGTAGGATGGTTGTCTTGAGATGTATTGGTCCATCAAATTTTTTCTTAGAGAGAGTTTTATTCCCAACTGACATTCTTACTTTTATGGCCCCAAATGATTCAAGAGTTGAAATCTGGGGAAACGAATTATATGGCCCCAAGTTGGAAGAGAGAATAAGAATTTCTGCTGATAACGAAGATTCGACTTTAGTGGCTTAGAACTGATATTGTCTAATTGTCTTCGAGTCAAAATTTTTTACAAATACCTAGTTTTTGTTGATATTATCAAACTAGTTTTAGTTTTATAGATGTATTATTTTTCTTCCTTTGCAATAGGAGGTTTTGTTCCTTCTGCAGCCATCGCTGGAGTTTTACTTTTAGTTGGGTTAGGAGCCTTTTTTTATCTTGGTATTAAAGGACCCACAGATTATTAAACACGAGTTAATGAACAAATTTTAATTTTTCATATCATTCCTAAATAAGTTAACACTATGGACTTAACAACTATTTTATTTATATTAAGCCTACCTTTCGTTTTATTTACAATTTATTTTGGGACAAAAAATGATTTTTATGAGAGTGAAAACTATAAAGGTGATGGTTGTGCTCACGATGTTAAAAGGTAACTAAATTACTAATCACCTCTAAATACACAGGTCCACCTACTATCAAATTGCCAAACAGGTTGGTATATTTCATTAGTAATTTTTTCTCCTGCCTTTTTGCAAGTATCTAAATCTTTCATGGGAATAGAATGTAATGAAGGACTTGTTATCCCACTAACTTCAGGCCTTCTTCCAGGCCCTTGTCTATAAGTTCCAATTATTAACCAATAGTTAGCTTTTGCAGAATCAGAAAATATTAAGGAAAAGAGAATAAATAATATTAAGATAAATTTTTTTTTCATTTTTCTATACTAGCTTTTAATTTTTAAATGTAAATTGCTATTAATTAATCAGTTAATTTAATAATTTTTTGGAATATTTAAAACTTGTTTTATATGGATTAATTCAAGGTTTGACGGAATTTATTCCTGTAAGTAGTACAGCTCATTTAAAAGTTATATCTCTATTTTTTGGTATTGATGATCCTGGGACATCTTTGTCCGCTACTCTTCAACTTGGAAGTGTTCTTGCAATAGCTTGGTATTTTAGGAATGATATTTTTAATTTCAGAAGTCAATCTTCCAAAAAATTTCTTGAATATCTATTACATGAAAGATTATTAAGTTCCATTTTGATTGGTACTATTCCAATTGTTTTGCTTGGTGGGAGTATAAAAATATTTATCCCTTCTTTTTTTGAAAACGTTCTCCGTTCAAATTTATCAATAGCATTGGTCTCATTTCTAATGGCTTTTTTTATGTACTTTGCAGATATTTCCAAAAGAGGTTCTATTAATATTCAAAACCATAATTATTCAGATAGTTTTTTAATAGGTTTCTTTCAGGCATTTGCCATTGTTCCAGGTGTTTCAAGATCGGGGGTTACTATTTCTAGCGCTCTAATATCAGGATGGGAAAGAGGCGATGCTGCGAAATTTTCTTTTCTTTTAGGGATGCCAGCTATTTCACTTGCTGCGATTGTTGAGTTTATTTCTTCTTTTGATGATTTTTTTTCATTGGGTTTCTTCCCTCTTTTTGTTGGTCTTATTACGACATTTTTGTCATCTTTATTAGCAATAGATTTCTTATTAAAGTATTTTTCTTCCAATGGGTTGAAAATATTTATTATCTATCGAATTATTTTTGGTGTGGTAATTCTTTTGAATTTATAATTGGATGCGAAAAAAAATTTTTTGCAATTATGTTAAGGTTTTAAAATAAATTCTTTCTAATGAACATTTTTATATCTTTCCAACTTGGTGAAGTAGAAGTCTCAAATCTTACTATATTGATTTTAGCTTTTTTTTCTTCTTTTACATTCATAGCAGTAGGCATAAGTTCATATAAACTATACAAATCGCTTATAAATGAAGAAGAAAAGTAATCGGAACGGCGGGATTTGAACCCACGACCCCCACTACCCCAAAGTGGTGCGCTACCAAACTGCGCTACGCCCCGTTTCTTTACTATAAAGATTAGATTGATTTAAAAGTTATTCTTTATAGGATTGTTATCAGATCTCAATACACACTTGTCAACTTCCCAATTAAAATTTTCCCATATATGTTCCTTTAATTTATAGTTGCTTCCAGTAAAAACTCCTAACTTAACTTTTGTCGGTGCAGCGGAACAATACTGCCTGCTTCCAGCTAATGCTAGATATTGTTGATGATATTGTTCCGCATAAAAATATGAATCAATCATTTTTATTTCCGTTTCAATTAAACCAAGATTTTTTTTGCTTAATTCAGTTTGATAATGGTCCTTACTAGCTAGTATGGTCTTAATATTATTTTCATTTTTGTAATATATTGCTGATCTATATTGTGTCCCCATATCATTTCCTTGCCTATTTTTTTGAGTAGGATCATGACATTCCCAAAACATTTTTAATAAATCACTTACGTCTATTTCCCTTTTGTCCCATATAATTCTTACAACTTCTGAATGACCAGTTAAACCAGAACATACTTCATAATAGGTAGGATTATTTTTTTCTCCTCCTGCATAACCTACAGAAGTTGTTACAACTCCAGGGAGTTTCCAAAAACATTTTTCGGCTCCCCAGAAACAACCACATCCAAAAATTATTTCATCTTCTTCTATACCAGGATCTTTTTTGATTTCTGTTTTTAATATTCTATGTAATGAATAAGCATCATTGGTTAAATTTACCTCCTCATTATTCATAATATTTTTCAGGAATTTAAACATAATTTAAATCTATATATTATAAGTAAAAAAATCACTTTTAGCTCTTAACGATTCTGTCAGCCAGTTCTCTTTCCCAAAGTTGTTTATATAGCCCATTCACTTTTAATAAATCTTCGTGAGCACCTTCTTGTACTATTTCTCCTTTATCCATTACTAATACCCTATCACAGGTAGCTGCAACAGAAAGTTGGTGACTAATCATTATGATTGTTTTATTACTTCTATCACTCATTTCATCTATTATTCTTGCTGCTGTTTTATTATCTACACTTGCTAAAGCATCATCAAGAACAACAATAGGAGAATTAACAAGTAGAGCTCTTCCTAATGCAGTTCTTTGCCTTTGTCCACCACTTAATGTAATACCTCTTTCACCAACAATAGTTTTAAATCTTTGTGGAAAACTATTGATATCATCAATTAATCCAGCTTTTGTAGCGCTTTCTTTAACTAAATTTTTAGAAGCTTTGGGTTCTCCAAAACTTAGGTTTTCTGAGATTGTAGAAGTAAACAAAAATGCTTCTTGAGGAACGATTGAAATATTTTTTCTAAGATCGCTTAATTTTAATGTTTTAACATCAATTTCATCCAAAAATAATTGATTATCTGGAATTTCAATAGTCCGACCGAGAGACTTTGCTAGTGTTGTCTTGCCGCAACCTACTGGGCCAACTATTGCAATAAGTTCTCCAGGATAAATTTTAAAATTGAGACTATTTAATGAATTAAATTTTGATCCTGGATACTTTATTGTTAAATTTTTTGCTTCTAAAAATCCTTTAACCTTTCTTTTTAAAAATTTAGTTTCTGCTCTATCTACAATATTTGGGTTGTTCTGAAAAATTTCTTCCAAACGATCTAAACTTACTTGACCAAGTTGAAAAGTATTTAAGGTAAAACCTAATAGAGCTGTTGGGAAGACAAGTCTCTCTACGTAAAGAATTAAAGCTACTAAACCACCTATAGAAATAAATCCACTTTCTAATTGAAAAGTTCCTAATGATAATAAAATTAATAATGAAATCGAGGAAATGCCTTGTAATAAAGGGAATAGTGTACTTGCTGTTCTTGCAAGTTTTATCGCTGAATTTTGATAGTCATTATTAATTATGTTAAATTCTTTTTTCTCAGCATTCTCTTGTGCATAAATTTTAATGGCGCTTATACCAGATAAATCTTCTTGTATTAGATCACTAAGTTTTGATAATGATTCTTGTTGAGCTTTTCTTTGTTTAACCATTCTGCCGCCAAATAGACTTACAATTCCAAGGATTAATGGAAATATCATCAAAGCTGATATTGTTAATGTTTTATTAATAGAAAACATTGAAGGAATAGTGAATGAATAAGCTAAGACAATGTTGCACAAGCTTAAAACTGTAAAACCTAAAAGTCTTCTTATGTTTTCAACATCGCTTGTAGCTCTACTAATAATGTCTCCACTCCCTTTTTTTTGAATCCATTCTGGATCTTGAATAAGTAAGTGGTCAAATAGTTTTTGACGAAGATTTACTTCTACTTTTCTACCTATGCCGAAGATAATCTGTCTTGAAAATAATCTTATTAAACCCATACAAGTTGCTAAAAATATTAACCATAGAGATTTATAAATAACGAAATTCGAAGAAAACCCATCTTGCAATTGGTCAATAATATTTTTTACTTCTAAGGGTATTACAACACTTAGTATATTTACTAATAATAGAGCTAAAGCTCCATATAAGAATTCTTTTTTGTAAGGTCTTAGATATTTAGATATAACTTTTATCTTTAAATTTTTCATTGTATTTTGCCGATATGATTAAGATAATGTTTCATTTTTGAATATGTGAGCTAATTTTATAAATGATTCAGTATTTATTTATGGGTAACGAGCAAACTCATCCATTACATGAAACAGACAGAAACATTATAGATTCCCTTATCACTAAAAAAACACCAGTAGATATTGACTATATAAATTTAGCTAGATTAATAAGTCGTTATAAAAATTTCCCAGGAGAAATTGAAATTAAAAACGATATTGAAAAAATTTTAAATTTTTGGAAGATCAATAGAAATGAACTTTTTTCAAAAACAAAAAAAATTTGGTCAAAAAGCTTCAGGCCTTCTAATACAAATAAAGATTTAGTTGGCTCAGGTTTTGATACCTCAAATTGAATTTTATCTGCATAATTTTTCTTCAATAAATAAATGTCTTCACATCTATTAAACTCTGAAATCTTAAATAATTTGTTAGAGGGAAGAGACCTTGATGAATTAACTTCTAGATCTTTAATGCAAAGATGGCTTAATGATGAAATTTCTGAAGTTGAAACAGGAGCTTTTTTGAGTGCTTTGAGAGCAAAGAGTTCTACAGGTGTAGAACTAAGTTCTATGGCTGAGGAACTCTTAAATGTTTGCGAATTGCCAGTAGCAAGACCAAATTTGTATTTGGTAGATACTTGTGGAACCGGGGGTGATGGTGCTAATACATTCAATATTTCAACTGCAGTTGCATTTGTCAGTGCTTCTTGTGGTGTAAAAATTGCAAAACACGGAAATAAAAGTGCTAGTGGAAAAGTTGGATCTGCTGATGTTTTGTTGAATCTTGGTTTGAATTTAAATTGTTCATTAGAAAAAGTAATCAAAGCCGTAAGTGAAATCGGTATAACTTTTTTGTTCGCACCAGTTTGGCATAAATCCTTAATAAAACTTGCTC
This sequence comes from uncultured Prochlorococcus sp., assembly GCA_902525075.1. Lineage (GTDB taxonomy): Bacteria > Cyanobacteriota > Cyanobacteriia > PCC-6307 > Cyanobiaceae > Prochlorococcus_A. The sequence continues at coordinate 24,363 of CABZFV010000011.1, read as the reverse complement.
CATTAAGAAAGACCCTTGGAATAAGGACAGTATTTAATCAACTTGGACCATTGGTAAATCCTTTAAGACCCAATGCTCAAGTTTTGGGTGTTGCCTCTGAGGACCTTTTAAAACCTATGGGTAGCGCGCTTTTAAAAATGGGTATGAATAGAGCAATAGTCGTTCATGGTTCTGGTGGCCTAGATGAAGCTTCGCTTCAAGGAGAAAATAAATTAGTATTTGTTGATAATGGTGAATTACGGTTTTCAGAAATAAATATTTCAGATTTTAACCATGAAAATGTCTCGAACGAAAAGATTGCAGTTTCTGATACTGAGTCTAACGAGGAAATATTAAAGGCTGTCTTAAATGGTTCTGGACAAAAATCTCATATTAATGTAGTTGCCTTGAACTCTGCTTTAGTGCTTTGGGCCGCAGGCATTGAGGATGATTTAAATGAAGGATTTAATAAAGCTTTACTGTCTATAAATCAAGGAGATCCTTGGAAAAAGTTTTTACTTTTAAAAAATTATTTAGATACAAATTAATTAATTTCAAATTGATGATTAATCCCTATAAGAAAAATGCGAAATTGGTTTTAAGTAATGGAATTGTATTCCCAGGATTCTTTTTTGGTGCTTCTGGTACAGCCATTGGTGAAATAGTTTTTAATACTGGAATGACGGGATATCAGGAAGTTATTACTGACCCAAGTTATTATGGACAAATATTAACATTCACTTATCCAGAGATTGGAAATACTGGTATTAATTTTGAGGATTCAGAATCTAAAATTAATGTCAAAGGTATAATTGTTAGGAATTTTTCATCTAATATCAGCAATTGGAGATCTAAAAAGAATTTTAATCAATGGCTTCTTGAGAAAAATATCATTGGTCTATATGGAATTGATACTAGAGCTCTTGTTAAAATTTTAAGATCTAGTGGCGCGATGAATGGAGTTATTACCTCTATAAATAAAACCGATGAAAGTTGTTTAAAGATAATTCAAGATACGCCAAAGATGGAAGGTTTAAATTTATCAAAAGTTGTTTCAACAAAGCAAAAATACTTATGGAAAAGTCAAACGCAAACAATTTTTGATTTAAGAAATAGATATGATGAATCTTCTAAAAAGTTAAAAATAATAGCAATTGATTTTGGAATTAAAAATTCAATTCTAAATAGACTTGTATCCCACGGTTGTGAAGTTTTGGTTCTACCTTCTCGATCTTCATTAAATGATGTACTGTCTAACAAGCCTGATGGTATATTTTTCTCAAATGGTCCAGGAGATCCTTCTTCTGTTTCTGAAGGTATAGACTTAGCAAAATCACTCATTGAATATGGTGAAATACCTATGTTTGGTATTTGCCTTGGCCACCAAATATTTGGATTAGCATTAGGAGGCTCAACTTATAAATTACCTTTTGGACATCGTGGTTTAAATCATCCTTGTGGTGAAAATAATAATAAAATTGAAATAACAAGTCAGAATCATGGTTTTGCTATTGATCCCAATTCTCTATCAAAGGACATAGTTAGAATTACCCATTATAACCTTAACGATAATACTGTGGCTGGCCTAGAGGTTTATAATAAGCCTATATTCAGTGTGCAATATCATCCAGAGGCAGGACCTGGCCCACATGATTCAGATTATTTATTTAAAAAATTTGTTTCTCTAATGTTAGAAAGATGTTGACATATTGTTTTCTTTTGATTTGATAATTACATTTGATATATTAATTTTTTGGAGGTATTAGATCATAGAAGATTTCCAGAAGTTAACCGTTTCTTTAAGAGGAAACCTTGAGGTTACATCAAACATTATTGTTTTTACTTTTAAAGGCCAACTTGATGCTTTCTCAGAAAAACAATTTAAGACTTTTGTTGCTGATAATTTAAAAAATGACCTTCCATTCGTTATTGATCTTACAAAAATAGATTTTTTAGATTCCTCGGGTCTTGGAGCACTTGTTCAAACTGCAAAAGAATGTAATAAATCGAAACTTGGGTTCTCTGTCGTTGGCAATTCCAGAGTGGCACAAACAATTAAACTTGTTCGTCTAGGGGATTTTCTTAACTTGAAGTCAAGCCTTGAAGATGCATTAAATTATTTAAAGAATTGAATTATTGGATTCAAAACTTGGTTCCATATGGATCTCCCGAGGATATAGGTGTTATTCAACTTGCATGGCTTGGAGATTCGGTATGGGAGCTCCACCAAAGACTAAGGTATGTACATTTTCCTTTAAAATCTAAAGATCTCCATTTATCTGTAGTAAACGAAGTAAAAGCAAAATCTCAGTCAAAATCATTAAGTCAGATTGAACATTTATTAAATTCAAATGAAATGGATCTAATTAGGCGTGCTAGAAATAAAACAAAGAGATATCCAAAATCTTCAGACCCCGCCATTTACTCTAGAGCAACTGGTTTTGAAACTCTCATTGGCTGGCTATTTTTAAAAGATCCTCAAAGATTATCAACACTTTTTGAATATTTAGAATTAAATATGAATTAAATCTATGAAAAAGTCCTCCAATAAATTTCGTGGAAAAAATAATAAAGAGTACAAAAAAAATTCAGATTTTGGTAATTACTCAAATAGTACAAATCGTTTAGAAAAAAATGATAGGTTTTTAAATAATTCCGCTAAAAATAAAAAAGTTGAAAATTTAAAAAAAAATGATGAAAATAATACTTTTTCGTCTTTAAAAAGAAGAAATTTAAGATTTAAATCTAAAACAGAATTTCCTAATAAAAATGCTGACATGAATCAAGAGTTTACTAATAAAAGAAATTTAGATGATTGGATATGGGGTAAACATTCGGTTTATGAGGCTCTTAGTAGTGATAGAGCGATTAATAGGATTTGGTGTACTTCGGAAATTTTTTCTTCAGACAAATACTATATTTTATTTAAGGATCTTAAATCAAAAGGAGTTCTTATTGAAGAGGTTTCTTGGAACAGGCTTTCCCAATTGACATATGGTGCTACACATCAAGGTGTCGCATTGCAGTTAGCATGCTCTAAAACAATATCCTTAGAACAATTAATCGATTTTTCTAAACACAATTGTCCAAATCCTATAATCGTCGCATTAGACGGTATAACTGATCCTCATAATGTTGGTGCAATTATAAGATCAGCGGAAGCATTTGATTGCAAGGGTTTAATTATTCCTCAAAGAAGGTCTGCAGGATTGACTGGTACAGTCGCCAAGGTAGCTGCAGGAGCATTAGAACACATTCATGTAAGCAGAGTTGTTAATTTAAATAGAGCCCTTGAGGAACTCAAGAGAAATGGTTTTCTTATTGTTGGCTTATCTGGAGATGGTCAAATATCTATCTCAAATTTTCAAGAAAAAGCACCTTTGGTAGTTGTAGTTGGTTCTGAAGATAAAGGTATTTCTTTACTTACTCAAAAAAAATGCGATTTTATATTAAGTATTTCTCTTAAGGGCAAGACATCAAGTTTAAATGCCTCTGTGGCTGCCGCCATATCACTATTTCACTTGACAGGTAAATAATTTTATTGTTAATAAATACTGTTTTTAAAGACCACTAAAATGTTGTTGTTTCAATACATTTATAGGATTAATAAAAAAATATTGAATTTTCACTACAAAATTGTATAGAATTTAACAAGAATTGAATGTCTAAGCAGGCCCAAAAAAATTGATTAGAAATTTTGGAAACAAACTCGGTTTAGCCTGGTGGGCTAAAATTGAGACAGATCAACCCAGTACTATATACTGGTTCGGCCCATTTATTACTAAACGTAGTTTAAAAGAAAATATGTCCTCTTTTATTAAAGATCTTTCTAATGAAGGGTCTAAAAATATAAAACACAGTTTAGTACGTTGCAAAAAAGAAGAACCATTAACTGTTTGATTACTTTGATTTTAAGAAATAAATTAAGAAATGAATTTTAATTCTTTAAGAAAAGAAATTACAAGCAATAATACTTCTGTTAAGGAATTAGTTAATAATATCTTTGCTAAAATTGATCAAAAAGATCCTGAAATTAACTCATTTATTTGCACTACAAGAAAGAAAGCTATCTCGCAAGCAGAGAAGATTGATAAATTAATTCAAAATAAAGAAAAACTGCCTCCTCTAGCGGGGATGCCAATAGCAATAAAGGATAATATTTGCACCAATGGGGTTGTAACAACTTGTGCAAGTAAAATGCTCAAAAGCTTTGTTGCACCTTATGAATCCACCGCTTCGAGTAAATTATGGTCTTCGGGGGGAATTTGTTTAGGAAAAACAAATTTAGATGAATTTGCAATGGGTAGTTCAACGGAAACTTCTGTATTTGGCGTCACTTCAAATCCTTGGGATATTAATAGAGTGCCAGGAGGTAGTTCAGGCGGTAGTGCTGCTTCAGTTGCCGCTGGTTTTTGTGCTGCGGCCATAGGTTCTGATACAGGAGGATCAATAAGGCAACCAGCTTCTTTTTGTGGCGTTGTAGGTCTTAAACCTACTTATGGCAGAGTTAGCAGATGGGGACTTGTAGCATTTGCTAGCTCTCTTGATCAAATTGGCCCAATTACAAATACTGTCTCAGATGCGGCTGAAATTCTTTATTCAATATCTGGTAAAGACCCCTTTGACTCAACATGTCTTGATAAGCCAGTACCAAATTACTTGACTGACCTAAATAAATCTATAAATGGTTTAAAAATTGGAATTATTAAAGAATGTTTTGAGCACCCAGGGCTTAATCCAGAAGTTAAGGAATCTGTTCTTTCTGGAGTTGATAGATTCCAAGCTTTAGGGGCTGAAATTATCGAAGTTGAATGTCCTAGATTTAATGATGGAATTGCAACATATTATGTCATTGCACCATCTGAAGCCTCCGCAAATTTGGCCAGATACGATGGAGTTAAATATGGCTACAGATCGAATGAAGGTTCAAATCTTATAGATATGACTTCAAAAAGTAGAGCAGAAGGTTTTGGAGATGAGGTACAAAGAAGAATTTTGATAGGTACTTATGCTTTATCAGCTGGATACAGTGACGCATATTACAAGAAGGCCCAAAAAGTTAGGACACTTATAAGAAAAGATTTTGATAACGCTTTTAAGAAAGTTGATATTTTATTAACTCCAACATGCCCAACCACTGCTTTTCTGAAGGGAGATTTTGTCAATGATCCACTTTCAATGTATTTGTCTGATCTATTAACTGTTCCTGCTAATTTAGCAGGCCTCCCGGCAATTAGTATTCCTTGTGGCTTTGATACTAAAGGATTACCTATTGGAATGCAATTGATAGGAAATGTTTTAGAAGAATATAGAATATTGAATGCCTCAAATATCTTTGAAATTGATGCTCAGGTAATTAAAAACAGACCTTTATTTTAAATTTGTATTAAAAATTAATTTGTAATCACAAAGTATAGATCTTTTAGAAATTTTCTCTATCTTATATATATAAATTATTTGGATATGGCTTTCGTTCCGCTTCATAATCATAGTGACTACAGCTTACTTGATGGTGCCAGTCAAATTTCAAAAATTGTAGAAAGAGCTTGTGATCTTGGAATGGAATCTATAGCTCTTACTGATCATGGAGTTATGTATGGTGTTCTTGATTTAGTCAAGAAGTGTAAAGAGAAAGGTATAAAACCAATTATTGGTAATGAAATGTATGTGATTAATGGATCTATTGATGATCCTCAACCTAAAAAAGAAAAAAGATATCATTTGGTGGTTTTAGCAAAAAATTATACTGGTTATAAGAATCTAGTTAAGTTGACAACAATTAGTCACCTAAACGGGATGAGAGGTCGAGGCATTTTTTCAAGACCATGTATTGATAAATCTCTTTTAAGCAAATATAGTGATGGACTGATAGTTTCCACAGCTTGTCTTGGTGGAGAAATACCTCAAGCTATCTTAAAAGGTAGATTGGAGGTAGCAGAGGATATAGCTCTTTGGTATAAAAAATTATTTGGAGATGACTTTTATCTAGAAATACAAGATCACGGATCTATTGAGGATAGAATTGTTAACGTTGAATTAATAAAAATTGGGAAGAAGCATCAGATAAAAGTCATTGCAACTAACGATGCCCACTATTTATCAAGTATGGATGTTGAAGCTCATGACGCTTTGCTTTGTGTATTAACAGGAAAACTAATTAGTGATGAAAAAAGATTGAGATACACCGGTACAGAATATATTAAAAGTGAAAATGAAATGCTTGAACTTTTTAAAGATCATATTGATGATGAATCAATTATTGAGGCAGTGAACAATACAGTGGAAATTTCTCAAAAAGTTGAAGTTTTTGATTTGTTTGGTAATTATAGAATGCCAAAATTCCCTCTTAACGAAGATACTGATTCATATTCCTTCCTTACACAGTTATCTAATAAAGGCCTTTTAAAAAGACTTAAAAAAAATGATCTTTCAGAAGTTGATGAGAACTATAAAAAAAGATTATCTTCCGAATTAAAAATTATTAAAGATATGGGGTTCCCTGATTATTTTTTGGTTGTTTGGGACTACATCAAATTTGCTAGAGATAACTCTATTCCTGTAGGGCCAGGTAGAGGTTCTGCCGCAGGCTCACTAGTAGCTTATGCTCTTCAAATTACAAATATAGATCCTGTTGAGCATGGATTGTTGTTTGAGAGATTTTTAAATCCAGCAAGAAAGTCAATGCCAGATATTGATACCGACTTTTGTATTGATAGGAGAAATGAAGTTATTGATTATGTTACTAATCGTTATGGAGAGGATAAAGTTGCGCAAATAATAACTTTCAATAAGATGACCTCTAAGGCGGTTTTAAAAGATGTTGCAAGGGTTCTAGATATACCATATGGAGAGGCGGATAAATTAGCTAAGTTAATACCGGTGGTAAGAGGGAAACCTTTTAAACTAAATGAAATGATTAATAAGAATTCTCCTAGTCAAGAGTTTAGAGAAAAATATATTAACGATAGTAGGGTGAAAAAATGGGTTGATTTGGCTTTGAGAATTGAAGGAACTAATAAAACATATGGAGTTCATGCTGCTGGAGTTGTTATCGCATCAGATCCTCTTGACGAACTTGTGCCTCTTCAAAGAAATAATGAAGGACAAATAATAACCCAATTTTCTATGGACGATATCGAATCACTTGGATTATTGAAAATGGATTTCTTGGGTCTTAAGAATCTTACGATGATTGAAAAGACAGTTTCTCTTATTAATCAATCTACTGGAAAGACAATAAACATTGATGAGTTACCACAAAATGATGGTAAAACCTTTGAGCTTATCGGGAGAGGAGATCTTGAAGGTATTTTTCAACTTGAATCTTCCGGAATGAAACAGGTGGTTAAGGATTTTAAACCTAATTCTCTAGAGGATATTTCTTCCATACTGGCTCTTTATAGACCTGGTCCTCTTGATGCAGGCCTTATACCTAAATTCATAAATCGAAAAAATGGGAACGAAAAGATTGATTTCCCTCATCCTTTTATTAAGTCAATTCTCACTGAAACCTATGGAATTATGGTTTACCAAGAACAAATTATGAAAATTGCTCAAGACCTAGCCGGTTATTCTCTAGGTGATGCTGATTTACTTCGAAGAGCTATGGGTAAAAAGAAAGTTTCTGAAATGGTAAAGCATAGGAATATTTTTGTAGATGGTTCTATGAAGAAAGGTGTAAATGAAAAATTAGCAAATGATCTTTTTGATCAGATGGTTTTATTCGCAGAATATTGTTTTAACAAAAGTCACTCAACTGCTTATGGTGCCGTAACTTATCAAACTGCATTTTTAAAAGCCCATTTTCCTGTTGCATATATGGCAGCCCTTTTAAGCGTAAATTCCGGCTCTAGCGATAAGGTGCAAAGATATATTTCTAATTGTTATTCCATGGGAATAGAAGTTATTTCTCCGAGCATTAATTTTTCTGGGGTTGATTTCACTATTAAGAACAATCAGATTTTATTCGGGTTATCTGCAATTAAGAATTTAGGAGATTCTGCAATAAGAAATATAATTGAAAATCGAAATAGCTCGGGAAGCTTTAAGTCATTATCGGATTTGTGCGACCGTTTGCCTTCTAATATTCTTAACAAAAGAAGTCTTGAATCTCTTATTCATTGTGGAGCACTAGACGAGTTTTCAGATAATAATAATAGAGCTCAGTTATTGTCAGATCTTGAACATGTTATTGAGTGGGCCTCTTCAAGAAATCGAGATAGATTATCAGGCCAAGGAAATCTATTTGACTCTAAAGAACAATTTTCTAATGTTGCTTTTTCAGATTCACAATTAGCTAAGGTTGATGATTATTCACTTATTGAGAAGTTAAAGTTAGAAAAGCAGCTATTAGGCTTTTATTTATCTGATCATCCTCTAAAGCATTTAACTAAGCCAGCAAAACTTGTATCACCTATAAGCATTTCTCAATTAGAAGAAACAAAAGATAGAACCAAAGTTTCTTTAGTGGCAATGATCCCTGATTTGAAGCAAGTTACAACGAGAAAAGGAGATAGGATGGCTATAGTTCAGCTAGAAGATCTTTCTGGAAGTTGCGAGGCAATAGTTTTTCCAAAAACATATTTAAAATTATCAGAATTTCTTTTGACTGATACTAGATTATTGGTGTGGGGAACAATAGATAAAAAAAGTGATAAGACTCAATTAATAATTGATGATTGTAGAGAAATAGATAACCTTAAATTACTAATCATTAATCTTGAAAGTTCTCAAGCATCTGATGTAAGAGTACAAAATACCTTGAAAAACTGTTTAACTAAATTTAAACCAGATAAAGAAAGATGTGGTATCAAGATTCCAGTTTTAGCTGCAGTGAGAAATAAAAATAATGTTACCTACGTTAAATTTGGTGAACAATTCTGCATTGGAGATATTCAAGGAGTATGCAAATTATTAGAAGATAAATCATTCAAAGTTAATTTGAAATCTTTAGTTACCTAGATTAACTTTTATCCTCGAAATTTTGAGTTGCAGGTTTGAATGCTGCTTTTGCACGTTGTATGTTCATTGGAATATTTTCAATACCAAAAAAAGATCCAGGCTCTTTGTCCCAACTAGCTGATAATATTCCAAAACTCAATCCTGCTAGACCTAACAAAAAAAACAATGCTGAAATTGCAATTGTTGATGAAGGAGGTATCTCAGCAATATTTCTAGTAACTATAATATAACTAACAACAAAAACCGACATCCCTAATATTGTGGGAATTCCTGCTGTAAAAAATATTCTTCTTGCCATTCTATCAGCAACATATTTAGGTATCCCAGTTGATGATCTTTTTGGGGTAGTTACAGAACTTGATGCTTTTTCTAAATTAGCAAACGCAGTTTTCTCAGAATAATTTTTTTTCTTTTTAAATTGTGTCTTTTTTTTAGATTGCTTTTTTTTCATTAATTGAAATCATCCTCTGATTCCAATTTTTTTTACTAGCTCTTGATATCTCTGAACGTTTTTGTCTTTTATGAAAGAAAGTAATCTTTTCCTTTTACCAATCATTTTTAATAATCCTTGCCTTGAAGCGAAATCATGAATGTTTCCTTGGAGGTGGTCACTTAATTTCGATATTCTTTTTGAAAGCAGTGCCACTTGAACTTCGGCTGAACCTGTATCAGTTGGATGTACTTGATGAGTCTCAATCAGCTTCTGTTTTTCAGCTGTATCTAATGACATAAAATTTTTTTCTTTTACTCTATGATACTACGTCAGCTGGCTATATTACTACTTTCCTTATCTAGATAATTCATAGCTAATTTCAATAAATTTTCAAATGATAAATTATTTTCTTTTTTTGCAAGGAGATCTACTTCATTAATAATAATTGGCAAAATAGTCTTGATTTCTTTGTCTTTGTAATTTAATGATTGAAGAGTTAACTGAAGATCCTCGATCATTTTACTAATTTCTGGATCCTTAATCTCAAATTCATCTTTGGCTTTTTCTTTTTCAAATTGTATTTCATTTTTAAATTTATTTTTTAGTTCTAAAATTAACCGATCACTCATTTTTTGTCCTACACCAGGTACGGAACAAATTAATTTTTTGTTTTGTGTATTTATTGCATTGATAACTTCACCAATAGAGAATTTATTTAATATCCCCATACCGATTTGAGATCCAACACCTCGGATATTTAAAATTTCAATAAAGAAATTCTTTTGTTCCTTTGATGTGAAGCCAAATAATAAATCGGAATCTTCTTTCTTAATATGTTTTAACCAAAGAGCAATTTTTTTACTAGATATCTGATTTGTTTTTAATTTGAGAAAAAAGGATTCTAGTATTTGTATTTCGTATCCTAATCCTTGACAATTTATTAAAACAAAAAATTTTTGATTAGTTTGCCATAACTCAACCAATTCTCCATTTATCCAACTAATCAATTAACCACCATCCACTTGACAACCAATTAGTGCTCCTGCAGTTCCCCCAGCAGGTACTGCCCAAAATCTATCTTTCCCTCTAGAGGAGGAAAGTGCTATTCCAGCGCCAAGAAGGCCTCCAATAACTGAACCTTCGCTGCAATCGTTATTATCAACTTTTTGTGCTTGTTCTCCTCCACAAGGAATTTCTATATCAACTACATAATTTTTAACGTAGCCTGGGCTTGATTGTGTTCCAGGAATATATTCTTCTCTATATTCTTTTCTGGTACATGTTGCAGCTTTTGGTGTTGATGCATTCGCTTGGAGTAATGGAGAAAAGAAGAATATTGCAAATAAGAAGAATTTCATCACTAAGCAAAGTGTTTTTTATATTTTATATCCTTTTACGTATTTTGGTTGTAGATATAATAGTTCCTAATAAAACTAGTGAGGCGCCTAATAAAAAATTTATGTTTATTATTTCTCTAAAAAACAAAATCCCCCAAATTGATCCGAATAAAACTTGCAAATAGTTAATTATTGAAGCTTCAGAGGCAGGTAAATTTTTTAACCCTATAGTTAAAAATGTCTGACCTAATTGAGTAAATAAACCAATGCCAATTATCCAAATTAATTCACTCCAATTTGGGGTAACCCAGTTAATTAATACAATTGGCAATAAAGTTATAAAAGAAATAAGTGGAAAATATTCAATAATTACATAAACATCTTCAGTAAATGAAAGTTTTTTAACTGTAACGTAAGCCAATGCAGTACAGATTGCTCCAAGAAATGCTATCGAAATCGAGACATTTTCAATCTCAACGTTTATATTTGATAATTGACTTGGATTTAATATTACTAATATTCCAATCCAGCCAAAAATTAAGGCAAAAATTATATACCGAGTTATTTTTTCGTTTATAAATATACAAGCAAATATAGATATAAAGATAGGATATGTGTATTGAATGACGGTAGATATACTAAGGGGCATATTTCTTATCGAATAAAAAATACAAACTAAAGCTAAAGTTCCTAAAACACCTCTTAGGATAAGTAGAGGTCTATTTTTGCCCCATGGATTTATATTTTTCATATTAATAATGAATAATGTAATTATTAAACTTATTAATGATCTGAATAAAACTAATTCATAAATAGGTATTCTTTTATCAATATTTTTTACACACAAAGTCATCAAACTAAAGAAGAATGAGGCAAAGACCAAATTAAACTTATTCAATGAATTAAATTTTTTTTCTAATTTTGCGATATTTAACATTTAAAAAATAGTTTTATTGTGAAAATAAGTAGATTCTTATTTGATTTTGACCTATAACAAATAAATCATTATTTATTTTTTGATAAAAATCTCAATGGTTCATTCTATACACCCAAGAACTATTCAAGAGGTTAAGGAAAAGGCAGATATTGTTGATGTCATATCTGAACATATTGTTCTTAAGAAGAAAGGCAAGGAATTTGTTGGGATTTGTCCTTTTCATGATGATACTAAGCCATCTATGACAGTATCACCAAGTAAACAATTCTATTATTGTTTTTCCTGTGGTGCTGGTGGTAACTCTATTAAATTTTTAATGGAATTTACTCGTGCAAATTTTTCAGATGTTGTACTTTCTCTCGCTAAAAAAAATAATATTAATGTTGAAAATCTTGAGGGTCCTCAAGTAGAGGCTTATAAAAAACAATTATCAAGAAAGGAAGAGCTTTATAGAATATTAAGAGTCACTAAAAATTGGTTTAAGTCTCAATTAAATAATTCTCTTGGTGTAGAGGCTATGAAATATTTAACATTCAAGAGAAACTTGAGTAATAAAATTATTGATGACTTTGAATTGGGTTTTGCTCCAAATTCATGGAATGATTTATTTAACTATTTATCCAATGTAGAAAAATTTCCTATTAATTTAATATTAGCTTCTGGCCTTGCAATTTCTAAAGATAATTCTGACAAGATTTATGATCGTTTTAGAAATAGATTAATTGTTCCAATACATGACATGCAGGGAAGAGTTGTTGCCTTTGGTGGAAGATCTCTTGATGGTCAGGAACCTAAATATCTTAATTCACCTGAATCAGAGGTATTTGAAAAGGGAAAAATGTTGTTTGCATTCGAAAAAGCTTCTAGCAATATTAGAAAAAGAGATAAAGCTATTATTGTTGAAGGGTACTTTGATGTAATTTCTCTTCATTCAAAAGGTATCACTAATTCTGTAGCTTCCCTTGGTACCGCATTTAATAAGTATCAAATTTCTCAACTATGTAGATGTACAGATAATAAAAATATAATTTTGAATTTTGATTCTGATAATGCAGGAATATCTGCTACAAAAAGGGTAATTAAAGAAGTCGAAAGCTTATCTCTCCATGATCAAATTAATCTTAAGATACTTCAACTTAATGATTTCAAAGATCCTGACGAATTTTTGAATAGTCATACTCCTGAAGATTATTTTAATTTAATTGATAATTCTTCCTTTTGGATTGATTGGGAGATTGATCAGATCTTTAAAGATAAAGATTTAAGTAAGTCTGAAAACTTTCAGAGTGTTATTTCTTCATTGGTAAAATTGTTGAGCAAATTACCTCAATCATCAACAAGAACCCATTACTTACAAAAAGTTTCCGAACGATTGAGTAAGGGACAAGCAAGGTTGGCAATACAGTTTGAACAAGATTTAAGAAATCAAGTTAAGGGATTTCGTTGGCATGGCAGATCAAAGAAATTTGAACAACCCAATGAAATTTCTCGACGTGAAAAAAATGAATCGGAAATAATTTTTTATTATTTACATTGTCCTGATCTTCGGCTTTTTATTCGCGATGAATTTCTCAAAAGAGAAATAAATGGATTTAATACTGATTATATTCAAAATTTATGGGATGCTATTTCAAAAATTGAGCAAAATAATTTTGGTTTAAATTATTTAAATGAATTAAAACAAGCAAATAGTCAAATTCTTCAAAAAGAGTTTTCTGCCATTAACCTAATTTCTCTTCTACCTGACTACTTAGCTCTTAATAATCCTGATTCATCAAATAAAATTAATAGTTTTGTTAACCCAAATGAATTGTTTTTAACTTTGCTGAGTAATCCTAAAGATAATTTACTTGGATCTTTATCACTTCTTGAGAAATATAATTCTTTAAAAAGATGTAGACACTTGATCGAATCTTGGGGATCTCAAAGATTAAAAACTTTAGAAAATTGTATATCTATCTTGATTGATAATTCCTCTTCCGGTTTGTCTGACACTAATAAAGAGATCGATGATCTTTTTAAGGATTTAAACTCAGATGCTATTAAATTTCAGGAATTATATTACTTGGAAAGACAACATATAAAGTTTTTAGATAAACAACGCTGTGGAAATTTTATTGCTAGTTAACATATTTTATTTAAATTTATAAGCAGTATTTTTTAATCATTTTTGCTACTTTTTTAGGCTTGTCTTCAAGAATATAAGCTTCCAGTTCTTTTGCATAAGTTCCAGAAAAATTTGAAGTAGAGAACTCTAATGATTTCCTCTTACTTTGATGTAATTTACCTTCTAAATTTTTTATATCCCCTAAGGTCTTATTGTTGTTACATTTTTGTATGGCATGAGTAGCTTCATGCCTTAATGCTTTTCTTATTGCCAATTCTGTTTTGAAGTTATCTTTTTTGGGTCGCTTCTTTTCATTTCTATAATTTGTTTTCCTTTTTGCATTTTCAGTACATATTATTATTTTATTTTCTACAAAATTATGTAGGCCTTTTATTTCTTTATTGAATAGACATTCAATTTTATTTTCTTCAATTATGTAGTTTGCTTTTATTAATAAGTCAAGAATCTCTTTATCTAATTTGCTTAAAAATATTATAAATTCCATTTTTTTTTTTTACTTTACTATAGTTGGGAGGTGGTCTATATCAGTTGTAGATGAGCGACTTAAGAAATTCTTATTCATCGTCCAACTTTTTGGCGTTTTTGTAATAGCCCATGTAATTGCATTGTTATTGAATCTTTTATTTAATAAATCAATAGTTCTCATTAGATTTGCTGATTTTTTTAGATCTTTCTGAGATTTGTAATTGATAACTGATTGCTGTAGATATTCGCTATTAGTTAAATCCTGCATTAAAACGCCAGCTTTTGAAAATTTATATTCGGGATTATAAATTTCTTTAGATAATTCAACTACTATTTTTAAAATAGTATTTGTGTCGACTGTTGGATTTGTAAGTTTTCTATGAGCACTTCTTTGATAATTTTGACTTGAATACTTACTGGTTCTTGCAAATACTCTAATATTAGATGATTGCAAATTCTGACTTCTCATTTTTTCAGATGCTTTTATTGCGTGAGTCGCTAGTGCTTGAGTTAAGTCTTCTAATTTTGTAACAGGAGTACCGAAACTCCTGCTTACCTGAATTTCTTTTTTTGATTTCTTGTTTTTTTCTATAGGCAGACATTTATAACCTTTCAGTTCTAATTGCAATCTTTTTCCTACTATGCCTAGTTTCTTGATGATTTCATTTTCTTCCATATCTCTTAATTCTTTCGCGTTCTTAATACCTTTACTTTGCAACCAATTAGAGGTTTGTTTCCCGACTCCCCATATCTTATCTACACTAATTCTTTTTAAATAATTATTCTCATTTATGGTTCTAGCTAAATCAAATATTCCAGCTGAATAATCAATATTTTTAGCTAATTTGTTAGCAATTTTTGCTCTTACTTTATTTTCTCCTATTCCTACTGTTATGGTAATCCCTAGATTCTGATATATTAATGATCTTATGTTTCTTGCCCAAGGATATAGATTTTTATCATTAGGTCTAGAAATGGAGACAAATGCTTCGTCAATAGAATAAATTTCTATTTCTTCACAGTAGTTTTTTAGTAAATTCATTAGCCTTCTGCTCATATCGCCGTAAAGAGAGTAGTTTGAGCTTAAGACTGCTATATCTAATTTATTTAATTTTTCTTTGATCTTAAAATAAGGAGTTCCCATTTTAATTTTTAAAGCTCGCGCTTCAGGACTTCTCGCAATGATGCATCCATCATTATTAGATAAAATTACTACTGGTTTATTTCTCAAATTAGGATTAATATTTTGTTCGCATGACGCATAAAAATTATTAGCATCTATAAGAGCTATAGCATCATTACTTGAAATTCTCATGAATAGCTATGTATTGAATAAATAACAACTCCCCATATCTGTACATCAATATGGTTTTTAAAGCTAAAATCAGGATAATTATGATTTTCTGCTTTTAAATATAATTCATCATTTTTTATAGATAATCTTTTTATTGTAAATTCTCCGTCTATCATTGCGATGACAATATTCCCTGGCTTGGCGATTAAACTCTTGTCTACTATTATTAAATCTTTGTCTTTAATTCCTGCATTTATCATTGAGTCACCTTTAACTCTAAGAAAAAAAGTGCTAAACGGATTAGATATTAGATGTTCATTTAAATCAATATTTTCTTCCGTATAGTCATCTGCGGGAGAAGGAAATCCTGCAGATACCGAATCATTTAATAAGGGGATTCTGAACTTTTTAGTAGCTGAATCAAAGGAATCCAAGATTATATTAATAGTATATATGTACTATATAATAAAAATTCAAAAAATAGTTAGTTATTAAAGTTTTATAGATTAATTTTAGATTAAATCTAATCTTTTTAAGAACGATGGTAAGGAGAGTTGTTTGATATAGAAACAGCTCTATAGATTTGCTCGATTAGAATTAATCTAGCTAATTCATGAGGAAAAGTTAAAGGAGACAAACTTAGTATAAGATCTGAATTTTTTTTTATATCTGAACTTATTCCATCAGTATCACCGATTAAGAAATTAATTTTTTTATTTTTAAAACTTAAGAGAAAAGAACATAGTTCAACTGAATTAAACTGCTTCCCTTCTTCACTTAGGCAGATAATAATATTGTTATTAGATCTAAGATTATTTAAATTAAAAGTCTTTAACTCATTAATGATAAGTTCAGGCATTCTTTTTTTGTATTGATTAATTCCATC
Source organism: uncultured Prochlorococcus sp. (assembly GCA_902525075.1). GTDB lineage: Bacteria > Cyanobacteriota > Cyanobacteriia > PCC-6307 > Cyanobiaceae > Prochlorococcus_A. The sequence goes on along the minus strand of CABZFV010000011.1, from coordinate 7,943 downwards.
TCTAATCCAAATTTTCTTTATTTTACCGATGGCATAAATTGTTAATCTATTACTCTGAAGCATAAGTAAATATTAAAACTAATTATTCATCAAGAAGATAATTAAATTCATCATATAGTTCCTCTTCGGTTGTTAATTTCTTAGAAAAATTAGTTTTTCTAGAATTCATATTAATTTGATTAAGCTCGCTTTTTCTTAGTGAATTATTAACGTTAGAAGTCTCTTCTAAAGATTCTGAATTATCAATTAACGAATAAAAAATTTTATTGGGATCTTCTGTATTGAGTGGATTAGAGATTAAATTATCGTTGTTAGATATATTTGTGTAATTACTTATATTTTTACTTTCATTATTTAAATTTTTATTTTTTTTAAATTTATTGAGTTTATCTAAATTTTTTTTTGATAAGCTCATGATATAAAGTATTAAATAAATTCATATTTAATTTAAACATATTATTTATCTTTTAGATGAATTCTAAAAACCATCATCAAAAAAAAAGATTTGGACAACACTGGTTGATAAATAAAAAAATATTAGAAAAAATCAAAGAAATTGCTGTTCTTAATGAAAATGACTTTATTTTAGAAATTGGTCCAGGTAAAGGAGCTTTAACATCTAAGTTATTAGATTCAGAAATTAAAAAATTACATGCGATTGAATTAGATGAAGATTTAATAAATTTATTGAATGATAAATTCAATAATAATGATAAGTTTTCACTTCAGCAGGGAGATATTCTTACCATAAATTTAGATTCCATTAATAAGAAGATTACAAAAGTGATTGCAAATATTCCTTACAATATAACCGGCCCAATATTGGATATTTTCATAGGGCGATTGGGCATTACAAGAAACTATAATTACGAAAAAATAATTTTTTTAATGCAGAAAGAGGTTGTAGATAGGATTATGTCAAAAGAAGGAAGTCCCGATGCTGGTGCGCTTAGTGTAAGAATGCAACTGCTATCAAAAATAAAAAAAATTTGTGATGTACCGCCTTCATCTTTTAGTCCGCCTCCAAAAGTTTTTTCTTCTTTAGTAGTTTTCGAACCAATTAAAAATGATTTAAGATTAGATATTAGTTTAGAAAAATATATAGATAAACTTCTTCGAATTTCATTTAATTCAAGAAGAAAAATGCTTAGAAATACCCTTAATTCAATACTTTCAAATGAAGAGATAAATAAATTATCTGAATCTTCAAAAGTTTGTTTTAATTTAAGACCACAAGATATTTCAATTGACCAATGGATTAAGCTTGCAGAAAATTGTATTAAAATTAAAAGATAAAAATTTAACTATATGCAAGATTTAGCTAAAAAGAAAATTAATATAAAATCTCCTGCCAAAATAAATTTGCATCTTGAAGTTATTGGTAAAAGAGAGGATGGATTTCATGAGTTAGCAATGATTATGCAAAATATCGATCTTGCTGATTATTTAGAATTTGAAATTAATAATGAAGGTTTAATTAAACTTGAGTCTGATTGTAATGATTTAAGCCTATCTGATGATAATTTAATTGTTAAATCGGCAAACCTATTAAAGAAAAAATCAAATATAGATTACGGTGCGAATATATTTTTAAGAAAAAATATCCCAATTGGCGCAGGATTAGCTGGTGGATCCAGTAATGCAGCAGCAACATTAATTGGTCTTAATAATTTATGGGATTTGAAATTAGATCAAAAAACTTTATGTTCATTAGCATCAACTTTAGGATCTGATATTCCCTTTTTTATAAATGGTGGTATTCAATTATGTTTTGGAAGAGGCGAAATTTTGGAGAAATTAGATTCAACCCTTGAATATGGAGCAATTCTTTTAAAAAATCCAAATGTATCAGTATCAACTGCTGAAACTTATAAAAAATATAGTAATAGATTTTGTGATCAATATCTTACTGATAGAGAAATGATTGAGAACATGAGAAAAAATTTAAGAGATAATGGTTTAAATAACTTAAATTTTGATAATCAACATTTATCTATTAAAAATGATTTGCAGTTAGTTGTTGAAAATGAAAATGATTCTGTAAAGCAAGCATTATATTTACTTTCTAAATTAAAAAATTGTCTCACATTTTCAATGAGTGGATCAGGCCCTACATGCTTTGCACTCTTTAAAGATATAGAGACTGCTAAAAAAGAATTAACTGCAAATTCTCAATTATTTAAAGATAAAGGCTATGATTCATGGGTTTGCACTTTCCTTGAAAAGGGAATAACATTCATTTAAAATTTTTTTATATAAAAATCTATTGTGGCTGATAATAGTAATGAGAATATTGAAAAAAATATTCCCGAAAAAGGACCTTTAAATTTTATTGTTGGATCATTAACAAGTTTTTTATTATTTATATTTTTTTATTTTTTAAGTAATAAAATTGCAATTTATTTTTCAATACATAAACCATCTAATTCTTCTGAAATAGTCCAAAATATTTCCTCTAGTATTAATACATTAATAATTGGATTATCTTTTTTGCTAACTTTCTCTTTTGCTTTTATAGGTATAGGACTTTTTATTGTATTTATTCGCAGTTTTATAGTGAAGAAAAGTTGAATTGCCAATATTATTAAGAAAACACTTTCTTTGAATGTCTTTACATGACTTAGGCCTTTTAATTCTTTTGCTGTCGCCAGGAATGATTTTATCAATATTACTACTCATAACCTTCGCTGAAGGAGGTTGAATTATTCAAAGTGGTAGGATTATATATGTGATTAATTAGGTAATTAATTGTGGCTGGAACATTATTATTTAATGCTTTGAAAGAGGCAATTGATGAAGAGATGGCAAATGATGTAAATGTTTGCGTAATGGGGGAAGATGTTGGTCAATATGGAGGATCTTATAAGGTGACTAAGGATTTATATGAAAAATATGGAGAGTTAAGAGTCTTAGATACTCCAATTGCAGAGAATAGTTTTACGGGTATGGCTGTGGGTGCAGCAATGACTGGCTTAAGACCAATAGTAGAAGGAATGAATATGGGTTTTTTGCTTTTAGCATTTAATCAGATATCAAACAATATGGGTATGCTTAGATATACAAGTGGAGGAAATTATAAAATACCAGCAGTAGTTAGAGGACCTGGAGGAGTTGGTCGTCAACTTGGTGCTGAGCATAGTCAAAGACTTGAAGCATATTTTCATGCAGTTCCTGGCATAAAGATTGTTGCATGTAGTACTCCCACAAATGCTAAAGGTTTAATGAAAGCAGCTATAAGAGATGATAATCCAGTTCTATTTTTCGAACATGTTCTTCTATACAATTTGTCTGAAGAATTACCTGAGGGTGATTATACTTGCGCTTTAGATCAGGCTGACGTTGTAAAAGAAGGGCGTGATATTACTTTATTGACTTATTCAAGAATGAGACATCACTGCCTTAAAGCTGTTGAAGAATTAGAAAAAAAAGGAATAGATGTTGAGTTAATAGATTTAATAAGTTTAAAACCATTTGATATGGAAACTATCTCAAAATCAATAAGAAAAACAAATAAAGTAATTATTGTTGAAGAATGTATGAAGACTGGAGGTATTGGTGCAGAATTAATTGCCTTGATAACAGAAGAGTGTTTTGATGATCTTGATGCCCGACCAATTAGATTGTCTAGTCAGGATATTCCAACTCCCTATAATGGAAATCTTGAGAATTTGACAATAATCCAACCACATCAAATAGTTGAAAAAGTTGAACATTTAATTAGTGGGAGTATATAGAAAATGAAAAGAAGGCAGGGTTGGCTTTTCTTTATTATATTTCTACTTACTTTATCTGTTTATCTATTAATAAATTATCCCTTACAGTTGGGATTGGATTTACAAGGGGGTTCTCAACTTACACTACAAATTATTAAAGAGGAAGGTAAGGTAACAAGGGATGAACTTGAAGCAGTAAATTCGGTTATAGATAAGCGCGTTAACAATTTAGGAGTTTCAGAGTCTAATTTACAAACCCTCGGAGGAGATCAACTGATTTTAGAATTGCCAGGCGAACAAAATCCATTAGTTGCTTCAAGGGTATTAGGTAAGACTGCTTTACTAGAATTTAGAACCCAAAAAGAAGGAACATCTACAGATTTAAAAACCCTGCAACTACAAAGATTGAGTATTAAAGAATTAATTGAACAATATTCCTATGAAGAAAAAAATCAAAATAATGATAATTTCTTAAATGTTATTCAAGATGATCTTAAAGATATAGAGCAAGAATTAAATTACTCATCTACTAGTAATGATTTATATGAGAAGTTAATTGAAATCAAAAAATATGTTGATAAAGAAATTACAAATTTATTTATTAAAACAGATTTATCTGGTAAGGATCTTATTAACGCAGGAAGGAGACAAGAACAAACAAATAGTAATTGGGAAGTTTTATTAACTTTTAGTAATTCTGGAGGTGAAAAGTTTGCAGAAATTACAAAGTCAATTGCTGGCACTAATCAACTATTGGCTATTATTCTTGATGGCGAATCTATAAGTGAAGCTAGTGTTGGTAACCAGTTTGCTAGTACTGGCATTACAGGTGGATCAGCAACAATAAGCGGTAATTTTAGTGCTGAAAATGCTAGAGAATTAGAAGTTCAACTTAAAGGAGGCTCATTGCCATTGCCAATTGAAATAGTAGAAACTAACACTGTAGGGGCTCTATTAGGATCCAAAAATATTTTAAAAAGTCTTTATGCAGCTATTAGTGGATTGATTTTTGTTGGTATATTTATGATTTTTAATTATAGAATTCTAGGTTTCGTTTCAGTTCTATCTCTAGTACTTTATGGTTTCTTTAACTTAGCCCTATATTCTTTAATTCCTGTAACTTTGACTTTGCCTGGAATATCTGGGCTTATACTTAGCATTGGTATGGCTGTTGATGCAAATATTCTAATATTTGAGAGAATAAGAGAAGAATTATATGATGGCAATACTCTTACAAGATCTATTGATAGCGGTTTTCAAAGAGCTAATTCATCTATAGTTGATGGTCATATTACAACTCTTTTAAGTTGTTTTGTATTGTTTTTATTAGGGACAAATTTTGTTAAAGGTTTTGCGGCAACATTAGGTATTGGAGTTCTAATAAGCTTGTTTACCTCATTAAATTGTTCTAAAACTATTTTGCGATTTTTTACAACATATCAATCCTTAAGGCAAAAAAATCTCTATTTACCCAAGAATAATTTTTCAAATTAAATTTTTTGTTTCTAATTTACCATGAAATACAATCTTGAACTAATAAAAAATAAAGGAAAGATAATTAGTTTTTCAACTTTTCTTATTTTGTTAAGTCTTTTAGGAATTTTATATTCAACTTTTAATACTTCATATAAGAGACCTATAAATTTAGGGATGGATTTTGTTGGAGGAAATGAACTAAGAATAGAAAGAGTTTGTGAAGAAGAATGTTCTAATCTTTCCCCTGATTCAGTTTTAGAAAATTTAAGAGAGATCTCTAGTAATAAAAACTTTATAAATAATATTAAATTACAATTACAAAATAAAAATAAATTAATTTCAATAAGAACACCTTATTTGAGTATCGAAGAATCAAATAATCTAATTACTAATCTTGATAATATTATTGGACCTCTAAATTATGAGAGTAAGGATTCAAGATTAATAGGCCCAAAGCTTGGGAAAAGATTACTTACCAATTGTGTTACTTCATTATTGGTTTCTTTATTTGCAATATCTTTATATATAACTATTAGGTTTGATAAAAAATATGCATTATTTGCATTATTAGCTTTATTCCATGATTTATTAATTGTTTTCGGTATATTTTCCTGGTTGGGAATTATATTATCTGTCGAGGTAAATAGTTTATTTGCGGTGTCCTTGTTAACTATTGCTGGTTATTCTGTAAATGATACTGTTGTTATTTTTGATAGAATTCGTGAGAACTTAAAATCAAAGGAAGTAGGCTATAACGAAACTATTCAATTATCAGTAAACGAATCATTTAGGAGAACAACTTTTACCAGTATTACAACCCTTATCCCTTTATTAAGCATAATTTTGTTTGGATCTTACTCGCTGTTTTGGTTCTCTTTGGCTTTATCATTAGGAATTATTGTTGGAAGTTATTCAAGTATTTTATTGGCTCCATCTTTGTTGGTTAAAGACTGAGCATAAGCTTCTCATTTTATGAAATTAAACTACTATTTGATAATTTTATTTTCTTTAGTTTTAATAGATCTTTCTACTGAGCTAAGAATATTATTTGATCATTTTACTTTCAGTTCTCTATATTTTGCTATAGGTAAACATCCCTTAGCTATATTTATACTTTTTTCATACCCATATTTATATAAAAAATTAATTAAGTAGTTTTTAAATATCTTTAAAAGATTCTTTGATTAAAACCTGTATTACTACAGCTAATGGAAGAGATAGTATTAAGCCTAATGGACCAAAAATGAAGGTAAATCCAAATTGTGATATTAATGTCAAACCAGGAAGTAGGTTTGCTTTTTTCTTCATTATAGATGGCATTATGATATAGCTTTCAATATTTTGAATGATTACATATGATCCTAAAACTGCCAGTGGTTTCCAAAAATTATCTAGTAGTGCAATTGAGATTGGAAATATACCACTAATAACTGGACCTATATTTGGAATTATATTAAGAACCATTGCTATTAAAGCGTTTGAGACAACATATTTTACATCTAATATAGATAAAACTATTAATGATAATAAACCTACTGATAATGAGCTTATGACCATAGAAAAGGTCCAATTTGCTAATGCAATATTGCATTTTTCCAGAATATTTCTAAATTTATTACGGTAATTTTTTGGTATTAATAGAAGTACATTTTCTTTATATTGTTTTGGTTCAATAGAAATCATCAAACTCACTGCTAATACGAATATTAATCTCAAAAGACCTGAACCTAGATTTCCCGCAATATTAATTAAATTCTTAAAACTTTCTTGAATAGCTTTTGCAATAGTTGAGACATCTGGAATGGTAACTACATTATTTATTAAACTGAATATGTCAATAACATTTTCTGATTGTTCGCCATAAAATAAGCTATTAAATTTGTTCAGATTTGTATTAATCAATATATTTATTTTTGATAAACCATTTGGAATGTCAACAAGTATTTCATTGAATTCTTTTATAAACGGAGGTAATACAAGAATAAAAATAGTAAATATTATTACTGATATGACTGCTAAGACAAGAAACAAAGAAATCGATCGAGGAATTTTCAAACCTTTTTGGATTTGATTAGATAAATTGCATACAATATTTGAAATTACTAAAGAACAAATTATTAGTAGGAGAAAATCCCTTAAAGTCCATACTATTAATAAAGTGATTAATATTACTACTAGCTTGAAATATGATGTACTATTCAATTTTCATAATATTTTACTTCTTTTCAGAGTATCCTAATCCATTTGATTTGGCATAACTATTTGCAAATCTCATAAATCTGTCAAAGTCTGGTGTGTTCTTCCAAATATAAACCGCTTCTAAAAATATTGGTTCTCCATCAACAAACTTTACTTTAACTTCTCTAGTTAATATTTCACCTTCGGAATCTATCATCCGCATACCTGTGATTTCACCGTCTGTAATTGAAGATAATGCCTGAGGTTTTTCAAACAAAAATAATGCTTGACCGGTGGTACCATCTTTACTCCTAGTCAGTCTTATTTCAGGCACTACTGGCTCATCAGTTCCCTCATAAAATTGTATTTTTGCAGTTTTATTTGTTGTCATAATATTCTGTTGATAATTTTTTATTTTAGGAAATATTTTTCATATTCGTTTGTAGTTATTTTATAAAACATTATTAATTAACTCTAGGATACTTTCATCATATTTTTTATCAGTTAAATCTATTATCTTTATATTAGTTTTACCGACCTTTTCATATTCATAACACTTATCGTAATAATCTAAAA
>CABZFV010000010.1 GCA_902525075.1 uncultured Prochlorococcus sp. | reverse complement strand
ATAGGAAATTTAATCCAAGAGGGAAGTCTTAAGATTTTTTCTTTCTTGATTAGATTATTGTCTCTCATGGTCTAATTTAGTTTTGTTCTTCCTTCTAACGCCCTTGCAAGTGTTACTTCATCCACATATTCAAGTTCACTGCCCATTGGGAGGCCATATGCAATTCTCGTAACTTTAGTAAAGGGGGCTAACAATTTCCCAATATAAAGACTTGTTGTATCTCCCTCAACACTGGGGGTCAATGCCAATATGATCTCATCTATTTCAGACTTACTAACTCTTTCTACCAAGCTTCTTATTTCTAAGAGTTCGGGGCCAACAGAATCCATTGGAGATATTAAACCACCAATAACATGGTAAACACCTTTAAATTCTCTGGCTCGCTCCAAAGCAAGCAAATCTTTAGTTTCTGCTACTACACAGATTAGTTTTTGATTTCTTTCAGTATTTTTACAAATTTCACATTCATCTTCTGAAGTCAAATTGAAACATTTTTTGCAACGACCAACATTATTATGTGCTTCTAACAGAGCCTTTGAAAAATCTCTTATTGTACTTTCAGGTTGTTTTAAAATAAACAGAGCTAGTCGTTGCGCTGTTCTTGGACCAATCCCTGGGAATTTCTCAAAATGACCAATTAATTTTGAAAGCGGTTTGGTATAAGTAATCAAAATTAAACTATTTCTAGGAATAATTTAGACGCAAAATTCTGAATTGCCATAATTGTTTGCTTTTAATGTCTTATTATGTTTTTAGTTAGTAATTTCAAACAAAATGAAAAATATTAAATTTAACCCTTTCAAATATTTATTTTTGATTTTTTTGTGTTTAACACTGAGTGCTTGTAGCGGCGGACTCAATGCTGGATTAGAAGCTTATCAAAGTCCAGATGGAAGATATGCCTTTTTGTATCCAACAGGATGGACTAGAGTAAAAGTAGATGGAGGACCTGAAATTATTTATCATGATTTAATAAATAGTAATGAGACCTTAAGTTTAGTTATTTCTGATTTAGATAAAGAGGTTCAATTAGAACAATTAGGAAGTCCAAGTGAAGTAGGTCAAACATTAATTGATAAAGTTATTGCTCCTGAAGGTTCAGGTAGAGAGGTAAAACTTATAAATGCAAATCAGAGGGAGGCTTCTAATCATATTTTTTATGATTTAGAATATGAATTAAATTTAAATGAACAGGCCAGACACGAATTAGCTACTGTCGTAATTGATAGAGGAACACTTTACACTTTCGCTGTGGGTACAAATGAAGAAAGATGGAATAAAGTTGACGGTATGTTTAGTAATGTAATTGAATCATTTAACTTCTTAATATAGTTTAGAAATTCTATACTATATTCCTACTTGAACATTCCACAAATCAGCATATATTTTGTCCTGATCTAATAATTCTTCATGTTTTCCGCTTTCAACTATTTTACCTTTATCAATAACAAGAATATTATCTGCATTTTTAATAGTGCTTAATCTATGAGCTATTACTATAGTTGTTCTTTCTTTTGTGATTTTAGACAAAGATTTTTGAATTAAAGCCTCTGTTTCATTATCAACTGATGCTGTAGCTTCATCTAATATTAATATTGGAGCATCCTTTAAAACAGCTCTCGCCAAGGCAATTCTTTGACGTTGTCCGCCTGAGAGCCTTTGACCTCTTTCCCCGACAATAGTTTTGTAACCATCTGGTAATTGTTCAATAAATTTATGAGCTTCAGCAATCTTTGAAGCTTTAATAATATCTTTGAGACTTGGGTTGATTGATCCATAAGCAATATTTTCTTGTACACTGCCATGAAATAAATAAGTTTCTTGACTTACTAAAGAAATACACTTTCTTAAATCCCTCAAATTTATTTCTTTGATAGGAATGCCATCCAAGGTTATTAAGCCATTATTACTATCATAAATCCTAAGTAGAAGTTTTATTATTGTACTTTTTCCAGAACCTGTTAGACCAACAATTCCTAATGTTGAGTTATTTTCAATTTTGAAATTTATGTTTTTTAAAGTTAAATCTCGTCCAGAATAATTAAAATTTATATTTCTAAAAATAATTTCTCCTTTGATATTTTTAGGTTCAATTTTTATTTTTCCATTTTTTATTTTTATAGGCGTATCTATGAGATCAATTACTCTATCTATTGAAGCCATAGATCTCTGAAAATCATCTAAAACATGACCCAAAGTAGTTAAAGGCCATAATAGTCTTTGTGTAATAAACACTAAAAAACTATAAGTACCTACATCAAGCGTCTTATTCCAAGTTTGGAGACCTCCAATTAATAGAATAGCTATAAAAGCAAATAAAATTGCAAATCTTATAAGAGGGATAAAAGCAGAAGATAATTTTATTGCAGCCTTATTACTTCTTTGATATTCGAGACTTTCTTTATTTAATCTATTTAATTCCCATTTTTCTTTAGTAAAACTTTTTATGGTTAGGATTCCACTTAAATTATTATTTAGTCTTGATGCCAACAGTCCAGCTTTATTTCTAACATCTCTGTATTTTGGCGCAAGCTTCCTTTGAAATTTAATTGATCCTAAAAATATAATTGGAATAGGAAAGAAAGCAAATATAGCAATTTTTGGAGCGACAAAAATCATTGTGCCCCCAATTATTAAGACAGTTATAAATAACTGAATAATCTGATTAGCCCCTTGGTCTAAAAATCTCTCGAGTTGATTTATATCATCATTCAAAATAGATAATAGCCTTCCAGTATTATCATTTTCAAAAAAATCCATATCTAATTCCTGGATATGCTCATAAGCTTTTATTCTTAATTTATGTTGCGATAGCTGAGCCAAATTTCTCCATAAAATCGAATATAAATATTCAAAGGAGGATTCACCAGACCAAACTATTCCTGAAGCAAATGCAAGAAAAATCAATTGTACTGGCACTTCTTTTATTCCAAAACCAGCAATCCATGAATTCTGTTCCTTAACAACGATATCCACTGCAAGACCAATTATTACAGGAGGGGCCAAATCTAATATTTTATTAATTATGGAACTAAGAAAAGCAAAAAATAGTAATCTTCTTTCCTCAATCAGATTTAAATAAAGTCTAATTATTGGATTTTGATTGTTCTTAGACATCATAAAAATAATAATTAAATTTTTCTATTATGATTTAAATTTTCTTTAGTTTCTAATTTACATTTTGTTTTTGCATCTTTATGACTTGCAGTTTGCATAAATTCTTCGTAGTAACAATTACAAGTTTCATTCGCAATTTCTTCACTATATACCATTTCTGCTTTCATCATCTCCTCTTTGACACTCTGAATACAAAATAATTTTATGATTGAATTTTGTTTAGTTTGAGCTAAATAATAACTATTAAAGGAGTTGAATTGTATTATCAGATTCACAAAAATAAAGAAATTATATTTGCTAGCTTTCATTCTCTATCAATAGTTTCTAACTTTAATTTTTTTTAATTTATTTTTAGTTTCTCTATGCAGATCTCTAGGTAAATCTACCAAACTGTAATCATTAAAAATCTGTATCTTACCTATGGATCTACCATTTATATTAGTTGAATTACAGATTGAGGATATAATATTTGCAACTCTAACTCCATCAAATTTACCAAAGTTAAATTTGTAGGTTTCAAAAGAATCATTTTGATAATTATTTCTTCTATTTGAATTTCTCATACGATTATTACTATTTCTATTTGATCTATTTCGATCAGTATTATTTTGTTTATTAATCCAAGAATCATCGTCATTAACAAAAAATGATTTATTACCTATTACTAAATTAATCGCCGCCATTGCAATATTTGAGTCATCCATTGAGTATTTTTCTTTTAAATTATCTAGTACATCAATAATCAAAGCTTTATTTTCTTCATTTTCATCTTTTGCTAAAGAACTCTCATTAACATTATCTATAAGTTTCTCCATCCTTTTTTCATTTATTATTTTATTACTTGGTATATTAATTTCTTCAATCTTGGTTCTTGTTGAGTTTTCTAAGTTTCTTAGAAAATGTTTTTCTCTTTGATTAACAAATAAAATTGCTTCTCCTGATCTGCCTGCCCTTCCAGTTCTTCCAATTCTATGCGTATATGTTTCCTTGTCAAAAGGAAAATCATAATTAACAACGAGTTTTATCCTCTCAACATCTAATCCTCTAGCTGCGACATCAGTTGCAACAAGGATATTAATAAATCCTTTTTTCAATCTATCTACAGTATTTTCTCTTTGATTTTGAGGTATATCTCCATTAAGCACTGCCACAGCATGACCTGAATTCTCTAAAGCTTCAGCTATTGAAGTAGTAAGTAGTTTTGTCCTAACAAAAATAATTACTCCCTCGTTATTAAGTTCTAGTATTCTTTTTAAAGCATCTAACTTATGGTGCCTTTGTACATATAGAAATTTTTGCGAAATTAATTGAGTTTCTTTTTTGACACTTTTGATTAATATTTCGGCAGGATCATTTAGATATTTTTTTGCTATATTTCTTATCTCACTAGGCATTGTTGCTGAAAACAATACCATCTGCTTATTTTCTGGAAGTTGATCTATTATCCATTCAATATCTTCAAGAAAACCCATATTTAGCATTTCATCTGCCTCATCTAAAACAAGACAGTTTATATCTTTAATTTTAAAAGTCCCTTGCCTTATATGATCCATTATTCGGCCTGGGGTCCCAACTACTACATCAACTTTTCTTTTTAATGCAGAAATTTGATTTCGATAGTCGGTACCTCCATATATTGCAACCGTCTTAAAATTACTAGATTCAGAACTATAACTTTTAAAAGATTCTGCCACTTGAGTTGCTAATTCCCTTGTAGGAGTCATAACTAAAACCTTGGCATTTAATTCTTTATTATCTTTAAGTTTTTCTATTAATGGTAATGCGAAAGCTGCAGTCTTTCCTGTTCCTGTTTGTGCTTGGCCTAGTAAATCCCTGCCTAACAATAGTTCAGGAATTGCAGCTTTTTGTATGGGAGTTGGATTTTTATATCCTTTATTTATTAAGGAGTTTAAGATCGATTGATTAAACCCAAAATCGAGAAATCCATTTTCATTATCTTCTTCTTTCGATACTTCCAATAGTTGAGATTCAATTTCTTTTTTATACTCTAAGTTCTTGAACTCTAGTAGGGAAGAATCTTCGTTCTGAGACTTTTCTTGCTTACTACCAAGAGAGTTACTATCTTTTTTTAAAGCCATTTTAAATGCCTAATAATCTTCTGATTAGGCATTCAACAAATATCTAAATTGACTTAAGTTGTTGATTAGCCTTACAGAGCCGAATTATTAATCTAACATCTTGGGGTTAAGAAATTACTAATTTCTCAAAAATAAAATTTAATTTAAATAATATATATTTAAAGATTTTTTCGCTCTTGTAACAGCAGTATAAAATAACCTTTTTTCAAAATTATCTCTGCAAAAGATATTTTGATTATCTTTTTCTTCTTTTACAGCATATTGATTTCTTCTATAATTTTGGGACCACAAAATGTTTACTTTTGCAGATTCACTTCCTTGAGATTTGTGAATAGTAATGGCTATTGCTGGTACAACATTTTCTAAATTAGATGGATCAATTAATGCGACAATTTCTTCATTATTATCATTAAATTTTCTAAAAAGATATTTTCTTTTATTTTTTAAACCTATAAGTACTCCGATATCCCCATTTGACAATCCAAGTTCATTATTATTTTTTGTACACATGATCGGAACACCCTCTTTAAGAGTTTTAAGGTCATAGGGTTTTTTTTGACCAAAAACAATTTCATTCAAATATTCAACACTCCATATTCCTGAATTTTTTTCGCATAAAATCAAGTGACTTTGTAAATCCAGAAATATCTTATCTACTAAATCTTTTTCATTAAGCAATAAATTATCAATACTCTCATCAAATATATATTTTTTTTTACTTAAATTTGAAGTTGAAATATTTAACTTTTTTAGATGACTTTTTATCGAAAATAATAGATCTTTTGGAATATCTTTTTCTCTACTCTTTGAAATAGTAATTTCTTTTGAATTATTATCTTTTTCTAATTCTTTAATTTTTTGATTAAGTAAAGAAAAATCATTATTAAATATTAAACTACTAATTTTTGCTATATCTCCAATATTTCTATAAGTTTTTTCTAAATTTACTACACAAGATTTAATTGAACTATTATCGGAATATTCAAACAAATAATTCCATATAGAACAGTTATTTACTGGAGACAATTGATTTTTATCTCCAACTAAAATAATTTTACAGTCGTTTGCTAGCAAATTTAAAACTGATTCAACCAAATCGATATTAACCATTGACATTTCATCAATTATGAAAATATCAAGCTCTTTTAATTTAAATTTCAACTTAAGAGATTTATTTTGAGAATTTAAAATCCATCTATGTAAAGTTTGAAATTCTATTTGGTCTAGAAATTTGCTAAAGGAAATATTTTTTTTATCATTAAGAGCCTCTTTCAAACGAGCTGTAGCTTTACCAGTTGGAGCAGACAAACCAATATTCAAAAAGTTATCAATTTGAAGGAGTTCGAGTATTAACTTTATTATTAAAGTGGTTTTACCTGTACCTGGTCCTCCTTGAAGGAAAACTAAGTTTGAATATTTAAATATATTTTTAATTTGATCAATTTTATTCTCATCTTCATAAATTATTGAGTGCATTAAATTATCGGTATCTATTTTTTTTAGAAATGAATTAATAACTCTTTCTATCTTTTTTGACCATTTTGATAAGGATAATTTTCTATTTACTAATACGAATGGAGAATGAAGGGAACCAATCAAACCTATATTTTTTAAAACATCTATATGTTTATTGGGCCAGCCATCTTCTAATAATTCAAAAATTATTAAACAATTATCAACATCAATAATAGTTTCACCATTTTTTTCAAACTCTAATAAAATTCTTATTACATCTTTTACGAAATTTCCATATTTTTTTTCACTAAATTTGAAAATAACTAAGATTAAATTAAATATATGATCGTATTGGAACCTTTCAATATCTGTAGTAGTTTTAGTCATGCTAAAAAAGGTTATCTAAATAATTAATTCTTTTTAAAGGTGCTTTGCTAATAAAAATACCTGGAGATATATCTTCAGACTTAGATTTTTCAAATAATTCAAAATCTGGCAATCCCTTTAAAAACAAATAAATATATCCTCCTAGATGTTTATGTGGTTGATAATTTTTAAGTCGCCACTTTAATAATCTATGTAATGCTAATAAATAAAGATGCGATTGCAATGGATAATGATGTTTAATCATTTCATTTCTCATATTTTCATAGTTATAGTTTCTTGGTAAACAATCACTATTATCATTACCAGAAATCAAATTACTTTTCCAATCAATTACCCACCATTTACTATCTTCTAATTTATTCCCTACAGGGAAAATACAATCAATACATCCTGAATGAAAGCCTTTATTCATAATTTGAAGATCATTTATTTTACTTGCATATTCTTCACCAAATTCATATTCCTGATCTAAAAAAAAGCAATTTGATATATCATTAGAATTAATATTTCTACCTTCATAAGAAAGGGTTAAATCATATTTGAGTTCCTTTATTAAGTATTCATTTGGAATATCAACTAGTTTCTTATTCTGTAATTCTCTTCCTAAAGATATATTTATGATTCTTAAAATCGCATCTTTTACTTTAAAAGCAAGAGAAGTATCGATTTGATGAAAGTTCAATTCCTCTATAATTAAATCAATTAATTCTTGATTATTATCGTTTCTAAATTCAAATCTTTCTATTATTTTGTGTAGGCAAGTCCCAGCAATAGTTCCTTTTGGAAATTCACTTAAGGGATTTGGATAAGAAAAATAAATAGGATAATTCTTTGAATTCTTTAAATTAGAATCTTTGATAATTGATATATTATCTTCATAATCCTTATATTTATTAATGACTGCATCAATATTTTTATCTTTACGTATCCAAGAAGAATAACTTGAATAAGAAATAAATTGATCAGAATTAAATACATTAGAT
This sequence comes from uncultured Prochlorococcus sp., assembly GCA_902525075.1. GTDB lineage: Bacteria > Cyanobacteriota > Cyanobacteriia > PCC-6307 > Cyanobiaceae > Prochlorococcus_A. Next base: position 49,526 of record CABZFV010000010.1, on the reverse strand, counting down.
ATTTTTTTATTAACGTTATCGATTTTCCAAAGATTATTATTCAATCGGTTAGTTTGGAACTTAGAAAAAATTTCTTTTATTTTCTCTTTTTCTATCCTGACTTCAAAATTAGACTTATAAATATTAATATTTTCTAAATTATTAAATAAATCATTATTTAAAATATTATTTGTATCCTCTAAATCATTAAAAACAATAAGTTTATATTTGCTCCTTGTAAGTGCTACATAAATTAATCTTTCACTCTCTTTAAATAAATCTTCTTCTTCTATTAATTTAAATTTTTCAACCTTCGCGTAATTATTAGAAATATTAACATATATATTTCTATCAATATTTGATTTCCAAAGAGGTCCTTTAATTTTATTTGACTTATTTGAAATAATTGAGAGATATGGACATAGAACTATTTCAAATTCAAGGCCCTTACTACTATGAATGGTAGAAAGATTTATTCCATTTTGAAGATTATAATCTTTTGTCAAAAAATCTTCTCCAGTAGAAATTCTTAAAATATGATCTAACTGATTTTTATACCAGTTAGAGACTATATTGAGATCAAAATCATTATTTATTAATTCTATTTCAACAATTTCTGAAAGTTGAAATAAATTTGTATTTAAATCTGAGTCTTGAATAATCGAGGATGACTTGTAATTTATAATAAGTTCATTAACAATGTTTAAAAAACCTTTTTCTCTTAGTTCTTGGGACCAAGTAATGCATTTATTAATTAAAATTTCTAAATTATTACTAACTCCATGATCAAGGAAATCTTCTAAATTTATTTCTATAAACTTTGAAGTAGCAAGCAAAGTTATATTTTTTAAAGATCTTGGATTTAATAAACATTCAATGAATAAAAATAATAGAGAACTTGCTTCTGTATCAAAAATATTTTGTTTATTTTGAATTTTGCATGGGAGGTTAAACTGATTTAATTTTTTTTTAAAATCTATGCATTGCGAATTATTTAATGTAAGAATAGCAATTTTGTTAATATCAATTTCTTTATTATTTAAAATAAAATTAACTATGTAATGAGTTACAAGATCCTCTATATCAGTCTCTTTTTTTGAAAATTCTACAATTTCAAATACATCCTTAAATTTAAATTCAGGATTAATATTTTCATTAATTCTTGAGGTCAATTTACTATAATTTATTTTTGATTGTTTAAGTCCATTCTTATAAAGTTTATTGAGAACATCGATTAATTTTTTTGAGGATCTATAGTTATCTGTAAGACTAAAAACTTCGATTGCATTAGATCTTGCATCTAAGTAAGTTTCAATATCTCCCCCTCTAAATTTGTAAATCGCTTGTTTTGGATCACCTACACAAAGTAAAAAATGATTTTTTGTATTAAAGAACTTTTTTATTAAATTCCACTGAGTAATATCTGTATCTTGGAACTCATCAACTAAGACACATTTAAATCTTTTTTGAATTTTATATAGAGTATTACTATTATAAATTTCTGAATCCAGAAATGTATTTTCTACAGTCTTTATAAGATCATTGAAATTGAAAATAGAAAAACTTTTCTTTAATTCAATTAATTTTATATAAGCTAATTGGGTAAATATTCTTACAAATTCAGTAAAGAAACCTTCTTTTATTTTATAAATTTTATCTTGTAATAAATTAAATTTAGTAAAATCTAATTTTAGATTATGTTTATTAATTTCTTTAGATATATTTTCATTGTAAAAATATTTAGATAAAAGATCATCCTTAGAAATATCATATATAAAATCAATAACATTTTTAGAATTAAGCCTTTTGTTAATCTCTTCAATCCAACAATTTATTTGATTAAACTTATCATTTCTTGGTTTTGCAGAATATATTTGACTTTTTCCACCACTCTCCTTAATTAATTTTCCCAACTCTATAAGTTGTAAAAATAATTCCTTACCGTTATTATTCCATTCAAAACAAAACTCGTTCCAATTTAAATAAAAAAATTCATTAAAATAATTATTTAAATCACTAATCTTGTATTTATTATTTATTTGAAATTTACAGATATTTTCTTGATCTATATTTTTTAAAATTTCTACAAAAAATGACTTATTGATCCTATTCCCAAATCTAGAACTTATTTTTTTATTATTGACTGCTGAAATAAGCTCATGATTAAGATTCAGAAAATCATCAATCCATAAATTATCTATTACATCTTTATACAAATTATCAATATTATTATCTACATATGGATCTTGAGTTACACCTATTTCAATACTATATTCATCAATAATATTATTACAAAAAGCATGGAACGTAGTTACTTTTAATTTATAGAATTGATTTATAAAATTATCAATTTCGGAAATTATTTTTTCCTTAGATATATCTTTATCCTTAAAATTTTGATACCAATCTTTAAGAGTATTATCTATCTTACTTTCATTATGACTTTGCAAATATAATTTTAAATTATGAAATCTCGAGAGTATTTTATCTCTTAATTCAGAACAAGTATTTTTTGTAAAACTTAGCAAGAGTATCTCATCTGGTTTAACTTTTTTCTCCAAAACATTTCTTAAAACTATGTGAGCTAAAGTAAAACTTTTACCAGTTCCTGCACTTGCTTCTACTAATTTAAACTTATTATCTAATTTAATTTGATTAATATCCATTTTTTTATTAAATTAAACTTTGACCTCATTTTTATAAAGTAAGTAATTCTTAAATTTATTCATTAAATATTTCTCTTCCAAGGCAATCTTAAATTTAATTATTATAGCTAAACTTATTGTCAAAAATAAATAATAAATAGATAATTTTATTATAAAAACTCCAATGGAAATAAATATTAAAGAATAGTACATAGGATGACGCACAAATCGATAAATACCTGTAGTGACTAGATTGCAATTGTTTATAGGTCTTGGGGAAGGGGATAAATTTCTACCTAAATCTTTAATTGAAACTAACATTATTATGAAAGCGATTATGATAATTAAAATACCCAGGAAATAAGAAAAAGGACTTGATTGAATTAATTTTTTTTGTGGAATAAATTCCCATTGAAAAAAATGAAGACTAATAATAAAGAACTGTAAAAAAACAAGTATTAGATCATAAGAAGCTTTAATAAAATTTTTTAACTGAAATTTAGACATTTTTTATTTATTCAATGCTTTAATTAAAGGACCATATAATCTGTATGATAATTGATCAAAATTTTTATTTCCTAGAAAAAAATCTGGTTCTTTTTTATTACCAAAACACATTTTCATTTCGATATTATCTCTTTCTCCTTTAGAAAAATTTTTATTACCAATCCATTTATCTGTAAAAGCTTTTTTTTCATTTTTTGATTTTATTTTTGCTTCTACATATTTATAAGCACTTTCTGGAGGAAGAGGTAAACATTTTTCAGAATAATTTTTAAAAATATTTATATACTCCTCCAAAATTAGATTTGATTTAGTTGCTCCCGGAGATTGAATAATTTGCGATTTATAATTATTTTCTGATCTAAAAATTACTTTAGTCTTTTTTATATTACTCTTTAAAGAAGAAATAAAGAGTAATTTTATCCAAGCCTCAGTCAAACGACTTAAACTTAACTTCGCATGAATTAATTCAATTACGGTGTCATCAGCGATTAAATATTCTTCTTTATTCGCATTTAACTTAACATAGATTTTATTAATCTTCTCATGTTGACTCAAACTTGCAGATAGACTGCTTAATAAGTCTTTGATTTCTTTTTCTTTTGTAAAAATACTATTTTTGGGGATAATAATACCATTTTCAGCCAATTGATCATTAATATTTAATTTATTTAAATCATCGATAATATTATGATTATCAATTTCTACTTGCTGGATTATTTTTGTAATAAGTTGCGACTTTTGCAGATTGCTTACATACTCCTCGTCTGGATGATGAATAAATATTTCCTTAGGAGAAATATTGTTTTTATTAAGCCAATATTTTTGTGGAGTCTTGAACCAATAAATCAATTCTGATAATTTGTAATTTTTAATATCAGATTTTTGTTCATACCAATTTATATCTTTTATTAAAGAATAATTACTTTTAACAATCTTAGATTTATCAAGATCAATTATTTCATTTTTATTTAAATCAGAATCTTTAATTATTAGTTCTCTTTGGCTTTGGTTTAAAAAACTATCAAAAAAAGAAATCAACTCTTTTATAGGAAAAGAAACATCTAATTTTTTATTGTCTTTATCATTTTTTACCCAAGAAACTACAAATTTTTCTCTGCAGGCAATTAACAACTCCAGAAATGCATATTTCTCTCTTTCAAAAACAGATGGATCACCCAAATGATATTTGTTTTTTAATAAATTAATGTTTTCAGTCTTTGGTAATTTTGGATAATTAACACTATTCATATCTATTAGGAAGATAACCTTATGTGGAATGTGCCTTGAATTCTCAATATCACTTATTAGGATCTTGTTGACTCGTGATTTGCTTTGATATTTAGCTTTATTTATGCAAGAAATTAATATTTCTCTAAAAACTTTTAATAAGATAAGATCATCAGGTATTAAAGGTATTGCGTGATTATCAAGAATTCTATTTATTTCACTTATTTCTAAATTGAAATTTGCATTAGAAACAGCAATACTTTTTAATATAAACTTTATCTTTTCAACCCAATTCGAGTAAGAAAAAGATCCCCTTATCAAATTAATATATTTTTTTAAATGAATTAATATTTTAACCCATTTATTCAAATCCAAACTTATATTTTTATAGCTAAATGGTTTTATATTAAAAGTACTTAAATTTACTTCTTTGTCATAAATTAAGCCTAAAGTAATTCTATTTATACACCAATCTAGAGTGTTTTTATCTTCACCTAATCTTTCTTTATCATCTAATCCCCAATGAAACCCGGCTTGGGTAAGTAAGAATATAATTTCATCCTTCTCTGTAATATTAAAATCAAAAATGTTCTGAGTTACTTTTTTCGAAAGAATATAATCTATTCTTTCAAGTGTAATTTTTTCACTTGCTATTTCAGTGAGGTCAATTAGAAATTCATAAATACCTAAAGAGTCATGATTATCCTCGTCAATAAAAAAATAAGGTATCTTTTCACCATTAATTAACTCATTATTAAAGATGTACCTTAGATAAGGTTTAATTAAATTAGTTTGTGGAGATAAAACAGCAATATCACTATATTTAATATTCTCGCAAGAATTTATTATTTCTATAATTTTATTTCTTAAATATTCAAATTGACTATTCTGATTAAAATGCTCGCAAAGTAATATTGAATCATCCCTTTCATTTACTATAAAATCAACGCTATTATTATCAATTAGTCTTTTTTGTATTTGATTAAGAAGAGGAATATCTTTCTTATTATGAAAATTAGTTGTTGGATCGAGATAAATAAGATTATTTTTTAAATTTATACCTTCGGTATAAATATTTTCATCAATTAACTTCTGAAAGTTTGCTCCAAATTTACCAAATATTTTCTCTAAATTTGTATTATTTAAATTCAATTTACTTTCATTGTCATCAAATTCCAACTCACCTTCAAGACAATTTATTCTATTCCATAAATCTTCTCCAGGAGATAATAAATACAAATTTACCTTAATAAATTTTGAAAGTTCTGAATAAAAATTAATATGTAATTTAGATAAGTTATTATCTGAAAAAATATAAATTTGATTTGGTACTTGAAATTGAACTTTTTTAATTTTTCTTAAATTCTTTATTACTTCAATCATGTATAAACATGATGGCTTTTCAGATATCTTTTCCTGTAATAATTTATATAAAATAGGTTGCCAAAATTGATCTGAGTTTAAATTCTTAAATAGATTAGATGAATTAATTTCATATCTATTCCATTGATCAATCATTTCAGGTCTAAAAATGAGATAATCAATAAAATTATTCGTGATCTTTTTTGTCAGATTATATATGTCACCATCAATTGTCTTTTTGTTATCCAAATATTTATTAATCCAATTTCTAAGCGGAAATGATTCTTTAAAGCTATTTAATTCTTCCAAGGAATCGATAATGCCCCATTTAATTGACTCAAAATTCCATGCGCTCATATCAATTGCAGGGAAAAAATTTGTCAATAAAGACTCGGTATACGTTGATATTGTCTTTAATTCATAAAGAGCACTTATTTTGTTTTTTATAGTTATTTGTTCACGTAACCAATTCCCCAAAAAGTAATTGGGAACTACTATTTCTAATTTCTCATTTATAGGCGGAGGACATATTTTTAATTCCTCTGCTAACAGCTCACTAATTACTTCAATTTTATTTGACTTATAAAGATTGAGCAATTTACTAGATGGTTATATTACTCAACTTTAAATGGATCAATTATTTCTGCATTAGGACATTCGAATTCCCCAACAGCAACAAACTCTAAACGCAGCTTTAAGAAAGTTATAAATTTTTTATCCGTCGATAAAATAGCTGCAGGAGGGGATGGAATCTTTGCTTTTAGATCAACAAATTGGGTAGTTTGCAAAAATGATGGATTTTTTAAAAGCCAAAAATCTATTTCTCTATTATTTTCTTTATAATTCCTAATCCTTTCTTTCAAAATCTCCTCAATTGGTTCTTCAACAGTTAAAAACTTTTCACTTGCGGCGACGAAAAAATATGTTGTCATTTTGAAATTTAATTTAATGTAATAAGGGACTTCATTTCACGTACAGACTTTTCTAATCCTATCGCTAAAGCCCTTGCAACAATACTATGACCTATGTTTAGCTCGTTCATATTGTTAATTGATGCAATTTTTTTAACATTATTATAGTTAAGGCCATGACCAGCATTTACAACTAATCCAAGGTCATTTGCTAAATGTGTAGACTCTATAATCCTTTGGAGCTCTTTATGTTGTTCAAATCCCGATAGTTCAGCATATTTTCCAGTATGTAATTCTATAAAATCAAAGCCTATTTCTTTGGAATAATTTATCTGTTCACCAAGAGGATCGATAAATGCACTTACTTCTATGTTTGAATCCTTTAAATTCCCAACAGCCTTCTTAAGGTATTGAACATTACTTTTTAAATCCAACCCGCCTTCAGTAGTAACTTCTTCTCTTTTCTCGGGTACAAGCGTTACATAATCAGGAAGAATTTTTTTGGCAATTTCTAACATTTCTTCTGTAGCAGCCATCTCTAAATTGAGTTTTGTTTTTATAGTCTCTTTTAGAAGGAATACGTCCCTATCTTGTATATGTCTTCTATCTTCTCTTAGATGCACTGTTATAGAATCTGCCCCTCCTAATTCAGCTAAAAAAGCAAATTGCACAGGGTCAGGCTCGACAGTTTTCCTTGCTTGCCTTACATTTGCAATATGATCAATGTTTACTCCTAAAGTAGCCATAATTTTGAAAATCTTAGTTTCTAGACAATCTAGTAACCGCCCAATAATAGCTAATAAAAAAAGGCAAACACTTAAATTATTAATATATAGTAAATAGAACTTGAAGAAGAATTCCTTAAATATTTGGCGTAAGATCAACCCTGTATTGGGATTTATTGCAATGTTCATTACTCAGGACGTAGTTTTGAGATTCTTTTTTAGAAAAAAGAAAATATTAAAAAATGGTTTTTCGATTCCCATAAATTCCTCTATCATTTTGGCTCCAACCCACAGATCAAGATGGGACGGCTTAATACTCACAATGGCAATGGGTAGAAGGGTAACAAAAAAGGATTGTAGATTTATGGTTACTAAATCAGAAATGAGAGGAATACAAGGTTGGTTTTTAAAAAGACTTGGATGTTTTTCAATAAATCAATTATCGCCATCTCTCTCAGCTTTAAGATATACGATAGATCTTATAGAAAAAGGAGAACAACTAGTTGTTTTCCCCGAAGGAAAGATTAATAGGTATGGGAAAAAATTAGTTCTCAAAGAAGGACTATATAGATTAGCTAGATTAGCTACCAAAAAAACGACCTCTATTACTATAATTCCAATTGGAATTGCTTACAGCAAAATACCTCCAAACTTTAGGGGCGAATTTTGTTTATCCTTTGGAAAACCAATACCAATTAATGATTACTCAAACTTGACTATCAAGGACTTTAATATACTTCTACATCAAAAAATGACTCAAGAGGAAGAAAAAGCATTAAAAAATGTAGGTAGATGAATCTGCAATAAGTTACTATAAATTTTAATAATTGAAAAAGAAAATGAAATTCTTAAAATTAATACCAATTTTATTTATATTTTTTGGAAATGTTCCTTACCAAAATGAAGTTCATGCAGAAATAAAGAATCCAGAAGACTTCAGAGTCCTCTCAGATGAGAGTAAAAAGCTTTCCATCTCAAACGTTGAATATTTTATAAAAGAAGGTGATAAATATATTAAAAACGGGGATTTTGAAAAAGCTAAGGATTTTTATTTAGACGCTAGAAAATTAGCGAAACAACTTGCGTCTTTTTATTCTGATCTAAATTCATCTTTCAAAGGAATTGATGCGAGAATACCAAATGAAATGCAAAGGAAAGGTAAGCAAACATTACAAATTTTGGCAGAATCAAATGAGAGATTAGCCTCTTTGTATATAAAAGCTGAAAAGCCTGAGGTTGCAGTACCGTTACTTGTTGAAACAATTAGAATAATGACACCTAATAGCCCTGAAGGTAAAGAAGCTTATGAAAGATTGATCCAACTAGGATTCGTTGAAACAAAATACAAAGGTTAATTAAAATTTTATTATGATTACTAAATCAGAAGTTATTAAATTAATAACTAAAAAAATCCCAAGTTCCCAAGTTTTTGTTGAAAACCTTAAGGGAAATGATCATTTGCAAGTAACTGTAATTGCATCTGAATTCAATGGATTATCATTAGTTAAACAACACCAGCTAGTATATTCTGCTTTGAAAGAAGAATTAGCTTCAGAGGCTATCCATGCACTGGCATTAAAAACAGAAACTCCAAATTGAATTATGGACAACCAAACAAAAAATAAAATACAAAAACTGATTGAATCTAATCCGGTGATGGTTTTCATGAAAGGGACAAAATTAATGCCTCAATGCGGTTTTTCCAACAATGTAGTGCAAATACTAAATTCTTTAGGGGTAGAATTCGGTACGTTTGATGTTTTAAGTGATTTCGCTATAAGAGAGGGCATAAAAGAATATTCAGATTGGCCAACAATCCCTCAAGTTTACTTAAAAGGAGAATTTCTTGGTGGATCAGATATTCTTGTTGAGATGTACAACTCTGGATCTCTTAAAGAAAAAATAGAAATTGAATTAGCGTCTTAAGACAATTAGTGAGTATAAATACTGTATTGATTAATAAAAATTAATATTTTAAATCCTTTTTTTATCAAAAAAACCTTTATTTCCATCTCCATCTGGATCAATAAAACTTGACGGATCTAAAATCCATCTTTCAATTAATCTTTCTAATTTCTCTTGATCCTTTTGCTCTAAACTACTGCAATTCCTTAATGCTTGGAGATAACCATCACTATATAATTTAAGATCAGATGGCGTATGAAAACGAGTGACTAAGTCCTGGCAACTATCGCAAATTGACTGAAAATGACGAATTGCTTTGGGGTTTTCAAATGATGTCATAATTCGAAAAATTCTGATTTTTATTTTGCATTTGTTATACCTTATTAAGAACGATCAAAAATTGCCCGGCCAAATAGTAATTAAGAATGCAATCAACTGAGCAAATCTTAGCTTCAACTCCTGGCACTTCACAATTGCCTACGAGCTCTCAAACCCCCTCAAGAGTTCTAGTTGTTGAACCTCACCCCACACTTAGAACAGTACTTGTGCAAAGGCTTCGCCAAGATGGCCATTTAGCTGCAGCAGTAGGTACAGCTGCAGAAGCTATTGACTTATGCAGAGAACAATCACCTGACTTATTGGTTAGCGCAGAAATCCTTGAGCAGAATACTGCAATGAGACTAGCTCAACAACTGGGGTCTTCAGTAATAGTTTTAACGGCAAGATCAGGTGTTGAAGCATTAGTAAATCTATTGGATGAAGGAGCAGATGATGTTCTCAGAAAACCTTTTGGACTTGAAGAGCTTGCAGCACGATGCAGAACACTCCTAAAAAGGGGAAGGATAGGATTACAAGAAAAAGTTGAGGTTGGACCTTTAGAGGTTCATCTTCTTTTAAGACAAGTTACTTTAAGCGAGAAGCCCGTAGAATTAAGCCCTAGGGAGTTTGCACTGCTTTGCGCTCTTTTGATGCCCCCTGGAATGGTAAGAAGTCGTCAAGAGCTCTTAAGGATGGCCTGGCCGCCCTTTAGTGGTGGTCCTAGGTCTGTAGATACTCAGGTATTAACTTTGCGGAGAAAATTAGAACAGGCTGGATTGGGAGAAGGTGGGGGAATAACCACTGTTAGACAACAAGGTTATAGATTCAGTATTGATAATATTTAATTTATAAAAGCAAAAAGTTCACCAATAATCATTAAAACTGATAAAAATGTCAGTAATTTATACGTCCATAATGGAGATATGTAAGATATTTCTTTAATATCAAGCCCAGTATTACTGGAAACAATTAATAAAAATTTTTCAAATTTTTCCACCCTTTGTGGGACAAGAAAATTATCACCTTGAAAAGTATTAAAGTAATAAACTTTACTACCCTGACTAGTTGGCAAAGATTTGATTAATTTAATATCTTTCCAAGAAATCTCCCAATTTTTTTTTCCTAAGAATTTAGAAATGAAGCTACTTTTATATGATATTTTATTACTGCAAGTTTCTACATAATCACTAGTGATATTGATTATCAAATAAAGTCCAAAGGCAAAAATTATAATAGAGGGAATTTTTAATTTTTCGATTGAAATAAATGGTAAAGGTATTGTAAGCGCTAAATAAAGGGAAATTAACGAACTTTTCACAAAAAAAAGAGTTTTAAATTTTTCTATCATTTCAGAAGGATCCTTTTAATCGGGCAATTTGAAACTATTTATGTTTAACTTTGCACCTATTTTATGAGCGCATGCGTATCCACTAAAAGCAACTGCATTTAGGCCTTGGCCAGGGAAGCATGAATCCCCTACACAATAAAGGTTTTGAATTTTTGTAGTATTGAAAGGCATTGGCAAAAGTCCAAGCAACTTTTTACTTGGAATTGGCCCATAACTACCTTCATATCTTCCAAGAAACTTTTTATGAGTTTTGGGAGTACCAATTTCTTTGTGATCAATATTTTGTTCAAGATTGGGAAGAATAGTTGATATTTTTTCAATAAGGAAAGAAAAATATTTTTCTTTCTTTTGCAAATATTCTTTCCTTGAAAGGCCTTCCCATTCACTCATCGATGAAGGAGTAAATGCATGCACGATATGTTTGCCTTCTGGAGCCAAAGAGGAGTCAAGCAAAGTAGGTATAGAAACAAAAATAACTCCCTTTTCGCTTTCTAATTTATCCCAATTTTCAACGATTATATGATGACAATTAAAATTATCGGATATTAGATTTTTTTCTACTCCAAGGTGAATCGAAACAAAAGAAGGTGAGGGTTTATAAGTTTCTGACCACTTATATTCACTTTTTGGCACGTACTTGTTAGAAATTAATCCTTTAGTCTTATCTTTTAGTCCAAATGTATCCCATCTAGTGGAGTTGGATACAATAATATTTGAATATATCTCTTCCCCATTTGAGAGTTTAACTCCCACCGCTTTCTCATCCTTTAAGAGGATTTCAGTCACATTGGCTTTATATCTAACTTTTCCTCCTAATTTTTCAATTCCAGAAACAAACTTCTCTGCTATCGTTCCAACTCCCCCTTTTGGATAATTTATCCCTCCAGCATGCCTATCTGTAAATACCATTCCCGCATTAATCATAGGGGTTTTCAGCGCTGGCATTACAGACCAACAAAAACATTCGATATCGATAAATTTTAAAAGTTCAGGATCTTTTATAAACTTTCTTGCAACATCTCCCGCATTTGCAGGTAACCATCTAGCTAACCCTAAACAGGATAATGGAGATTTAAAGAAAACTTTAAAAAGATAACTTGGATCCTCTATTGATAAAAGAGGCATTGAATCTAAACATTTAAATACACTTGCACAAGTATCATAGAATTTCTTGATACCTTTTTTTTCCATGGGGAAACTAGCTGATAATTTGGTTATAAATTGCTCATAATTTTTATCTACAGAAATATTAAAGTTATGCGGTAAGTGATATTCTAGTTGAACAGGATCGGGGATAGTCTCGCATTTTTCATTTACATCTTTTAAAGCACGAGTTAATAAATTGGTATAACCTTTCTCTCCAAATCCAAAAATCATTGAAGCACCTACATCAAAGGTATAGCCTTTTCTCTTAAAAGAGCCTCCACTCCCGCCTGGAATAATATATTTTTCAAGCACTAATACTTGAGCTCCTTTCGACGCCAATTGTGAAGCAGTTACTAACCCTCCTATTCCTGAGCCAATAATAATTGCATCGAAATTTTTCTTATTTAATTCCATTTTTTGGATCTTTAATATTTAATCTTAGTAAATTTTGCTAAGTAAGTGGTCTTTATCAAAACAAGAATCTAGTTTATTTTTAAACTCATTCAAGGCTTCTGTAGATCTTTCTTGATAAGCTTTGTACCTTAATCTTTTATCTTTTATTCTTTTAGTTAGTTCTGGAACTAAACCAAATGAGGCAGGCATTGGTTGAAATTTATTTTTTTTTTGATTAGACAATATTTGATTTTTGTTACTAATAAAATTCATTAAAGAACCAATCATTGATTCACTAGGAAAACTTACTGGTTTTTTTCCCTTAGCTAATAGTGATGCATTTATTCCTGCAAGCAAGCCCCCTGCAGCTGCCGCTGCATAACCTTCCGTCCCAGTTATCTGACCCGCAGCAAAAAGATTTTCCCTTTTCATAAATTGTAATGTCGGTAAAAGCAATTTTGGAGATTCTAAAAAAGTATTCCTATGCATTACTCCAAAGCGTACAAACTCAGCCTTTTCTAAGCCAGGAATCATCCTAAATATTCTTTTTTGCTCGGACCATTTGAGGTTAGTTTGAAAACCCACCATATTTAGTAATTTCCCTTCTAAATCTTCTTTCCTTAATTGGACAACTGCATGAGGTCGCTTTTTTAATCTATTTTCCCTATCAAATAAATCTCCCCATTTTGGATTCCACAAACCAATAGATTTCAACGGTCCGTATCTCATTGTATCAACTCCTCTTCTAGCAATTTCTTCAATTGGTAAGCAAGCTTCAAAGAAATTAGCTGATTCTTTCTCAAAGTCTTTTAAATTAGCTTGCTCTCCTTCTATTAGTTCATTTCTGAAATTGATATAATCATTTTCATACATAGGGCAATTGAGATATGCCGGATCTCCTTTGTCGTACCTACTAGCTTTAAATACAATCTCTTGGTCAATAGTATCTCCATAAATAATAGGACTTGCGGCATCAAAAAAATGACACGCATCTATACCTGTAAAAGCTTGAATTTTATAAGACAACTCATCGGCAGTTAATGGACCAGTTGCTAGGATCGTTATATTTTCTTTGCCTGGGAGATCCAATTGTTCAAATCTCTTAATTTCAATTAAAGGATGATTAGATAAAGCATCAGTTAAAGCGATACTAAATTTAGATCTATCAACCGCCAAAGCACCTCCTGCTGGCACAGCAAATTTATCTGCTGTTTTAACTATCAATGATTTAAAAATCCTAAGTTCTTTTTGTAATAAACCTGCAGCTCTATCAGGACTTAAAGCTCCAAAACTATTACTACAAACCAATTCTCCAAATTCACCAGTATGATGAGCCGGAGTTGATTTGATAGGTCTCATTTCGACTAGTTTGACTGGTACACCTGAATTTGCTACTTGCCAAGCAGCTTCTGATCCTGCAAGACCAGCACCAATAACTATTACTTCTTTATCTAACAAATTGGATTAATCCTTGCCCAAGAAGTCCCTATTGAATTGCTCTCTTGCTGGTTTTTGTATATTGAATATAACCCAAGCTAAAGCAGCAATAATGGGTGCAAAAACTACGATTGTTCTAAGCATTTTAGAAATCCTATTAATGATTAGAACATTTTAACTTTTAACTGTAAATTTAGAGAGAAATTTTAATTTTTTATTTCATAAGTTAAGAATTGTTTTCCTATTGTTCAACTTGAGATAAAAAGTTGTTTTTTTTACCTTAAAAAGGGATAATTCCATATGTACTCAATTTTACAAAATGGGTCGCTAGCTCAGCGGTAGAGCATCCGGCTTTTAACCGGCTGGTCCTGAGTTCGAATCTCAGGCGACCCACGTTTTTTTGAGTTCATCTTATTAATAGTGAAAGACAATATATCCAAAATTCAAAATAAAAATATTTTCCAAATCATGTAGCTTTAAATTATTCAAGGTTCTGTATTAAATTTCAGGCAAAATTTTCTCAAGATAAATCTATGATTACCATCAGAGAGCTCAAAAAACAAAACAATTTTAAATCTAATTAAGTTATGGAAAATAATACTATTTAATTTTATTTAAAACTTCAATTAACTTGTTATGAATTATCTAAATTTGTTCTTTCAATAATTATTTGACAAAAGTTAGTATCATTACTTATTACATTTTTGTAACAATACTGTAAATATTAGGGATTATTTTTTCTAAATAATGAAATTTCGAAAAATAACTAAAAATTACTTTACAAACCTTCATAATCCCTGTTACAATAATTCATATAAATCAATTAAAAAATTAATTATGACACCTGAAGCAGAACGTTTTAACGGCTGGGCAGCAATGTTAGGTTTCGTAGCAGCAGTTGGCGCATACGTCACTACTGGACAAATCATTCCTGGCTGGTTTTAAATTTTATTAATTAAGAATTTAAAATTTAATTACAAGCATCAATTTTTTGATCTCCTAGTAGATACCATCCTCAAATTAATTTAGAAATTTAAGTTAAACACTTAAATTTTTAAAAGTTTGAGGATTTTTTCATGAATAGAAAATATCTAATAATTAATTTAATACTCAAAAATTATTGGCCAAAAGCTCCAAAAACTATCGTAATAATTAAAATGCGAAATTTTATTGCAAGAATAAAACACTTTATTTGGCTATGTTTATCTAGACTTGCTTCAAAAAACTACCTTTAAACAAATTTTTTTATAAATTTAATATTTCAAAATTTCTTTTTATCTATATTATCTAAGCATGTAGAACATAATAGGTGACCTTTTTTACTCCAAAATGTTTTTGTTGATCTTTCTATATCCTTTCTACATATTAAACATTTAAAAATTGGAGACATTCAAATCATCATTTAGAATAAGAGTTTTCCTTCTAATTATTCAAATAGAAGTTCACTCAAACTCATAATAATAAAAATTAATTTATCGAGCATTTTATTTAGAATATTTTTTTAACAGAAAAAAAATTTTGGAAATTCACACAAAAAAGACCTGCTGTTAAGCAGGCCTTTCTTTATGTGTAGTTTTTTCTATCTAAATTATTAGAAAGAGAATGAAGTTTTAACAGCTACTCCTGTTTGATCATCCGCACCATCAACCTCTTTGATAAAGATACCTGGTGTGATAGTCATGCCATCATTTAATGCATAAGAGTAAGACGCTTCATATGTAAGAGTCTCAGTCTCACTGTCAGCAAATAAATCAGTAGTTGCAGCAGCAATGTTTACAGAACCAGGACCAACTTCTGGGAAAGATAAACCAACAAAGTATCCATCTTTTTCAGTAGTTCCATCATCTGAAGTTTCAAAACCAACACTTAAGCTTGCTAAATCAAAAGTGTAGTAACCGTTAAGACCCCAGTATGTTGTATCAGTACTTGCTCCGCCATCATCAGATACGTATGCAACAGCTACTCCATAACTGTCTGCTGAATAAGCAGCATTAAGACCAAATGCGTCAGCAGCATCACCTAAGATTTCTGTATTTCCGGATGTTACTCCACCAGCTAGTGAGAATCCAGAATCAAAAGCATAACTCATAGCTGCAGTAACACCTTTACCGCCTGCACCCATAGAGTTACCAGTACCACAGTCGTCTGGTGTCATATCAGTGAATGCACTATAAGCACAAGCTCCTGTAAAAGCAGTACTTAAGTCAGTTGAATCACCAACTACCATTGATGCTCCACCAACAGGGAATGTATAAGTAACACCATCAACAACTAGAGAAGTTCCTGTGTCGAATCCCATTGTGGATCCAAGAACTGATGATGTTCCACTACCGTTATCAATAGCTATGTCAAGTGAATCTTCACCTGTGAAACTTGTTGATAAACCAATGTTGAATTGGAAATCTAAACTTGTTGTTTCGCTAGATGCACCGTCTATAGCACCTAGAACAGTGTCAACGCTGAATGATGCAGTAGTTGTTTCTGAGAAGCCACCATCATAGCTACTACCATCAACTAAACCTTCTCCACCAGCAAGTAAAGAGTTATTCTTTGGTTCATCATTTACAAATGCATTAGCAAGGTCAAGATGCTCTAGATTAGAGTATTTTGAGATATCGTTTAAGTTTGCCTCGCCAGCAAAGGCAGAAAATGGAGCAAGTAGCCCAATAGTTGCTGGTGCTACTAACAAGCTTTTAAAAAGCTTCATAAAAATTCCTCACACAATTAAGGTATTATAAAAGTAATATATATGCCAAAAATTAACAACCACCAGTAGACAAAAATCGAGCTGGCTATTATTAAGAACACTCTACTTTATGAAATCTTATCTCTTAGGATTTTATTTGTTTTAATAATTTCAATTGCAGGTTCTAAAAGTTCCTTATACTCTTTCCAAATCCCAATAGAAGAAGAATAAAATTTCTTTCTTATTTGAGCGCTACTAGCGGTATGAACATTTCTTTTGTTTTGATGAGGTGAAAGATATTTTTCGTCCCAATCCCAATCAAGCCAATTTATTATCCCTGGGATAATATTATGAGGATTTTCAATTAAATCCTCATAGTGATAATCATAAATATTTTCACCATATTTAATTTTATATTCCTCCATAGTTTCAAAATAGTGCACATATAAACTAGAAATATCAGTCAAAGAAAAAGAGAAAGACTGTTTTAAGAAATTTGCTCTGTATATGGATAAAATGTTATCAAGAGGATTTCTTATGCAGTTTATTATTTTTGCATTAGGAAAAAAATAAGAAATTATGGGACAGTAAATATAATTGAATAAATTTTTGTCGGTGTAAATGATTGAGGACTGAAATTGATTTATAACTTTTTTTTGATATAAGTCATAAACATCGTCAAAATCTTCAGTTTCCTTGATGGATTCCTCTAAAAAGTTAACCTCACCCATATCAGTTACTTCGGGATTTAAGCTCAATATGTTTTCCAGTAAAGTGCTTCCTGACCGTGGCATTCCAACAATAAAGATATAATTAGAAGAATTTTCTAAATATTTATTTTTAGAATTTTTAATTTTTAATGATCTATAAAATTCAGTATGTTTCTTTTTTAGACTTAAGTCAGATTTTTTATACTTCGTGCTTTCGTCGTTGGCAATCTTGAGATATTTTGCACTTTCTTTAAATTTTCCTTCCTTATGTAGCAAATTTGAGATTGCAAAAGCTGCGTAGATTTTTGAGTTTGGATTGAGCTTCTCTAGTTTTGTATTTAATAAAAAATTTAATTCATTTTTATGATTCTTAAAATCATAAATCCCAGATAATTCATAAAAACTATTAAAGTCAAATTTATTTCTCGAAATAATAAATAAATTAGTCTCAATTGCGAGTTTAAGCTGCCCTGAATTTCTGTAGAAAGTTGCTAAATTCTTATAAAAAGGCATGAAATCAGGAGATACATTTATTCCCTTTTTAAGTATTTGTATACCTTTACTTAATTGATTTTTTTCTTTATAAAGGATACTTAGATTTAAATAAGCCAACTCCAATCCTTGATATTTTTTGATTAATTTTAAAAGGATTTTTTCTGCTTCTTCAAACTCTCTTTTCTTTATTTTTGCATTAGCTAAAAGAATATTTATTCTTATTTCTTTGTTTTTATCCTTTTTAATTCTATTATTATTTAGATCCTCTAAGATATATAAGGCTTCATCAATATTAGATTTGTTGATATAAATCTCAGACTTTAAAAGTTTATAAGTATCATTATTTATCGATAATTTAATAGCTTTATCTATATAAACCAATGCATAATCAAAGTTTCTCGAAGCAAAGTACAAAAGAGCAAAATTATAAAGTAAATCTCCATGATTAGGATCAATTTTTATTGCCTTTAGAAGTATTTTTTCTGCATCTTTGAATTTATTCTCAATCTTTAATATTTCGGCTAATAAAATATAAGGATTAATTAGTAATGGAAATTTATTAATTAAAATGAGAAATACTTTTTTTGCTAAATTAAAATTTTTTAAATCTCTACAAAACAAACCGTAAGCATAGAGTAAATCAAAAGAATCATTGTTTGATTTTAATAGCGCTTGAAATATCTGATTTGCCTCTAAAGTATTTCCTGACTTTTGTTTTATTTTTGCTTCTTCAATTTTTTTTAATAAATCAATTTTTTTCAATTTATTTACTTTATTTTTATTATAGTTACTGAAATTATGAAACAAAAAAATTCAATAACTTGAGAATTTTAATAAAAAAAGACCTGCTGTTAAGCAGGCCTTTCTTTATGTGTAGTTTTTTCTATCTAAATTATTAGAAAGAGAATGAAGTTTTAACAGCTACTCCTGTTTGATCATCCGCACCATCAACCTCTTTGATAAAGATACCTGGTGTGATAGTCATGCCATCATTTAATGCATAAGAGTAAGACGCTTCATATGTAAGAGTCTCAGTCTCACTGTCAGCAAATAAATCAGTAGTTGCAGCAGCAATGTTTACAGAACCAGGACCAACTTCTGGGAAAGATAAACCAACAAAGTATCCATCTTTTTCAGTAGTTCCATCATCTGAAGTTTCAAAACCAACACTTAAGCTTGCTAAATCAAAAGTGTAGTAACCGTTAAGACCCCAGTATGTTGTATCAGTACTTGCTCCGCCATCATCAGATACGTATGCAACAGCTACTCCATAACTGTCTGCTGAATAAGCAGCATTAAGACCAAATGCGTCAGCAGCATCACCTAAGATTTCTGTATTTCCGGATGTTACTCCACCAGCTAGTGAGAATCCAGAATCAAAAGCATAACTCATAGCTGCAGTAACACCTTTACCGCCTGCACCCATAGAGTTACCAGTACCACAGTCGTCTGGTGTCATATCAGTGAATGCACTATAAGCACAAGCTCCTGTAAAAGCAGTACTTAAGTCAGTTGAATCACCAACTACCATTGATGCTCCACCAACAGGGAATGTATAAGTAACACCATCAACAACTAGAGAAGTTCCTGTGTCGAATCCCATTGTGGATCCAAGAACTGATGATGTTCCACTACCGTTATCAATAGCTATGTCAAGTGAATCTTCACCTGTGAAACTTGTTGATAAACCAATGTTGAATTGGAAATCTAAACTTGTTGTTTCGCTAGATGCACCGTCTATAGCACCTAGAACAGTGTCAACGCTGAATGATGCAGTAGTTGTTTCTGAGAAGCTACCAGCTTCAAAGTTGTTTAGTCTAGCTTCTAAACCGTCTACACGGCTATTTGTAACTGCAATTTCTTCTGCAGCGTTGAAGTCATTAATAGTGACTTCGTTCGCAGTTGCTGCCATAGGCGCTAGAAGGCCTAATGATGCAGGAGCTACGAGCAAGCTCTTGAAAAGCTTCATAAATTTCCTCACACGAAATTTAAAGTACACCTCAAGATAGTGTATTTAGGCATACAAAATCAAGTATCAACGAATACATTTTTGAATAATTTGTGCCACTTTCTGAAGCTATACAATAGTTTTTGTCTAATTAGGTTTATTAATGAGGTTTGTTTATCTAAATTATTGATTTAAAAATCTATATTTTTTTTGAAATTTTGAAAGAAACTTTTTCTGTTTTGTATTTTTTCTTCTTTATATTATCAACAGCATCAACGTACCATCCAGAAGCTAACCTAGTATCAATTTCCTCGTAGCTTTCTTTTTGATTTAATTTATTTAGGGATTTCTTTTTATAATCCATAGATCTTTATGAGTTTACTTTAATAAAAAAAATATAGCATTTAAATATAATTTGAGCAGTAAATTAATTTTTAATTTGGTTAAAAGATTTAAATAAGCTTTAAAAAAATTTTCTTTTGGGGTTTTACTTTCCTGAAATCTTTAGAAAAAAGAAAAAAAAACTTTTATTTCCCTCAACAGAAAAAATAATTAGTTATATTTTTTTTATTTTAAACCTGAGGAGCACAAGGTCAAATGACTCACATCAATTTAATTGTAAATTCTTTACCCAGAGATTTACTTGAATTTGTATTTTTTCTAGCAGTCGGTTTTACGGCTGGATCAGTAGGAATTATTTAAGTTTACTCAAAACAATTCTGATTAAATTTATAAACTTTAAATTTGGAAATAAAAATATCTAGATACTTTTTTTATTTAAGGATTTAATTTTCTTACTTTCTTAAATTCTCACTCTCCCTTACCTTCAAAGTGAAATAATTGACTTAACAGGAAAATCTAGTTTTGATCTACCTTTCAATTTATTTAATTCAATTACGGTTATTAAACCTAGAATTTCCTTCCTTTGATCTTGAAGCAAACTCGAGACACAATTAACTGTCCCTCCTGTAGCTAACAAGTCATCTACGATCACGAAAGAATTGAATTTTTTTAGGGCACTACTTTGTATTGAAAGAGAGTTTTTTCCATATTCCAATTCATATTCTCTTGTTAATATATTTCCTGGTAGCTTTCCCGGTTTTCGTGCAGCAATCATGGGTTTAGATGATTTTAAAGAAACTGCAGAACCAAAAATAAATCCCCTCGCATCTATGGAAATTATTGCATCGGCATTTTTTAAAAATTGAGTTGAAGACATTTTTAAAATAAGGTCCTTAAAAATATCTGGATATTGAAGAATTTCTAGAACATCTTTAAAATCAATACCTTTTTTTGGAAAATCCTTATAAGTGAGAATCAAATCTTCTAATTTTTTCATACTTCTAAGTCTCGAAAGCAATTCAGGTGGATATCCTTTTGGAATTCAATTTATATTATAGATATGTTGCAATTTAAAAAAATTTCAAAGCATACTTAAAAGTAATTTAATTTCTTGGTTTGGATAAACTAAAATCTTATGAGCAGGGCGTAGCGCAGCCTGGTAGCGAGGGTGCTTTGTGTGCACTCAAAATACCAAACGAGAAGTATTGCAAAGACTTAAAATTGATAAATTATTAAAAAGTGTTTAGCCACAGTTAGCTACAAGTATTTTACTGCGCGGGTGCTACCCAAGCACTAGGTCGCAGGAAATCTACTTCAGAACTTTCCATCATAAATTAAATGGTCTAAAACCTCCTTAACAATCTCTTAAATATTCATCTTATTAAGTATAATTGACTAAAAATTTTACAGCTATGGCTTATTTAGCTTCTGATTTATTTTCAGGTACTTGGGAAAATATTTATGGCCCTACCGCTTCATGGCAAAGCAACCAAAATACAACCATGCGTGGATTTACCGCTTTTGTTGATGGATATGGGGAAGAAAATAATGGAGCAAGTATTTCCTATGAAGGATCTAATTATTATGAATGGGGATATGTTTTTAAAGATACTGATTTAGACGGTTCATTAGAAATAAATCAATCACTTGCTGCAATCTTTGGGAACAGGAGTGATCTTACTTATGTGTCTGAGGGATATGATGAAGTAGTAGGAAGATACTACTCGCTCACAGCTAGTAGCGATAGACCATCTAACGGAGGTACGTGGGACAGAAATCCAGAAAGTTATAGTGGTTCTTTTACCGGTTCTGATCTTGGAATTTTTGAAATTGATGTTGAACTGGATTTCTCTCCAACAGACAACAACGACTTAATAATGGGTTCAACAAATAATGATTTAATTAGTGGTAATGGGGGTGATGATTTTTTAATGTCCAGATCAGGTAACGATACAATTGAAGGAGGATTAGGTAATGACACTATTGATGGAGGATACGGCAATGATATCGCAGTTTTTAATTACAATTACTCTGATTATTCAATAAGCAACTCTAATTCATCTTCCAAAAATTCTTATAAATCTTCTTCTCAATCAACAAGTAATACATTTACTGTATCTAATAATTCTGAAGGGACAGATACTTTAACTGGTATTGAATTAGCTCAATTTGCAGATAAAACAATTGGTCTTGATTATTCAAATCCAATATCTGGATACAATTATTTACTTACTAACATAAAAGATTATGGGGGGACATTACATGGAGGAAGCGAATCTGAACAAGAAATAAATTATTATTACCAAGGTTCATTAGATGTAGCAGGAGACGGGACAATTGAGGACATATATACAAACAAAATAAGTAAGAGATGGGCAACTGTGAGAAGAAACTCGAGCACCAATAATGTAGATTGGAGTGATCATGGTAAAGGAGGAGGTACAAGAATAGTTGGTATATATATTGATCCTTTAGTTACATCTGGTGATGTAGTTCAATTTAGTGATCACGATAGCCAATATAGATTTCAAAACGATTTAAAAATAGATAACCTTCTTGTGAAAACTGCAGGTGATTATGACTCAGATGGGATACAGGAAGTTTATTGGAAAACAGCTGATGGGACTGCATATTTAAGATCTTTAATGCATGATGATGGAAATATTAGATATGCAAATTATCAAAATGAAACCCAAGTTCGCGAATATTTAACAAGTAATGGTTATGGCTCAGAAATTAGCGATATTGTTTCTTAATTTAAATCTCTATATATATTTTGAGAATTCCACAGTTCATTATAGTTATTAGTACCTTGACAACCTAACGACTTCAAATCACCTCCAGGAGCATCTTTATTAAATGCAAAGATTGATCCATCAGGCAAAACCATTGATTTGTTCTTTTTATTATGAGTAGGTGTTAATTCCATAAAATCTCCAATTATTACATTTTGATCTATTCCTATACTTGCTATAGCTTTCCCCCACAACGTTGGGCCTGTTGGACATAAAGGGGTAAGTCCATAATAATTATTTTTCACATTTTCGACTATAAGTTGTATTGCTTTTGAAAGTATTTTATTACCTGGTTTTGAATAAATTATCCCGCCAGCGCAAGCCCAAGAAGTTTGTGAATAAAAATTTATGTCTCGAAAAAAAACAAGATTTGTGCTTTCACTAACTTCGAATCTTTGGTTTAACCTTAATCCAATATCAAAGTACCATCCACCTATCTGATATAAAATACAGAATCTAGCGAAATCAGATTTATAAGAAAATGGTACTAAAGCTTTATATGTATTTAAAACATAAGATTCATAATATTTACTAAGAAAACTTTTTATTAATTCATCATCAAAAAGTTTGTAACTATAATCATGATATAAATCTTTTACTTTATTACAGTTTTCCTGTAAATCTTTGCTAAGACCATAGTCTCCTTCACTTATATATATTTGGGAAATGTTTGACATTTTTTTCAAGACTTTAAGATATTCTAATAGTATTTTTAAATCTATATTTCCATATATAATTTTTATTTTAAATTTAACTGCTTTTGCAGATAGTAAGAATAATCAAAATGAATATAGTCAAAATAATAATCAATTGAAATGGGAAAAAGTTAAAACCCAATCAAAAAATTATAAATCAGAAATTAAATGGGAAAAATATTATGATGAATCTGATAAAGGAAAACATCAACAAGAGAATATAAAAAAAGAAAATAATAACCACCAAAGCAATTTAATTTCTGATGAAGAAAAAATTAACAATTCAATCAAAAGTTTTAATCGGTCAATAATTATAAATAAAAAAGATGTTGGTCCAGATATTTCATTTCTTGTTCCAGTTGGCTTTAAATCATCAAACAAAATGAACTTAGATTTCTCTACAAGAGGATGGAATAGAAGACCAAGAAATTCAGATTTATTTGCTTGGAATAATGGAGATGCTGTAGGACAAATATTTCTAAATATTGTAAAAAATGAAAAATCTAGTTTTGGTTTGAATTTAGGGATTAGGAGTCTATATTCAGGTTCTCAATTCAGTGGGGGATCAACTGCTCTTGGAGAAGGCTTATCTATGGGGTTTAGACTAGACCGTGCCCTCTCAGATTCTTCAGGACTGGCATTAGGTGCAGAACAATTAATACAATTTGATGATAAAACTGACACCGGTAGAGATGTTTATATTACTTATTCAAAAGCTTTCTGGAATAAAAAAGATGAAAATGTTTTCCCTTTCACTATCTTTACTGGTGGAGTAGGAACAGGTTATTTTGCATTATGGGAAGATACTAAATTTGCTTGTTCTGATCTATTTGGAGGAGCAGCAGTTAATGAAAATAAATATCAACAACTATGCTGGGGACCATTTGGGGCTGTTTCATTAGTATTTAATAACAAATTTTCATCCTTTGTAGAATACAATAATTATTCATTTATGATAGGTAGTTCTATTGTACCAACAAATAGAATCAGGCTCACATTTGGATTAACCTTAGCTGAATCCTTTAATGACTATAAAATTAAAAATTTAGAAGAAGTAAGATGGTTTAGTAGAGTTAGTATAGGATTATAATTTTTAATGATAGATTTTTCCTAAAGTTTTGAATAAAATGTAGATAAATTATTGGAAAAAGTTTCTAAAATTTTAGAATACATTCCTTTATATCTTATTATTCTATTAAATCTTTTTTGTTCAGGATCAAGAATATTAATATAACCTCTCTTTAAAAAAACATTTGTCCATTCCATTTCAGATTCGGGGGAGTAAAGTTCCAAATAAGCATCAAAATCATATAATTCTAGTATTTCCCTATGAGATAAACAATCACTCGCAACACATGGCAACCCTAGACAACAAGCATCTAATACAGGAATTCCAAATCCCTCAATTATAGATGGGCTAAGTAGATATAAAGCATTCAAGTATAAAGTGCTTTTTAAAGTTTCGCTTATGTAGTCTGTTAATATGATTCCAGGATTATTGTTAATAATTTTCTTTAATTTAAGACTATATTCATCTTTCTTTAGTTTTCCAGTAATCACTAACGCAATCCCTTCCTCTTGCAAATTAGAATTTTGATAAGCATTAACCAATAGAAAAACATTTTTCCTTGAATCTATACTTGCATTAAAAAGAAAATATTTAAATGGTTTAATAGATAACTTATTTTTTATATTTATTGAATTTAATATATTTTCATAAATAAATTGATTTTCAGTTTCCTCAAAAAAAAGAGTGGGAGGTTGCGTAATAACAGTATCCGTTAAGAAATTATTTTTAATATTTTTTACAGATGAAATTTTTGGAAGCATATTATATTTAAATTTATTTCTAGAAAATCCAGAAACGTAAATATTATTTGAAAATGTACAGCTTTTAAGCATTCTAGAAAAAGAATTTACCATTAATTTTTTGGGTTCATATTCAAGTGGAATAAGATCATGAATAGTTTGTACTAAAATCTTATTTTTAGATTTCTTATTTAGGAATATATTTAAAGGTGCAGATGAAATTAATGAATCAAAGTTCTCTATATCAATTTTTATTTGATTATTAAATGGAAGTAAAGATGAAAATAAACAATTTTCGTAGATGTTAGGTGCTAAATAAAAACCTTCAATATATCTTAAATATGAAGTTCTTTCTAATTTAAGGTAAGGATTCTCTCTTTTATTAGAAAAAATCACTTTTAAAGAATTAGATGGACTATAAGATTTTCCAAAGAAAATAATTTTTAAATAATTAATTATTTTTATTAATTTATTTCTTCTACTTTTAATTTTTAATTTAGGATTTTTTATTACCCCTTTTGTTAAGTAATCAGAAATGAAAGTAGAAATTGTACTATTTTTAAAATTTTCATTATAATTTCTGAACTTTATTTTTTTAAAATCCATACTTACTAATAACCAAATTTCTGCTTCAGATTTATTAAGTGCTTTTATTAATGACTTTGTGTAAAAAGCAATACCTCTATGTTCTTTATTCTCAAGCTCCTGGACAGTAACCAATATTTTTTTTCCTTTTAATGAGCTCATAGTGAAATATGATTGAGTTTATAATACCTGATTATGGGTTTAAGTAATTTAAGAAAAATTAATAATTAATTTTACGAATTTAAAGTTGTTGAATTGATCTGGATTTATCTGTGAACAGATTAAATAATAATTGTAGATAACTAAGTCTTCTTAATTTTATATTTGCAGAAAGAGACATCCCTGGCTTCAAGGGTAAATTCTTGCCTGAATTTAGTTCTATAAGTTGATTATTTAATGTAACTTTTACTTCATAAAAAAGATTATTATCTCTTTCATTAATTTTCCTAGAATTTGCACTTATAAAACTGATTTTCCCATCAACCCCTCCAAAATCTGCTGCTGGATAGGAATCTATATTTAATTCTACTTCCTGTCCTGTAAGAATAAAGCCTATATCTTTAGAGTTTACAAAAACTAAAGCCTCTAAATTTTCCTGAGGTACTATCTTTAAGATATCTTGATTTGCGCCTATTACGAATCCCTTATCCTTAGCATTTATTTCGTAAACATATCCAGCTATTGGACTTTTTATTAT
The DNA here is from genome assembly GCA_902525075.1 of uncultured Prochlorococcus sp. Lineage (GTDB taxonomy): Bacteria > Cyanobacteriota > Cyanobacteriia > PCC-6307 > Cyanobiaceae > Prochlorococcus_A. The sequence continues at coordinate 22,861 of CABZFV010000010.1, read as the reverse complement.
TGAATATTTAAGAATTTCTTCTATTTCTTCTAATTGAGTTTTGTAATTAAAAAGATTATCTTGAATAAATTTTATTTCTTGACTTAATTCAGAGGTTTTAACTTTAATAAGGATTTTTTTATTCGTTAGATCATTTAAATAATTTAAAACTTTTATTTTTTGCGCATCGTAATCAATCTTAGAGATTGCCCCTTCAACATAAACGCTTGAAAATTTATTCAAATTATATCTTTCTATAGAAAGAACTGAATTAATTTCATCTATTTCATTTTTTAAAATAAGAACAGAATTTTCTAATTCGGATTTTTTCAATTTTAATTCTTCTTCTTTTAAAGAAATTTTATTAATTAAATTTTGCTTTGTTTCTATATTTAAATCATCATTAATTTTTAACAATTTTTCATCTTTCTCGACTAGATTTCCTTCTTTAACATACACCTCTTCAACAACACCTGAGATTGGCAATTTTATAGATCTCACTCTAGAAGTAGGTTGTAATTCCCCATTAGCAATAACTATTTGATCTGTCTTAGCAAAAATCAACCAAACAAAGGTTAATCCACTTAAACCTATAATTGATATAGTGATAGTATTTGCAATTTTTTTACTTTGCTCTAAATCTAGATTTTGGTAATTAGTTTCTTCATCAAGACTATTTGATATAAATCTTCTATATTTAATTTTTAAATATTTAAAGATATTCATTATTCAAATTTATTTTCAATAGACATTGCGTAAAAAAGACCTCTTTGATTTATTAGCTGTGAGAAACTTCCCTCTTCAACAATTTGCCCATTAGACATTAAAAGAATCTTTTCAAAATTTACCAAATTCGTAATTCTATGGGTAACAAAAATAACAGTACAATTTTCATTCATTTTATAAATATTTCTTAAAACCTCTTTCTCTGTTATAAAATCTAATGCGCTAGTTGCTTCATCTAAGATTAATATTTTTGGCTTAGTAATTAAAGCTCGAGCGATTGCAATTCTTTGTTTTTGACCTCCTGATAAAGAACCTCCTCTCTCTTCAATATTTGTACTATAACCATTTTCTAAATTCATTATAAATTCATGCGCACATGCCCTCTTTGCCGCTTCTACTATTTCACTTTTATTAATTTCTGGATCTGAAATACTTATATTTTCTAAAACGGTTCCAGTTATAAGATTAGGTTCTTGAGAAACAAATCCAATCTGTCTTCTAAGAGAAGATAATTCAACTTTTTGAATATCAATATCATCAATTAATATTCTCCCATTATTTGGCTTAAAAAGCCTCGCCAGCAATTTAACAAATGTACTTTTGCCACTTCCGCTTCTACCTACTATCCCAATTAAAGATTTGCTTTTTAGTTCAACATTTATATTATCTAATATCTTATTTCCATCTCCGTGATATGTATAATCGACCTGATGATATTTAATTTCACCTTTAATTTCTGGCATTGAAATATTATTTTTATCCAAAATATTTGATTCGGCTTCTTGATTAATTACATCCCCAAGCCTCTCAAAAGATACTTTTAGCTCTTCAAATCTTTGAGATAAGGAAGAAAGCCTAAGTATTGGTTGAGTAACATAACCAGAAATAATTCTAAAAGCGATTAATTGTCCCAACGTTAATTGCCCCTTAAGCACCATTGATGCTCCAACCCATAAAACAATAATTTGAGATATTTTTTGCAGTAGAGATGAACTTTCAGAGAGAATTGTTCCTGTAATTGTTTTATTGAAAATCTTTTGTATAAAATTTGTATAATTTTCAAACCATTTTTTAAATGTATTATTTTCAATATTTTGAGTTTTTATTGTTTGAATAACATTCATTGATTCAATCAAATGATTTTGAGTATTTGCATTTGATTCGGCAACTTTACGATATTGGCTTTTAAATAAAGGAACCCCTAAGATGGTAATTATTACTTGTATTGGCAATACTGATAATGCAATCAGAGTTAAAATCCAACTATAAATTATCATTATACATATATAAATAATTGAAAATAAAGCATCTATTATTGTTGTTAAAGTTTGTCCAGTAAAAAAATCTCTAATTTTTTCTAATTCAGATATTTTTGTACTTAATTCTCCAACTCGCCTTTTAGAGAAAAAGTTTAATGGCAATTTAAATAAATGAGAAATAATCTCACTTCCTAAATCCAAGTCAATTCTATTTGTGGTATCAACTAATAAAAAAGTTCTTAATGATCTAAGAATAGATTCAAAAATAGTAACAAGAAAAAGAGCTACGCCGATAATTTGCAAAGTGTTCAAACTTCTTTGACTTATCACTTTATCAATAATTACTTGTATTAAAAGAGGGTTAGCCAAAGAAAGTAATTGAACGACAAAAGAAGCAAGCAAAAGTTTTACAAAAATATTTCTATATTTTTTTAAAAATGGAATAATCCAATTAATTCCAAATTTATTAATATGACTTTTCATACTTCTTTTTGGGATAAGAATATTATTTATCTCTGGGAAAGAATTTTCTAACTGCGATTTTTTTAAAACTACTTTTCCAAGTTTTGGAGATATCAAAACAAATTTCTCATTATTGGCTTCTCTTACAATACATATATGTTCTTTATAAAAAATTAAGCTATTTTTTTTTAACCTAAGAAGATTACTTCTATTTACATATGCATCTCCAATTATAAATCCATTTTGCAAAAGAATTTGACCTAAAATATCCAGAGTCAGGATGTTTTTTTTAGATAATTTTTCTGCAAGTACTTCATCTAAAGATTCATAAGAGAATTTAACTTTAAATATCTTACAAATCATTTTTAAACAGGCCAAGCCTTCTTCAAAAGGTCCATCTCCTTTTATATAAATTTCTTCATTTTTCAATCCCCCAAGATTAATAGCCGAAGGGAAAGGTAAAGTTGAAGAATTATTTTTATTAGAAATTTCAATATTTATATCATCTAATATCTTGTAGAAGATATTTCTATTAATTTCTAATAGTCTTAAATCTATTTTATCTATATATTTTTTTCTTAAATCATTAGAATTTATTTGATCACCAATTATTTTTTGCTCTACATTATTTGAACCAAGAATGTATAGATTATCCTTATCAATAGATCTGTTTAAATTATTTTTAAGTTTAATTTTATTTTTTAATTTTTTGGATGCTTCAAAAATTACTTTAAAATCTTTATTCTCAGATTTATTTAACTTTACTATAAGATCTATAACTTCTATAAGTTGAATGCCAATGGTAAATTTCTGATTCTTATTATTATTAATAATCTTAATTATTAATTCATCAGTAATAGATAATAATTTAATATCTGTTATTGAGATTACCTCTTCAATTGGTGAATTTCTTAAATAAGAAATTAATCCAATCCAATCATCTTTTTTTAACTTTTCTATTGTATAAAAATCATTTTTATAGTTAAATGTAATTCTTGCATTCCCTTCTAGAATAAAAAATACTTCTGACTGAATATTTTCCTTATTAGAAAGAATTGTTCCTGCTTTAAATCTTTTTATAGAAGTGGATTCTTTTATTTCTGAAATTAATTCTTTATCAAGACTTTTTATCCAGTTAAGCTTACCTATTTCTTCCCAATCTTTTTTATTCATTATTATTAAGTAATTAAAAATTTATAAACTATCAATTAATTTTCTAATTATATAAAAAATTTGTACAAACACCACCCCATCCAAAAATATCTTTTTCAGTTCTGTAGTAGAATGAAATTATATTAATTAAAACAATAGATATATTAAGTGCTAAAAAGTCGAATTATTTTTAATGGTAGTTATTTTTCAAAAAAACCTAATGGTATTTCTTTAGTTTCTCGCGAATTAGCAAAGTCTATAAATCCAAATTTAATGACCTTATTAGCTCCTTTCTCTGATAACCAAACTAATTTTCAAAAAATACCTGCTAACCTTTCCCCAGATTTTGGTCTCTACTCCCATGCTAGAAGATTATACTGGAACCAATTCCATCTGGGTAATTACTTAAAAAAAAAGAGAGATTCAATTCTCCTTTCACCTCTTCCAGAAGCTCCCATCTTTAGAGGTATTCAATCAATAGTCTTGGTACACGATCTCCTCCCATTAAGAATACCTTACTTAACACCTTTACTTCCTTATCATTTATGCTATGTTCCGATAGTTTTAAAAAATGCCACAAGAGTACTCTGCAACTCTTTAGCAACAGCGACCGAAGTTCATGAAAAATTAAATATTTCACATAAAAAAATTGAAATTGTAAAATTAGGGTTCAATCGTAATACACTTAAACCACTAAAAAGAGTTAAAGAAAATTTTTTTCTAATTATTGCAAGACATACTCCACATAAAAACATTCCAAGAATTTTAAAGGCATTCTGCAATTTAAAGAAATTGAATAAATCAACAAAAGATTTAAGATTAAAAATTATTGGTCAATATAATAAGAAATTTACCCCAAGTTATATTAAACTATCTTCAAAACTTGGTATAGAAGAATGTTGCGATTGGATATATTTGATTTCCGAAAATGAAAAACTTGAATTGTTAAACAGATGTCAGGCATTAATCATAGCAAGTCTTTGGGAAGGCTTTGGATTGCCAGCTTTAGAGGCAATGGCTTGTGGTACTTTAGTTATTGCATCTAATAAAGGAGCACTTCCAGAAATATTAAATAATAATGGAATATTTATTGATCCCAATAATTTATCTTCAATAGAAGCTGGAATGAAAAGGGCTTTAAATGATGAATTGCTAAGAAATGAATTTAGAGCAAATGGTCCCTTAATTGCTAATAAGTTTTGTTGGAAAAATACTGCGAAACAAATTGAAGAAATTATATCTGAGATTTAATCTGAGAAGTATTAATAGTATTTAAAAATAATTTTAAAAGATTAATTTATCCTTACAAAAGAAATGGAATTTTAGATTTCAATCTATTTAAATAAAGAAGTGAAAAAATAACTCCAATAAAATTCATAAATAAAACACCAATAATTGGGATAAAATTAAGTCTTCCTTCAATTATCGAATCCCTTAACTGACTTATTACTAAGTAAATAGGATTTAAATTTACTATCCATATCAATTTACCTAAGTTTTCTTTCATATATAAAATTGGAGACAAGAGAAAAGTTAATTGCAAAAGAATAGGTACTAATTGATATATATCCCTAAAACGTACTCCAAGTAAGCAAATTAAGAGTGGACACCAAAACATAAAAATTAAGAAATTTAATAGTGGCAAAATTGCAATAAAGAGATTAATAAAGATAGACGAATCAAAAAATATAAGGGCAAAAAAGACTATTAAAAAAGATTGTATGAAGTTATGAAGTTGAAAAGACCACTCTTCAAATGGGTAAAAAAGAATATTTATATTTGTATTTTTGATTTTAATTTCATTTTGAATAAGTAAATTTGGTGCAGATCCTATAGAAGTACTAATCGAAGACCATAAAACCATTCCTAGACCTAGATAAACCACATACTTATTAAAATTATCAACTTTAAATACTGTTCCATAAACTACCGACAATAAAGAGATGGATAATAAATTTGAAAGTCCTAACCAAAAACTTCCTAAGGATGTCCTTGCAAATCGTTCTTCAGTTCTAGACCATGCAGTGAACCACCAAACCTTTCTAAGTTTTATAGCTTCAAAAAGAATATCCAATATTCTTATTTTTCTTTTGTTTTTAATCATATTTTTTCTTCATAAAAGTTTAGAGCTTTTTCAATAGGGCCATCAAACACAATTGTGCCCTTTTCAAAAACTAAACCTCTTTTGCAAAACCTCAAAAGTAATTCATTAGAATGAGAAGCTAAAAATAATGTTCCTGAATTAGATATAAATTCGGTCAATCTATTAAATGCTTTCTTCTGAAAATCTATATCACCAGTAGCAAAGCCTTCATCTAAAGCTAAGCACTCATGTGAACACCCAGTAAGAATTGCAAATTGTAATCTAGAAAGCATTCCTTGACTATATGTTTTCAAAGGTAAATATATATATTCCCCCAATCCAGAAAAATTGACTACATTACCACAAAAATCATCAAACCCCTTTAGATTTTGATTTATTAAAAGGTAATGCGCCTTCATTGCTTTAATTCCGCTTAATTCTTCGCTAGTTAATAAACTCTTGTGAATCATTGGATATATTTTTGTTCTTCTTTTTATTGTTCCCTTAGTCAAGTTATATATGCCAGATATTAATCTTAAGAAAGTTGTTTTTCCAGCTCCATTATGGCCAATAAGTCCGACTCTCTCACCTTCTAAAAATTTTATATTTAGATTATTTAATGCATTTACATACGTAATATTCTTAATTTTTTTAAATTTTCCTCCTGTTAAAGAATTTATAAAAGATGATTTTAAAGTTCTATTAGCACTATGAAATAGAGGAATATCTAATGAAGCTGATCTTAATTCCAATATGATTTCGTTTTGTTTCTTAGTCATCTATATGAATATTTGATATATATTAAAATTGCAATGTCTTATAAGATACGTATAAGAAATTAACTTAATTAATTGCCGAAGTCAATATATAATATCATTATTTCTGAGTAGTTTATTTGATGTTAAAAATGGAATATAGAGTACTCGAGCAGTTATCAAAATATGGATTATTAACAGATTTTTTAAAATCAAAAGTTCTTGAAAACAAAATAAAAGATATAAATCTAAGTGAAGTTGAAAAAGCAGAAGCTAGAGATCACTACATAAAATTTTTTTCTCTTAAAGACGAATTGTTAATTGAAGAGCATAGAAAAAAGAATTTATTAAGTAAAGAAAATTTACTTTACAGAATGAATTTGAACAAAAAAGTCCAGAAATATTGCGAAGACAAATATGATGAATTTATTGGCAAGGAATACCTTTCAAATAAAGAAAAATTGGATATGGTTAAATACAGCATGATTCGAGTAAAAGAATACGGATTGGCTATGGAATTGTATTTAAAAATCAAAGATGACAATGAGGATTTTAATGAACTAGCGAAAAAATATTCCACAGGAATTGAGAAAAAAACTAATGGAGTAATTGGACCATTACCAATTGAGAGGGTTAATAATCTAATGAGGCCAAAACTTAGCAAAAATAATATTAATATTATAAATAAACCTTTTAAATATAATAATGAATGGATAATTTGCAGATTAGATGAATACAAAGAATCCAAATTAGATAAAAATACAGTGATGAATTTAAAAAGTAAGTTACTTGATGAGGAGATAGAGCGTGAAATTATAAATTGCTATATTAATGAACTAAATACACTTTTAAATTGATCTTGAAAAATAATTATTTTTTATTTCTATTTACAATTTATGTAAGTAGTTTTTTTCTATTTCTACATATTCAATTAAAGAGTTAATTAGAAAGGAAAATTGCATTGAAATAAAAAGCGAGCAATTTCTTTCTTCAAAGAAGTTTGATATGAGAAATTTGAGTGAAAAAAAATTAAATAAGATAATAAGAGCTGAAGCTTATAAATTATGTAGTTAAAAATTCGCATTATTATAATAATAATTATTAAAATAAAAAATCAGATTAATTAATGATTCACAGAGCCAATTATGTGTAAATATTGCACATCAATATCTTTTTCAAAAACCCTTTCAAGTTCTCTTAGTAGGGTTTTTACTTCCATATCTGTAGCACCAGATTCATCTTGGAACTTGGCGCAAATTGCCTTAAGTTCGTCATAAGCTTGTTCTAGCAATATTGTTTTTTGATCTGGGTTTGACATTTAATTTTTATCAACCACTTCTCCTCCATACTCTCTTGCTACTACATCTAAACACCTAAGAATATCTTTGTTTTTCAATAGATCTGTTTGCTCTAAATAATTAAGAAGAGTTCTTATTTGTTCAATAGTATTTTCTTCTAACTCTTTCATAAGTCTCTTTCTATTAACTCTATTTTATATCCAACAGGATCTTCTACGAACCTTAAGACTCTTGATTTTGTTGTATATGTTTTTTCTTCAGTCTTTCTTATTCAACGTGCAGAACACCTAAACGCCAAGCATCTTTCAATCCTTTTACACCTCCCATTAGGAGTTTTGCATCTGAAGGTGGATGCGACTTCATGTTCAAGAAATCTTTTTGCCAAGATTTGTCATTCCATTTATTAGTCATTCAACTATCTCAAGTTTATAAATTATATCTTTGCAGTTATAAGCTTTGTCCCATTCCCTAGCCCATTCATTCTGTATCTAACATCTTTTCGAACTCTTCCAAACTTGAAACTGTATAGAAGGAATGAGACTTGTGATCATTAATTTTTACTAAATCATAATCAAGTACAATTCCATCTCCTTGTTCTTTTACCCATTGATCAACAGTCTCTTCATAATATTGAAAAGAGCAATCAAAGGTGCAAATGATAAATCACTTTTCCATAAAAAGATAGTTTTATCCTTCCAATTTTAAATCTAATATCAAATTAAATCTCACGCAAATCAAAATTTGATAGTCCAAATCAGACCACACTTATTTCTCTAAAAGTCCTGATAGCAAGATAAGTCTCAGTTATAGCTTCAATCTTGCTAGTGCTTTGGGAGCACTAGGTAGCAGGTTCGAATCCTGTCGCCCCGAACATTTAAAAAGCAAGTTATACAAGAGAGTTTCCTAGACTCTCTTTTTTATTGCCAACTATAAGAAAAATAAGACTTAGCGATTATATAGCGATTATTTGCTATACCTTGCATAACCTTTCAGCCTTAATCACTTAATTTATTAGATTTAAATTTTTTATCTGTTCCTTTCAACTATTCTAAAATTCATATCAATTGCTCCTTTCCTTAAAGGAATAATTTCTTGATAATCTCCTTCATAACAATTTTGTGCTGATTTTTTGCTTGGGAATTGTGCGAGTACAGTAAACGGTCCGTCATATCCTTCTCTTACATCTGTTTCATAATCAACTGTTAATGTCTTCGCTCCGCAACCTTTAACAACTACATCATTTACTGCTGCAAAGTATTTACCTGCTTGTTCTGGATTTGTAATCCTGCCAGAAATCATTACATAACCAACATTATTGTCTTTTGGAACTTTATAACCAATCGCAAGCCCTATGATGCCTGCAATCAAAGAAATAGTAATAGTGTTTTTCATTTTAGAGATGATCCTAAATATCTAATTATAATTAACACAAAATTCAGAACAAATAATCTTAAGATAAAGGATTTTTTTGAAAAAGAAAAACTAATTGAGATTTTATTGCTAAAGCAAAATTCAGTCAGAATAAAAACATTGAAATGTATAATGTTTGTAATTAATATCCTCAAGGTTGATGAGTAATTGGCAATATATCAACCCGAATATTGATGTTACCTACGACTATGGTCAAGATTCATTTGCTCTTGATGCTAACGGAAATATAAATTATATCGTCGGTAATTCATATCTTGGTAATGATGGTCAATTCGCATATGCTATTGATCAAAACTTATTTGTTATTAATAAAGATAATGGTGCTGCTGGAGAAGGAATATCATTAACTTCTGGCGATGCTAACGGGAATGAAGGAATAATACAGTCTCTGGATATCACATCTACAAATAAATATATATTTGCAAGAGATTACCGAGGAATGGGCAAAGCCTCTATTGAATCTTTGGATAATTCTCTCAATAGTGAATGGAAAATCGAATTTGATATCGGCAATTCACTTCAACAGGGGATCGTAGATATTGAAAGTGATCAAAATGGGAACATTTACGTAGCATTGAAAACTTATAAATCTATTAATGGGGAAACTTATAACGGTGGTTATGATTTATGGGGAGATATTTGCTTAATTAAACTCTCAAGTGAAGGAGATACATTATGGACTAAAGTTTATGGTGGTTCTCGTGGTGAGATTCCTAAAAAATTGAGCTTTAACGATAATGGAGATTTATTAGTTTTTGGGGAAACAAATGGGGGTTTTTTAGATTTTAATTATTCAGAAGACAGAAGAAATTTTTTATTAGTTTTAGATAATGCAGATGGAGAGATAAAATCATCCGCTATTGGAAATAAAAATTTTTATGATCTTGCCAAAGATAATAACTCTAATGAAATCATTCATAATTTATCTCAAACTGACAGCAACAATGATGCAGAAATAAGGAGGCTCTTCCCTCAATCTTATGAACTAGCTGATGGATTTATATCCGCCAATGGTTACTTAAAAAATGATGATAAGATTTTTGCCTTTGGATATAGTAGAGATTCCTCAGATCCAGCAATTCATAGACCAACAACATATTCTTTCGAAATACCCTTTTTACAGATTAAAGATTATTCATCTGGCAACGTAGAGTTGAATTTTGATAATTTATCTCAATTAAATGATTTTAATCCTTTAATTAAACTAGAAAAGTTTGAAAATGATTCTTGGACAACTTTTAAATCTCTTGATATCAATTCTAATTCTTTAACTTTATCAACCTCGGAAATTGAGGGAATTTCCTTAAGAATTAATGCCATCCTATACGATAACTCTGACGAATCAAATTTAAGATCAGAATATCTAAAGGGAACCTATTTTGATGATGGAGATGCAGTTTTTGTTATATCAGGAGCCTCTAAAATTGGGGAATTATTAAGTATCACAGAATCAACAGCTGATCCTGATGGAACTGGCACCTTATCTTATGTTTGGCAGTCATCTTCTGATGAAACTTCCTGGACTCAAATTGGAACAGATTCAACCTATACTCTTACATCTTCAGAACTTGGCAAAAAAGTAAGAACTATTCTTTCATACACTGATGATCAGGGATTCTCAGAATCTGTTACAACAACTTCTGTTGATTTAATAGATGATGGAGATGCGATCTTTGCAATATCAGGGACTGCTCAAGTAGGACAATTATTAAGTATCACAGAATCAAAAGCTGATCCTGATGGAACTGGTTCTTTATCTTATATTTGGCAATCATCTTCTGATGGGACTTCCTGGAGTCAAATTGGAGCAGATTCAACTTATACTCTTACATCTTTAGAAGAAGGCAAAAAAGTAAGAACTATTCTTTCATACACTGATGATCATGGTTTCTCTGAGTCAGTTATAGCTTCAACTATTGATATCCCAATAAGAACATATTCTTTATATTTAAGTTTTAATTTACCTCAAGAGGGTTATAAGCTTACTACAACCGCACAAACTAGTAACGTCTCGGTCGGGACAAAACTATATTGGTCTGTAAGTGGTGCGAATGTAAATCCTGCAGACTTTGCATCGGGATCACTATATGGAGAGGGGACTGTAGGAAGTGATGGTTCTTTTAGTTTCGAACATCTACTGGCTAATGATGGAGTGATAGAGGGTTATGAAACTTTTGACATTAAATTATTTTCTGATAATTCTTTAAGTTCACAAATTGGATTAACCAAATCAATTTTGATAAGAGATTCAGCATTAACAGAACAGATTGTAGAAATTAATAGTCAACTCAATACAATTACTGAACTTTTAACTGTTGGACAAGAATATATTCTTGAAAATATAAGAGATTATGACGGGAATTTACATGCAAATACTGGCAGTGTTTCTGATGAAACTAAAACCTCTTATAAATATCAGGGATTATTAGACGTAAATAAAGATGGAACAAAAGAAGCTATCTATACAAATAAAGAGTCAGGACGTTGGGTTACTGCATCTGTTATTTCAACAACAGGCTTAACTGACTATTCTGATTATGGAAAGGATGGCACAACAAGAGTTGTAGGAATTTATATGGATCCACTTGTTACTTCTGGAGAGGTGGAACAATTTGGGCCACATGATAGTCAGCGTAGATTCCAGAATGATTTAAAAATTGATAATCTTATTGCAAAAACTGCTGGTGATTATGACGGTGATGGTTTCCAGGAAGTTTATTGGAAGACAAATGATGGAACTGCATATTTAAGAGCTTTAATGCATGCTGATGGAAATATCCAATATGCTAATTATCAAAGTAAAGAACAAATGAGTTATTATTTGACCAGCAATGGATATGAATCAGTTTTTAGCGATATTATTTAATCAAAGTATTTTAATTGGAAAGCACTAGGTTGTAAATTAGCGATTAAATGCATATCTATGCAATATTTTGGGTCGTTTTAAGACTCATATAAATCCTAGTAGTACCAACTCAAAAGCTATAGACTCAATTGTTTCTCATGGGGGCTGTCGCAAATTGCGTACTGGGTGCTTTGGAAACACTAGGTCGCAGGTTCGTATCCTATCGCCCCGAACATTTAAAAACTAAGTCATACAAGAGAGTTCTCCAAATTTTTTTTTTTTTATTTTTTGAAATTTCACATTAAAGAGGAATGATAAATGCGCGTTAAGTTGCTCAAACATTTTGAAAAGTAATTTTTCAAAAATTTTAATTAGAAATAATTTTTTAATTTAAATATCATTCAAATTATCTTTTATTTAACCATATAAAACCTTTAACAAAGTCTGCTATTTTTCTTAGCGGTTTAGTAAACCTCCAAATGGTACTGTTCTCATGATTTCTTATTTTATTCTGAAGGAACTTGACTTGTTTTTCTAGATCATCAATTTTTGAACTTTTCTTATAATTTTCATTAAATAAATTTGAAATCAATTTAGAAGTCGCATTTATTTCTTTATCAATTAACAATTTCTGATCTTCGTTTTCTAATATTTTCTGATTATTTTCCCATAAACATTCAACATCTGGGAAATATTTATTTTTTATCCATTTATTTGAATCTTCATAATATTTTTCATAATTGTATACTTCTTTTTCTGTCGGATGATATTTAGGAAAATCCTTATAAGATTCCATTATTTGCCCCTCAATATTTCCTCTAAAGGAATCAAAACAACCATATTTTGCAGGAGGAATAATTTCATTTATATTTGAAAGAATTCTTATCCCTGCGTAACTCATAGATTGATTAACATTCGCTGGAATTTCATAACTTGCATTGAGCTTGCATCCAATTTGACAAAGGAAATCTTCCAATAAGTTGTCATTAAAAAATGATCTTTTACTATAAAGTCTCGGAATTATATTTTCTTGAAAATTTTCTTCCCACAATTGAATCGTCCTCTTATGGTTACAAATATAATCCCATTCAGTTCCAGGTAAAGGTATTCTTTTAATAGGTTTTCCCGCCCTAACAACAGTTGACCATAATGACACAGCTGATTCAATAGGATTTCTTAAATAAACTATAATTTTAATTTCACTAAATAAGGGACTAAGAAGAGATTTCAGCCTTCTTATTTCCACACCATTTAATCTTGCATGAAGATGTTCCGAACTAAGAACCCATTCTTTATCTTTATAAATTTCAACAGCTTTTTTCAGTTCCTCTATCTTTAATTTAATAAAAGTATTTGGATTTTCCTGCTCATAAATTTTTTCTTTTTCTGTGAGATCATCTTCTTTATTATCTTCATAAACTAATATTGGTAGCCAAGTATGAGCAAATTCTCCCAAGAAGTCAGGGACGTAATAACCTTTCAAAAAAAGTTTATCTCTATTTCTCAAAAGAAATTGTTGAATATGAGTTGTTCCAGTTTTCTCTGTACCTATATGTAAATATAGTTTTGTCAAAATATATATTTTGGAATTAAATCATTCTACACTTTAAGATTTCTTAAATAAAAAAATTTTGATAAATTTGGGCACAGTCCTATTTAAGAAATCAATATTTATTGTTACTTTTTAATTTGATTGGGAGCTTTAGGAAGAGCTGAGATTTGCTAGAAAACATTTGCTGGCAGTGCTTATCTAGGATCTTTATTGCATGCTGATGGAAATATTCAATATGCAAACTATCAATCTGAAGCTCAAATGAGCGTGTATTTAAAAATAACGGATATGAATATGTAATAAGCGATATTGTTTAAAAAATAGAGCTAGTAGTAGAGCTAGGAACAAATTAGTGCTAGTTAAAACTATTGATTAAATTTATAAAAAATTATTTCCCAGTATTTGAAGATAAATTAGTATACTCGTCTAAATAATGATAAAGAGTGGGTGCTAGGTAAGCACTAGGTCGCAGGTTAGAATCCTGTAGCCCCGACTCATAAAAGAATAAGTCTTAGAGAGAGTTTCTCAGACTTTCTTTTTTATTCTAAAGAAGTTGGAATAATGAGACTGAGCAAGATTTGATCAAGGATTTGCAATACCTATACCTTACAAATTTTAAAAAATTCTAGCTATTCAAATAGTTGTGAATTTATTTAGTTCAAAACTTTCTAATACAAAATTCGAATTTTAAATATAATTCTTTTAAATAATGGGCAATTAATTTTTGACTACAATTGATGCTTCTTTAATGAGAGGAGATTCAGCATTAGCAATAGGAGATCCAGGAAATGTTGACTCATTATTTTTAGATGTTTCAAGTTTATCAATAACCAATTACCTAATTAGCAATAATAGATATTATTTTGCGTTTTATAGTGGTTCATTAAGTGGGTCATTTTATATTTATGGAAAAAATCTTCCTGATATTGGCTATTTATCATCACTAACATCTTTAAATAACATAAAAGGAGATGTTACTGGATATGATTTTTATTTATATTCAAATGGTAATTCTCTAGGAGGTTATAAAGTTTCTTCACTTGATATAAGTTTAAAAAATTTGCTAAATTTTGCTCCTTATGAATTGGAAGAAGAGATTTTAAAAAATAACGACGATATACAAGGTAGTTCGAATGCAGATATAATTTTTTCTCAATCAGGTTCAGACCAAATTACTGGTTCTGGAGGAGATGACAAGATTGATGGTGGAGCAGGCAATGATAAAGCCATTTTTTCAGGGAACTTAGGCTCCTACGAGATTTCTGTAGATAATGTTACTTATACAGTAAAAGACCTAAGAAAAAATTCTCCAGATGGTACTGATAAAATTGAATATATTGAATATCTTGTATTCAATGATCAAACTATTACTCCATCTGAAGCTGTTAAAATAGATAGAAAAAGATATATAACTAATGGGCTTACAAGTGGAGAAAACTATCGATTAGAAAACATAAGAGACTTTAATGGCAATCTTCACGGAGGTGGCGATTATTCAAATTCTTTATATTCTTATAAGTACCAAGGTAAATTCGATGTTAATAATGACGGTCTTTATGAACATGTTTTTACAAATAAAGAAAGTGGTCGTTGGGTTACCGGTTCACCTAATTCTTATACAGGAGAGCTTGATTACTCTGATTTTGGCAATGGAGGAATAACTAGAGTTGTAGGCATTTATATTGATCCATTAGTCACTTCTGGGGAAGTAGAACAATTCGGTCCTCATGATAGCCAACGTAGATTCCAGAATGATTTGCTAATAGATAACTTGACCGTCAAAACTTCTGGTGATTATGACAGTGATGGTTTCCAGGAAGTTTATTGGAAGACAAATGATGGGACAGCCTATTTAAGAGCTTTAATGCATGCAGATGGAAATATACAATATGCAAACTATCAAAGTGAAGAACAGATGAGTAATTATTTAACTAACAATGGATATGAATCTGTAATAAGCGATATTGTTTAAAAAATAGAGCGAGTAGGTGAGCTAGGAACAAATTAGTGCTAATTAAAAATATTGATTAAATTGATATTAAATTATCTCGCAGTATTTGAAGATAAATTTAGTCTCCTTTTTTAAATAATGATAAAGAGCGGGTGCTTATGTCTTGTGGCTAGAAATGAACTAAATTAAGTCCAAAATTAGCTACGAGGGTTAGCAACACTTAGCTACAAAATAACGATTAAACGCATTATTTAGCCTCAAAAAAGATTTTTTATAAAGTATTTATCAATTTGCTCTTTTATAGATGACTGTTATGAACTAAGATCTTATGAGCGGGGCGTGGCGCAGCTTGGTAGCGCGGGTGCTTTGGGAGCACTAGGTCGCAGGTTCGAATCCTGTCGCCCCGACTCTTAAAAAACCAAGTCATAGAGAGAGTTTCCTAGACTCTCTTTTTTATTGTAAAGAAGTTGGAATGATGAGACTGAGCGAGCTTTGAGCGAGGATTTGCAATACCTTGCATAACTTTGCAACCTCATGTCGCTCAGTATGATTAGAGATAGCTTTATTTTTTATCTATTTCTTTCAACTATTCTGAAGTTCATATCTATAGCTCCTTTTCTTAAAGGAATAATATTTTGATAATCACCTTCATAGCAATCTTGCGCTGCTTTTTTGCTTGGGAATTGTGCGAGCACAGAAAACGGACCGTCATATCCTTCTCTTACATCTGTTTCATAATCAACTGTTAATGTCTTTGCTCCGCAACCTTTAACAACTACATCATTTACTACTGCAAAATATTTACCTGCCTGTTCTGGATTTGTAATCCTGCCAGAAATCATTACATATCCAACATTCTTGTCTTTTGGAACTTTATAACCAATTGCAAGCCCAGCAATGCCAGCAATTAAACCAATAAAAATAGTTTTTTTCATTTCAAAAATTAAGCCTCTATATCTAGCTATTAATAACACAAATTATTTTTAAAACTAATCGGTTTATCCGAATCAAATTTTACAATCAGATAAGTTATTTTTTAGTACGAGAGGAGGTTGTTAATAGTAAGAATTAAAATAAATAATTAGTTTTATTTTTTTTTTCTTTTTTATGAGTTCTTCGAATTTAAATGAAATTAATAGTTTTGCAATTACAACCTCAGCGTGGGATTCGACTGTAATTTCTCAGCTTAAATCTATACCAGTTGAGATGCTGATTCTAAATAATTCTTCTAATTTAAACCCTTATGATTTTAAAAAAACTAATACAACAAAAAAGTTAATCGCGTATCAATATTTTGGGGATTATCAAATTGACTATGGAACAATAAGTCCTTTAACCACTCAACAAAATTGGGATGCTAATAGAGATGGGATTCCTGATGAATCCGCACCAACATGGTTGGCACCAGTTCACTTAAGCTGGGAACTCCCATTTGACGCGAGTTCGCCATATTTTCAAGGTAAATATCCGAGTTATTTAGTTAGATATTGGGAAGATTCTTGGCTTACTGAGATGAAGAAAGTTATAGATGAAAAATTTTCATCTGGTTGGGATGGGATTTGGTTAGATGTTGTTGGAACTAAAGCTTGGTTTTCTAGTACATTCTTAAGGACAGAAACATATACTCAGGAAGAAATAGCTGACTATACTTTTTACGCCTTAAACCAATTAAATAATTACATTTCAAAAAACTATTCAGATTTTTCCCTTCTAATCAATGGTTCTACAATCAATAATTGGCTGTTACACAAACCAGAAGTTCTAAATGTTATTGATGGTATCGTTTTTGAATCAAGTGCCTTTAATATTACTGGGGATACTTCATACCCACAAACAAGTAATTTTGTTTCTTTTGATAATGAATTTGAAGAGGTTAAACTAGTCAATTCAATAAATTCCGATCTACCCATTTTTACTTGGGAATCTTGCGAAAATGACCATCGTATTTTTATTAAATATTCAAATTATGTAAATCAATTTGGACATAATAGTTATCTTAATTACGATCACTTAGAAAGATTATCTGCAAATAGCAATGATCGGGATATGGGATATCATTTTATCTCTTATGTTGGAGATCAAAATGCAAATAGTTTTGAAGCGGATCTAGATTATAGAGCATTTATTGTAGGCAGAGATGGAAATGATAATCTTCTTGGAAGTAAATATAATGATTTTCTTAATGGTGGAGAGGGAGATGATTATTTAGACGGCAAAGAAAATTTAGACACTGCAATTTATCAAAAGGGTTTTAACCAATATTCAATAGATTTCTCAATTTCTGAGGATAATATTTCAACCTACATAGTCAATGGAGAGGGGGAAGATGTGTTAATTAATATAGAAAGAATTTCATTTAAGGACAGAACTTTAGATACTCAGTACTTTGATAAAAACACACAATATTCACTTGATTATATAAAAGATTATGACGGCAATCTGCATGCAAATACTGGCAGTGTTTCTGATGCCACTAAAAGTGCCTATAAATATCAAGGGAAATTAGATGTTAATAATGATAACTTTTTAGATCTTGTTTTTACTAATAAAATCAATGGGCGCTGGGCAACAGGAAAGATAGATTCTGTTACAGGACTAATAGATTACTCAGATCATGGAGCAGGTGGAGGTACAAGAGTTATTGGAATTTATGATGATCCATTAATCGCAGTAGGAAATGCTAATGGTGGATTCTTAGATGATGGTGTTACTCCTGCTCCTGCTCAATTTGGTGCTACCGGATCTGACCGTTATCTTGTTGTAAATGGAGAAACTATTGATCGTCTAGCTTTAAACAGTCAGGTAAGATTCCAGAATGATTTATATAACGATAATTTAACTTTAAAAACATCAGGAGATTATGACGGTGATGGTTTCCAGGAGGTTTATTGGAAAACTAATGATGGCGATGTTTACTTAAGATCATTAATGCATGCAGATGGAAATATCCAATATGCAAATTATCAGAACCAGACTCAGATGAGTGATTATTTAACTGGTCATGGATATCAATCTGTTATCAGCGATATTATTTAAGTAAGTTGTGGTGCTCATAGAGCACTAAGTTGCAAGTGAGCGAGATTTGAGCGAGATTTTGCTTATTTATGCACCACCTTGCTATATCTTTCTACTTTTTAAGACTCATAAATTTTCTTTTAATACCAATTAACTAGCTATAGCCTCACTTGTTTCTCATGGGGGCTGTCGCAATTTGCGTAGCGGGTGCTTTGGGAGCACTAGGTCGCAGGTTCGAATCCTGTCGCCCCGACCATTTAATAGCAAGGGATCCAAGCCCTTGCTTTTTTATTTCTAGAGTGTCTCAAATATACAAATAGAGCTAGATATAGAGCTAGGAACTAATAGAAACTAAATGAAACTTGTTTTAAATTTAAAACGATCGAGTTTCTAACAAGATAGAATTTTTGACTAGCAATCTTAAAATGCATTATCAACAAAGATTATTTTTATATAGTTTTTTTTATTAAAGGATTTTCTTATATTTTGGTGTATAAATAAATTATTGGCCGACATCTCAAATGACTTATGAAGCATATGTTGTACAAGCTTCAACAACTGCAGGAGAAACATTAACAACTGAATCTGGTTTAAATATTACTTTAAATGCCAATGGAACTATTTCTTTTAGCGGTGCTTATTCAAGTGAGGATTATTCTGGAGCATCGGGTGGATCAGACTTTACCAAGATTTTTGCTTTTGGTTATGGCCAAGTAGCAGGTCAAAGATCAGATGGATCTCTTGTTCTTATAGGCTATCTAACAGAAGATGCTGCTCATTCAACTCTTTTAAACAATTCATATACTGCTATCAAAGCAAATTATGGTGCAGGTGCCGCGGAGAGAGCTTCAGGAGTTATTGACACTTGGGGGCACTCTGGTTATCAAGCATCAGCGACGGAACAATTTAATGATGGAGAAGCCTCATTTGTTATTAGTGGAACAACTCAATTAAATGATTCACTAAGTATTACAACATCCTCTGCTGATCCAGATGGGAATGGAACTTTTTCGTATGTCTGGCAATCATCATCTGATGGTACGACCTGGTCTCAAATAAGCACAAACTCGACTTACTCACTTACTCTCGCAGAGGAAGGAAAGAAAATTAGAGCCTTAATTTCTTATACAGATGGTCAAGGCTTTTCAGAGGAAGTTGCTACCTCTCCTGTAGAGGTAGATATTAAAACAGATGAGGGTGATGCTGTTTTTTCTATTATCGGTGAAAAGTTTGAAGGCGACACCCTTAGTATTTCAGAGTCCTCAGCAGATCCAGATGGGACCGGGACTCTTTCTTCATATATTTGGCAATCTTCATCTGATGGAATAACTTGGACTCAAATTGGAACTGATTCAACTTATAAAATTACATCTTCAGAAAAAAATAAAAAAATTAGAGCCATTATTTCATACACAGATAACCAAGGATTCTCTGAAACTGTTAATACTTCCTCAATAGATGTATTAAGCAAAGTTTATAATATCTCGACAGCAATCAATTCACCTCAAGAAGGATATACACTCACAACAACTTCCAATACGGAAAATGTTGCAGCAGGTTCTACTCTTTATTGGTCAATTAGTGGAACAGGAATAACTCTTTCAGATTTTGCTACTGGATCACTTACTGGTTCTGGAACTGTTGGAAGCGATGGTACTTTTTCCTTCAATCATCTTTTAGCCAATGACGGATTAACAGAAGGTTATGAAACTATAGATATCAAATTATTTTCTGACTCTGAAATGACAAATCAAGTTGGAGAAACCAAATCAGTGTTGATAAGAGATTCTGCCATAGAAGAGAAAATTGCAGATATTGTTGAGGATGTAAATGGAGTAAAACAAATTGTTTCTCAGCTTATAGAGGGTCAAAATTATACCCTTAGTTACATAAAAGATTTTGACGGGAATTTACATGCCAATACTGGCGATGTTTCTGATGCCACAAAAACTTCATATAAATATCAAGGTTTACTTGATGTAAATGCAGATGGGATCAAAGAAGCAATATACACAAACAAAGAGAGTGGAAGATGGGTAACAGCATCTGTCAATTCAGAAACTGGTCAAATTGATTACACAGATTACGGAAAAGATGGAACTACCCGAATAGTTGGGATATATATAGACCCTTTAGTTGAATCTGGAGATGTAATTAAGAATAGTGCTCACGACAGCCAAAGAAGGTTTCAAAATGATTTAGCAATAGATAACTTGATAGTTAAAAAAGCTGGCGACTTTGATAGTGATAATTTCCAAGAGGTTTTTTGGAAAACTAACGATGGGACTGCTTACCTTAGAGCATTAATGCATGTAGACGGGAACATTCAATATGCAAACTATCAAAGTAAAGATCAAATGAGTGAATACTTAACTGCAAATGGATATGAATCTGTTATTAGCGATATTGTTTAAAAATAGAGCTAAAAGTAGAGCTAGGGAATGATTAGTTCTAATTAAAACCAATAAAAAGCTCTGAATTCTTATATCAATTAAGTTGCTTTTACAGGAGGGTAGCAAAACTATAACTAAAGTCTTATAGATTTCTCAAAAGTTAGCACTAGTGCTTTGGGAGCACTAGGTCGCAGGTTCGAATCCTGTCGCCCCGACCATTTAAAAACCAAGTCATACAAGAGAGTTTCCCAGACTCCCTTTTTTATTGCTTTCTTTTAGAATAATGAGACTGAGCGAGCTTTGAGCGAGGATTTGCAATACCTTGCATAACTTTGCTGCCTCATGCCGCTCATTATGACTTTAAAAAGTAATAAACGACCTTATAAGCTCAAGGACTAAAAATTAAACTACACCCTGGGAATTAATTTTCAATTAAAAAATTAAGTCTATAACTTTAATTAAGTTAAAGGTCACATAATTTTTTGAAATTTTTCATGAGAATTCAAACTTTAAACTATACTTAAAAAAATAATTATTTTTTTCAAAATATTATTAAAAAATATTATGTCGGAATATAATATTAATGGATCTATTTACACTATTTCAGTAGTTGGGATACCAACAGATTTCTTACAAACTGAAGAACTAATAAAATTAAATTGTAAGGCAGCAATTGAATATCTAGGTGAGTACGTTTCTTGGAATGGATCTTTAGATTTTGTGGCCAAATGGGATTCAAATTTTTTACTTGGTAATTATTGGCAACCGAATCTAAATTTCTATGGCGCATATGGGGGTTTTAGTGAATCTTTTACATTTGCTCAAGAGGAAGCAATAACAGGGATAGATATCAATGGGTCCGACTATGATCTTGGTACATGGATTTCGCCTTATGTAACTACTCAAATGATGCGAGGTTATGGAACAAACCAAGCGCTTTATGTTGATGAGGATCCAAATCCAAAAGATGATGACTTAACTGGACAAAGCGATTGGCTATCTATATTCTTACATGAGTCATTACATGGACTTGGATTTTGGTATGGTACCAAATCCTTTTCTGATTTAATCACAACTTCATCAACGGGTATAAATGAGTTTATTGGTATTAATACAAGATTTATTTATGGTAATAATCTTCCAATGGCATCAACTGGTTCTAAAGAGCATTATTCTGATAATGTTCCAGCTGAATATGATTTAAATAGAGAATTTGGATATTCGGAAAAATGGCAGATAACTAACTTAGAGTTAGCAATGCTTTCTGACCTTGGAATTAATATAAGAAAATGGATTTCACCCGAACTAAATAGTGAAAGATTTATTTTAGAAAAAAATACTACTTATAAATTAAGCGGGATAAGAGATTATGATGGATTTTTCCACGCAGGGCACGACAAGTCAGCCCATACAAAATACAAATATCAAGGAATGTTTGATGTTAATGCAGATAACATTGAGGAATATATATTTACAAATAGTTTCTCAGGTAGGTGGGTTACTGGGAAAGTCGATTCTGTTACTGGTCAAATAGATTATTCAGATCATGGAGAAGGTGGAGGGACAAGAGTTGTTGGAATTTATGATGATCCATTAATCGCAGTAGGAAATGCAAACGGTGGGTTCTTACATGATGGAGTTACTCCTGCTCCCGCTCAATTTGGGGCAACAGGATCTGACCGTTATCTTGTAGTTAATGGAGAAACTATTGATCGTCTTGCTTTAAACAGTCAGGTAAGATTCCAGAATGATTTGCTTAATGATAATTTAACTGTAAAAACATCAGGAGATTATGACGGTGATGGTTATCAGGAGGTTTATTGGAAAACAAATGATGGTGATGTTTATTTAAGATCTTTGATGCATGCTGATGGAAATATCCAGTATGCGAATTATCAGAACCAAACTCAGATGAGTGATTATTTAACTGGTCATGGCTATCAATCTGTTATTAGCGATA
>CABZFV010000009.1 GCA_902525075.1 uncultured Prochlorococcus sp. | reverse complement strand
TCATAATTGAATCTGGCCTAGCTAAGTAAACATATTCAAAAGCACAGGGAAATAACATTGGATTTTCAGAACATTGCTTAGAGAAAAACTCCCCATCAAGATTTATAAAAACAGCTTCTCCTGGATCTACATCTCTCACTACTTCATAATCATTATTCTCAAGTACTAAAGATTCGCTTGCAACCATCCATTCTTCTTTTTTTGTGGTTAATGAAAGTCTTTTCCCTATGACTAAAGGCCTAATACCAAAAGGATCTCTAAATGCTAATAAACCATGTCCTGAAATTAACGCAATTGAAGCATATGACCCCTGAATTCTTTTATGTAGAGATTTGACCGCATTAAAAATAATATCAGGTTCTAATTCTTGATTATGAATTTGTTCTTGTAATTCTGTCGCAAATACATTTAACAACATTTCAGTATCACTTGAAGAATTTGTATGCCGCTTGTCTACATTAAATAACTGTTTTTCTAAATCTCTGGTATTAGTCAAATTTCCATTATGTATCAAAACAATTCCATAAGGAGCATTAACATAAAAAGGCTGTGCTTCTTCTACACTTTCTGCTGATCCCTTTGTTGCATACCTAACATGACCCAATCCAATTTTGCCAATTAAATTCCTCATATCTCTAGTTCTATAAGCTGTATTAACCTGACCTTTAACCTTATGTATATGAAAAACAGTATTTTCCATTGTTGCTATGCCTGTTGAGTCTTGACCTCTATGCTGCAAAAGCAAAAGACTATCGTAAATTTGTTGATTTACATCATTTGAAGAAACAATTCCAACTATTCCGCACATAACTTAATATCTCAAAATGATTAATAGTTGAAAAATATTTTTCATATTTAAAAGTAACCTGAAATACTATTATTAAATTTTTCGGTTAATTCCTCAACCCTAATATTGCAAATATTTTTTTCGTTGATTTTTATCTTCAGCGTGTCACTAGATACGTATCCTATTTTTTTTACAAAAACACTTGACGGGAAATTTATTTGATTTTGTTTTAAATAATTAAACCATTCATTTTGTTTCATTTTACTAATTGAAAAAATAATTCTTGACCCCCCTTCGGCAAACAATAAATTATCAACTCTATTTACATCTTTCTCTAATTCTAGAGTTGCGCCCTTTGAGGACAAAATGCAAGACTCTGCTAAAGCTATAGCTAAACCTCCGTCGCTGATATCGTGCGAAGAAACTACAAGACTATTTAAAATCGCATTTCTTAAAAAACTCTGACAAAACTTTTCATCCAACAAATCTATTTTTGGAGGCCGACCTGTAATTTCTCCATGAAAATATTCCAGATAAGAACTAGCTGCAATTTTTATTTCTGATTTGGAAGAACCAATTAACCAGATTTCATCTTCAATATTTTTCCATTCACTACTTATAGCTTTTTCGACATTATCTATCTTTCCAACCATTCCAATAACAGGTGTAGGATTGATAGGAGTAATTAGATTATCTTTATTTTTCGATTCATTATATAAAGATACATTACCTCCTGTAACAGGAGTTTCTAAAGCTTTACAGGCTTCAGCAATTCCATTACATGAAGATGAAAGTTGCCAATATCCTATTTCATTCTCAGGGGAAGAAAAATTTAAATTATTTGTAATTGCTACTGGTTCAGCACCAACACAACTAACATTTCTAGCGGACTCTGCAACGGCAGCGATAGATCCTCTAAAAGGATCAAGCGCAACCCATCTACTATTGCAATCAACTGAAGCAGCGACACCAGAAAATACTTTACTTTTATTTTTTTTATTTTGTTCTCTTAGTCTTACTACGGCTGCATCTGATTTTCCAGGTTTAAAAACTGTATTTGCTTGAACTTGAGAATCATATTGTTTATAAATCCATCGTTTAGAAGCTATTGATGGATTAGAGAGTAGTTTTAAAATTATTTCTGAAAAAGAAAAATTCTTATTTTCCTTCAATGAAAATATTTTTTGCTCATGAATTTCTGGTAAATCATTTTCTTTCCATTCCCATTTATTTAAAAGATCATCTGGTGGATTATTAATCACATTGTGAAAATTGACAGGAGTATCATCAGATAAGGCAGAAGTAGGTATTTGGGCCACAATTTTACCTTTATGAGAAATAATTACTTCATTAGTTCCTATCACTTCACCTATAACACTGGCATATAATCCCCATTTATTAAATTTTTCAATAAGATCATTAATTTTTTCTTCTTTAACGACAAATAACATTCTTTCTTGCGATTCAGATAATAAATACTGGTATGAAGACATATCATCTTCTCTAGAAGGGACCAAATCTAAATCGATAGATATCCCTAAATTTCCATTTGCAGCCATTTCTGCGCTACTGCATGTTAAACCTGCAGCACCCATATCTTGAGCTGCAATTACATCCCCTGTCTTAAAAGCATCCAAACAAGCTTCAATAAGACTTTTCTCAACAAATGGATCACCTACCTGAACAGCAGGTCTGTCATCCAATGAAGTTGTAGTTAATTCTGAACTAGCAAAACTAGCACCACCAACACCATCTCTCCCAGTTGTATTTCCAACATATAAAACTGGTGATCCTACATTTTTAGCTCCAGAACAAACGATTTCCTCAGTCTCTAAAAGTCCTAAAGCCATAACATTCACTAGAGGATTTCCAGAGTAACTATCATCGAAGTCAATTTCACCTCCAACAGTCGGCACACCTACGCAATTCCCATAATATGAAATACCGGATACAACTCCTCGTAGTAAATCAACATTTGATGATTTATCAAGGTTGCCGAATCTCAATGAATTCAAGACTGCGATTGGCCTAGCACCCATTGTGAATATATCTCTTAAAATCCCTCCTACACCTGTTGCTGCGCCTTGAAAAGGTTCAATAGCAGAAGGATGATTATGACTTTCTATTTTAAAAACAAGTTTTTGATTATTTCCAACATCAATAACGCCAGCATTTTCTCCAGGTCCAACTAAAACATTTTTACCTTTAATAGGAAACTTAGATAGTAAAGGTTTTGAATTTCTATAACAACAATGTTCTGACCACATAACGCCAAACATACCTAATTCCGTTCTGTTAGGTTTTCTCTTTAATCTTTTGCAAATTTCTTCGTAATCTTTAAGTGTTAAATTTTCAACTTGCAGTGCTTCATTAAGATCATATAGATCATTATTTTCTTGATTTATCATTATTTATATCCAAGGGTCATCTTCTTTTTTTTCACTAGACGGTATAGATGTTTTGTGATTATTATAAAAACTTTTTTGTTTAAAATCTAAGTTTTGGCTAATATCTTCATCTTCTTCAAGCCATTCCTCTAATCTATTAGAAGCAATATTTTTCATATCATCAAATCTATCAAAAATTTTTTTCCCTTTTTGCATAAATTCATTTTTAATACTTGATTTTATTAAAGGTAAATCATCTAAAGAATTACTTTCACAAAATACCAATCCCGGTTGTTGGTCATTGATATTATCAATAGTTAATTTCCATCTACTAGAACCTGGAATCTTAGGATTAGATCTAGAAACTAAGTAATATTTAATTTTTCCCGTTTTCATTTCAAATAAAAAATCTGCAATGAATCCTATTTTTGATCCATTTATATTTATAAGATTAGCTTCTATTAGAGTTGGAAACCTATTTAAAGTTGCTAAATCCGAAATAGCTGGATCACCTTTAACATAAATTTCATTATCTATTATTTGAGTAATTTGATTTAATCGCCAAACATTTCTTTTTAAATCAAAATTTGAAGGACGAGAGTACCATCCTAGAATCCGGTGAACTGGAGGATGCATCCAAACATTTTCACCATTTCCATAATTAAGGACCATATTACCCTTAACACTATAATTTAATAATTCACTTAATAAAATTTCTTTAGGTAATTTCAAATTAAGAACGAACCTGCACAGGCATAACTAAATAAGTAAAAGAATTAAGATTATCTTCTGGCACAAAAACCGCTGGAGTAGTTGCAATATTACATTTTAAAAGTACATTTTCAGAAGCAATTACTTTTAAACCTTCTAATAAATATCTTACGTTAAATGCAATATCAAAATTTTCTCCAGAATAAGAAACAGGTATTGATTCATTTGCATTTCCAATATCTTGAGCATCTGCACTAATTGAAGCTAAATCTGTATCATCTAATTTAATCTTTACAACACTACTTTGCTGATCAGCCAAAACAGCAATTCTTTCTAATGAATCAATTAATTTTTTTGTATTAAAATTTAGAATTTTAGAAAAAGAATCAGGAATTAATTGTGAATAATTAGGATAAGTACCTTCTAAAGTTCTTGTAGTAATTATTTGATTAGAAGATATAAATACTACTTGACCTTTGTCATAGAAAAGCTTAATTGAATTTTCTGAGGTTCTCAAAGATACTAGTTTTTCAATTTCCCTCAATGATCTAGTTGGGATAGTTACCGATAAATCATCAACATTTGAAGATAAGTTTTCTTTATTTTTAATATGTTCTTCATTACCAATTAAGGCAACAGCCAATCTATGACCATCTGTGGAAGCAGACTCTAAATAATTTGGTTTGAAAGTAAAGTTAACACCTGTTAGTAGTTGCTTTGAATCATCATTACTACTGGCAAAAATGGTAGATTTTAAAGCTTTTAAAAAAGAACTAGGATCAATATTCAAAGAAGTACCGCTTTCAACAAATGGCAAGTTAGGATATTCATCAGAGGGGATACCTTTTAGATTAAAAGAACCTCTATCACTTTTTATTAGGATATTATCTGAATTCTCGTCTACTTCTAGAGAAACAGGAGTTTCATTAGGTAGTTTGTTTACTATTTCGGATAAAAGTTTTGAAGGTATAGTAATAGCTCCACTATTTTTGACAGTTCCATCAAAAGAAGTTTGAATTCCTAAATTCAAGTCAAATCCTGTGACGCTAATTTTATTAGTTCCTTCGTCAGCTGTTAAAAGTATGTTTGCAAGAATTGGATGCGTTGGCCTTGAAGAAACTGCCTTGCTTACTAGTTGTATAGCATTATTTAATTCATTTTGATTACAAATAATTTCCATTAGAATTTGGAACTTTTTACAAATACAATATACTTTTTTCGTAAATTAAATTCAATAAATTTATTCTTCACTGTTTTCTAATATAAAAATAAATAATAAAATAAAAAATTTAGTAATAGTAGTTTTTGTGGGAACTGTGGAATTCTTCAATAAAACAGCTTGTTTATTTAGTTTACGAAGAAAAGAATATGTGTAAAACATTTTTTATTTGTTGAATATTTTTTATTTTTTTCGAAAATTTTAAATTTATTCAACAAATAGAATTTCTTGTTATGTACTTTTCAACAAATGAGGTTTATTTTTAATTGATTTCCACAGACACTATTTTTTTTGGATTTTAATATCCTAAGATCTTAGTTATATTTTTTAATGAAGGTTCAATATTTTTCCTGAAAATAGCATCGTTGTTTTTTATAGCGCAATCAGGATCTTTCAATCCATTTCCAGTCAGAACACAAACAATAGTCGATTCTTTCTGAATTCTATTTTTATTTTTAATCAGTCCAGCAACTGATGCTGCACTGGCAGGTTCACAAAATACTCCTTCTTTGGCAAGAATTTTATAAGCATTGATTATTTCTTCATCTGTAACTGATTGAAAGTCTCCTTTACTTTCTTTTCTTACTTTTTTTGCTTTTTCTCTATTTACAGGATTTCCAATTCTTATTGCAGTTGCAATTGTTTCTGGATTCTTAACTATTATATTTTTTACTAATGGAGCAGAGCCTTCGGACTGAAAACCCATCATTATTGGTAATTTCAAATTCCTTTTTATTGTTGAATATTCTTTAAATCCCATCCAATAAGCAGTTATATTTCCTGCATTACCCATTGGAATACAAAGCCAATCAGGAGCATAACCTAAGTCATCAACTATTTCAAAAGCTGCTGTCTTTTGACCTTGTATTCGATATGGATTAACAGAATTAACAAGCTCTATAGGTTGTTCTGAGGATAAATCTCTAACAATTTCAAGAGCCTTATCAAAGTTTCCATTAATAGATATTATTTCAGCACCATACATTAATGCTTGCGCAAGCTTTCCTTGTGCAACAAATCCTTCTGGGATTAAAACATAAGGTTTTAATCCCCCTCTCGAGGCATATGCAGCTGCTGCTGCAGAGGTATTTCCAGTACTTGCACAAATTACTGCTTCACGGCCTTCTTCTTTTGCTTTGCTAATTGCCATAGTCATTCCACGATCTTTAAAAGATCCTGTTGGATTAAGGCCATCATATTTTAAAAAAACTTTTGTTCCATTTCCAATTAAGTTGCTAATTGACTCGCTTAGAATTAGTGGTGTATTTCCTTCATTTAGGGAAATAATAGGAGTTTTCTTTGTAACTGGAAGATATTGTTTATAAGCTTCTATTAGACCTGGCCATCTTTTTTTTCTGTAATTAATACGCAGTTTATTTTTTATTTTATTGAATAACACCATGGTTGTTTAATTCGTTTTGATTTTTTCTAGAGGTGAGTTGGTGAAAAATGTTAATAATTCTGAAATCGATTCTACTTTATTCATAACTTTGCTCAAAGCGCTGACATCTAAAATTACAGTTTTAGTTGGATATCCTTCAAAAAATTTTATTAGATTTATTTTTCCATTTCCTATATTAATTCCTTGAATTACGCTTGCTCTAAGCGCCAGCATGCCTGTTCTTTCATCAGTTGCTCTTGGTGGGTGGATAATAGATGAAAGTCTTGTTAAAAAAACTTTTCCTATTTCAGAATATACTAGTTTGCTTGCAATGGTAATAGGAATTTCAAAATCTTTATTCAAAACTTCTCTAATTTCTTTATCTGGAGACCCGGTTGCTTTCAAAATTCTTTTTAATTGTCTTGTAGATTTACCTTCTTTAGCAAAAGTTTTTAAAGAGTTTACTTTAATTGTTCTAGAAAATATGCTGTATGTGATTTTAATTTCTTCAGCAGAATACGCTTTTGATACATTAAAAAATAATGGAGAAATCATTAATATAAAAAATATTTTAGATATTAAAAATTTACTAAATTTCATTTATATATTTGCACCAGCGGCAATCTTAACAAGTCTTACTACTCCTTTTTCTGTTACTTTTTTTGCTATTTTTATACCCATTTCTTTTGTATAGGGCTCATTTATAAGTCTTGGTAACCTTTTTAGAAAAATGTCAATTGAATATCCTGGTACTTTTTGTAAAATTTCTAAAAAGTTTCTTAATGGCTCAATGTATATTATAAGGTCACTCAAGTTATTATTTTCGTTAATAGTATTTAATTTAATTGATTGTGGAAGATAATTATTTAAATTTTTCAATATTTTTAGACTAAGTAAATCTATCTGATTTGTTAAGCCTTCAACTATCTCATTTCTAAGAAATCCTCCATTTGGAGAAAAAAGAAGATTTATAACTTCATCTAAAAGTTTTTCTAAATCGAGATTTGTTTGCTTTGCAGCATTAGAAAGCAGATCTTCTAAACGATCCCATTTAAATTTTTTATTATCAAAAAGCATTTCTTTAAGGCTTTCCCTCAATTGTGGATCAGGATCTTCCATTAATCTCCTTGCAAAATATGGATAAGCTGCGCCTAATATTTTGAAGTTTGGATCTACGCTTAAAGCTATTCCTTCTAATGTAAGTAACGATCTAATTATAAGCGCATAATATGGAGGTAGTCTGAAAGGGAATTTATACATAACACCAGACATATCGTCAGTAACGCTTTTAAAATCCATTTTCGAAACTCCTTGTTCAACGGCGTTAATGAAAACATCTTGAAATGCTGGAACAATGGGTTCTAGATTAACTTCCTCTGATAAAAATCCTAATTTTACGAAATCTTGAGATAATTTATCGAAGTTTTTATTTACTAAATGAACTACTGCTTGAATTAATCCTGACCTAGATTCTCTGGATACTTCGCTCATCATTCCAAAATCTAGATAACATAATCTTCCATCTTCCAAAGCTAATAAATTACCTGGATGCGGGTCTGCATGAAAAAAACCATGTTCTAAAAGCTGTTCTAAACTGCATTGCACCCCTATATCAATCATTTCATCAGGATTAATTCCTAATTTTTTAACGTCTTCTAAATTTGTTAATTTTGTACCGTCTATCCATTCCATTGCTAAAACTCTTCTTGAAGTTATTTCTTTATAAATTTTTGGTACGGCAATCATTTTGTTATGTTTATGCATATCTCTAAATTTTTCTGCATTTGCAGCTTCGTTTAGATAATCCATCTCTTCAAAAACTCTCTTGCCTAATTCATCAATCAAAGCAACTAGATCGCTTCTTATCAATCCGATATTGTTTTTTAGCCAATAAGCAATATTTCTAACAATGTAAAGATCTAAGGTTATTTGTTCTCTTAAACCTGGCCTTTGTACTTTTATTGCAACTATCTCTTCATTTTTTAATTTAGCTTTATGAACTTGACCTAAAGAAGCAGCTGAAATTGGCTCTTTATCAATTTCTAAAAAAATCTCATCTATTTTGTTTCCTAAATCTTCTTCTATTAATTCCATAGCTTTATCTCCATCAAAACCAGGGAGTTGATCTTGCAATTCAGATAATTCTTCTAGAAGAATCCCTGGGATTATATCTGGTCTTGTTGATAAAGCTTGGCCTGCTTTAACAAATGCAGGTCCAAGTTCTACTAACAAACTTGTTAATTCTCTTGCTCTAAATCTTGCTTGCTGTTCATTTTTTAGTCTTCCAGTTAATTTATCCCATCCAACGGAAAAGATGTAAGCAAAAATAGGTAGGAGTGTTTGCCAAAGTCTTTTTAAAAGTCTTTTAGGATTTTTTTTGTAAATTTTAGAAATTGTATCTGGATCATAATTTAAGAGTCCAGATACCTCAATAAAATCAGTAAAATCTTCTTTCATAACTTTATATATTTAAAACCTTTATTTTTTTAAAAAAGAAGTTAATTTTTTTATATGGAAGATTTATCATGTTAATACAACTAAAAATAGAAAATATTGCCTTAATAGAAATTATAGAAATTAATTTCGAAAAAGGTTTGAATATCATAACTGGAGATTCAGGTTCAGGAAAATCGTTAATTGTGGATTCTCTAAATGCTTTATTTGGTGGAACTAATATACCTCTAAAACATTTAATACGTCCAGGAAAAGATTTTTGTGTTATCGAGGCCATATTTTCTTCTTCTTCCCAAATTAACGATTGGTTAATTAGTAATGGTTTTGAAATAACTTCTTCTGAACTACAAATTAAAAGAAAATCTTATAAAAAAAATAAAAAAATCATATCCAAATATAGCCTTAATGATCTACCAATTAATAAACAATCATTAGAAAAAATTGGAGGATTTCTAATAGATTTTGCAGGTCAATCTGATACTTTTATCTTTGATTCTTTAGATAAAAGAAGACTAATTATTGATGACTTATGTTCTCAAGAATCAAGAGATACTAGCGAAAGGATTAAAAGTATATGGGGAGAAACTAAAGTTTTAAAAGACTTAATGGATGAAAAAATTGAATTTTCTAGGAAGCAAGAAGAAAAAAATTTGGCAATTAAACATATGTTGAAGAGTTTAGAAGAAGCTGATTTAAATTCAAGTGAAGAAATTTTAGAACTAGAGTTATTAGAAAATAAACTTGTAAATAATCTTGAAATTAATAATTCAATTCAATCATCATTAAAAAATTTAAATAATTTCAGTCACGATGAACCTTCAGTAACTTCTTTTATAAATCAATCACTAAAGATTTTAAATAAAACAGCAGATTTCGATTTAAAGATTCAAAAATTTAGAGAGAAGTTATTAAATATTCATGCTGATGTTGAAGATTTAATTTTTGATTTAAAATCATATTTGCAAGAAATAGAAAACTATGAATCTAATCTTCCAGAAATACAAAAAAGATTATTCTTTTTAAAAAACTTAGAGAGAACTTTTTCATTGGACTTAACTCAATTAATTGAAAAGCGCGATCAATTAAAAACGTATTTTCAACAAAATGATCAAGGTAATGAGATTTCCATGATTAAAGCTCAAATTGAGAATTTACAAAGTAAACTAAATTCTTTATTCGTTATTCAATCTACTGAAAGAAAAAAAATTGCTAAACAGTTACAAAATTCAGTAATGTCAATTTTAAGCAATTTAGGTTTAGAAAATGCAAATTTTTCAATTCAATTTTCTGAGTGCAAGCCTTCTGGCGATGGAATTGACGATATAAATTTTTTGTTTTCGGCTAATCCTGATCAGAAGCTTGCTCCATTATCAAATGTTATTTCTGGCGGAGAAATGTCAAGATTCTTGTTAGCTATTAAATCTAGTATTTCTAAAAAACCCAATACTTTCTTTTTAGATGAAATTGATAGTGGTTTAAGTGGTAAATCCCTATTTTCTTTGGTGGAGCTTATAAAAGAAATTTCTAAAAATCAACAAGTCTTATGTATTACACATCAGCCATTGCTCGCTGCTAGGGGATCAGCTCATTTCAAAGTTAATAAAAATGTAATTAACGGGATAACTTATACTTCAATCGCAAAACTAACTACAAGAGATCAAAGAAAAAATGAACTAATAGAACTTATAGGTGGAGGTTCATGCGAGGTTAACGAATATGCTTCTAGACTTCTTGATCGTTCAGCTGCGTAAAATAAAAAAAATTCTACTATAATAATCTCCTTGAACCATAATTTAGATTTAAACATGGTTAATAAAGTTGATAGTAGTTTTGGAGAAGATAACTCAATTAATATTAGGGGAGCTCGTCAGCATAATTTAAAAAATATTGATCTTTCTCTACCAAGGAATAAATTTATAGTTTTTACAGGTGTGAGTGGAAGTGGTAAAAGTTCTCTGGCCTTTGATACTATTTTTGCTGAAGGACAAAGAAGATATGTTGAGAGTCTTTCTGCATATGCAAGGCAATTTTTGGGTCAAGTAGATAAACCAGATGTTGACAATATTGAAGGTTTATCACCTGCTATTTCAATTGATCAAAAATCTACAAGTCATAATCCTCGATCAACAGTTGGAACAGTAACGGAAATACAAGATTATTTAAGATTATTGTTTGGTCGTGCTGGTGAGCCTCATTGTCACCATTGTGGGATTCCAATTGCGCCTCAAACAATTGATGAAATGGTGGATCAAATTCTTCTTTTACCAGAAGGAACAAGGTACCAATTGTTGGCTCCTGTTGTAAGAGGTAAGAAAGGAACACATATAAAATTAATAAGCGGACTAGCTGCTGAAGGATTTGCTAGGGTAAGAATCAATGGAGAGGTAAGAGAACTTGCTGATAGTATCGAATTAGATAAAAATCAAATTCATAATATTGAGGTGGTAGTCGATAGATTAATTGCAAGAGAAGGTATACAAGAAAGATTAAATGATTCTCTACAAACTTGTCTAAAAAGAGGCGATGGCTTAGCAATAGTAGAAGTTGTTCCAAAAAAAGGAGAAAATTTACCATCTAACTTAGAAAGAGAAAAACTTTACTCAGAAAATTATGCATGTCCTGTACATGGATCTATTGTTGAAGAACTTTCTCCTAGATTATTTTCTTTTAATAGCCCATATGGGGCCTGTCCAGATTGTCATGGGATTGGTTATTTAAAAAAATTTACTGCGGATAGAGTTATACCTGATAAAACATTACCTGTTTATGCTGCAATAGCTCCTTGGAGTGAAAAAGATAATACTTATTACTTCTCTTTACTTTATTCTGTAGGACAAGCTTATGGTTTTGAATTAAAAACTCCTTGGAAAGATTTAAGTGATTTGCAAAAAAAAGTTCTACTTTTGGGATCAGATAAACCAATATTAATTCAGGCTGATAGTCGTTTTAAAACTTCTAGTGGTTTTGAAAGACCTTTTGAGGGGATTTTGCCAATATTAGAAAGGCAATTGAATGAAGCCAATGGAGAATTAGTTAAACAAAAATTAGAAAAGTATCAAGAATTAGTTCCCTGTAAGACATGTTCTGGAAAAAGATTAAGACCTGAGGCTTTGGCAGTTAAACTTGGTCCATACAACATTACTGATTTAACTTCTATAAGCGTTTCTGAAACCTTAAATCACGTAGAGCGCATCATGGGCTTAGGTAAGACGAAGAAAGAAAATATATCTTTATCAGAAAAACAAAAGCAGATAGGTGAATTGGTTTTGAAAGAGATTCGTTTACGTTTGAAGTTTTTAATTAATGTAGGCTTAGATTATTTGACTTTAGATAGACCAGCTATGACTTTGTCTGGTGGTGAGGCTCAGCGTATCAGATTGGCTACACAAATAGGTGCAGGTCTTACTGGCGTTTTATATGTATTAGATGAACCAAGCATTGGTTTGCATCAGAGAGATAATGACAGATTATTAGAAACATTAAAGAGCTTAAGAGACTTGGGAAATACTTTGGTTGTGGTTGAACATGATGAAGATACTATGAAATCCGCAGATTATTTAGTAGATATTGGTCCAGGGGCAGGTGTTTATGGTGGGGAAATTATTGCTAAAGGATCTTATCAAGATGTCTTAAATTCAGAAAAGTCATTAACTGGAGCTTATCTTAGTGGTAGGAAATCGATTCCTACTCCAAAAGAACGTAGATCATCTGTAAAAAAAAGTTTAATTTTAAATAATTGCTCTAAAAATAATTTAAAAAATATTTCTGTTGAATTTCCTTTAGGCAGATTAGTTTCTGTAACTGGTGTGAGTGGAAGTGGTAAGAGTACTTTGATAAATGAATTACTTCATCCTGCATTATGTCATTCTCTAGGATTAAAAGTCCCTTTTCCTCAAGGTGTAAAAGAGTTAAAGGGTATAAAGGCAATTGATAAAGTTATCGTTATTGATCAATCTCCAATAGGAAGAACTCCAAGATCAAATCCTGCTACATATACTGGTGCTTTTGATCCTATAAGGCAGATATTTACTGCCACAGTAGAAGCAAAAGCAAGAGGTTATCAGGCTGGTCAATTTAGTTTTAATGTGAAAGGAGGTAGATGCGAAGCTTGTAAAGGTCAGGGAGTTAATGTAATTGAAATGAATTTTTTACCTGATGTGTATGTTCAATGTGAAGTATGTAAAGGAGCTCGTTTTAATAGAGAAACTCTACAGGTGAAATATAAAGGTTTCAATATATCTGACGTTTTAGAGATGACTGTTGAACAAGCTGCAGAAACTTTTTCTGCTATACCTCAAGCTGCTGATAGATTATCTACATTGGTTGATGTTGGCTTAGGATATGTCAAATTAGGTCAGCCAGCTCCTACATTATCTGGTGGAGAGGCTCAAAGAGTTAAGTTAGCTACGGAATTGTCAAAAAGGGCTACTGGAAAAACTTTATATTTGATTGATGAACCAACTACAGGGTTAAGTTTTTATGATGTTCATAAATTAATGGATGTGATACAACGTTTGGTAGATAAAGGTAATTCAGTAATTGTTATTGAACATAATTTAGATGTTATTAGATGTTCAGATTGGATTATCGATCTAGGACCTGACGGAGGAGATAAAGGAGGAGAAATCATTGCAGAAGGTATTCCCGAGGATGTAGCTAATAATCCTACAAGTCATACAGCAAAATATCTTAAAAAGGTTCTGAAATAAGAAAATCTTAGTTGTATTTCTTTTTATTTTAATTATTTCAGCAATACGAAATTCTTTTTTAAAGGGTTATAAAACTACTCTATAACTGCTTTTTGGAAAACTTCCATATTAAAAAATTTCAAATCATAATGCTTTCTTAATATTTCCTTAGAAAATTCAGCTTATTTGTATTAAAGGCCGTCTATCGGAGGTTTACTGAATGAGGTTGAAATTTTTACACTTACATTTACATGGTCTTATACGTTCTAAAAATCTTGAGTTAGGCAGGGATGCAGATACAGGAGGGCAAACACAATACGTTTTAGAGTTAATTAAAAGTTTGGCTAATACTTCAGAAGTTGATCAAGTAGATTTAGTTACTCGTTTAATAAATGACCCAAAAGTAGACGATGAATATTCTCAAGAAGAAGAATTTGTAGAACCTGGAGTTAGAATTTTAAGATTCAAATTTGGACCTAATAAATATTTAAGAAAGGAATTGCTTTGGCCTTATTTAGATCATTTAACTGAAAGACTAATTTCTTACTATAAAAAAAACAAAAAGCCTAATTTCATTCATGCACATTATGCAGATGCTGGATATGTAGGAGTTAAACTAAGTAAATCGTTAAATGTTCCTCTTATTTTTACTGGTCATTCTTTAGGAAGAGAGAAAAAAAGGAAATTGCTTGATACTGGTTTAAAAAATAATCAAATAGAAAAACTTTATTTTATAAGTAAAAGAATTGAGGCAGAAGAAAAAGCATTGAAGTCTGCAGATATTATCGTTACAAGCACTAAACAAGAATCAGTTTATCAATATTCCCAATATTCTTCTTTTTCACCTCACAAAGCTAAAGTTATTCCTCCAGGTGTTGATCATAATAAATTTCACCATATTCACTCTACAAGCGAGACAGCCGAAATTGATAATATGATGAAACCTTTTCTAAAGGATTCTACTAAACCTCCATTTTTGACTATTTCTAGAGCTGTACGAAGAAAAAATATTCCAACTTTGATTGAAGCATATGGAAGATCTGAAAAATTAAAAAGAAAAACTAATTTAATTTTGATTTTAGGTTGTAGAGAGAATACTTCAAAACTTGACCCTCAACAAAAAGATGTTTTCAATAATATTTTTGAAACAATTGATAAATATAATTTGTATGGAAAGGTAGCTTATCCAAAAAAACATCTTCCAAGTCAGATTCCTGCTTTATATAGGTGGGCTGCTAGCAGAGGTGGTGTATTTGTAAATCCAGCCTTAACAGAGCCTTTTGGTTTAACTCTTCTTGAAGCTTCTTCATGTGGATTGCCAATTATCTCAACAAATGATGGAGGGCCAAAAGAAATTCGTTCAAAATGTGAAAATGGACTTTTAGTAGATGTTAATGATATTAATGAGTTAAAAGTTATTCTTGAAAAAGGAATATCAAATAATAATCAGTGGAAATTATGGAGCAGAAATGGAATTGAGGGCGTTAACAGACATTTTAGTTGGAACACTCATGTACGCAATTATTTATCAGTACTTACTGAAGAATTTTCAAATTCAAATAGTTATTCTTCATCTGACATTAAACAAAGTTGTTTAAAAGGGACTTCTTCACTTATAAAACCCCATTGATCAAAGACCTCAGGATCAGGGTGAAGAATTAGTTGATTATTTTGAGTTTTCTTTAGTTTAAAGCCCTTCTTAGAAAGTTTTTTCATTAAGTTAGCAGTTTCTTCAAATCTTGATGCCATTGCATCAAGACTTGAGCAGTCGCTTGTTAATCCATTATCTTTCCATGTAAAAAAATTCATAACAAATTTTTCAAAGATTGATTTTTAAAACTATAC
Source organism: uncultured Prochlorococcus sp. (assembly GCA_902525075.1). Taxonomy (GTDB): domain Bacteria; phylum Cyanobacteriota; class Cyanobacteriia; order PCC-6307; family Cyanobiaceae; genus Prochlorococcus_A. Next base: position 48,756 of record CABZFV010000009.1, on the reverse strand, counting down.
CTAAAATTACAAGTAAAATGTTGATTTTCCAAAAATTTTCAACTATTTTTTGTTCTTTCATTCCTTTAAGTTCAAAGTGGTGGTGTAGAGGAGCCATTAAAAATAAGCGTTTACCTCTATGAAATAATTTTTTTGTAATTTTAAAAAACCCTACTTGAATCATTACTGATAACGATTCAACAATAAATATTCCTGAGAAAATAGATAAGGTAAAAACACTATTAGTTAATAAAGCTATAGAACCCAGAATTGCTCCAATACTTAGAGATCCTGTGTCGCCCATAAATATTTTTGCAGGATATCTATTATAGTTTAGAAATCCTAAGCATATGCCGCACATCGAAAAACATAAGATGCTAAAAACAAAAAGTTCTTGCTGTTCTTTCAGTAATATTTCTGTTCCTAATCCATAAAAGACGATCCCACTGCATCCAGCTGCTAATCCATCTAGTCCGTCAGTCAAATTTACTGAATTACTTATGCCCACAAGTACTATAAAAGATACTGGCAAAATGAAAATATTAATATTTATTCCCCAGGAATCAGAAACTGTTATTAATGGACTGATTAAATTTTTTTCATAGGCTAAAAATATAAAAATTATTGAGATGACACTTTGTAAGATAAATTTCTCATTTGTTTTTAAACCTGTGTTCTCTTTTCTTTTAATGCTTAAATAATCATCTAAAAATCCTATGATAAAGAAACCAAAAATAGTAAGGAATAAAAGAAATAATTTTAGAGAACCTAAATTGATAGTTATTATCAAAAGTAAAATTAAAAAAGGGATTGTCATAAAAATTCCACCCATTGTTGGAGTATCACTTTTTTTAAAGTGATTAGCTGGGCCTTCATTCCTAATATTTTGAAGTAAGTTAAATTTTTTGATAATCTTTAGACCATTTTTCGTTGTAAAAATAGAAATAAAGAAGAATAGTATGTAAATTCCTATAAAAATAAAATTATTAAAAAAATAGGAGGTAACTATTAAAGCAAAAGTATTTAATATAAATAAAGATTCAAAGTTAAACTTTTTAATCTTCCCAATCATCTTCTAATGAAGGATCTTCTTCAATTTTATAATCTTCCTTTTCTCCCATAAGTGCTGAAAGTTCTTCTTCTTCTATTGTACTTATCTCTTGTGAATCTCCATCTTTTTCTGAAACAAGTCTACCTGTATTTTCGAGCCAAGATAGTAGATCAGGTTCTTCTCTTAGCGGCAACACAGGAGCTGGATCATCTCTGTGGTAACAAGTTAAAGCAGGATTGACTTCAGAAATTTCGTCTAATCTAAGTTTTAATTTATTTGAATCCATTAAAGGTTTTGTTCTATATATAAGATAATACATAATGATGCACACTTAAAACTTTGTTTGATAAAGGAAATTTAAAATACCTTTTTATCTGGTTACTTTCATTGTTGCTATCTGGATTATTAAAACTTATTGGATATTTGAATCCCAATCTTTTAATAATTAATAACTTTCTTCTCTTATTACTAGTTTTTGGTCCAGCTCTTTTAGTTACAATAGTATTAGTGTTTAATAAGTATTCAAATTCTTAATTACGTCAAAAATTTAAATTTATGGAGCAAATTTAGATGCAGCAGGTAAAAAAAGTTGTACTAGCTTATTCTGGTGGCGTAGATACCAGCGTTTGTATTCCATATTTAAAGAATGAATATGGAATTGCAGAAGTGGTTGCTTTTGTAGCAGATCTTGGACAAGGCGAGGATTTAGAACTTATTAGGCAAAAAGCTTTAAACTCTGGAGCATCTAAATCAATCGTTGGCAATTTAGTTAATAGTTTTGTTGAGAGATACGCTTTTCCAGCCATTAGAGCAAACGCATTATATTTAGATAAATATCCTTTATCTACTGCTCTTGCGAGGCCTTTAATTGCTGAAAATCTTGTTAATATTGCTAGAGAAATTAATGCCGATGCAGTAGCTCATGGATGCACTGGTAAAGGGAATGATCAAGTTCGGTTCGATTTGGCAATTAACGCTTTAGGTCCTGATTTAAAAATAATTACTCCTGCAAGGGAGTGGAATATGAGTAGAGAAGATGCAATAGTGTACGGAGAAAAATTTGGTATACCTGCGCCAGTATCAAAAAAATCACCATATTCAGTTGACGTTAATTTACTTGGTAGAAGTATTGAAGCAGGTATATTAGAAGATCCAATGCAAGAAGCACCTGAGGATATATTTTCGATGACATCATCAGTTAATAATTCACCTGATTTCCATCAAGATATAGAAATTGTTTTCAAAAATGGGTTTCCAGTTGGAATTAATGATGAATTTTTAACTCCAGTAGAGATCATTCAAAAAGCTAATGATCTTGCAGGTAATCACGGTTTTGGAAGAATAGATATGATTGAGGATCGAGTAGTAGGTATTAAAAGTAGAGAGATTTATGAAACACCTGGCCTCTCACTTTTAATCAAAGCTCATAAAGAATTAGAGAGCATAACATTAAACCCCGATGTTATCGATTTTAAAGGAATATTGGAAAAAAAATGGGGTCAATTAGTTTATCAAGGTTTTTGGTTTGGACCTCTTAAAGAAAGTTTAGATGCATTTATATCATCGACTCAAACTTCAGTTAATGGAAGAGTAAAGATTAGACTCTATAAGGGGAATGCAATAGTCATTGGGAGAATGTCGGAAAATAATTCACTTTACAGGGAAGATTTGGCAACTTACAGCAAAGATGACGTCTTTAATCATTCTTTAGCAGAGGGTTTTATTTATATGTGGGGTATGTCTAATAAAATATGGGCTGAGTTAAATGCAAAAACAAAAGATTAACATTTAAGATTCAGCATTTTCTTTAGTTTCAGCATCATCTTTGCTCGAAGTTGAAGTATCTGCACTTGCTACTGGTTGTTTTTCTTTAGATTCAACTCTCGCCTCTGGATTATCTTTATTCTCTGATTGAGATGTACTCTTGTTCGAAGGCCTTGGGGCTGGTAAAGGACCCTCTTGTTTAACAGTCATGTATCTAATAACATCTTCACTTAGTCTCATTGTTTTTTCAATTTTAAAAATATGTTGCCCATCACCTTGATGACTTAGTTGCACGTAAATACCTTCTCTATGTTTTGCTATTTGATAGGCTAATCTCCTCTTACCTCTCATTTGACTATCAAGAATAGTACCGCCAAATTCCTCTAAAAGCTTGTTGTATTTATCGATGTGATTAGTTACTTCATCTTCCGCAATGTCTGGGCGGAGGATATACATGGTTTCGTAATAAGATTGTTGATCGTTCATAGTTTCAGACAAGGTCTTTGGCTCATAAATTGATGTGATGAGCGTCTGTTCATTACTTACGATACATTACGATAGGCAATTTCTTGACAAGTAGGATTATTTTTTTAAAGATATTTTTTTAGTGCGTCATTCATTACATGAAAAGGTACTTCTAAACCATCTGTCCAAAATGATAATGATTTTATCCCTTGGGCAACAAGCATTTCCAAACCATCTATAGTCATGCATCCTTTTTTGGCGCTAAATTTCAGTAAAGTAGTTGGGGCAGGATTGTATATTAAATCGTAAACAATTGTTTGCGAGTTAAGAGATCTCCAAAATGCTTCGCCATATGGAATTACATTATTTTCATATTTAGTTGTTTTCATCCCTGCTGGTGTTGTATTTACAATCAAATCTGCTTCACGAATTAAAATTTGAGCTTGATCATTACTACTCAATAAACCCTGCAGTTGAATTTGATTATCAAAGTTTTTTATTAATTCATCTAGTGATGATTTGTTACGTGATATTACTGAAATTGTTGAAAGATTTAAATTTATTAAACCTTGAATAACAGATCTTGCTGCGCCCCCGGAGCCAAGAACTATTGATTTTTTCTTTGCTAAGTTTAAATTTTTTAATGGATAAATAAATCCCTCTACATCGGTATTAGTTGCGCTCCATTTTTTTTCAGAATTTAATTTCAGAGTATTAATTGCTTTAAGTTTGTTAGCAATAGGGGAGATTTCACTACAAAGGTTAAATACTTTTTCTTTGTGTGGAATTGTAATGTTTAAACCTTTGCAATTAATCTTTTTAAAAGAATTAAGAACTAATTCTAGATCTTCATCTTTACAGGGAACAGCAATATAAATTAAATCTAGGCCTAAATATTGAAGGGCAGCATTTTGCATAATTGGGGATAATGAATGGCTTACTGGATTGCCAATTAATGCGATAAAAGATGTCTTACTTGAAATCATGTTTAGAATTTTAACCTTAAAAGTGATGATCTGTTCGGGAACCACACCCCGTCTTTGAGTAACAATAATGACGTCAATGACCGATTATGGAGAATAACAAATATAAATAATTTACCCATGGGTAAGGTAGTAGGAATCGATTTAGGAACAACTAATAGTTGTGTCGCTGTAATGGAAGGTGGTAAGCCTACTGTAATAGCAAATGCTGAGGGTTTCAGAACTACTCCATCTGTTGTTGCATATACAAAAAATCAAGATCAGCTTGTTGGACAAATTGCAAAAAGACAAGCTGTAATGAATCCTGAAAATACTTTTTATTCTGCAAAGCGTTTTGTTGGTAGAAGAGTTGATGAAGTTAATGAAGAATCTAAAGAAGTTAGTTATTCTGTTGAAAAATCTGGTTCTAGTGTCAAATTAAAATGTCCTATTTTGGATAAACAGTTTTCTCCTGAAGAGGTGAGTTCTCAAGTTTTAAGAAAGCTAGCAGATGATGCAGGTAAATATCTTGGTGACAAAGTTACACAGGCTGTAATTACAGTTCCAGCATATTTTAATGATTCCCAAAGACAGGCTACGAAAGATGCTGGAAAGATTGCAGGTTTAGAAGTTCTCAGAATTGTTAATGAGCCAACTGCTGCTGCTTTGGCATATGGTTTGGATAAAGAAAATGAAAAAATTCTTGTTTTTGATTTAGGGGGAGGTACATTTGATGTTTCAGTTATTGAAGCTGGCGATGGAGTAACTGAAGTTCTATCTACATCTGGAGATACACATTTAGGTGGTGATGATTTTGATAGATGCATCGTAGATCACTTAGCCAATACTTTTAAATCTAATGAGGGAATTGATCTCAGACAAGATAAGCAAGCTTTGCAAAGATTGACTGAAGCTGCAGAAAAAGCAAAAATAGAGCTCTCAAATGCTACGCAAAGTGAAATAAATTTACCTTTTATTACAGCGACTCCTGAAGGACCAAAACATTTGGATTTGAACCTTACTAGAGCAAAGTTCGAGGAATTAGCAACTTCTTTAATTGATAGGTGTAAGACCCCAGTTGAAAGGGCTATTAGTGATGCAAAAATTTCTACTAGTGAAATTGATGAAGTAGTTATGGTTGGTGGCTCATCTAGAATACCTGCTGTTTTAGATTTAGTTAAAAAAATAATTGGTAAAGAACCAAATCAAACTGTTAATCCTGACGAAGTAGTAGCTGTTGGAGCTGCAATTCAGGGAGGAGTTTTAGCTGGAGAAGTTAAAGATATATTGTTGCTTGACGTTACTCCCCTATCTTTAGGAGTAGAGACTTTAGGGGGAGTAATGACAAAAATGATAAATCGAAATACTACAGTACCCACCAAGAAATCTGAAACATATTCAACTGCTGTAGACGGTCAAACAAATGTTGAAATACACGTTTTACAGGGTGAAAGAGAAATGGCTTCTGATAACAAAAGCTTAGGAACATTTAGATTGGATGGTATACCTTCAGCACCAAGAGGAGTTCCGCAAATTGAAGTTACATTTGATATCGATGCAAATGGTATTCTTAGTGTTACCGCTAAAGACAAAGGAAGTGGTAAAGAACAAAGTATTTCAATTACTGGAGCTTCAACTCTATCTGATAATGAGGTAGAAAAAATGGTAAAGGATGCTGAATCAAATGCATCTGCAGATAAAGAAAAAAGAGAAAAAATCGATTTAAAAAATCAAGCTGAAACACTCGTATATCAGACAGAAAAGCAACTTGGTGAGTTAGGAGATAAAATTGATGCTGCAGCAAAGTCTAAAGTTGAAGAAAAAAGTAATGCTTTAAAAGAAGCAACTTCAAAAGAAGATTATGAATCAATGAAAAAACTTCTTGAAGAACTTCAGCAAGAACTTTATGCAGTTGGTTCATCTGTTTATCAGCAACCAGGTAATCAGCCACCATCACCTGGTGCTGCAGGCGGTTCTGATCAGGGCGATTCAAACGAAAAAGGTGGAGATGATGTAATTGATGCAGACTTTACTGAAACAAAAGATTAGTAAAGGTAATTTTTAATCTCATTAGCAACCCATTTGGAACAAGCCGGAGCCAGTAAAATTCCATTTTTATAAAAACCTGTACATATAATTACTCCATTTTCAAGATTTTTCATTATTGGTGAAGGCTCACCATCTGGTCTCGACCTTATTCCGTACCATTTTTTAGCAATTTTTCCTCTCATCAGCCAATTTGGTCTTTTATCGAGAAAATTTGTGAGTTTTTCGAATGTATTTTCTTCTGGCTTAGTACTATATTCGTCAGTCGATCCAATAATTAGCTTATTGTTTGATTTTGGAATTATATTTTTACCATTTATATTGAATTGTTTTGGCAGCGATAATAAATCAACTTCTGCATCATTTATCTCAATTTCTATGGCTTGACCTAAAACAGGTTTTAATTTGATGTTGTGAGATAGGTTATCTATTAATTCAATCGCTTTTAGTGAATTACACAAAATAACCATGTCAGATTTGATATTTTCATTATTTCTTGTTGTAGAAATCCATTGATTGTTTGATTTTCTTATTTTTATTATTTTTTCTCGCAAATAATTTACTTTTTTATGTTTTAGATATTTATCTAATGTTTGAAGTAAAGAAAAAGGATTTATTCTTCCATCTTTGAACGAGATCATTCCTTTTATATTTTTTGCTTGGAAGGCTTTATTTATATTCGTGATAAATATTGAGTCTTTTTCTAAAATTTGCAAGTTTTTATCATTATTCTCATAAACAAATTTCTCTAATTTTTTAAACTTTTCTTCATTAGTAGTTAGTTGTATTAATGGTTTGTCTATATTTAATTCATAATTAAATTTTTGTAGGAATGTAATCCATTGTGGCCATAATTCAATGCTTTGTTTTCTGAGATCCCAGCTTCTACCTCTTCTTTTTTGATACATATTTCCCATTAGTAATCCTAAAGCTGCATTGCTACTATTTTGGTGTTGAGCTGGATCTATTATCGTTACATGGAATCCTAATTCTAATAATTCTAATGCGTTAAATTTTCCAATAATACCTGATCCAACAATAACTATGTGTGCTTTTTGAAAATTTTCTTTTAAGCTTTTCATTGATATATTAGATATACTTGCTTATCTGACTTAATAGTTAAAGATTTTTTGGAACATCCTTCAATTATATTCAAAATTGTTTGTCCCGATCGTCCTGGCCTTGTAAGTTTACTTACAAGCTGGATTTCAAATTACGGTGGTAACATAAAACATTCTGACCATCATACAGATCAAGATGCGGGTTTGTTTCTTAGTCGAATTGAATGGAATAGTAGCAATGAATCTTTTAATAGAGATGAAATTTATAAAGAATTTGAAAAAATTGCAGATGCAGTAAATGGAAAATTTAACATAAATTATTCTGATGAAATTCCAAATGTTGCTATTTTCGTGAGTAAACAAAATCATTGTTTAATTGATTTACTTTGGCGAGTAAGAAATGGTGAACTCAAAATGAAAGTCCCGTTAATAATTTCAAATCATTCTGATCTTGAAAATATCGCAAATGATTTTAATGCAAAATTTGTACATGTTGATATTCTTAAAAGTGATAAATCTATTGTTGAAGATCAATGTTTAAATTTACTAAAAGAATATGAAATTGATCTTGTTGTTTTAGCCAAATATATGCAAATTTTGAGTGATTCTTTTTTAAAAAAGTTTTCTTCAATAATAAATATTCATCATTCTTTCTTACCTGCATTTAAGGGAGGGCAACCATATCATCGAGCATGGAAGAGAGGTGTTAAATTAATCGGTGCTACTGCTCACTATGTTACTGAAGATCTTGATGAAGGCCCAATAATAGAGCAATGCACAGTTAATGTAAGTCATAGGGATGAAATTGATGATTTGATTAGAAAAGGAAGAGATATTGAAAGAATAGCTTTAGCAAGAGCAGTTAGATTACATTTGAATCATCAAGTATTTGTTTATAACAGTAAAACTGCTGTTTTTGATTAAAGATAGTTTATTATTCTTCTAATTCTATTTGAATTTGTCTTTCATAAATTGATTCTTCATTAAAAGCCCTTGCTATCAAGAAACTGGCAATGCAGCTTATTAACACAGGTTTCATTATTAGTAAATTTTTTGTTAAAGCAAAAGCTAAAAACATTGCTGTTATTGGTGTTCGCGAACATCCTGCTACAAAAGCTCCCATTCCCGCAAAAATGTATGTACTTGGTGCATGTCCTGTCAAAATTTCCACCCAGCTCCCCATTATTAGTCCGATTGACCCTCCTAAAGTAAGCATTGGATAGAACAATCCTCCAGGAGCTCCAGATGCTGCAGCTAAACCTGTCGTGATAAATAATACTAAAACTGCTAATAAAGCAATTCCAATACTTGTATTTTTTTCAGCTATTATTTTCTGTAATTCATCTAAATTATGAAATGTACTGGGTAAAAAAGCATAGATACTTCCTAAAATAAGTCCACAGATACTCATTTTTAAAACAAATTTATTTTTATACCACTTTTTTCCAAGACTTTGCATTAACAAAACAAATCTGCTGTACAATTCTGCAAAAATTCCAATAATTATTCCTAGTAAAACTAGGTAAATAAAATCTATAGGTAAGAAAAAAACTGATGGGTCATATTCTTTTTGGATTAAAAATCCGAGGTTAAAATCGAAGCCTCCTGCTTTAGGATCTAAACCCAAGGCTTGAATAATATCAGCAGATGAATCTGCAATGAAAGTTGTGATTACTACTAGTAGTAAAATTACTGGTCTAGCAGAGTTTAATAACTCTTCTATTGCATAGACAAATCCTCCTAATGGGGCGCTAAATACTGCAGCTATTCCAGCACCACCACCTGCTGCTACTATTACTCTTCTGAAAGCTGTAGGCGCTTTGAGCCACTTGGCCATCTGCCAAGCAACTGATCCTCCCATTTGAACTGATGGACCTTCAGGTCCCAAAGGGAATCCACTACCAATAGCAATAATTCCTGATATGAGCTTTACTAATCCTACTTTAATATTCATTGGAACTTTTTTATGCCTTAAGAAACCCATGATTTGACTCACACCTGAACCTTTTGCTGCAGGTGCTACATTTTTAATCAAATATCCTGCAATGGCCCCTCCAAGAGCTCCAAAAATAGGTAAAACCGCAATAGATGGGAATTGGTCTAATAATGCTAATCTCCAATTATTAATAAAGTAAATTCCAGTTTTAAAAAATATGCTTGTAATTGAGGCTCCTAAACCTGTTAATAAGAGCGAAAATACAACGACTAGGGATCTTTGTTTTAATAATTTTTTGATGGTACGAGAAGAATTATTACTTGTTTTTTGAATATTATCTTTTATAAGGTTTGGCATAGTTCATGATTATTGTGACAAGCTGAAATCGTTTAATTCATCAAATTGAAGATAACGATAAAGTTCTTCTGAATATGGATTGATTTTATTTTTAGTAATATCCTGATATTCTTCTATTTCAGGTATTTTTCCTAGCAGTGCGCAAACTGCTGCTAATTCTGCACTACCTAAAAATACTTGCGCATTTTTTCCAAGCCTATTGTCAAAATTTCTTGTACTTGTAGAAAATACTACAGAACCTTCATCTACTCTAGCTTGATTTCCCATACATAATGAACAGCCTGGCAACTCTAATCTTGCACCACAATTTTCGAATATTTTATAATAACCTTCATCTTTAAGAGTTTCTTCATCCATTTTTGTTGGTGGACAAATCCATAATTTAGCCTTTAAATTTTGTACACCTTCAAGAACTTTCGCAGCTGCCCTGTAATGACCAATATTTGTCATACAAGAACCTATAAAAACCTCGTCAATATTTGTATTTGCAACATCAGTGATTTCTTTTACGTTATCTGGATCATTAGGGCAAGCAACTATAGGTTGAGTTACTTTTGCTAAATCAATTTCAATGATTTCTTCATACTGAGCGTTTGAATCTGGTTGAATTAATGTAGGTTTTTTTAACCAATTTTTCATATCATTTATTCTTCTTGAAATCGATTTTGAATCTTCATAATTACTCTCGATCATTTTTTCTAACAGGCAAATATTGCTTCTTAAATATTCTTGAACTGTTTTTTGGGATAAAAGTATTGTGCTACCAGCGCATGAGCGTTCCGCAGTAGCATCAGTAAGTTCAAAAGCTTGTTCAAGTTTTAGGTTTGGTAATCCCTCAATCTCCATAATTTTCCCGTTGAATATATTTTTTTTATTTTCTTTCTCAACAGTTAAGAGTTCTTTTTTAATTGCAAAGAGAGGGATTGCATTTACTAAATCTCTAAGAGTAATTCCTGGTAATAATTCTCCCTTAAATTTAACCAGCACAGATTCAGGCATATTTAATGGCATTGATCCTATTGCAGCGGCAAAGGCAACAATGCCTGAGCCTCCAGGAAATGAAATGCCAAGAGGAAATCTTGTATGACTATCTCCACCTGTGCCTACAGTATCAGGAAGAAGCATTCTGTTAAGCCAGCTATGAATTATGCCGTCTCCAGGCTTAAGAGCTACTCCACCTCTTTGAGATATAAAATCAGGTAATTCTTTATGGGTAACTAGATCTACTGGTTTAGGATATGCAGCTGTATGACAAAAACTTTGCATCACTAAATCTGCAGTAAATCCTAAACAAGCTAGTTCTTTTAGTTCATCTCTAGTCATTGGCCCAGTAGTATCCTGACTACCAACTGTGGTCATAATTGGTTCACAGGTCATTCCTGGCCTAACTCCATCTAAACCGCAAGCTTTGCCTACTATTTTTTGAGCCTGAGTAAAGCCCGCACTACTTTCGGTTGGATTTTGTGGTCTGATAAATATTTCACTTGGTTGATAATCTAATTTGTTTCTAATTTTGTCTGTAAGAGATCTTCCAATCATAAGATTAATTCTTCCGCCAGCCTGAATTTCATCAGTAAGAGTTGATGGATATAAGTCGAATTTGCTTATTAATTCTTCAGTATTTGAGTCTTTTTCAATTTTTTTAATAATGCCTTTATATGGATATATTTTAATAACGTCTCCAGTTGTCAAATTAGATACGTCAGCTTCTATAGGTAAAGCTCCTGAATCTTGTGCAGTATTAAAGAAAATCGGGGCTATTTTGCTACCAATTATTATTCCACCTGTTTTTTTGTTGGGCACAAAAGCGATATCTTCTCCTATATGCCAAATGAGTGAATTAATAGCAGATTTTCTAGAACTCCCTGTTCCAACAACATCTCCAACATAAGCTATCGGCAAATTTTGTTTTTTTAAATTTTCAAGAATCTTTAGTCCATCAGGTTTTTTAAATTCCAACATAGCTAATGCATGCATCGGAATATCCGGGCGTGTTGTTGCATGTACAGCTGGAGATAAGTCATCTGTATTTGTCTCACCGTCAACTTTAAACACTAAACAAGTAATCTCTTTCTCCAGAACTTTTTTATTTATGAACCATTCTGCATTTGCCCAACTATTTACAACCTCTTTTGCATAAATATTATTTTGAGATAATTCATAAATTTCATTAGCTGAGTCGTAAACAAGAATAATATTTTTTAAAACTTCTGCTGCTTTTTTTGCGAGTAAACTATTTTCTCCTTTAAGTATTTCAACCAAAGAATTTACATTGTATCCACCTATCATTGTTCCTAGTATTTCAATTGCTTTTTCGGGACTAATTGATTTGCAAAATTTTTCGGAATTAACAATAGCTGTAAGCCAGCTTGCTTTTACATAAGCAGCCTCATCAACTCCTGGTGGTACTCTATTTACTAGTAAATCAAGTAAATATGATGAATCGTACTTACTATTTTGTTCCAATAATTGTGTAATACAATTTGTTTGCTCAGCATTTAAAGGTAAAGGAGGTATACCTTTGGTGGCTCTTTCAGCTACGTGATCCGCATAATCTTTTAGCAATGTTTCCAAATTCTTCATTAGTAAGGTTTAATGCCTAATCTATTGTTATTTTTAATATTGAAAAGGAGAGTATTCATAAATGCTTTTTTAAATATTCAAACTTCTTAATTAATCAATGACGACATCATCAAATAATTCAGCTTTAGAAAAGACATCAGATTTACATGTTGTTGAAACACGTCCATTAATACCTCCAAGCAGATTACATAATGATATACCTTTGGATCACACCTCTGCTAATACAGTATCTAAAACAAGAAGATCGATACAAAATATTTTGCATCATAATGATCATAAGCTTTTAGTCATTGTGGGCCCATGTTCAATTCATGATCTAGAGGCGGCAAAGGAATATTCAAAATATATTCAAAATTTCCGAGAAATCTATAAAGATAAATTAGAAATAATCATGAGAGTATATTTTGAAAAACCAAGAACAACTATTGGTTGGAAGGGATTGATAAATGATCCTCATCTAGATGATTCTTATGATATTAATACTGGTTTAAGAAGGGCAAGAAGTTTACTTTCATATTTAGCAACTCGGGGTATACCTTCTGCTACAGAATTATTAGATCCCATCGTTCCTCAATACATCGCCGATTTAATAAGTTGGACAGCTATAGGTGCGCGGACTACAGAAAGTCAAACTCATAGGGAAATGGCATCAGGATTATCAATGCCTATAGGTTTTAAAAATGGAACGGATGGTTCTTTTAATACTGCAATTAATGCAATGCAGTCAGCTTCAAAATCCCATCATTTTTTAGGTGTAAATGAAAACGGAATGGCTTCTATAGTTAATACTACAGGAAATCCTGATGGACATATAGTTTTAAGGGGCGGTTCAAAAGGCCCAAATTTCGAAAGTGATCATGTTAAAAGAATTTCAGCTGAATTGAGGCAATGTAATCTTCCTCATAAAGTGATGATCGATTGTAGTCATGGAAATTCGAATAAAGACTTCCGAAAACAGTCGGAAGTACTAAGAAATGTAGCTTCTCAAATTAGTAATGGTGAAAAAAATATTTTAGGAGTTATGCTTGAAAGTCATTTGAAGGAAGGAAATCAAAAACTTTTAAAAAAAGAAGATCTCCAGTTTGGTAGAAGCATTACTGATGCATGTATAGATATAGAAACAACAAAAGAATTACTCGCTATTTTATACAATTCACTTAGCTTGTTATAAAAAAATTAAAAAATAATGCTGAAGAAATTGGAACAACGAAATTATCTATTCCTAAAACACTAAATTGTTCGAGTAAAGTCGCAAAAAAAGCTATTGTAAAATAATTTAAATTTAAACTATTTTGTTGGGCGTATCCTATTGAGCAAACTACTATCAAACTTGTTAAAAACATTGTCATAGTACCAAATAAAGATTTTTTTTGTTTAAAAAAAATCCAACTCTTCGAGTCAAAGCTTTTTCCTATTAACCCAGCTAATCCATCACCAAAAGTCATTATGAAAAATCCGCTGATTAATGCATATGGATCTTTATCCCAGAAAAGATAAATCAAAATAAATAAACTTAGACAATAAAACAATGTTCCATAACTCTTTCTCTCAACATCCTCAATTGTTGGAAATAATTTATACCAATAATTAATAAAAACCATTAATGAGACAATTCCTGTAAAAATTAGAGCCGAGTTTTGATTAATTTTTAAAAATTGAGCAATAGGTATTAAAGGTCCTATTCCAATATGTATTATTTTTCTGACGATTTCTCTACTATCTTCATTATATTTTTTAAAAACTATTGATATTAAAAAAATTGAAAATAAATATAATAAAATTACAGTAAATTTTATCAATTTGATTAAGCTGCTTTTTGATGAGTTGTCATTACTCTAAGTTTTAATATTGCTTTAGCTTCTAGTTGCCTAACTCTTTCTCGTGAAACATTAATTTGTCTTCCTATTTCTGCGAGTGTTAATGGTTCTTCACCATCTAAGCCAAATCTAAGCTTCATTATTTTTTGTTCTCTTTCATTTAATTGAGAAAGCCAAGTTCCTAAATGCTCTTTTTGAATTGTTCTATCCATACCTTCCATAGGCTCTTCACAGTTTGGATCAGGTATAAGTTCACCAAGAGTACTTCTATCTTCTTCGCCTCTTGCGTGAGCATCTAGAGAAGCGCAAGGAGCGCTTTGCGAAATTAAATCTTCTAAATCTTTTTGATCAATTCCCATTTCAGTTGCCATTTCCAATCTGGTAGGTTGTCTACCAAATTTATGTGATAATTCTCTAGAGACTTTTCTCATTTTGGATAGTTTTTCACTTATGTGAATAGGCAAACGGATTGTTCTTGCACTGTTATCAATAGCTCTTGTCATTCCTTGCCTTATCCACCAGTAAGCATAAGTTGAGAATTTATATCCCATAGCAGGATCAAATTTATCAACAGCTCTTTCAAGGCCAATAGCTCCCTCTTGGACAAGATCTAATAATTCAAGTCCTTGATTTTGGTATTTTTTTGCAACGGATACAACAAGCCTTAGATTAGCTGCCATCATTCTATCTCTGGCTCTTTTGCCAATCTTAATTTGATAAAGATTTCGTTGTGTTCTATCAGTTTCAGGAATTTGTAGCAACTTTTTCATGTTCTGAACATGATGAGCTAACTCTATTTCCTCTGCTGGAGTCAAAAGAGGTACTCTTCCAATGCTACTTAAGTAATAGCCAATAGAATCTGAAGCAAGTCTGCCAGATTTTTTTTGGCTTTGTTTTGCCGTAAGACTGGATTTCGATTTGCGAGATTTGCCCGCAGTGTTTGGTAATCTTGGCTCATCAAAATTATTATCTGAAGAGCTTTTCGTAGATTCCAGAGGGATCCCCATCACCCTGGCCTCCTAATTAATGGATTTTTTAAAAAGCTAGCACTGAAATTGAAATAAAAACTACTTTTACTTTGAAATTTTAAAGACAAAAATTTCTTTTTTAAAGCTTATTTCTCGAAATCCTTTGACATGAGAGGATTTTATAAAAATTAAAAAAAATTTAAAATGTTAACTATTTTTTTAAATGTTGTAAAAATCAATATTAATTTTATTTTTCTATTAGGTCAATTTGCGAACGATTATCCGATGAATCTAATTTGTATTTCGAATAAGAACCATCTTCATTCATTATCCAAGAAAAGAAATCATCTTTTATATAAGTTTGCAAGAGTGAGTATATTTTAGATTTCAATTCGTAATCCTCTATAGGAGTAATAGCTTCTATTCTTCTATCAAGATTTCTCCTCATCCAATCTGCACTCCCAATAAAAACCTCATTATCACCGTTATTACAAAACCAAAAAATTCTTGAGTGTTCAAGAAAATGGCCAATAATGCTTATAACTTTAATGTTTTCACTTAAGTTTTTTCTTTGGGGATACAAGCAACAAATACCTCTTATAATAAGACTAATTTTTACGCCTGTGTCTGAAGCTAAATAAAGAAGTTTAATTATTTCTGGGTCTACTAAAGAATTCATTTTTGCAATTATTTCTGCCTTTTTGCCTTCTTCTGCATTTTTAATTTCTCTCTTTATCAGAAATATAAATTTCTCTCTCATCGATGAGGGAGAAACTAATAACTTTTGATAATTTTTTTGTTTAGAAAAACCTGATAGGAAGTTAAATAACTCAAGTAAATCTGATGCAATAACAGGATCAGTTGAAAGTAATCCTAAATCTGTATAAAACTTTGAAGTATTAGAGTTATAGTTTCCTGTTCCAATATGGAAATAATTCCTTAATCGTCCTTTTTCTTTTCTTACTATCAAAGCTATTTTTGTATGTGTTTTAAATCCTATGATTCCATATACAACATGAATTCCAGCTTGTTCAAGTTGTTTTGCCCATTGAATATTATTATCTTCATCAAA
This sequence comes from uncultured Prochlorococcus sp., assembly GCA_902525075.1. Taxonomy (GTDB): domain Bacteria; phylum Cyanobacteriota; class Cyanobacteriia; order PCC-6307; family Cyanobiaceae; genus Prochlorococcus_A. The sequence goes on along the minus strand of CABZFV010000009.1, from coordinate 32,695 downwards.
TCTTGCTTTTAGTTCAACAAGGGTCATTACTTCTTTTCCATTCTCTGCAGCTCTCATTAAAGCTGCGATTATAGGTGAATCCTTGGAAACTCGATATAAAGTAATTTTTATAGCCATAACAAGTGGATCATCAGCTGCTTTGTTTATAAATTCTTCAACTGAAGTTCTAAATAAGTCGTATGGATGATGAAGCAAAATATTTTTTTTTCTAAGTATATGAAAAATAGAATTAAAGTTTTTGTTTGAAGGTAAATCTAAATTTTTTAATTTCGGATGAGTTTTCCCAATTAGAAGATTTTCTTTTAAATCATTCCTATTAATTTTTGTAAGCTCATTTAAATCATCAAGGCCTAAAAAACTTTTGCAAAAGTAAATATACTCTTTTTGTATTGAGATACTTTCAATGAGTAATTTAAGAATATTTTCTGGCATGTCTGATTCGACTTCTAATCTAACTACGTCTCCACCTAATCTTCTCTTTTGCAAACTTTGTTCAACTGCTAAAAGAAGATCATCAGCTTCAAGTTCTTTTAATTCTAAATCCGCATCTCTTGTAACTCTGAAAAAAGAGTAATTTATACATTCCATTCCATTAAATAAAGTATTTATATTATTCCCAATTAAATCTTCAACACTTATGAAAACATACGTAGTTTCATCAATATGTTGAATGATTTCATTTGGAATTTGTATAAATCTATTTATATTTTTTGTTGGTATTTTTACTCTTACAAACTGATTTTTAGAATCTTCCCCATTACTTATAAGGGCTGCCAAATTTAGACTTAAATTACTTATAAAAGGAAATGGATGTGCTGGATCAACAACTAATGGAGTTAATAAAGGGAAAATAGATGAAGTAAAATAGTTATCACACCAATTTCTTTGATTTTCACTTAGGTCCTTATATTTTTTTAAAACAATACCTTTTTCTTTAAGTTCATTATTTAATTCATCATTTATATAGTTTTCTTGTAGGTTAGTTAAATTCTTTACTTCTTTATTTATTTTTGTTAATTGCTGTTTAGGGGTAAGTCCATCAATACTTTTTTTTGTAATACCTGCTTCAACTTGAGCCTTTAACGAAGCTACCCTTACCATAAAAAATTCATCTAGATTATTACTAAAAATTGAACAAAATTTTACTTTATCTAGGATTTTGTACTCCTTTTCCATACCAGTTAGGAGTACTCTTTTATTGAATTCAATCCAACTTAATTCTCTATTAATAAAAACATCAGCCTGGATTTTCATTAGGATACTTTTGAATTCTGATTTTTAAAAGAATTTTTATTTTTACCCTCTGCAATAAGGTATATCATGAAAAGTAAAATAACGGAACCAGCTATAAAAGGTGATTTAGGACCAAAACTATCATAAACCCTTCCAGCCATTGCAATTCCTAAAACCCCTCCAAGACTCTGTAGACCCTGAAGGTTACTTAAAATTGATCCTTGTTTATCAACGTCTAATTTCTTTGATATTAATGCTCTTAAAGTGGGCGTAATTAATCCTGCCCCAACGGCTAAAAATGAAACAGCTGAATAAATATTAAGTGTCGCATTTTCTTTTGGAGCAGTTATTAAAAGAGTACATGCTACAAGAATGAAGCCTGATCCGATAAGTGTTAATCGCATTTCGCCAAATTGCTTTACCAGAGGCCCTATTAGTCCTCCTTGAACGATAATTGCAATTATTCCTACTACAACAAGAGTTCCACTGGATGCTTTGGTCGTCCAGTTTAATGATTCTTGAAGGAAAAATATAAGGATATTAGTCAATCCAGTAAAAGCAATAAAGTAAATAAAAAAAGCTAATGATAATTTTTTAATCTTTTCTTCTTTGAAAACTGTAAATAGAGCTTTTAAAGGGTTTTTTAAAACAGTTTTTGATTTATTTATTGCACTATTAGGCTTGGTTTCTGGTAAGTAAAAGAATACAAGCAGAAAATTTATTATTGGAATGATTGAGGCTATCAAAACTGGAATAATAAAATTATTATTTGTATTTCTTGCAAAAATTACAACAAAAATATTACCTAAGAAAAAACTTAAACCAAAAGCTACACCAATAAGACCAAATGTTTTTGCTCTGTTTTCAGGGCTTGAAATATCTGCAAGAATTGTTGTTGCAGTAGCTGCAGTGCCCCCACTTAAACCATCAATTAGTCTGGCTAAAAATAATAAAAATAACGGGATAGTGGCTATTGAATTTGACCAATTAAAAAGAACTGTAAAAGATAATATAGATATTCCTATTACTGAACCAGTAATACAAAAAAGAGTGACAGGTCTTCTTCCATATCTATCACTCATAAGTCCTATAAAAGGAGAAGCTGTAAATTGGGCTAATTGGTAAGTGCATGATAATAAACCATATGTACTTGCTTGAGAGTCAAAAAGTAAAACAAAAGAGGGTAATATTGGTAACAGTATACTTTCACTTAAACGATCATTTAGGAGAGTAATAAACGCACTAAGGAGAGTAAATTTTTTATTTGGTTTTAATAAACTTTCTTTCACAATATTTACCTTCATTGCGATTAACTTTTACTACCATACTTGTTAATGGAGATTATTGTGCCCGGCATTGTTTATTTAGTTGGAGCAGGTCCTGGTGACCCTGAGCTTTTGACTCTTAAAGCTTTACGCCTAATAAAAAATTGTGATGCATTAGTTCATGATGCTTTAATCCCAGATGAAATAACAAAAGAGGCAGGAAAAAATACAGAAATTTTCCATGTAGGCAAAAGGGCTGGGAAGTGTTCTGTACCTCAGGCTGAAACTAATGATCTTATTTTGAAATTAGCAAAAGAAGGCAAAAATGTTGTAAGGCTTAAAGGGGGCGATCCATTCGTTTTTTCTAGAGGTGGTGAAGAGGTATCGATTTTAGAAAAAAATGGAATTTCAGTTGAAATTGTTCCTGGTATTACTTCTGGTATAGCTGCTCCCACATATTTTGGTATTCCACTAACCCATAGAGATGCTGCGAGTTCCGTAACTTTTGTCACTGGACATGAGCGTGTAGATAAGGAAAAAAAGACAGTGAATTGGAGAGATTTAGCTAAATCATCAGATAGCTTAGTAATTTTTATGGGTATCAAAAATATTGAATTTATTGTGGAAGAATTAATTCTAGGTGGTTTAGATAAGAGTACTAAATGCGCTGTTATTCAAGAAGCTACTTTAAAAAATCAAAAATGTTTGATAGAGAAATTAGATAATCTTCCAGATCAAATCAAAGATAAAGAATTTTTAGCTCCATCTATTATAATTATTGGGAAAATTGTTGAATTTAAGGTTAATAACAATATAACTAAAGTATCTGATGTCTTTTTACCAGATATTAATAAAGTTCAATTATATAATAAATCCCAAAAGTAAATTGGATCGAATTTAGGTTTAAGCACTAAATCATTAACTTGATTAATTTGTCTGCAAGATAAGCTATTAATTGCAACTATTATGTCATCATTTTGAAATTCTGGAGGAATTAATTCTTCTTTTACAATTTTCAATTTTAAAGCTTCAGAAACCATAATCCCCTCAAAACAGCCGCTCTTTTTTCTAGGAGTTATCCATTGATTATTTCTTTTAATTAGAAGATTAAATGTACTTCCACAACAAAGTTCACCTGACGTATTCAAAAGGATAGAATCATCAAATGATTTTTCATTGGCTTCTGTCAAAACTTGTATCGCCTGATTATATGAAAAGGTTTTGCATTTACTTATAAGACTGAATTCATTTATTTTTTCCGTTTGACTAATGCAAACGCTTATCGGATTAAAATTTGGTTTGATTCTATAGAACTCAAGCCATAAATTATCCAAATCTTTTGTCTTTGAAGTGCTATCAATTGTTAGTCTTCGACCTTCATTAGTTCCTCGACTATAGTTTATTCTTACTGAAGCAAATTGATCATTTTTAAGTGATAACTTTTTAATTCCATCGTGAATAAGTTGTCTCAAAGTTGATTTATTTATTTTGAGATTAATATTTAAAATCTTGCTACTTTTTTCTAATCTTTTCAGATGTTCATCAAAAAGAATAGGTTTGTTTTCTTTTATCAAAATGGTTTCAAATATACCATCAGCAAATTTTAATCCTCTATTATTAGCAGAAATAAATATTCTATCAATATCCAACCATTGATTCTTGTGCCAGCCTAATGTTTCAATCATTTTAGTGAATCAATTAACGGTAAAAGTTTCCACTTTAGTTCATCAGTTTCCTCTTCAGGGTTTGAGTCAATAACTATTCCGCAACCAGCATATATATTGATTTTTTTGTCTTTAATTAAAAATGATCTTATAAGTATATTGCTGTCAAACTCTCCATTCCAGTCAAGTTTCAAAAATGAGCCACAGTATGGTCCGCGTTCACATTCTTCTAATTCAAAAAGTCTCTGGCATGATCTTAATTTAGGTGCTCCAGTTATAGACCCCCCAGGCCAACAAGCTTTAAGTAAATCTATCCAGTTCTTGTCTTTTTTTAATTTGCCTATGATTACTGAAGTTAGATGATGAACTTTTAAGAAACTTTCAAGTTTTAATATTTCTGGCACCAAAATACTTCCTGTTTCGCAAACTTTACTTAAATCATTTCTTATTAGGTCAACAATCATAATATTTTCGGCTCTATCTTTTTCGTTCGTTATTAAATCGATAGCATTAAGTGCGTCTTGATTTGAATCTTTATCTCTTGATCTAGTTCCTTTAATAGGTCTTGATTCTACAAAATTTTTATTATCTATTTTTATAAATCTTTCTGGCGAGGTAGATAATACAGCCTCTTTATAATTATCATTATTTATTATTATTCCTCCAAAGGGAGCTCTTAATTTCCTTCTTATTTTCAAATAAATATCTAGAGGATTATAGTTTTTGAAAGATTCAATTTCACATTTAGTTGTTAGATTTGCTTGAAATATATCCCCTAGGGAAATTAATTTTTTTAATTTTAAAATATTTTCCTGAAATTTTTCAGCTATTTCGTCCAAATTTATTTTTGAAAAATCAAAATTTAAATTTGGTTCAATAATATTTTCTTCTTCAATATTTTTTATATTGTTGATTATGTTTTTATAATTCATCAGTTCAGATGAGTTTGTGCCTTCGATAATTATTTCTTTTTTTATTAGATTACATTTAATGATTGGATCATATGATGCAATCCATAAAGTTGCCATATTAGATTTTCGCCATGGGTTTTTTGGTTCTATGTAAACTCCAGCTTCATAACTTAACCATCCGATCCAAAATCCTTTTTCAATATTTTTTAAATTGTTAAATGGATTATTAGTTTTGTCTAAGTTATTGATATCTCTTGATTGGATTATTTTTTTAGGTTTAATTCCTATTATTGACCATTCCCCATTTTCTTTGCCATCACTGTCTAGCCAAGCTAATCCTTTGTCTCCGAATTTTCTTGTTAGATCATGTGTAATCAGTGCTGGATCTATCCATTTTTCTAGAATTATTTTTTTTATTTTCATTTTTTATTATTGTTATTAAGCCATTGTTCATAAGCGGCATTTCTAATTCTGCAGCTATCACACTTACCGCATGGTTTTGAATTACCCGAATAACAACTCCATGTTTTATCTAAAGGGACATGATTAGCAAAAGCTAATTGAATAATTTCCTCTTTATTTAAATCTAATAGTGGTGTCCAAAGTTTTATTGGATTATTTTCTCTTCCTCTTTTATTGGCTAACTCTGCTAATTCTTGAAATTTTTTGATGTAGTCAGGTCTGCAATCTGGATAACCAGAATAATCTAGTGCATTAACTCCTAATCCAATCAAATCAGCATCTATTGCTTCGGCATAACTTAGTGCAACGGAAATAAATATAGTATTTCTCCCAGGAACATAAGTATTAGGAATTTTATTAGTTTGTACTCCTTCCATTGGAATATTTTTTTGAGTATCAGTTAATGACGAGCCTCCCCATAAAGATAAGTCAAGCTTAATGATTTTAAATTCTTCGATATCAAAGTGTTTTGCAATTATTGATGCAGAATTTAATTCTTTTTTATGACGTTGACCGTAGTCAAATGAAAGGCCAAAAATTTTAGCTTCGGATTTTTTGGCGATACCAGTAACTGTAGAAGAATCTAAACCTCCAGATAATAAAACTACTATCGATTTATTTTTAAGAGTCATATGCTTTCAATTAATTTTTAAGTATTTGTGAGTTTGAAGGCTCAATTTCCAATCTGGGTTATTTTTTACGAAATCGATAGCAAGAGAAAAACCATTCGCATTATTCCATGCTGGCTGTAAATAAAAAATTTTATCTTCTTTTTTTAAGCCATCTTCGCTTTTAGAGAGTTGATATTGTTTTAAAGTTTCTTTTTTTATTTGAATAGCAAATTCAATATCTTCTATTTCATTTATGATTATTTTGATTTCATTGCAGTTTTTTAAAAAATAATTTTTTGGAGGTGAGTGTCTTTTAGGAGATAAAGTAATCCAGTCATAGCTTCCTGATATCGAATTAACTCCACTTGTCTCAATATGAATCTTCATTGGCTTTCGTTCTTCTTCCATCGTCATTTTTTTTATGGCTTTGCAAAAATTATCCAAGTTATGTTGTAAAGGTTCTCCACCTGTAATAACGCAAAAAGATGCTCCTTTTTTTCTGGCAATTTTTATGCGATCTATTATTTTTTCAATTGATATAAAAGGGTGTTTTTTCTCGTCCCATGAATTCTTTGTATCGCACCATGAACATCCAACTTTACATCCGGCTAATCTTACAAAAAAAGCACTTTTTCCAGCGTGATAACCTTCACCTTGTAATGAATGAAATTGTTCGACTAAGGGTAAAAAATTTGTCATTTTCATTCAAAAAAATAAAGAATATTAATTTGATTGAGTTAACTTATCTTGAGCGGCTTTTATTAATCCTTTAAATAAAGGATGAGGTTTGCCAGGTCGTGATAAAAACTCAGGATGATATTGACAGGCTAAGAAGTATGGATGATTTTCTAACTCAATTAACTCAACTAATCTGCCATCTGGTGATGTACCACTAATTTTGTATCCAGAATCTAAAAAACTTTGTTTGTAGTAATTATTAAATTCGTATCTATGTCGATGTCTCTCATAAATGACATCCTCATCATATAAGTTTTTTCCAGTTGTATTTTTTGTCAATCTACATGGATAAACTCCAAGTCTCATTGTCCCACCTAAATCAACTACATCTTCCTGTTCTGGTAATAAATGTATCACTGGATTTGGAGTGTTTGGTTCAAGTTCTGAACTAGATGCATCTGGAAGATTAGCTACATTCCTGGCCCATTCTATAACCGCACATTGCATACCAAGGCACAAACCTAAAAAGGGAATTTTATTTTCTCTTGCGAATTTTATGGCCGAAATTTTTCCATTGACTCCTCTATTACCAAATCCCCCGGGTACGACAATTGCATCAACTTCATTTAAGTAAGTTTCTGCTGAATTTTTTTCTATCATTTCAGCACTTACCCAATGTAAATCTAATAAAGCCTTTTGTTCAATGCATGCATGTCTTAAAGCTTCAACAACGGATAAATATGCATCTCCAAGTTCAATATATTTGCCTACAAGGGCAACTTTTATTGGATTTCCAGGATTTCTTAGGTTGTGTATTAGTTGCTCCCAATTTTTCAAATCACATTTTTTATCTTCAAGGTCTAAATATTTAAGGGTTTCTTTGCATAAACCTTCTTTTTTTAGAGAAAGAGGTACAGAATAAATACTATCTGCGTCTAACGCTTCAATTACAGAGTTGATACTGACACCGCAAAAACCACTAAGCTTTTTTTTAAGAGCTTCATTGATAGATTTATCACTTCGGCATACAAGTAAATCTGGCTGAATTCCAATTGATCTTAATTCTTTCACTGAATGTTGTGTTGGTTTTGTTTTTATTTCGCCAGAGGTTTTGATGTAAGGAAGTAATGTTACGTGTATGTATGTAACATCGTTCCTATTGACATCATTTTTGAATTCTCTTATTGCCTCTAAAAAAGGTAGAGATTCAATATCACCAACTGTTCCACCAATTTCAGTAATAATAATATCTGCATTGCTGTTAGCGGCTACTCTATGAATCCTTTCTCTAATTTCTCCCGTTATGTGAGGTATTACTTGCACAGTTCCACCGTTATAATTACCTCTTCTTTCTTTATTAATGACTGCTTGATAAATAGATCCCGTTGTTACACTATTTAACCTAGTCATTGCAGTATCAGTAAATCTTTCGTAGTGACCTAAATCTAGATCGGTTTCAGCCCCATCTTCGGTTACAAACACTTCTCCATGTTGAAAAGGGCTCATTGTGCCTGGATCAACATTTAGATATGGATCTAGTTTTAATATTGAAACACTATATCCTCTAGACTTTAATAATCTACCTAAGCTTGCAGCTACAATTCCTTTGCCAATGCTAGAAACTACTCCTCCTGTGACAAAAACAAATTTTGACATTAAATATTTTTAATTAAGCACTGCCTCCTTATATTTTATTTAAACAAAAAACTTTTAGAACATCCATATATATTCTTATTCATCAATTGTTATTTCAATATCTAATTCTTTTAATTGTGATTCTGAGACATTTGAAGGCGCATTTGTGAGAAGACATTTTGCTTGTTGATTTTTTGGAAACGCTATTGTTTCTCTGATTGAATCTGCACCTATGATCAGCATGGTAATACGATCTAATCCAAACGCTATTCCACCATGAGGAGGAGCACCCATTTCTAAGGCTTCTATTAAAAATCCAAATTTTTCATTAATCTCATTAGCAGTAAGTCCTACCGTTTTCAAAACCTCTCTTTGCAAGTTTGCTTCATGAATACGTAAAGAGCCACCTCCTAATTCCAAGCCGTTAAGAACTAAGTCATAAGCATTTGCTATAGAGTTCTCGATTTCTTTTTGTAAGTTTTCAGGATCTTTAGATTTTATATTTTTTGGAGAACAAAAAGGATGATGTAAAGCTTCATATCTATTTTCCTCTTCATTTCTCTCAAACATCGGGAAATCAGTTACCCATAAGAAATTCCATTTACTTTTATCTATGAGATTTAAGTCTTTTGCGATGTATTGTCTCACTCTATCTAATGACTGGTTGACAATTTGTTTATCTCCAGCACCCAAGAGGATTAAGTCTCCATCTTGCGCTTCGGTGATTCTTAAAATATCAGCTATATGCTCTTCATTTAGATTATTTTTAATTGCCCCAATAGTCTCAAGCTCATCTCCTTTGACCCTTATAAAGGCCAAACCACCAGCTCCTGCATCTTGAGCTACTTGGAAGATATCACCTCCGGGTTTAATTCTTACGTTGCTAATACTTAAATTACCTCCTTTGACTGTTATGGATTTTATAGAACCTCCAGACTTAATTGCTTTGGTGAAAATATTAAAGCCAATATCACCTAATACTTCTCCTAAATCTTTTAATAACATTTGATATCTAGTGTCTGGTCTATCAGTGCCGTAATTATCCATTGCTGCTTGCCATGACATTCTTGGAAAAGCATTATCAAAATCAATATTTAATACTTCTTTCCATATTTTTTTTATAAGACTTTCATTAAAAGAGATTATTTCTTCTTCACTAATAAAGCTCATTTCAATATCTAATTGCGTAAACTCTGGCTGTCTATCTGCCCTTAAGTCTTCATCACGAAAACATTTTGCGATTTGATAATACTTATCTAAACCTCCCACCATTAAAAGTTGTTTAAATAGTTGTGGGGATTGAGGCAGAGCAAAAAATTCTCCATTAGAAAGACGAGCAGGAACAAGAAAATCGCGAGCGCCTTCTGGAGTTGATTTTGTAAGTAATGGAGTCTCTACTTCTGTAAATCCAAAATTATCAAGAAATTCTCTAGCAACTTTAATAAGTTTATGTCTTGTTTTTAAATTTTCTAGTAATTTGCCTCTTCTTAAATCAAGGTATCTATATTTTAATCTGAGTTCCTCTTTTGTATTTTCATAATCATGTATAGATACTGGAAAAGGTAGGTTTTTTTTAATTTGGTTGAGAATTTGTAAATCTTTAACTTTAAGCTCTAACTCTCCAGTAGTTAAATTTTTATTTATTGAATCTTTTGGCCTTTCGTTAATAATTCCGCTGACCATTATTACTGTTTCATTTCTTAGAGTTTCTGCCTGTTTAAATAAATCTGCACCATCATCGGGGTTAATTGTTATTTGTAGAAATCCACTATGGTCTCTTAAATCAATAAAAATTACACCACCATGATCTCTTCTTCTATCTACCCATCCGCATAAATTAACTAATTTACCAATATCTGTATTATTGAGTTCTTTGCAAATTTTGTTTCTCATCTAAGTATGATTTATTTATCAATAACTTATAATAATTCTTTAAGGGTAAATTTAGTTAATAATTTTTTTTATAAAACGCTCTCTTTGTTATTACCCCTTTGAATTTTTTGCCTCTTATTGATATTTGAACTTCATTATTTATTAAGGCATGCGAAGTATTGATGTATGCAAAAGCTATAGCTTGTTGTTTAGTTGGAGACCAACTGCCGCTGGTGATAGTACCAATATTTTCTTCACCTTTAAGAACTGCGCAACCTTTTCTTCCTATTGCTTTACCTTCTATAGAAAGACCAACTAACTTTTTTTGAATACCTAATCTTGACTGCTCTTCAAGAAATTTTCTTCCAAAGAATTCGTGATTATTTTCTAGATGTACTAGCCAGCCTAACCCTGCTTCATATGGAGAAGTTTGTTCATTTATGTCTTGACCATAAAGATGCATGCCTGCTTCAAGTCTAAGAGTATCTCTAGCTCCTAAACCACAAGGTGCAACATTTTTGGAAATTGAGAAATCCCATAAATTAATTGCTGCTTTTTTAGATAAAAGTATTTCTAGACCATTTTCTCCCGTATAGCCTGTCTTTGAAAAGAAAATTTTTTCTTTAGGCGAAATATGTTCAAAAATTTTATATTCGCATCCAAAGTTAGGGATATGTGAGATCGAAGATTCAATCCATTCTTCAAATAAATTGAATGAGTTTTTTCCCTGTAGTGCTAAAAGTACTTTGTCTTTTTTAAAGTTTGTTATCGAAATTTCAGAGATATTTAAATTATTTTTTATCCACTGAAAATCTTCTTTATATCTACTTGCGTTAACTATTAACAATAATTCTGATATGTCATTTTCTTGTATACCAAGGTCATAAATTATTAAGTCATCTATTATTCCTCCTTTATCATTGAGCATTACTGTATAAAGTCCCTGTCTTTCAGAAAAGGAGTATAAATTAGTAGGAAAAAGTTTTTGAATATAATCCTTTGGATTGATTCCCTTGATAGAAATCACACCCATGTGAGAAATATCAAATAATCCTGCTGAAGATCTAACTGATTCATGCTCTTTAATTAATCCTGAAAATGATATGGGCATTTCCCAACCTGCAAAATCCACTAATTTTGCATTGGATTCAACATATTTTGAATAAAGAGGACTTTTTAGCAAATCCATGAAATATTTAGTTTGTATTTAGTATTTTTACACTGTAGTTTAGAAATTTTTTATTGCATATTTTCTAATGACAAAATTAAGCTTCTAAGTACTTTTGCTGCAACTATGCTACTTACTCCGCTTTTATCAATTTCTGGAGATAATTCCACAATATCTGAAGCCACAATTCTAAGGTCTTTTAAAGTTTTCAGTATTTCTTCAAAATCATTCCAAAAAAACCCTCCCGGTTCTGGAGTGCCTGTCCCTGCCAGTAAACTGGGATCAAACCAATCTAAATCAATTGTTAAATAGATTGGAGACTTCGTGTATGGTAGAAGAGCTTGTTTTAACTCATGTGCATTTCCGCCTGGACAAAAGTTAACTAATTGGTTGTTATTATGCATAATTTCAAATTCTTCTTTAGTCCCACTTCTAATTCCCACTTGCAAAATTTTTTTTTCAGGTAGCACTTCTAAGCATCTTTTCATAGTACAAGCATGACTATGTTCATTCCCTATATATGATTCTCTTAAATCTGCATGAGCATCAAGTTGAACCAATATCAAATCTGGATATTTTTTTACTAACGCTTCAATAGCACCTCTTGTAATAGAGTGTTCACCTCCAAGCATAATAGGACTAAGGCGTTTACTAATTAAATAATTTGTTGCTGATTTAACCGATTCAATAACGGACTTTGAGTCATTTTTATCAATTAGTATTGATCCAAAATCAACATACATAATATCCTCTAAGTCTTTTTTTATTTTTGGACAATATGTTTCTAAACAAGAACTGACTTGTCTTATTGCTTCTGGACCAAATCTTGCTCCTGGTTTAAACGAACATGTCCCGTCATAATTAACTCCAAATATACCAATTGAGCAATTCTCGGGAATTCTTTTTGCTCCCATATAAATTGCATCTTCGTTATCAAATAAATTTTTTGTCATCTTATGAATCTAGTTCTTTTACTATTTTATTTGGCATCATTTTGAATGCTGCATTTTGAAAATTTATATTCCAAATTTCACATCCTTCTTCTATTTTTAGGACTTCATCATAATTTTGCTTTGATAAATTTAGATCTTCTGAAGAAGCGAATGTCCAACTCCAAATCCCGCTTGGATATATAGGCACAAAGGAATACATAGTTTCAGAAACCTTAAATATATTTTTTAGGGTTTTCAAAATATTTATGTGAATATTTTTGAAGGATTCAGGAGATTCGCTTTGCGTTGCTAATATCCCCTTTGGTGTAAGTATTCTTTTACATTCTTTATAAAAAGAATCTGAAAATAATAAATTTGAAAATTCTGAGGGATCTGAACAATCTATAAAAATAACGTCGTAAAAATTATCTCTCGTTTTTTTTACCCATTTAACACCATCATCAACATGTATTTCTAATCTTTTATCATTCCATGCTTCGCCTCCAATTTCTTTTAAAAATTTTTTAGATATTTTGATTACCTCCTCATCAATTTCTACTAGATCAATTTTTGATATTTGAGAATATTTAACGCATTCTCTCGCTGTACCGCCGTCTCCTCCACCAATAATTAGTACATTAGATTTTTCGTCAATGCTACTTAATGCTGGATGTACAAGACACTCATGATAATATTTCTCGTCTTTTAGTGATGTCATCCAACAACCATCAAGCATTAAAGCTCGGCCATAGTATTCATTTTCCAAAACAATAATTTCTTGATATCGTGATTTTTGTTTAATTAAAACATCTCCATTTAGACCGAATCTTGAGCCTTTATGATATTCATCTATCCATATTGAAACATTAGTCATTTGCTTTTTAAGAATTTTTTCTTTTAAGTTTTTGCTTGGCTATTTGCCAAAGCCGTTGAAAGTCTTTAGGAGTTTGTTTTTTAATATTATCGCCTGCATGATCTTCAATGATTGAAAATCTGTTTAAAAATTTTTTATTAGTTTTTTGAAGAGCTGATTCAGGATTTATTTTTAAAAAGTTTGAGAGATTCAGAAGGGTAAAGTAAATATCCCCAAATTCATTTTTTATTTCTGAATCATTATTACTTTTAATTGCTTCCTTTAATTCATTAATCTCTTCTTCTAACTTATTAAAAATCTGATCCGTACTCTCCCATTTAAAACCATATTCTTTAACAACATTTGTGATTTTATCTGTTCCAACTATCGGTGGTAAATTTTTGATTTTCATATTTAAATTTTTACTAATTGATGATTCCTTATGAGGTGTTTCTTTTTCTGAATTTTTAATGTTTTCCCAAATCTTTTGCGATTTTTCTAGAGATACTTTCTCTTTTTTTTTAAAAATATATGGATGTCTATTAATAATTTTTTTGTTTAGATTTTTTATAACATCATTTAGTTCAAATTCTTTTTTTTCGCAACCGATTTCAGCATGAAGCATTACTTGTAATAAAAGATCTCCTAACTCTTCACATATGTTATCCGCCTTTTTTTCATATATCGCATCTATAAACTCATTACTTTCTTCATGTAAAAATGGGATCAATGATTTATGAGACTGTATTTTCTGCCAAGGGCATCCCCATGTTTTATCTTTTAATGATTTGATATTAGATATTAAAATTTTAAAGCTTTTTAAAGTCTCTAAATCGGAATTTTTTTGTAAGTTATATCTATCGTTTGAGGACATAGGATATATTTTATTAATTTAATTTTGCCTCAATCATGAAATATTTAAATACTTAGTATAAATATTTCAACTTCATCTATTAGAATGATTTATTATAAGGGCGATTAGCTCAGCGGTAGAGCGCCTGCCTTACAAGCAGGATGTCCCTGGTTCGAACCCTGGATCGCCCATTTATTGTTTTTCTAATGACTGAGATCGTCAATCTTTCAATCAGTCAAAGCGCTGCTTCAGAACTATCTAGGCAAGCTTCTTTTGGAGGTTCTCCAGGAGAAATGTCTATTGATTTGGTAGAGGATAAAAATTGTTCCGAAGGATGGATGCATATCAAATTAAGGCCAGGTAAATGTAATGGATCCCCTATTTCAAGAACTGAAGGAGTAACTTTATACGCGGATCTAAAAAAGTTTAATTTACTTAAAGATTTAAAATTAGATTATTACGGAGATTTGAGCGGTGGTGGATTTCTTATTTCAACACCAAAAAACGCAAAACGTTGTTCCTGCGGTTCTGGCTTCAAACTTTTTTAGAATGGATGTGACTTTTTTTGCAAACTAATATTATTTTCATTAATTGGCTGCTCTCAAGATAAAATAAACAAAAAGTTTATTGAAATAAAATTTGGACATGACAGAGATTAATGATCAATTATCTTTAGAGAATTATTCACCTTTTGAAGTAGAGAAAAAGTGGCAAGAAAAATGGGAAAGTCTAAAAGCGTTTAGTCCTAACCCTGAGGATGATGGGGAGCCCTTTTGTATTGTTATTCCACCACCAAATGTAACTGGATCTTTGCATATGGGGCATGCATTTAATACGGCTTTGATAGATGTTGTAGTACGTTTTCAAAGACTTTTAGGTAAGAATGTTTTGTGCTTACCAGGTACTGATCATGCTTCAATAGCTGTTCAAACTATTCTTGAAAAACAATTAAAAAGTGAAGGCAAAACAAGCGAGGATATTGGAAGAGATGAATTTCTTAAAAGAGCATGGAACTGGAAAGAACAAAGTGGTGGAAGAATAGTTTCTCAATTAAAAAGGATAGGATATTCAGTTGACTGGACTAGAGAAAGATTTACTCTTGATCAAAAATTAAATGAAGCAGTTATTGAGGCTTTTAATATTCTCTATAAAAAGAATTTAATTTATAGAGGCGAATATTTGGTTAATTGGTGTCCTGAATCTCAATCTGCTGTAAGTGATCTTGAAGTTGAAATGCAAGAAGTAAATGGTCATTTATGGCATTTTAAATACCCTTTAATTTCTGAAAGTGGTGAACAGTTAGATAAGTACTTAGAAGTTGCAACAACAAGACCAGAAACTCTTTTGGGTGATACCGCTGTGGCAGTTAATCCTGATGATGATAGATATAAAGAATTTATTGGTGACAAAGTAAAAGTCCCTTTCGTTGATAGAGAAATACCTATTATCGCTGATTCACATGTTGATAAAGATTTTGGTACTGGTTGTGTAAAGGTTACTCCAGCCCATGATCCAAATGATTTTGCAATAGGAAAAAGGCATAATTTAAAACAGATTAATGTAATGAACAAAGATGGAACTTTAAATATTAATGCAGGTATTTTTCAAAATTTAGATAGATATGAGGCTAGAAAGAAAATTATCAAAGAATTGGATAACTTAGGCCTTTTGACAAAGATAGAGGATTATAAACATACTGTTCCTTTTTCTGATAGAGGTAAGGTTCCAATTGAACCTTTATTGTCAACACAATGGTTTTTGAAAATGGATGAAATATCAAAAGGATGTCTTAATGAAATTGATTTTAAAAAACCATCGTTTATTCCTTCACGCTGGGAGAAAGTTTATAAGGATTGGTTAGAGAAAATTAATGACTGGTGTATCAGTCGGCAATTGTGGTGGGGGCACCAAATACCAGCATGGTATGTTTTAGATGAATCTCAAGACTCAATAGAACAAAATACTCCATATATCGTTGCAAGAAATGAAGAGGATGCCTTAATCGAAGCTAATAAAAAATTTGGCCTCAATATTAAATTGGTGCGTGATAAAGATGTTTTGGATACATGGTTTTCAAGTGGTTTATGGCCTTTCTCAACCCTTGGTTGGCCAAATACAAATGATCTGGATTTTAAAAAATGGTATCCAAATAGCGTTCTTGTTACTGGTTTCGATATTATTTTCTTCTGGGTGGCCAGAATGACAATGATGGGTAATACTTTTACGAATAATATTCCTTTTAAGGATGTTTATATTCATGGTCTAGTTCGAGATGAAAACAATAAAAAAATGAGTAAAAGTTCAGGTAATGGTATTGATCCAATACTATTAATTGATAAATATGGTTCTGATGCTCTACGATTTGCTTTAATTCGAGAGGTTGCAGGCGCTGGACAAGATATCCGGCTTGATTTTGACAGAAAAAAAGATACATCTTCAACTGTTGAAGCCTCAAGAAATTTTGCGAATAAATTATGGAATGCAACTAAATTTGTGTTAATCAATAAAACTTCTAATAATAATTCGCTTAAAGAGAGTGATGAAACTTCTTTAGAGTTATGTGATAAGTGGATTTTATCGAAATTGAATCAGGTAAATATAAAAGTCGCTGCTTTGTTGAAAGAATATAAATTGGGGGAATCTGCGAAACTTCTATATGAATTTACGTGGAATGATTTTTGTGACTGGTATGTAGAATTTGCTAAACAAAGGTTTAATAATAAAGAGATTAATAATAGACAAATATCTGAAAAGGTTTTAATAAAAGTGCTCAATGATATTTTGGTGATGATTCATCCTTTTATGCCTCACATTACTGAAGAACTTTGGCATGTACTTCAACTTAA
Source organism: uncultured Prochlorococcus sp. (assembly GCA_902525075.1). GTDB lineage: Bacteria > Cyanobacteriota > Cyanobacteriia > PCC-6307 > Cyanobiaceae > Prochlorococcus_A. Next base: position 15,712 of record CABZFV010000009.1, on the reverse strand, counting down.
ATCAGATAAAGAATTATTATCTCTTCAAAAATGGCCAACCCAAGAAAATAAATTTGTTGATAATAAGCTTGATAATTCTTTTCAGCAACTCTTTGAAATTATTAGATTGATTAGAAATTTGAGAGCTGAATTAGGCCTCAAGCCATCAGAAAAAGTTCCTGTTTACTTAATTTCAGATAATGATGAATTGATTGATTTTCTAAAAATTTTACTTGATGATATTCAAACCTTAACTAAATCTTCTGAAGTATTTATTTTTAAACCTAATGCTGTTGATAAAAAAGAGTTTGCTAAATCTTTTTCTGGGATAATTAGTGATCTAGAGGTTTACTTACCTTTTCAGGATTTTGTAAATACAGATGCATTAAAGGAAAGGTTAAACAAGGATTTAAAAAAGGTGACTGTTGAATTAGATAATTTAAATAAGAGATTATCTAATAAAAATTTCGTGGATAAGGCTCCAAAAGATATTGTTGATGAATGTAGATTTAAATTAAACGAAGGTTCGGTACAAATGGAGAGAATTACTAAAAAACTTGAACTTTTGAATTGAGAATGAATATATTTCTTGAAAATATTTATAATCTTTCTTTTTTTTTTAATACTGGAATTGGGATCTTTTCGTTTGTTTGCATTTATATTTTAATTGTTTTATTAATACTTCCAGCTTCTTGGCTATCTTTATTATCAGGGTTTTTATATGGCTCATATTTTGGTTCAATTATCGTTTTCATTTCTGCTTCCATAGGAGCATCAGTTGCTTTTTTTGTATCAAAAAGTTTTTTTGCAAAAAAGCTAAAAAATCTTTTTAGCCGTTATCCAAAATTAAGTGTTATGGAAAAAGTAGTAGAAAAAGGCGGACTTAAATTAATTTTTTTAGCAAGATTATCCCCGATATTTCCCTTCAGTATTCTTAATTATTTTTATGGTTTGAATAATGTTAAATTTAGAGATTTCGCTCTTGGTCTTCTTGGAATAATTCCAGGAACTTTTCTTTATTGCTCAATAGGCAGTTTGGCAAAAAGTATCCAGGAGTTAAAAAATGTGCAATCACCAAATAATTTATATATCACTATTGTTGGAATTATCTCAACTTCTTTAGTTGTATATTTCTCTGCTAAATACTCCAGAGAATATTTTCAAAACTCCTAAGAATTTACTCTTTAATATTCCAATCTCTAATAGATGCAATTAAGATAAACCACAAAAGTCTAAATTTACCTAGTAAAGTTTTGTTGGCTTCTAATTCGATATATTTTGCCTGTCCACAAGGTGTTTTTATGAAGTTGAAAACTGTTTTCTTCGTCATAAGTCTCTCAAAAAGTCCTTATAATTATTCTTACATTTTATAGTCAAGATTTTCAGTTTATTTACTTAAAAACCATATTTTTTATTGACTACTTTGTTGAATATTATTTTTTATAATTTAAACTTTTTCTCCAGCTTTAAATCCTCTAAAGCATTTGAATCTAGGAAACCTAAGACTAAAAGCTACCGCATCCTTGGATTTAGTTTTAGCATCAGCTCTGATTTCTACAAGTTGACCAATAAGTTGATTCCGTTTTGACCAATATTCTTCACGTTGGATATCACTAAATCCGCTTCCACAATTAAGACTGTATTCATATCCATCATCTACCCCTTCTACTAGGAAGGCTCCTAGTCTACCTTTATTGCGACCTGTGCCTTCCTCAACAGATACAACCTTTAAAGTGACTTCAATGAAAGGTTTTGCTTTTAACCAACTGTGCGTTCTTTTACATTCATAAATAGCATCAGGATCTTTAATCATTACTCCTTCATAACCACCTTCCACTGCAGATTTATTAAGCTCTACAAATCTTTTCTGTCCCTCAATGGTATCGAGATCTATATTTTCCCATTCAAGTGTTTTTATATGTCGTAGAAGCATATAATGTTTTGCTACCCATTCTTTAACTAATAAACTTCTTGCTGTTTGACTAGTGTTCCATCTTCCTTTTTGGAAGTTTTCAAGGGGACATAAGTCAAATAGGTGTAGAACTGCGTCTTTTGTTTGCTTGCCATCTTTTCTATGAACTTGTTTCATTAAATCCTGAAAGTTAGCGCTCATTACTTCACCATCTAGGACTAAGTCATGAGGTGGAGGATCCTCTTTTAAGACGTTTTCTATTTCCGAGATAATATGACCAAAATTATGGAATTGTTTCCCATTGCGAGAAAACATTTCTACTTTATTTTGTCTAATAATAGTTAAGACGCGCACACCATCTAATTTGATTTCAATTTGCTTTTTTCCTATCATTTTTTTTTCATGATTTGCACTGTCATGGGCTAAAGGACAAGAAAAAATAGGAATCGCATACTTGGGAAATTTCTTGGCTATCTTGTTGATTGTTTTTTCAGATACACCACATCTAAGATCTTTAATTAAAACTCGTCTATAAAAACCATTCCACTCTTCTTTCGTGGCAGATTCCATAGCCGTAATAATTGCATCGCGCGCAGCGTGACCAGTAAGTTCTCTTTGAATAAGCTTATTTGCTAATTTTTTAAAATCTTTCCATAAAAAATTTTGACTTTTTTCGTTATCTTTTTCAGGAACAATTTTTACACCAAAAGTTACCAACGGATCAAGTGCCATGCGGATGCCCTCAAAAAAATCATCTAGACCTTGTTCCATTGCTTCTGAGATGATTTTTTCTTTATCTAATCTACTTGGGTGTAATTCTAGTTGATGTATTATCTCTTCTTTAAACAATTCTTTTTGCCTCACAAGAAATTATTAATTCACTTTTGCTATTCTGTCTATTTTCCAATCATTGTCAGTTTTTGCGAAAGTAAAATCTAATGGGAGATCATCTTGTTTATCTTCTGATTTTAAATTCAAAGTTATTATGATTTGATCTTCTTGGACTCTAGGTCTTCCTGATTTTAAATTTTTGTATTTATTGAGGTTTAAACTAGCTAAAAATTTAAGAAAGTCTTGTCGCTTAACATGAGTTTTATATGTTTTTGTAGTTAAACCATACGCTGCATCAATTCTGCCAGCAGCTATTTGATCAAAAAACTTTCTTACTAATGGATTAATTCCTCTGGCGCTTATAACTAATTTGACTGCATTAAAAGTCCAAAAAGAAACTAGTAAAGCTCCGCCAACTATTAATGCTTTGATTCCAATATCTTTAACTAGTGTTGCATCCATGTTGATTTGGGTTTTTTATTACTTTAAGAAAAGAAATCGTTTTTGATGGCTTTTTTTGTCAAAATAATACTAATTTTAATCCATAATGCCTGTAATTCCTCTTTTACCTTTATTTCATAAATTTAATAGCCAATATTTTGAAAATTCTCTAGCGGTTAATAATCAACCTTTAGTAAAAGTTAGATGGAGTGATAATAGATTAAAAACTACTGCTGGTTTTTATAAAAGAAAACGAATTAATGGTCTTGTAGATTCTGAAATTATCTTATCGAAACCTATTTTCAGTAAATTATCTACTAGTGAAATAAACAGTACTTTATGTCATGAAATGATTCATGCATGGGTAGATAGGATATTAAAAAAAAATGAGATACATGGTCCAAATTTCATACAAAAGATGAATGAAATTAATGAAAAAGAGAAGAATTTTCAAATTTCTGTGAGGCACTCATTTCCTGTTGAAAGGAGAGAATTAAAATACATAGGAATTTGTCAAAATTGTGGTGAGAAATTTTTCTACAGGAAAAGGATAAATAATATTGCCTGTAAAAAATGTTGTGTAAATTTCTATAATGGATCATGGAATAAAAACTGTTTAATTTTGTTTGATTAAAAATATTAGATGTGTTTTTGTTTCTATATTTGGAATTATTTATTTTTTTAATGTAATTTATATTTTAAAAGCAAAATAATTTATGGATTCAAGGAGAATTAGAAATCTTAGAAATAGTTTTGATAAAAATATTGTTGATAAAAAGTTTGATAAAATTTTCGAAACTGGAAGACAATTTGTTGATGGAGTATCTGGGGCTAGACCAGGAAAAAGAAGGAACTCAGATTTTCAAGGAATAACAAGTAAGAGTGTGAAAAAAGTAGGAAGATGGGTATCTGAAAAAGTGGATTTATTTTTTGATGAAGATAATGATGATTGGAATGATGAGAATTTTTACGATGATAATAGTGATATTAAGACATTTTCTAGAGTATCAAATTCTTATGAATTTGCTAAACAGCACTCAAAAAGACCTTTAGAAGCAATATCTTTAAGGCAACCAAAAAATATACATACAACTGAGCAAAAAAAATTACCTTATGTGAAAGAGAGTAAGGAAGAAGATTGGCCAGATGAAATGAATTTCAAAGTTGAAAGATGGCAAAGAGCTTCAGAAAAAGAAAATAATACTTCGAGAGTTCAATCAAACCAACAAATTCAATCAAAATCAAGAAATCTTCCCAGATCAAGAAGAAGAAGAGTATAGTTTCCTAAATTCTTTAATTCCTGAATAGCCTAATAAACTTTCTAAATGTGGATTGAATACTTCTCTAATAATTGTGAGGGGCTTTTTGTCTCGAAAAAATCTATAATTTCTTGACCAGAATGGACCTTTAAAACAAAATTGATCCTCTAACCAATTTGAATTAACAAGTGAAATTCGGTCAACTTCTCTAAACAATTCTGATCTGTCTTGTGTCAAATTCTTCCAAATTGGTTCTTCTTTGGCTTTTAAATTTTCATTAACTTGTTCTGCATTCCACCAACTTTCAGCCCATGCTAGGTTTTTATTATTGTTTTTAATCCATACTTGTCTTCTAATTAAAGGTCCATTTAATTGATTTAATTCTTTAGGGCCTTCTTCAATGAATAGAGGATCATCTCGCATTGAAATTAACTTAATTTTTGTCTCTTTATTAGTTAAAAGCTGTAAATGTCTAGTCGGACTTCCATCCCCAAGCAACATTAATTTCCATGGACCAGATATTTTGGGTAGTGAATTTTTCACTAAAAAAGTAGAGGCTTTTTCTTCCCATAAAATTTTTGGTGAGTTAAAAAGTTTATTATTCAGTGCTTAGACGGAATGCTTTTAAGATGATAACTTTTTTTCGACAAAAATATTTGCCTTTTCTTTTTTTATTTCTCTTATTTTTAGCCAAACAAGTAATGCAGTTAAATCAGCTTTGCTTACTCCAGGAATTTTTGAAGCATCACCAAAATTTTTTGGCTTTATCTTATTCAAATTTTCTCTAGCTTCTAAAGATAATGTATCTATCTTTTCATAATTTATTTCTTGAGGAAGAGATTTACAGCTTTGACGATTTATTTGTTCAATGTTGTTTTTTTGTCTTTTAAGGTAACCCTCATATTTAATATCTATTTCAACACCTTCCTGTATTGAAGAACCTAGATTTTTTTCAGTCAAATTATATTTAATTAGATCCGAATAATGAAAGTTTGGTCTTTTTAAGAGTTCATTTAAAGTTGTTGAGCCTTTGATTTTTGATCCCGTTTCTAATTCTATTTTTTTTGATATTTCTTCGGTATTTTTTAAACGAGTGTTATTTAATCTAAATTTCTCTTCCTCGAGGAGTTTCATTTTTTCTTGATAGGCAGACCATCTTTTCTCATTAATTAGCCCTACTTGATAACCTAATGGTGTTAATCTCCTATCCGCATTATCTCCTCTAAGAGTTAACCTATATTCACTCCTACTAGTTAAAACTCTGTATGGTTCTTTAAGATCTTTGGTAATTAAATCATTGATCATTGTTCCTATATAACTGCTCTCTCTAGTAAAAATTATTGGATCTTTTTTGCTTAGTTTTCTTATCGCATTGATTCCTGCAACTAATCCTTGTGCTGCTGCTTCTTCATAACCAGTGGTCCCATTAATTTGTCCTGCGCTAAATAAATATTCAATTTCTTTCGTTTCGAGTGATGTTTGGAGCTGTGTTGCAGGTATATAGTCATACTCAACAGCATATGCTGGTCGCAACATTTTACATTCATTCAATCCAGGTAAGGTTCTTAAAAGTTCTAATTGAATATTTTCGGGTAAACCTGTAGAAAATCCTTGTACATATATTTCAGGGGTATTAATTCCTTCTGGTTCTAAGAAAATTTGATGTGATTCTTTATCGGCAAATTTAACGATTTTATCTTCAATTGATGGACAATATCTTGGTCCCTTACTATCAATAAAACCGCCGTAAATTGGAGTTAAATGCAAATTATCTCGAATTAGTTGATGTGTTTTGGTAGTTGTTCTTGTGATGTGACAACTAACTTGAGGCATATTATTTTTTATATCTGGGTCAAACGAAAAATATTTATCTGCTGCAGTGCTTGGTTGAATATCTAATTCATCAAAAATGATACTTCTTTTATCAACTCTTGCTGGAGTTCCTGTTTTTAAACGTTCTGTTTTAATACCAATTTCGTGCAAATTTTGAGTAAGACCTTTTGCTGCTTGTTCTCCCGATCTACCCGCTGACATTGATTTATTTCCTATCCATATTCTTCCTTCTAAGAAGGTTCCAGCTGTGATGATAACTGATCTTGCTGAATAATAACTACCAAAGAAAGTCCTTACACCCTTTATTCTTTTTTTTAAGGTTTTTTTGGAGTTCAATCCAATTTCTTCAGTTTTTGAAATATCCAGTTCAGTAATCATTGCTTCTTTTAAAGATAAATTATCTGTATTTTGAAGTATTTCAATCATCTTTTTTGAGTATTCTCTTTTATCTGTTTGAGCTCTTAATGCCCATACAGCTGGACCTCTACTTGCATTTAATATTCTTTTTTGTATTGCTGTCTCATCAGCTAATTTACCAATAATTCCACCTAATGCATCAACTTCATGTACCAACTGACTTTTTGCCGGTCCGCCAACTGCAGGGTTGCAAGGCTGCCAGGCAATCCTATCTAAATTGATTGTAAATAAGGCTGTAGAAAATCCTAATTTTGCTGTTGTTATGGCTGCTTCGCATCCTGCATGTCCTCCACCAATAACGATGACATCAAAAGATTCATTTGTTGAGTAATGATCTTGCATTTTAAGGATCGATTTAGTTAGCTAAATTCCTAAATCTCGTAAATTGAGGTTCAAATAATAATTTAACAGTTCCTACGGGTCCATTTCTATGTTTAGTGACAATGATTTCTGTAATTCCTCTATCTTCAGTCTCTGGATTATAGTATTCATCTCTATAAATCATTAATACTAAATCTGCGTCTTGTTCAATAGATCCTGATTCTCTTAGATCGCTTAACATTGGTCTTTTATTTGTTCTAGACTCCACGCCTCTACTAAGCTGAGATAAAGCTACTACCGGTACTTTTAATTCTCTAGCCATGCTTTTAAGACCTCTTGTTATTCGTGAAAGTTCTTGCACTCTATTATCAGGGGTTGATCCTTCCATTAACTGGAGGTAATCAATCACAATTAATCCAAGTTCTTTTTTTTGTTCAGCTATTAATCTTCTGCAAAGAGATCTCATCTCTAAAACACTTAAGTTAGGTTTGTCATCTATAAATATTGGTAATTGACCTAATGAATTGATACCTTCTCCGAGTAATGGCCATTCATCTTGCTGTAATCTTCCTGTTCTTAGCCTGCCACTCTCGATTCCAACTTCCATAGAGAGCAATCTATATGTCAATTGTTCTTTACTCATTTCAAGGCTAAATACACACACAGGCAAATCTTGCGATTGTGCAACATTTTTAGCGAGATTAAGAACTATTGAAGTTTTCCCCATTGAAGGTCTTCCAGCAACAATTATTAAATCACTTCTTTGAAAACCTTGAGTCATTGCATCAAGATCGTAGAAATTTACTGGGATACCAGCTACTGAAGTACCTAATGATCTTGACTCTATTTCATTAAAAGTACTTGTAAGGATTTCAGCTGCTTGAGTCAGGCCTTTTGAAGGTTTCTCTTGGCTGATTTCAAATATTTTTTGCTCTGCTTTATCTAGAACTTCATTAGTATCTTGAGTTTGATCAAAACCTAGTTGAACCACTTCATTCCCAGATCTGATAAGTTGCCTTCTCATAAATTTGTCGTTAATTAAATTAGCAACTTGTTCTATAGAAGCTGTAGAGGAAACATTTTCAACAAGTTCTACCAGTTTGCTGTTTCCTCCAATTTTTTCTAGTGATCCATTATCTGCCAACCAAGCACTCATTGATGTTAAATCAGTTGGTTTACCCTGGGCATGCAACATTAATGCTGTTCTATAAATCTCTTGATGGGCATTTATATAAAAAGCTTCAGGTTTAATTAAGTCTGCAATTCTTCCGATTGCGTCTGGATCAAGAAGTATACCTCCAAGAACAGCTTCCTCTGCTTGAACGTTTTGAGGAGGTACTAATCCAGAATTTTCACTATTAAAATCCTTTTTAAAATTTTTATTTTGCCCATTATTTGGAAAAGGTACGGAAACCATATCTTTAATTGCTTAGATATATACTCTGACTACTTTTCAAAATAATGCAACAAATTGATTAACTTGTTACTTCAATATTTACTTCTGCATTTACTTCTGGATGTAATTTTATTTTTGCAGTAAAGGAACCTAAATTATGAATATCAGGAACAGTAATGTTTCTTCTGTCAATTTCTTTTTTAGTTGCGGCTTCTATCGCTTCGGCAACATCCCCATTGGTAACCGTTCCAAAAAGGACACCATCTTCTCCAACTTGTTTTTTGATAGTGAATCTACCTATTGTAGATAATGCAGTTTGGAAATCTAAAGCTTCTTGCTTTAATTTATCAGCAGCAATTTTTTCTTTTTCTTTTTTCCTCTCAATTTGTTTAAGGACTGCTGGTGTTACATTAATTGCCTTGCCATAAGGCAATAGAAAATTTCTTGCGTATCCTGGTGCTACATCAACTAGATCTCCTTCTTTACCTAATGATGCGATTGATTCAGTTAATGCGACTTGTACTCTTTTAGCCATGAAAATATTGAACAATATAGTTAATAATAAGACCTAGAGGGTAACTTTACTTTTTTTGCAAAACCAAATTTCGCAAGAATCTTAATATGTTCCCATGTTATGTCTATCTGACCTTTAAATAATCCTTGTTTTGCCGAATTGGGAAATGCATGATGGTTATTATGCCAACCTTCTCCAAATGTTAATGCAGCAACCCACGCATTATTTTTAGATGAATCACCACTTTCAAATGGTGCTTTACCCCAACAATGCGTTGCGGAGTTGACTAGCCAAGTCACGTGATAAACAATCACAAGCCTTAAAGGAATTCCCCAAAGGACTAGAGCCCATCCTCCAACTCCTAATTTTTGCCCGATTGCGTACAATGAAAGTCCAATAGGAATTTGTAAGAATAAAAAATATTTATTTAAAAATCTATAGTATGGATCCTTGATTAAATCTGCACTTAGTTTTGGAACAGCTTTTAGTGCTTCTACATCTTTAAACATCCAACCCATATGACTCCACCAAAAACCCTTTTGACTATTGTGATGATCTACTTCAGTATCTGAAAAAGAGTGGTGATGTCTATGTAAACCTACCCAATCTATTGGTCCATGCTGGCAACTTATGGCTCCACAGGTAGCAAAAAATCTTTCCAACCATCTTGGTACAATGAACGATCTGTGTGATAACAATCTGTGATATCCAAGGGTGACTCCTAGACAAGCAGTTACCCAATAAAAAAATAATAATGAAGTGACTGCAGGGAGACTCCAAAATTTTGGTTGTATAGCTACAAGAGAAAGAATATGAATTGCAACCATAAAAACTATCGTTCCCCACGTTTTATGTAGTCTCGGAGGATATCTTTTTGAATGACTGGAAGGTTCCAGTAATTTTTCAGAGAGTTCTAAAACTTTTTCAGCTGGAACAGGTTTTTTTAATTTTGCTGTTTCTTGGAAAATTACTGAATTCATGATATTGAAATACTATTTTCAAAATTACCGATATGTAATATTATCATACTATACTATTGATAAGTTTAATTATCTGTGAGTCTCGGATATCGCGATAAATTATCTAGAGGTCGAAGGGCTATGGCTCATTTGATACACCTCTGGCATGAAAGAAATGGATGGTCTCACAGAGTATTGCCATTACTTTCAGAAGTTCTTGATCTGGGTAAAGTTCATAATTCGCAAATTTCTAATCTTAGGAATGGGAAGCTATCTTCGCCAGGTCCTGAAGTTTTTCTCGCTTTAGCTCAAGTTAATACGATTCTTGATCAAGGTATTGAAAAAATCAGGGATCGTTTTGAAAGTGATTACCCAGAGTTATGGAAATCTTTGGAAGAGTCTGCATTACCCCTAAAAAATGATTCTGGTAATCCATTGTCGGCCGGGGAGTTATTCGAGATATTTTCAGGATTAAAACCTCTACCTTCATCTTTTGACTGGTACATAGAAGATGAAGAAGCTTCTGCTTTAAGTGATGCTCTTTCAGTGCATTTTTGTCAGAATAAGGCTTGGAGATCATGTAAATTTCAAGTAATGGAAGCCTATGCTGTCAATAAATCTGCCCGTAGAGAACGTTTTGCTGAAGTAATTGCAGGAATTAGAGATTATACGGCAGAAGAATTAGATGGGGAACTTCTTGATTTATATGAGGCTTCAAAAAAACTTTCTTATTTTCATGGTAGGGGACCTAATTCTTTCCTCACAGAATTAAGAAATTTAGCTTCTGAAAAATCACATGACTTCTCATAATAAATGACTCTTGACAATAACTTAAAACTGGCTGAAAACGCTGTTCTTTCTGTCGAAGAGAGTTTAAGTAAAGTTTTTCAACAAAGGTCCAATCAGGTTTTTCAGAAATTAGAAAATATTTTGACAATTTTTAAGGAAGAAAAAGTTTCAACTAGTCATTTTAATCAATCTTCTGGTAGTGGTCATGATGATATATCTAGAGAAAAAATTGATGCGGTTTTTGCAAGATTGTTTCTTGCTGAAAAGGCTGCTGTGAGGATGCAATTTGTAAGTGGAACACATGCAATAAGTTCTGTCTTATTTGGAATTCTTCGACCTGGAGATGTGATGTTATCTCTTACAGGAAAACCATATGACACTTTAGAAGAAGTCATAGGAATAAGGGGAGGAGGAAAAGGCTCACTTAAAGATTTTGACATTGAATATCAGCAAATAAATATCTGCGACAATTTTGATTCTTTTGAAGAAAAAATTGTTCATTCTTTTAAAGAAAATTCATGCAAATTAGTATTCATACAAAAAAGTTGTGGATATAGTTGGAGAAAGTCTCTGACGAATCATCAGATAGAGAAAATTTGTAGTCTTATTCATTCTATTGATCCTAACTGTATATGTTTTGTTGATAACTGTTACGGGGAGCTTGTTGAAGATAGTGAACCAATTTCTAAAGGGGCAAATATAATTGCTGGATCATTGATTAAAAATTTGGGAGGAACAATAGTTCCTACTGGTGGGTACGTTGCAGGAGATGCAGAGTTAGTTGAGATGGCATGTTCTAGATTAACCTCACCAGGCATTGGTTCTTCTGCAGGAATAAATTTTGGATTAGGAAGATTAATTTTGCAGGGTTTGTTTTTAGCACCACAAATTGTTCACGAATCACTAAAAGGTGCTGATATGGTTGCAGCAGTCTTTAAAAATTTGGGATTTAAGGTTTTACCAGAGCCAGCAACTTATAGATCTGATCTTATTCAGTCAGTAAGATTGAATAATCCTGATTTGGTACAAAAAGTTTGTCAATCTTTTCAAAATTCTTCACCAGTAGATTCTTTTCTTAATGTTGTTCCATCATCAATGGATGGATATGATTCAAAATTATTAATGGCAGGAGGTACCTTTATTGAAGGTAGTACAAGTGAATTTTCTGCTGATGCCCCTCTAAGAGATCCTTATAATATTTTTGTTCAAGGTGGTTCTCACATAGCTCACATCAAAATTGCATTAATTCGATTATTATTTGAATTATTAGAGGAAAAATTAATTTCAAAGGATTCTCTACTTCCTTTATCTACTTAATCATGTCTTACAAGTTTCCAGACAACCTCAACTATGCTGATACTCATGAATATGTCTTGGAAGAAAATGGATTATTAAAAATTGGAGTTAGTGAATTCGCTATAGATCAATTAGGAGATATTGTTTTTGTTGAATTAGCTGATGAAGGGGCGACTTTAGAGAAAGGAGAGACTTTTGGAACAATAGAATCAGTTAAGGCCGTTGAGGAAGTCTATTTACCTTTTTCAGGGGAAATAGTATCTGTAAATGAAAGTGTTATTGAGAACCCTGAGCTTTTACAGAATGATCCGATTGGAGACGGTTGGTTAGTTATTTTGAAACCAGAATCAAAAGCATCAATTGCTGATTTGATGACTTCTGAGGAATATCAATCAAAGGTTGTACCAAAATAAGGCAAACTTTTTAAAAAGAGCTATTTTAAAGAAAAATATTTTAATATGACATCTAAATTTGGGTCTGATTTGTTTATAAATAGGCACCTTGGGTTAGCAGATAATGATGAAAGAATTATGCTGAACAAGCTTGGTTTTAATAATATTGATCAATTTTTAAAACAAGTTATTCCTGAAGATATTCAGCTTAAAGATAAATTTTCAGAAATATTGCCCCAAGGTTGTTCAGAAATTGAGGCTTTAAATGAATTAGAAGAGATTGCGAAAGAAAATATTAAAATGAGATCACTAATAGGCCTTGGTTATTATGACAATCACATGCCTAAAGTAATCCAAAGGCATGTTCTTGAAAATCCAAGGTGGTACACGTCTTATACTCCATATCAAGCAGAAATTGCACAGGGAAGATTAGAAGCTCTATTTAATTTTCAGACTATTGTTTGTGAACTAACAGGATTCCCTGTCGCCAATGCATCTTTGTTAGATGAGGGTACTGCTGCTGCAGAAGCTATGGCAATGAGTTTTTCCTCAAGAAAAAATAAATCTTCAAAAGTTTATTTAGTGGAATCAAATGTTTTTGATCATACTTTTAATGTTCTACAAACCAGAGCAAAACCTTTGGGAATATCCTTAAAACGCTTTACTCAAAGCAACCTTCCTAATAATGATGATGTTTTTGGAATGTTGTTGCAATTACCCGGTAAAAATGGGCAATTATATGATCCCACATTCTTAATATCCCAAGCACATAGATCAGAAATTATTGTAACTGCATGTATTGATCCACTGGCACAAGTTTTAATTAAACCAATTTCTGAATTTGGTGTTGATGTTGCAGTTGGTAGTATGCAAAGATTTGGTGTTCCAATGGGTTTTGGTGGACCCCATGCAGCATATTTCGCCTGTAGCGAAAAATATAAAAGGCTGATACCTGGAAGAATTGTTGGGCAAACTCTCTCTAAAAATGGCGAAAAGTCTTTAAGATTAGCATTGCAAACAAGAGAGCAACATATTAGAAGGGAAAAGGCCACTAGTAACATTTGTACTGCTCAATCTTTGTTAGCTATAATTTCATCTTTTTATGCTATTTATCACGGACCTTTTGGATTAACACAAATTGCTAAGAGATTAGTGGAGTTGAGAATAAATTTAGAATCATGTTTAGCTGATTTAGGTTTCGATATTCCTGATGGGATTAGATTTGATAGTGTTGATGTTTATTCTAGGCATTCCAAGAGGATCCATAATGAAGCTTTAAAAAATGGGTATAACTTAAGAATTTTGCCGTTGGGATCAACTATTGAAAATTCAACTGGCTTCGGGATCTCTTTAGATGAGCTTAGTAATGAAAAAGAAATCAAAGATATTTTGACTTTTATAGCAAACGTTATAGGAAAAAAAGAAGATTTAGAGCATATAAAATTTGATAAAAGGTTTCACCTTGAAAGTTTAGCTTTGAGATCTAGTGGATGGATGCAGCAAGATATATTCACGAATTACCGAAATGAAACGGAATTAATGAGATATATATTCCGACTTGCTGAAAAAGATTTTTCTCTGGTAGATGGAATGATGCCATTAGGAAGCTGTACCATGAAGTTAAATTCTGCAGCTGAGTTAAATCCAGTCTCTTGGGCTAATTTATCTTCTATTCATCCTTTTTCTCCACTAGATCAAACTAAGGGCTATTCAAAAATAATAACTGATCTAGAAAAATGGATAAGTGATATTGTTGGTTTAAAATCAGTTTCTTTTCAACCAAATGCAGGCTCTCAAGGAGAGTTTGCAGGATTGTTAGCAATAAATTCTTATTTTGAATCAAAAGGTGAACTTTTAAGAAAAAAATGTTTAATTCCTAAAAGTGCTCATGGAACAAATCCTGCTAGTGCAGTTATGGCAGGATTTGATGTTTTAACGGTGGAATGTGATGACGAAGGAAACATTGATTTTCAAGATTTGTCGATCAAGGTCAAGAAATTTGATAACCAAATAGGAGCCCTGATGTTGACCTACCCTTCTACACATGGAGTTTTTGAATTGCAAATCAGAGAGATATGTGACTTAATTCACTCTGTTGGAGGATTTGTCTATTTAGATGGAGCAAATTTGAACGCTCAGGTTGGATTATGCAAACCGGGAAATTATGGTGTTGATGTTTGTCATTTGAATTTACATAAAACATTCTGCATTCCACATGGAGGAGGTGGCCCAGGAGTTGGTCCAGTTGCCGCATCAGAAACTTTAAGTCCATTTCTTCCTACTCATTCTTTAATTGATAATAATTTATCTAATAGTTCTAATTACGTATCATCTGCCAAGCATGGGAGTGCAAGTATTCTTCCAATAAGTTGGATGTACATAAAAATGTCTGGCTTTAGTGGTCTTAGGAAAGCAACTGCGCATGCAATTTTATCTGCAAATTATATTGCACATTCTTTAAAGCATAAATTCAAGATTCTTTATAAAGGGAAAAATAATTTTGTCGCACATGAATGTATTTTAGATTTTAGAGATTTAAAATCTAGAACTGGCTTGAGTGTAAATGATTTAGCTAAACGATTAATAGATTATAGTTTTCATGCCCCAACTATAAGTTGGCCTGTTCCAGAGACGATAATGATAGAGCCTACTGAAAGTGAAAGTTTGGTTGAATTGGAGAGATTTTGTGAGGCTATGCTTTTGATTGGAGAAGAAATTAGCGAAATAGAAAAAAATATTAAATTAAAGAATAACAATGTAATCAGTAACGCTCCCCATACTCTGAAAGAGTTAATTGCTGATAATTGGCATTATCCTTATTCAAAAGAAAAAGCTTCTTTTCCTTATAAAACTCCAACATCTATCAAGTTTTGGTCTTCAGTTTCTAGGATCAATAATGCATATGGCGATCGCAATTTAATTTGTTCGTGCAATATAAATCAAGGAGAGACTTTCAAAGAAAAAAAATGTGCTTAAAGGACTAGCGTCCTTTTATTTACTTAGTTATTATCAGTGAGAATAAAAATTTAATATTTTCTTATAGAATTTTTTTAAATTTTTTTATTAAAATAATCGAGCATCAAATTTTTTGGGGTATTTGAAGCTATGACCAAAGATTTTAAATCTGGTAATGTTAAGCACCTGCCAGTTAAAAATGTCGACTTACCAAATTTTGTCAATAATTTTTCAGGTGATAACTCAAATATTCGTTCTATTGAGGGAACTAATGTTATAAGAGTGCCTTTTGGTAAAAAATTTTCAAAGAAAAAAAGGCCTGAAAAGAATCAAAATATCGCTACTCTAATACTTCCTTTAAATTCGTTTAGTAGTCCTACGCCTCCACACGTAGCATAATTTAGATTAAATTTAATCT
>CABZFV010000008.1 GCA_902525075.1 uncultured Prochlorococcus sp. | reverse complement strand
CTTTACTTAAAAGGAACTTCAATAGTTTTTTAAATAATAACAAACCTTTTTCAATTCTTTTTGGACCTAAAATCGAAAGCAAAATTACTAAAATTATGAATATTTCAGGTGAATTTAAACCTAATAGTTTCATAAAATTTGATATTCTATTTATATTTTAGTACATGCTAAAAATTTAATCTAATTATTCTCAAAAGTTGGTAAATAGAGATCCCTATTTGATGCAATTAAACCTTCTTCTTTAAAAAAAATCTCTAAATCTTTTAAATCATTTATATCTACAAATTCACCACAATTATCTAATATATTATTGTGGGTGAAATTCCATAAATTATCCAAATATTCGTCATCGTCTGGAAATGCTACAAATTTTAAATATGTATTATTCAAAGCATATTCACTAGCAAAATCAGAATCTAATCCTTCCCTCTTAGCATCACAAAAAACTTTAGCAAATCTTTTGCCTACAGAGGTTTGAGCGCTTGATAAATCTAAATCACCTTGAATAGCTTTAACATTTATTGGTGCAATAAAAATAATTATTGGGAGAAAAATAGATACTAATATAAACAAAAAAATTTCCTATTTGAATTTAAACTAAACATAAACTAACAAAAAATTAATCAATTAGGCCTATATAAGTAAAAGCGCTTATTATAAATTAAGAAATAAATAGAAAACATAAAATCAGCTTTATGTCTTAATTTATAATAAAGAAAGATTAAATAAATTTAAAAATATATGTCTTCAAATATAAAGCTAAAAGGAAATGGAATTAACAGGATAATTACGAGTAAGGTCATGCTATCGCCATTAGCAGGAGTTACAGATAACATTTTTAGGCGACTTGTACGTAAATGGGCTCCAAACTCTTTACTTTTTACAGAAATGATAAATGCCACTAGTCTTAAAAAAGGATTTGGGACACAAAAAATCAATCAAATAGATTTAGAAGAAGGTCCTATTGGTGTACAAATATTTGATAATAGGCCATATGCTGTTTCTGAAGCCGCCAAACAAGCTGAGGACTCTGGAGCATTCTTAATTGATATAAATATGGGATGTCCAGTAAAAAAAATTGCAAAGAAAGGTGGAGGCAGTGCCCTAATTAAAGACCGAAAACTTGCTATAGAATTAGTCAAAAATGTTGTAAAAGCTGTTAGGGTTCCGGTAACAGTAAAAACACGACTCGGATGGGATAGTAAAGAAGAAAATATAGAGGATTTCTTATTTAAACTTCAAGATGCGGGAGCAACGATGATCACACTTCATGGAAGAACTAGAAAACAGGGTTTTTCAGGCAAGTCAGATTGGGAAATGATCGGGAGACTTAAAAAGTTGTTAGAAATTCCAGTAATTGCTAATGGAGATATCAAAAATCCAGATGACGCTCTTAATTGTTTAAAAAAAACAAATGCTGATGGTGTAATGATTGGACGGGGAATTTTAGGATCCCCATGGAAAATAGGAGAGATAGATTATGCCATTAGAGAAAATAAAAATTTTAAAGAACCAAACACAAAAGAAAAACTATATTTAATTATTGAACATCTTGATGAATTAATAAAAGAAAAAGGAGATCATGGCTTGCTAATTGCAAGAAAACATATCTCATGGACATGTAAAGACTTTAAAGGAGCATCAAATTTGAGAAATAACTTGGTTAGAGCTGTTGATAAAAATGAAGTTAAAAATTTAATAATTAAAATGATTAAAACTTTGAATAATGAAAAAAATACATTAGCTTAAAACAAATTTATTTTTTAAATGAAAATTATTAGTAAAGAAACAAGTAAAAGAGTTTGTGATCATATGAACAATGATCACATTGATTCTGTTCACAAATATCTTATTCATTATGGAAAGATATCAAGATTTGATAATGCTTATATGGAAGAAATTAATAACAGTTATATAAAAATCAATTACGATGGGCAGTCAGCAATTATCAATTTTAAAAATGAAATATCTGAAGAAGAAATTCATTCAACTTTAGTATCAATGATTAAAGAGATTAAATAATAAATATATTTATATAAAAAAAATCTAATTTTTATTTTCAATGTAATCAGCTATCTTTTTACATTCTTCAAATGAAAGCATGCTTAATCTAGATGTGGCTTTTATTTTAAGAATTGCACAAACAGCTAATAAGTCGGAGCTATCAACATTAAGTGCTTCAGAAAGCTCTAAAATCCTAAGACCTTTCATTAGTATTAAAAAAATTTTTCTAAATTATCGAGAACCTTGAAATCAATGGGCTGCATTTTTCCCTAAACCTGCAACGAAAGGAAAAGTTTGTTCATCACCAAAAATATCTTCTGCTGAAGAAGTAGAAATATTAGTTTTTTTATTATCAGGCTTAATTTCCTCAATTTCATTAGAAATATTCTCTTTAATGTTATTTTCAATTTCTTTTGCTAATAAATTATTCGTATTAGAAAATATTGAAAAAACTAATACACATAAAAACAAAATAATTCTTTTCATAAAAAAATTTTATCTAATACTATTGTCATATGCCAATAAGGTTATTTAGAAAAACTAGATAACTTTAAAACAAATCTAAATAAATCAAAAAAATATTCATCTTCCCAACTTATTTCTATTTTTAAATCTAATTAAAAAATAAAGACCTAGTAACAAAAGAATTGCCAAGGAGTACTGATTAAGAAAAACATAAACTATATAGACGAGAAATGGGAATAAGCAAGCCCTCTTGAAATTTAATTTTTGATCCTTTGACATATTTTTCCAATTTAAATATTCTTCCCATTGAAAAATCTTCTTCATTTTTCTACTTCTATTTTTACGATTAAACATAACTTTATAAATATAGTCTTGATGATTCTTATGTTAATAAAGAAAATTAACCTACAATATCAAAATAAGTTTATTTCATTGAATAAAAATATTTTTTAAATAAAAGATGAATTCAAAACCAGTTTGGAAAATAGAAAAAATTGTTTTACCTCAACATGCAGATCATGCAGGTGTAATGTGGCACGGTAATTATTTTAATTGGCTTGAAGAAAGCCGAATAAATGCACTTTCAGAAGTAGGTATAAGTTATTTCGAACTAACTAAAAATGGCTTAGATTTACCTTTAATCAATACTTCAATAAAATATAAATCTCCTTTATTCCTTGGTGAAAGAATAATAATCGAGAGTGAATTCAACATTGATAAAAATCCTAGGATTAATGTAATTTCAAAATTTCTTAACAAGAAAAATGAAATCTTAACGATTGCTGAAGTCAATTTAGTCTTAATAAATAAACTGAATTTTTCTATAATAAGAAAAAGGCCAGATTTCTTATCGGAAGCCTTTAGTAAGTTAAACGGTAGAAATTATTAATCGCCAATTGAATGATTTATTAAATTATTAATTTTGAATATATTTCAAGTTATTGATTCTTATCAATATGAAATGGAATCAACATATCAAGAAAAATCAATGCTTACAAATCTTTTTACAGATCACAAATTTATAGGTTGGTTAGGTTTATTCATAGTATTTTTCTCTATCTTTGCAATTTTTGTTTTTCAATTTCTTGAGTGGGAAAGTAATGACAATAATAAAAGTTAATAAGATTTAATGCTTATAATTCAACTGAATGACTTAAAAAATGGCTATCTACTTAAAAATAACTAACCCTACTGAGGTTGTAAAAAAAAAGACCTCAAAATGGCTTACAGATATTACACCTGAAAGAATTGATAGAAAATTGGTAGAGGATGAAGTGATAAAAGGCATTATCGAACAATTAACATTAGAAGGCATAAAAGGAGAAATATCAGCAATTAATGGGTTTGAAGTAAATGAATCTTCAGTAATAACAAAAAATAATTTTGTTATAAGAAAAACAAAAACTTTTTAGATCGAAATAAAATTTTAGATGAAAATTTTTTTTATTTTAATTATTTTTATCATTTTTTTAATTTTTATAATTGCAAGGGATTATCAAGTTAAAAAGAAAAAGTATAAATTAAATAATGCCTTAAATTCCAATTTCTTTATTCAAACAATTAATAATTTAATAGAAGAAAACAAATACAACTTGTTAGAAGAGAGGATCAGATTAAGGGAAATAGATGCCTACGGTAACGAGGATTATAAAAAATGGATTGGCAATCCACCTCTTGATGAAAAAGCTATTGAGAAAAATATATTAAATGGATCCAAGCGATTTAAAGAGGGTATACCATACTTCTGGGAAAAAGTAATTTTAAAAAAATTTGGCAGTATGGAATTATTTTTCGAAAAGTGGAGATCATATTGTAATGAAAATCCTACTATTGATGATGAGATAATTGGATCTATTAGAAAGCTCGAGACTGAAGATTGGTTCGTATTCATAGCAAGTCAAATAGAGAAATCATGCTTGAACTTAGTAGAAAAAAACTACTCAAGTAAAAACAAGGAAAACTACAAAAAAGGCATTAGATTTGAAAATCATTGTATGGAAATTCTCAAACAAAATGGCTGGGAAGTAAAAGAAACCCCTAATACAGGAGATCAAGGGGTTGACTTAATTGCGTCAATAAATGATTTGAGAATATGTATTCAATGCAAAGATCATGAAAAAGCCATTGGGAATAAAGCAGTTCAGGAGATTTCAGCTGGTAAAGTATTTTGGAAAGGTACACATGCAATAATAGTCTCAAAATCTGGCTTTACAAAATCTGCTCATCAACTAGCAAAATCTAATAAAGTAGAACTAATAAATGAATATCAATTAAAAGATTTAGAAAAGTTTATTGTTTAAATAGTTTATATCAATTGAGTTAAGCCCTCTTTGTAAAGCAAAAGTGTTGTAAAAATTCCTGAGGCCCACATTAAACCTCTAGCAGTGGGAATATTAAATACATATGCACCAATATATAAAAAACGAAAAATAGGATGAATCAATGCTGCAATTGTTGCAATATTAGAGTCAGTTAAAGTAATCAAACAAAGAAGACATGCGGGTGCATGTAGGGAAATACTTTCCCAACAATTTTGATGACACCAAACTGCTCTTTTTCCAAAAGAAGGTAATTCATCGAATAAAGCCCTTGGAGCAGACATATTTTCAACAGAATATCCCGCTTTAACTCTCCCTATAGTTAATGGAATAATTGATAATAAAACAACACCAACTGACAGACAAAGGCTCCAGGCAAACGCTACTTGCATATGATTTAAATAATATTATTAGCTTAATAATTGAATATCGTTATCGTGATAAATAAAAAATCATTACTGTAGATAAGACTTTGCAAAAAATGCATTTATAATGAAAATCATTTATGGATATTTCAAAGATAGTTTTAATTTTTGGCATAAGTTTACTAATATATTCTGCTTTTCTGTTTTTAGGATTTTTTCTTAAGAATAAAAATCTAAAGGCACAAAATCTAAAAAAAGAAGAATAGATTATTAATGCCACGAAAATTTACTATTTTCTCAATATTTTTATATCTTTTTGAATATATTTAATGGAAATAAAATTTGATCCAAATAATAATAAGGGATATTTGAAATTAAATAAGAGAGTTGCTGGTATATGAAAAAATTTTATAAATTTCTTAAAAGTTTTCTATTTATATCACTATGGCTTATTTTATCCTCATTCTTAACCCAATATTGGAATACCTTTCATTGGGAATATCTTTACTTAAACTTCAGAATTATATTTGATAAAGAATTTTGGTTTGTTGTAGAAAAAATTCTTTTAGGATTTGATATTGGTTACTGGTTAGAAGAAGCACTAAAATTCTTAAGTTATGAAATACCTAAAGAATCATTTAAATATTTACCAATTTATTTCGTATTAAAGTCTATTTGGATAAAGAATTAATTTCTATTTTAAAAAATTTTAATAAATTCCTTGAAATTCTTGAATAAAGTCGGTGAATTTATTTTTCTTAAAACAAATAAAGTTCCTTTATCACCTCTACAGATTCTAAGCTTATTGCTTAAATAAGTTATCTCTAACCACCCTAATTGTTCATTATTTATTTCTTTCATAGCCTTTATATTTTTTTTCCCAAATTTAGGACCAATAACACCAGCATGTGTAAATTTGACCCCAATTTTTTTTTCATTTATGTAATTAAGTCTTATTAAAATGCCAGTACCAATTATTGATTTTATTCCTCTAGGTTTAAGTAAATTAAGACCATTTAAATTTAAGGGATCAAGAATTTGAAGATTATCAATAAAAGGAGAATATTTTAAAAAAGGACTATTAGAACTACTCCACCTAAGCTCCCAAACACCCTGCAAATTATTTCTATCTTTGCTAAAGGAAAAATTATGATCAATTTCAAGTTGTTCGGCAATATTACGTATACTCTCTGAATTTGGAGATTTAAGAAGTAAATTTAATAAATCATTTTCGGTTTCCATTTAATAAATGCTGGAGTATTTAGCTAAGGATAAATACTTACCTCCATGTGCTATATTCTACCCAGAATATGTTGATTTGATGACAAAGAGCTATTGGCTTAAGAAAATTTCAATTCCAAATGCTGATTTATTTCTGGAATATATAAGGACAGTATTGCCTTGGATTAAATCTGTGGGAGGAGTAATAGTAAAAAGAGATTTAATACAAGAATCAACCTCAAATGAATGGGATGGAGGGCAGCTTGGATTAGTAATTGAATTCGAATCAAAATTTGCTGCTAAAAAAGCATTTTATTCTGAAGTATTTCAAAAATATCTGCAGTCCAGAGATTTAATGGAACTAGTTACTATAAGTACTCTTTAAAAAAATCAACAAATATCGACCTCAAAAAACAACTTATAAGTATTTATTACTATTAAATTATTTATGTAATATTTATAACTTCACTAGCAATAGCATATTTTGCAAAATTTAATTGTAAAAGTAATCCGTTAATCAAATGAACTATTCAACAGAAAAAGATGATTATTTGATGACAACTCCATATACAAAGAAAATTCAGCAAAAATTTGAAAAAGTTAAATCTTTTTTAGAGCAAAATGGATTTAATCCTTCATCAGAGAGCTTAATGCAAGATATAGTTAGCTCAGAAGAATATATTGCTAAAAATGGCTTATAAAATATCAGAATATATTCAGAGTCCTTAAATAATAAAAACCGCCTATTAGAAAAGGTAATAATATTCCAATAAATAAAAATATGGATTTCTTTGATTCGCCTTCTGATATGGGGTTAATTTCTGGTTCAATTGCAAAACCATTTTGTCTACCACCGCTTTCGGTTGTATAACCTTTTTTATTCATAAGAAAAATAATCTATGCAGATTATCTCATGTAAAAACTTATTTAAAAAAACTTTTTACATTTAGAATTAAACTAATTTTAAGATCTAATAATTGATTTCAATCTGAGATTTCAATTTGGCAGCTTTTTTTAAAAGACCTACAACTTCCTTACGGCCAGTAGCAAACTCAGCCTTGTTAAGTAACTCGCTATATTTTTTTGTGATTTCTCTATGGTTCATTTCGGATATTATCATACATAGATTATAAAGTTACTAAAAAAAGTTTTTGTATAAAAGATATCAAAAAAGAGTTTAAGTACCTTTACCTATTTAAACCAACCTTTTTTCTTTGGTTTAATCTCTTCTTTAATAACTTCTTTTTTTCTCCCAAATAATCCCTTTTTTTGGACTGTTAAATTCTCTTCAACAGGTTTAGATTTTCTGTTAAATAAGCCTTTTTTAGGTTCTTTTTTAATTGATTCTTTTTTGTCGGAAATCTTTGTTTTTTTAGGATTTGATTTTGAGTTTTTGGGTTTGCTATCTGCAAATAAAGTTTGATATACAAAAAAACCAAAAACAGCAAAGAAGCCTAATGCCTGTACTAGAGCAGTTCCAAGATTATCAAACATTTAGGCCTCAACTTTGTATAGTGATTCTTTTTCTTTCGCTTCTATACATTTTTTATCATCAGTCAAGCATTCAATTTCTGCCTTCTTCTCAGTATGAGAACTGCAGCCACCTGCATTTACATTAGATATCGAAAACAAAGTTAGTACACCTAAAATTAAGGCGCATGAGGTGTTAATCGGTTTCATGAGTTTTATTTTTATTATGGAAAATTAATTTCGCAATTGCGAAGATAATCTTCTCTTCTGCTAAAAGTATCCCCTTTTTATAAATCTATTTGTAGTAATTAACTAAATCGATAATTAATATTGCTAATAATGAAAAACCTAAAATGAAAGGTAAATAAGGATATCTATTTAAAATTTTGTTTAGTTGATTTTTCGATGTTTGTTTTTCCTTTTTCTTTTCTCTAGGTGGTAAGCCTAACTCTTCCCTTCTCTTAGCTTCTCCCATGATTTTTAAACTATTTATGACTATTCTATATACCTAGTAGTAGTGTATTGTTCTAGATTTAAATTATTAACGGTTAAATTAATTTAAATTTTGGATATATTAAAAATATATAAAAAAATTACATGATAGAAGTAGTTTGGTCAGTAAACATAATGATTGCAATTCTTATTATTGGGGTTGCCTGGGTTCTTTATTACATATTTACTTATGATCAAAAATTTACTTCCTAGATAAATGTCAGATAAAGATCTAAGTAATTTTCTAAAAAAAATAGAGCAACTTAATCAAATTGCTGAGCTAATAAAAAATAATCCTAGTAAAAAGTTATCCCTTTCAAAATGCAAGAATCATGATGAAGTAATTAAATTAACCACTGAATGGGGTTTTGATATTGGTAAAAGGTGGGGAGAATATTAATTGATTTTATTACCAGCATTATTAAAATTGCCATCAAACTAAAATTAAATTCCTAAGATTAATTAGTATTTCTTGTATTGGAGTTATGAAAGAAATTGGAGAGATAAAGTCAAATATATATAAAATAGCTGCTGTTACAGATAGGGGGCAAAGATTAAATAAATTAATTTCTCCTATGTATGAGGAAAAAGCTAATGAAATGGATGAATTGATTGATGCTCTTAAAGACTTTAGTTTTGAAATATCAGAAAAATTATTATCTGGAGAGTGGGAATTGATTTTTTCTAATGTTGAATTATTTCGAAGTTCCCCTTTCTTCCTTGCTATTGAAAAGGCATTAAATGATGAATTTAAAAGTAATCTTTTTTTTAAATTACATCAATTGCAAGTAGGATCCTTTGGCATTTCAACTATTGGGAGAATTGCTCAAAAGATTGATTTTGAAAAAAAAGAATTTATATCTACTTTTGACACTACAATATTTGGTCTTACAACTATTCCTATCTTAGGTTGGTTCAAACTATTGCCTACTTTTGGTGGAAGAGTAATAACCCTAGCAAGTGATTTAATTTTAAGAAATAATTTACTTGATATGAATTTAGAAAAGACAAAAGTTTCCAAAGTTGATGGACTTAATAAGATTCCATTATTTAGTGAATTACTTATGGATCGATGGTATCCAGTTAAAGAGGTATGGAATAAGTTACCTTGGAATAAAGAATCGCCAAATTGTCAGGTTTCAATTGTATATTTAGACGATGAAATGAGAATTATGCAGGATATGTATGGGTCTATTTTTATTTATATAAGGCCTTCAATTTCCTTGTTGAATTCAAATTCAGTCTCTAATGATTAATTAAAACACTGAAAATACTACCAGCAGTTAAATTCAAGATAATAATCCAGATCCTTTCAAATAAAATTTAAATAAAAGAATCACTACAAGGTTTACTATTGCTAAGGCTACTAAACCATTTCTGTTTTTTACATCTAATTTCTTGACTAAATTAGAAAGATAAACTACTGGATTTTCTTGCTCTTGATTATCCAAATTTTATTTAAATATTAATTTGACAAGAAAATATCACAGTTTCATTTGAAGAATCAAAATTGTAAAGATGAATATCCAAAAAGAAATAAATAATTTTTAACCCATAATTCCTGCATTTCTTAAAAACGCTTTACCCATATTGCCAATTACAAAAAATAGAGACAGATTAATTAAAAGGACTATTAATAATGCCAACATTTTATAGTTTGGATTAGTTGAAATGCCATCAAATCCATTATTAAGAAATCTTTTAAAAAGTGATTTGTCAATTTTTAGTTTTTGTGGCTCAGAATCAAGTTTTACTTTTTCTTCTGAAGAATCTTGATTACTTGCTTTCTCTAGAAATTCTGTAAATGCCTTAACATTTTCTTCTTTTTTATTCCCCTCATTAAGATCTTTATTGTCTTCATTCAAATTGGGGGACGATTCGATTGAATTATTTTCCTCAGGATTAAGTTTTGAATCTTCCAAATTAATAGTAAATGCTAGGAGTATATTACACCATAAAAAAAACCCACTCGATCAATTGAAGAGAGGGTTAGCTAAGGTTAAAGTTCTTAATTTGATAATAATTTATTTTAATTAAATTTGCGGTTGTAGCATAATGAAGTTTTAAATTAGATTATATTCAAGGTGATATTTTCGTACATATGTTAGATGCAAATACTAAAAAAGCATGTAAAGATGATCCCTCAATAAGAGATATTAAAATTAGAAATATAGAACATGCTATTGAACAAGCAGAATTGATGATAAAAGAATCAAAAATGAGCCAAGAAGAATTAATCTTTTTAAAAAGAAAAATATCAGACTCAAGACAAGATTTAGAGATACTTTATTTAATGAAAATTCAATGAATTTAAATTTGTTAATCTTTAAAAGGATTGAATTTATAAAAGAAAATTAATTTGTATATTTGAAGACTTATAAAGTTTAAAGGGAATGTAATTATTTGTATAAAGGTTCTAGTTATGTCTAAAAATAATCTATATATACCTTTAAAGGTTGTTCCATACATCTTCATTTCAATTACTGCCATAGCAATAACAGCAGCTACATATGTAATTACTTAGTTCTATAAGCTATGTAAAGTTTTTAGATATTAAGTAAATTAAAATATTTGTAATAACTAATTGTATGAATAAATTCAAAATAGCAATTTTTACAATATCAATAATCATATTTTCCCTAATTGGGATTAAAAAATTAATTTATATAAATCAAGTTAAAGATATAAAAAATAAAGAAGAATCATTCTTAAATGAATCTATACATGTTTTAAATGAATGTTTCGATCTAGAAAATAAAAATAAAAGAACTCTTAATAAATCAATTGAATTAATTGAGTATTGCTTAGAGGAATATGGATATAAAAACTGATTTCAAAACTTGAATGATGAATTTCCTTAATACTCCACTAATATGCAAAAAAATTTTCTCATCAATAATCTTGTTATGTTCCATAATTTTTTATTAATAATATTTTCCTAATTTAATTTTTTTAAAATGACTAAAGTTAAATGTTCTTATTTAGGAAATTTAAACTGTGAGGCTATTCATCTACAATCTGGAAGTCTTATTAGAACTGATGCACCTTTAGATCACTGCGGTAAAGGTGAAAGTTTTTCCCCAACTGATTTATTAGCAACATCTCTAGGTACTTGCCTGCTAACTATCATGGCAATCAAAGCCAAATCGAAAGGATTTGATTTGAAAGGTATATATTTAAATATTGAAAAAGTAATGACACGAAATAGCGAGAGGAAGATAAAAGAACTAATAATAGATATTTTCATACCAGAGAGCACTTCTAATGAAACTATTGATTTTTTGAAAAAAGCTTCCAAAGAATGTCCAGTTACAAGAAATTTATCTCAAGAAATAGATATTAAAATTAGTTGGTATCATGAATAAATCTCAAAAATAGTAATTACATAAAAAATAATGAAATACTTTATTGGAATAATCATTCTTTTATTTGGAATATATGTAATGACAGACTTGGTATTAAAGACTAGGTATACAAGGAAGAGACTTTCAAAAGAAAAAAAATAAATCCTATAAATTTTAATATTGCATATTAAGGAAATAGATTTATTTTTGTACTGAGAATTAAGGCATATTTTAGTTTTATTTATTTACTATTTTTTGGTCAATCAAACTAATCAAAGGGATCATGAAATTTACATTTATTCCAACAGTGCACCATGTATAAATAATAAGAAAAAATATTTTTATAAATAAATTAGGGGGTAAGGTGAAAAATATTTTGAAAAACCCTCCAATGAATAATACCAATATTCCAATTTGCAAAAGACCTTTGATTATCCATTTAACTCCATTTTTTTTAATATTTATATAAAAACAGAAAAAAACAAAACTAGATAACAATAAATATATAAAATTTATGATCATCTTTTCAGAGAAAATATAATAAATTTGCCATTATCAAGGCATGATGATAATTATCACTTTTTTATCTGCTAATTTTTTTTTAAAATGGAAAAGTTATACAAAAAACAATAAAAATAAATTATTTTTTTTTACTTTTTATCTTAAAACATTTTAGATTTTAGTAAATCAACTCTTTTTTGATTCACTCCCAAATCACTTTCTCCAACTCTTGATTCTGATCTTATTAATAAGATGTTTGATTCAGGTAGAAAGGATACTTCTAAGTCGTCTACATACTTCATCCATTTACTGGTTGCCTCAGCATGAAGATAATCGCCATCTATTTCTACAATCTCAGTTCTTGGAGTGTTTTCGATAAATGTTTTAATCTCTTCAAAAGGTTTCTCAATATTATTAACCTCCCATTCTTCTCGTACACAATGAGCAATCTCTACACAAGGTTTTAGTTCTATATGTGAGGCAAATGATGAAGAAGGGAATAAAAAGCTTGTAAAAATTAAAATTGTTAAAAAAAGTATTTTCATTAACAGAAGTATTTAACGAATCATAATCTAACTAATTAAATTACTAATTTGTAATGACGTATCTAATTATTTTGGAAGAAAGCATATATGTTTTTATATTCAGAATTTAATATGTACTTCTAAAAATCCACAAAAAAAAGATCTCTCTTTGAGAGATCTTTTAAAATTGATTTATATCAAGTGTTTCCTTGTTTCCACTGAAATAAATCAATTACTCCTACACACCAGCTTAATATCACACTTAATTTCAAAAAATGTAATGCCTAATAGACCTCTATCTTAACTGTCACATCGCAAAAAATATAAAAAAGTACTCAAACATTGCGGACGAGTACTTTTAAAGTTATCAGAAAAAAGTGTGTGAGGAGTTTCTAATGTAATTAATTTACTCCGTAGATAATTTAAAAGGCTACAGTATAAATTACTAATTATTTAAATCTTTCAGAAAAATTGGGCGTTGATGAAAAAAATAATCAAAAACATAAAAAATTCATGAAAAGCATTTACAAAAAAATCATTTTTCTTATTTCGGCAATTGCTCTTTTTTCAGTAATAGTCGGTATTGTCAAATATTCGCTTACTTATATTGAAAATAATCCCGAAAAATACTTACCTACACAAAAGTAGGACAAAAATTAAGTATAAATTCACTTCAAAAAATCTATAAAGTGTCTTAAATATAATCTACATTGACAGCTTGAGTCATGAAAATCAAAAACACTTCGGTTCTTAATCAGAATAATATTCATTTAAGTCAATTCAAAAATAAGCATAAATATCAAATACTTGAAAATTACTGGAAGAAAAGAAAGAAAGAATGTGAAAAAAATCTTTCAAAATTTTGCTAACCGATAATTATGAATTTTATTTTTTCTTTTTTATTAGCATCTGTAATGTGGGTACAAGTTCCACAATGGGAAGCTGACTGGTCAAAATGTGCTGTAGATGTTCCCGATTCGTCATGTCACTGGTACGTAGCTGCTCCCGATAATACTTTTGGGGAAGGATTTAATTGGGAAAACGCGCCTTGGTTTGATGCTAATGGATTACAGGATGTAGCTAAGATTGAGAAAGAATCTGTAGTAGAAAAACTTCAGAATAACTAAAGTTTCTATTTCATCAATTAACTTTTAAAAGTATTTAAATCTACTTGCTTAGTGGTTAACTTTTGATTAATTAAATAATTTTTATGCGTTTCAAAGTAAGTCTCAAAAAAAATGGAAAGGAATTTGATGAAGTTGTTATAGCTAATAATAAAAAAGAAGCTATGGAAGTAGCATTAAAAAACAATCCAGAAGCTCAAGCATTAAATTCTGATTGGACATTTAAGATTTAATTATTTGCGAAGCTTAGGAATTAAAAGGGACGCAACACAAATAACGCTAATTGCTGGTCCAGGCGAAAGATTAAAGACTATAGAGAGAATAAATCCAAGAAGTGAGATACATAATCCAAAAAATGAAGACCTCATCATTGCAATTCTTAAACTATGAGCCTTATTTAGCCCTAACAAAGTTGGCGTAGAAAGAAGAGCAATTACAAGAATTACTCCCACTGCTGACATTGAACTAACAATTACTAATGCCGTTGTAAAACTCAAAGCAAGATTTAATAAAGAAACGTTTATACCACTAGCGGATGCACTTTCTGGATCTAATCCAACATAAACAACTTTTTCATATCCAAAAGTCATTAAAAGTATAAATACTAAAAAAGCAATTATTGTTCTAAGTAAATCTCCGAAATTTGCTGTCAATAAATCGCCAAATAATACTGCCTCCAAATCAATCCTTATTCCGAGTAGAGGGATTATAAGGACTCCAAACCCAAGCATTCCGGCTAATATTGTGTTCATTATTGCTTCATAGTTTTCACTCTTTTTATTAGTTAAACTTTCTGCAATTACAGAACCTAAAAGACCACTGATAACCCCACCAATTGAAGGATGAATTCCAAGCGCCAATGCTAAAGCAAGCCCTGGCAAAACGCAGTGAGAGATTAAATTCACTTGAAGTAATCTCCTATGTGTTATTAATACAGTTCCCATAGCTGGACATAGAATTCCTGAAAAAATAGTTATTATTAAAGGAACAAGCCACCAACTGCTATTAATAAAAGACATTAATCTAAGTATTCGGTATGATCAAAAATACGGGACAAAAAAAGATTTCGGAAACAATGGTAACTAAGTCTGACATTACCAAAAGACAAGAACAACTTCTTGAAGAACTTAATAAATGTGACGATGAACTGAGCGGTCAAGAGTTGCATAGACAATTGATTGAAAGCGGAAAAGCTATGGGACTGACAACTGTTTACAGGAATCTTCAAGTTCTTATAAAGCATGGTTTAATACGTTCTAGACATCTCCCAACAGGAGAGGTTCTTTACACTCCCGTAGACAGAGACATTCATCATTTGACTTGTGTTCAATGTGGTGAGACATCAAAAATGGAAGGGTGCCCTGTAAAAGATATTCATACACCCAAAACAAATCCAAAGAAATTCCAATTGTTGTTTCATACCCTGGAGTATTTTGGACTTTGCCAGAACTGCTATCAAGCACAAAGTTAAAACTAAATATTTTTTTAATCACAACAACTATTATCCTCAATTGAGCTGATATTTATATCCTCTAATTTATCTTTTATAGAATCAGGGCTTCCAGAGGCCAATACAGCTTTATCCAAAACAATAACTTGATCATAACTATTTAACGAAGTGCCCCAATCATGACTGCTTACCATTAAAGAAAGACCAGCATCAGCAAGTTGACGAACAATTTTTAGAAAATCCTCCTTTGCAGGTGGATCTAAAGCTGCACAAGGTTCATCAAGAAGGTAAATTTTTGCTGGAGACATTAATGTTTTGGCTAATAAAGCTCTTTGTTGTTGTCCACCAGATAAAGAATCAAGCCTTCTGTTAGCAATATTTGCAATGCCGACTCTTTGCATTGTGGCCTCTAATTCACAGCATTTATTAATCCATGCATTAGGGTTGGCAAGAAGAGCTTTTATTTGAAAAGGACTACTACTTTTTGATTTTGAGTATTTTATTTGTCCTAATGAAACTAGTTTTTCTACAGTTATTGGAAATTTCCAATTCATAGAGCTTCTTTGTGGCATAAGTGAGACTTGAGATCTTTGTCTAATTAACTTCTCCCCGTCAATTGTTATCTGGCCATTATCCGGAATACATTGTCCCTGCAATATTCTTAAAAGAGTAGATTTGCCAGCTCCGTTTGGACCAACTAGCGCTGTTAGAGTACCAGGTTTAATCTCAACCGATACCTTACTTAAAACTGGCTTACTTTTTTTTGTGTATGAATAGGTTAAATTTTCAGCGACTAAAGTAGCCATTAATTAATCTTTAAAAAAGTCACTTTATAAGCTTACCAATAATACAAGTTTCATATTATTTTCATAACATTTGATACCATTACTTGCTTTGAATAATGAAAATGATTATCATTTTTAAGTATTTAATAATTTTTTATGTCAATTATGGAAAGACTTTTAACAAATAAAACAAGTTCAAGTAATTCAATTATCAAAAATTCAGTGATAGCAGGAACAATAATATTTTCTGGTTTTGGGCAGGATGTTTTGGCTAAGGGAAAGTCATACGTAGCAGTAGAACCACTAGTTTGTGATTTAGTTAAATCAATTGCATTACCTTCTGACGAAGTTACATGTTTAGTAGATAGAAAGCAGGATGTTCATGACTTTAAGATCAATCCAAGACAAGCTCAATTACTTAATAACGCCGATAAAGTATTCACTCTTGGTAAAGAAATGACTCCAAGTATGAGAAATTGGGAAAGCAAAAAACAAACAGTTGTTATAGGTGTTAGCGCAATAAATGTAAATGAGCACTCTGATCATGAGGGACATGATGATCACGCTGAACATTCAGCTAAGGTAGATGACCACTCTGATCATGGAGGTCATGACGATCACTCAGATCATGGTGGACATGATGACCACGCTGAAGGAGCTTTCGAATGGGCAGGTAAATTCCAATTATCTAAAGGATCCTACAAATGGTCATTCGCAAAAGTTGATGGCGAATATGCAGATCCTGCAATGAAAATGGTAATTCTAAAATCTAATGACATAGAGGGATCGGAAGATTTAGCTAAAGAACTATTAGGATCTAGATTCTCAACAAGGAGAAATAATAATGGGACTCTTACAGCAAGTAATAAAGCTTTTGTGCTTAACTTTGATCAACGAAAAGAAAGCACAGTTTTCAACGTGGAAATTAAAGAAGATGGTCAGTACACATTTTTTACTGAACACATGCCTTTTGAGTTTGAGGCAAATGAGCACTTTTTTAAAGACGCATTGAATAGTGATGTAGAGCCGATAGCACAAGTACCAGATGAAGGAGAGGGGCATCATCATCATGACCATGGAGGACTAGATCCTCATGTCTGGCATGATCCGCATAACATCATAAAAATGGGAAATGTTATAAACGAAAGTTTAAAGAAGGATGCTTCTAAGAGAAGCATAAGAAAGCAAATTAATGAAAGATTTGAAAAGGCTGATTCTATCTTGGAAGACTTGGATAGTTGGATCGTCGAACAAGTAGTCTCCATTCCTGAGGAGAACAGAATAATTGTGTCTAAACACAAGGCGATGGAATACTACGGTGATGCTTTTGGTTTTGAAACCATTAGTTTACTTGACTTTCTTGGAGACTCCTCAAGCTTAAGACCGGAAAATATAAAATCTGTACTTAAAGAACTTAAAGAAGATAATGTTTTGGCTCTTTTCCCAGAGCAAAAACCTGCTTCCAAACTGTTAAGAAATCTAAGCAGACAAAGTTCTATTCCTATTTCTCCTGATCAAATATTTGTTGATGGATTGATGATGGATGGTAATACTGTTTCAGTAGCTGTACACAACACTTGTACAATTGTTGATTCATTAGGCGGAAGCTGCGATAAAGAATCTGGCTCCAATCTTGAGTCTGAATGGTACAAACTTTCAGATTAAATTTTTCTAATAAAAACGGTTTTCATTTCTAATTATTACTATTATTAAACTATTGTTTATTTAGTAAAAATCAGTAAATGAGCATCCAAGATAAAGTTCCCGTTACTATTCTCACTGGATTTTTAGGTTCAGGGAAGACTACTTTGCTTAATAGAATATTGAGTGAAGAGCATGGGAAAAGAATAGCAGTAATTGAGAATGAATACGGTGAAGTAGGTATAGATCAAGGTCTCGTAATTAATGCCGATGAAGAAGTATTTGAGATGTCAAACGGGTGCATTTGTTGTACTGTTCGCGGCGATTTAATAAGAGTCCTTGGCAACCTTATGAAAAGAAGAGATAAGTTTGACTATGTTTTAGTAGAAACGACAGGATTAGCAGATCCAGGCCCAGTTGCTCAGACATTTTTCATGGATGAAGAGATTAGTTCTGAATTCACTCTTGATGGAATTGTGACTTTAGTTGATGCTGCCCACATTGATCAACAGTTAGGCAGGAGTGATGAAAGTTCAGAACAAGTGGCATTTGCAGATGTTCTTGTCCTTAATAAAACTGATTTAGTCTCTGATGATGCACTAGATACTCTTGAATCAAGATTGAGAGATATGAACCGAATGACCCGAATTATTAGAGCCGAGAATGCCAAAGTACCAATTGAAACAGTCTTAAATCTAAGTGCATTTGATCTTGATCAGATCCTTAAACGCAGGCCAACATTCCTTGAGCCAGAATATCCTTTTGAGTGGACAGGTGTTTACGATCTTGATGCAGGTAAATATGAATTAATGCTTGAAGAAGGACCGGATCCAGAAATGTCCTTAGTAGCCCTTGCTAATCAAGGAGAGAGTGAAGAGGAACTTAAAGATGGTGCTGAATCCTCCGTGAGACTTTATGCAGAAAAAGCTAATAGTTTAGATCCTGGAAATACCATCCCATATGGAGAACATATGAATCTCAAATTGGAGGATAAAGGAAATAAATCCTTCATCCTAAACATAGAAAAACCAACAAAAATAGGTTTGTTTACACAGCACACCGCTGAAGAATTCAATATGAAAGTCATTAAAAGTGACGAAAATAAAGAGATTCCATTTAATACTGAAAGATTCTGGCAAGCAGAGCACGAACATGATGATGAAGTTGGCTCAATTGCTATAGAGCGTTTTGGAGATGTTGACCCAGAAAAACTAAATACTTGGATGGGAAGACTTCTATCAGAAAAAGGAGTGGATATATTCAGAACTAAAGGTTTTATAAGTTACTCAGGTAACCCAAGGAGAATAGTTTTCCAGGGAGTTCACATGTTATTTACTGCACAACCTGATAAAGAATGGGGTAACGAACCTCGTAGAAATCAACTTGTTTTTATCGGTAGAAATTTAAATGAGAAAGAGATGCAAGAAGGCTTTGATAAATGCCTGATATAGAACCATTTAGCCCAAGAGGCATGTTCCATGAAGGATGGACTGCTGAAGTTAACGATTACGCCATAGCATGTGGCTGGGCTCTTAAAGGAAAACAATTTATTGTTGGCGACGTGGCAGGAGGTCTTTTTTCGTTCGAAGGAGAAACTGGAAAAATTATTTGGAAAAAAGAAAATACTCACTCTGGTGGTCTACTCGCAATGGCAATTCATCCAGAGGGTGAGATTTTTGCAACATCAGGTCAGGATGGAAATGTTCAAATTTGTAATTGCCACGAAGGTAAAGTAATTAAAAAACTTAATCTTGGTAAGGGTTGGGTAGAACACCTCAAGTGGTCTAATGACGGTTTATTTCTAGCAATAGCTTCCTCAAAAAAAGTATATGTTTTTAATGAAATTGGAGAAGAGAAATGGATCTCAGAAGACCATCCAAGCACAGTAAGTGCAATAACATGGTCAAATAAAAATGAGCTCGCAACTGCATGCTACGGCAGAGTGACATTCTTTGACATTGTTAATAATAAAACGAATCAAAAACTCGAGTGGCAAGGATCATTGGTCTCTATGGAATTAAGCCCTGATGGAGATATAGTCGCCTGTGGGAGTCAAGACAATTCAGTTCATTTTTGGAGAAGATCAACAGGAATGGATGCTGAAATGACTGGATACCCTGGAAAACCAAGTCACCTTTCTTTTGATGACAGCGGAAAATTATTAGCGACTAGCGGCAGTGAAAGAATCACAGTATGGAGCTTTATAGGCAATGGTCCAGAAGGGACTATGCCAGGAGAGCTATGTCACCATACAGAACCTATTTCGAGCCTAGCCTTTTCAAATAAAGGTATGCTTGTAGCCTCAGGATCTAGGGATGGTTCTGTTGTCGCAAGTTTCCTCAAAAATGACGGCAATGGTGATCCCGTTGGAGCTGCATTCGCAGGAGATTTAGTAGGGGCAATTTCCTGGAGACCTGATGATTGCGCACTTGCAGCAGTCAATGCAAAAGGTGTTGTAAATGTATGGAAATTTAAAGTTCGTACAAACCTTTTTTCTAAGGGGTTTAAGTAAAAGTAGAAAAATATAAAATTACCAATAGTTAGCTTTTAAATGTCTTTCCATACAAATGACTTCACAGTCATTATCTATACCTTTTGGGTGAATATCGCAATATGAGAGACATTGAAAATATTCGTCTATAGGGTTTGATTGATCAGTTTTCTTAACTTCTTTCGAATGATTCATAAATGAGTTCCTCAATTATTTAAAATCAAGATAGTCGAATTAAATATCAAAAGAAATAAGCAAAACTTACTAAAAATATCTCAAAAAAATTTGCGCGATTGATTACTACTCTCGGACATTTTTAATTAAAAAGCAATGCGTATAAAAACGGATTGTCTTTAGAGAAATATTTTCCTAATTTTATATTGTTGAGTTCTAGGAGGTCTTTCAAAATGATCGATAGCCTGCCTGAAATTTCGGAATAAACCGAACTAATTTAATTAACTGCTCCAATTATTTTTTATTAATGTCTAAGCTTCCTTCTTCTGCATCGTTTAGGTGCCCTTTAAGAAACAAGCTTAATTCTAGAGTTTTTGCCCCAGTTAAAGACAATTAGTTAATTTTGGTGAGCATTAGCTTAATAGAAGTTAGCAACAAGGATCCATGATTTAGGTGCGTTTTTAACTTCAGTAAAAAATATAAGTAAGAGATAAAAGAGGGCTTATTTAAGCCCTCTTTTTTTAATAAGATGACTTTCTTTTAATTTTATAGATAATGATTAAAGTAATAAAATTTTAAAATGGTTCAATATTATTGCCCATATTGCAATCCTAAATATCAATTTCAAAAACAATCGTCTAATGGTACTTTAATTTGTGGCTTGTGTGGAGAGGATCTTATAAAAAAACCATTTATTAGGTTGAACCAGATAATTGCTTTAGTTGCCGCATCATCATTACTTCTACCGTTAATATATACTTTTATTTTTTTAATTAAAAATCAAATAAATCCTCCTAATAAAAATTATCAAGCAAATAGTACTTTAATGATAATTATCAAAGAAAAACTTTCATAAAACAATTTAAAAAATCTAGAGAGGTTAACCCCTACATAGTGATTTATTTAAACAAGAATTTTTACTCTCAATATTTATTCGATCATCAATATTTTTTAATTTGTTTTTATTACTTATTACTTTAACTTTTTGGCCGCAATGTTCTTTGCAACCACCATTAAATAAATTATGTGCATATAAACTGGAACTATTCGTAAGTAATAAAAGAAAAATTATTTTATAAATTTGATTAAAATGTGAAATCATTTTTTATTATGATTTTCCAATAATTAGTAAATAAATAATATCAGTTAATTCCAAGGAGTGTTTATAAGTCCCCAGATATCGAAGAAGAAAAATAAAACTGCAATAACAACAAGATCCCATGCTCTTTCCCTAAAAGCCCAAGGTGCAATAAAAACTTCCCCAAGTCCGTGAAGTGCCGCCCCTACTGGTAGATGATCAAGAACCAGCAAACTATGAGAGAGGATAAAAAGAAAGCTTGCGAAATATCTAAAAAAAACAAATTGCCAATTACTAGAACTCATGCTTTTTAGATTTTTAAGAAATATACTTCAATGATCAAAATAATGATATAGATCTAGTCAAGATATATTATTTTTGGTAGCCATAAATACGAATAAAGATATAAAGCTAAAGTAAAAGTTACTAAACGATGAAATATATGTTTTCAAGTTATCAGCCTAAAAATAGTTTTGATGAATACTTTAAGGACAATGTAAACTCTGCTAGAGAAATATTGATTCCACTTCTTTCATCTTTAGATAATATGGGACTTGAAGAATTAAACAGGAATCACTCTGCCGCAAAAAAATTATTACTAAGACATGGTGCAACTTTTAGATTAAACGATACTGGTTTAAAAGGTACTGAGAGAATATTACCTTTTGATCCACTTCCCAGAATAATTAGTAAAGATGATTGGGTAACGTTAGAAAAAGGCCTAAAACAAAGGCTTGAGGCAATAGATTTATTCCTAGATGATATTTATAATTCTCAAAAAATAATAAATGATGGAATAATTCCAAGAGAATTAATAGAGAGTTCAGAAGGTTGGAGACCTCAGATGATAGGTTTCAAACCTCCACTAAATAAATGGTGTCAAATTTCGGGACTTGATTTAATAAGGGATAGAAAAGGAGATTGGCATGTTTTAGAAGATAATTTAAGGTGCCCTTCTGGGGTTGCTTATTTTTTAGAAAATAGATTAGTTATGAAAAATATTTTTCCTAATCTTTTCTCAGGAAGAATAGTAAAACCAATTGATGAATATCCATCATATCTTTTAAAAACGCTTCAAGAACTTGCTGTTTGGACTGACACTCCCAAGATAGTTCTACTAACTCCAGGAATTTTTAATAGTGCTTATTTTGAACATAGTTATCTAGCGCAAGAAATGGGCATCCAACTAGTTCAAGGTCATGACTTAGTTTGTAATGATGATTATGTATATTTAAAAACTACCTCTGGATTAAAAAGAGTAGATGTCATTTACAGGCGAATTGATGATGATTTCTTAGATCCTCTTAATTTCAGAAAAGATTCCTGCCTTGGTGTTAGCGGATTACTTGATGTTTTTAAGGCAGGTCATGTTGCTTTAGCAAATGCACCTGGTACTGGAATAGCAGATGACAAAATGATTTATTCATTTGTTCCAAAAATGATTAAATATTATCTTGATGAAGAAATTATTATTAAAAATGTAGAAACGTATATTTGTCATTACCAAAAAGATCGAGAATATGTTCTAGAAAATTTATCAAAACTTGTTGTTAAGTCTGTAGCAGAAGCCGGGGGTTATGGAATGTTAATTGGACCTCAATCAACAACCAGTGAAATAGAAGAATTCGCTAATAAAATTAAAAAAAATCCTAGAAATTTCATAGCACAACCAACGTTAGAATTATCTACTGTGCCATCGTTATGTGATGGAGAACTATATCCATGTCATGTTGATTTAAGGCCATACATATTAAGAGGAAAAGATTCATGGGTTAGCCCAGGCGGGCTAACGAGGGTAGCATTAAAAAAAGGATCATTAGTCGTCAATTCTTCTCAAGGTGGAGGATGCAAAGATACATGGGTTGTAGGTAAATAATATGCTTTTAAGTCGTGTAGCAGAATCTCTTTATTGGATCAATCGTTATTTAGAACGTGCGGAAAACATATCTCGTTTCGTGGAAGTAAGCGAAGTAATGTCATTAGATTGTCCGCCAGGAAGTGCAGAACCCTGGCTACCGTTAATTGACGCTTCTAGTGACAGAGAATCTTTTGATAAAAGATTCCCAGAGAAAAAACCTGATGACGTTATTAATTTTTTAATAAGAGATCGTTTAAACCCAAACAGTATAATTTCTTGCATTCAAATGGCAAGAGAAAATGCACGACAAATCAGAGATGTTATGACCACAGAAATGTGGGAACAAATTAATATTTTATATTGGAATATGCAAGAAGGAGAAGCAATATGGAATAAACCAAGACAAGAACAATTAAGCGAAATAAGGAGAGAATGTCAGCTTTTTTATGGAATTACAGATGCGACTCTAAGCAAAGATCTTGCCTGGAGATTCAGCATTCTTGGTAGATTAATCGAAAGAGCTGACAAAACATCAAGAATTTTAGATGTTAAATATTATTTACTCTTACCCAGCTTAGATGAACTTGGAGGAGTTCTTGATGAACTGCAATGGATTGCACTTTTACGTTCAGCTGGAGCTTATCAAATGTTTAGGAAAGCAGTGCAAAATTCTATAAAGCCGAATTCAGTTGCGAGATTTCTTTTACTTGATCCAATTTTCCCTAGATCAGTAAGATACTGTCTTGATGGGATAAGCAATACTCTTAAATCAATAGATAACTCTCCAAGTACTGAAAATCCTTCAGAATTAGAATGCATGAGAGGTTTGCTTAAAGCAAAGTGGAGTTATATCAGAATTGAAGATATAATCAATGATGGTTTACATGAGGCGATTGATTCATTGCAAATGGATTTAAATAAATTAAATGATCTCATTCAAGAAAAATATTTTATTAATTAATAAGTTTATTAATGAGAATTAAATACATTCACAAACTTGAATATAAATACGAAGACCCTGTTCAATTAGGCGAGCATAGATTATGTATAAAGCCAAGGTCAAATGGATTCCAAAAGCTAAAGAATTTTGAATTAAAAATAACCCCACAACCAGAAATTATTTATCCATTACTTGCGGCC
This sequence comes from uncultured Prochlorococcus sp., assembly GCA_902525075.1. Taxonomy (GTDB): domain Bacteria; phylum Cyanobacteriota; class Cyanobacteriia; order PCC-6307; family Cyanobiaceae; genus Prochlorococcus_A. Next base: position 48,737 of record CABZFV010000008.1, on the reverse strand, counting down.
AGCGGGGAAGAGATTAATAGAATCAGATTTAATGGATTAACAGATAATTTAATTATTGAATCAGTCAGTGAAGTTGAAACTATTAAACATCCAAACATTATTGATGGAGTTAAAAATAGAGATTTATCATTACCTTTTTGTAGAAGCATTATTAATAGAGATTTACAGGGAGCATTAGAGGGATGGATGCCAAATGGACAACACGATCCCTCTGCAGTAGAACTTGCTCAAGAAGCCTTAGCAGGAAGCATTAATAACGCATTATCATTTACCTACCAACTAATAGAGATTATTCAAGATCGGGTTAAATATACCAAAAGACATACTGGTCCAGCATGGCCGGCTAGCAGAACACTTAGAGAACGTATAGGTTCATGCAGAGATTTAGCAATGCTAATGGTTGAAGCTTGCAGGTCTATAGGGATCCCAAGTAGGTTTGTAAGTGGTTATCATTTTGAAGATCCGTTACCCTCTGAGTTGGATTTACACGCTTGGGCCGAATTATATATTCCAGGTGCTGGTTGGAGAGGTTTTGATCCAAGCGGAAAAGGATTAATAGATGATAGATATTTAACATTGGTATCCTCTTCAAAATCTAATTTAACCTCTGTAATTACAGGAAACTTTATAGGAAAAAATAATTTAGAAAATACTTTATCCTGGGAAATCAAACCTCTTGAAATTAAATAAACACTAAATTTTTAATCTTTTAAAATAACAGAAAAATATAAAAAATAATATGTTTCTTTTTTAGTGTTAATTGATACGTTCTTGTATATATATATCTGTTTTCATTTGTTTAATCTTTAAAGAAAATTGAACTCAAGTTTAGAAATTCCAGTTATCAAATCAAACAAATCGAAAATGTTTGAATTGATAAGTTATGAAAAATTTCGCGATACAAAAGATGTAAGATTTTTTGATATTAGTGTAAATGAATCAAACTATAGAGATCTAGTTATTCACAGTGGGCCTGCAGTTAGTCCTCCAAATGATGAAGAATTTAAGAATTGGCAATTTTACATACATCACAATCAAGAAGATAATCTACTGGCTATCTCCGGGGGAAGAACATTTTTTCTTGTCAATTTTGGCTGGGATTATCCTTTTTATAAAGTTAGATTAGAATCTTGCGGATACATTTTAAGAATACCTAGAGGAACTTTTCATCGATCAGTATCTGACCAAAACGGTTCTATAGTTTTAAATCAAGCTATAAGAGATAAAGAAGGTACAGTTGAATCTGAATTCAAGGTTACGAATAGCAAAGATAACAAAAAACTTCTAGATTGTATAACCAATTTAGAGCCTAGATTCAAAATTTATAGTGTTAAATAATTTTAAAAAGGAGTTCCAAATTTAGTCATAAATTTTAAAAATTATCTAATTGTTATAAAATAGAATTACTCAAATTTATTAATATGAAATTTTTTAGGTTTTTAAGATATTTTTTATGTATAACTTTTTCTTTCTTGGTTTTATCCTCTCCAGTTTTTGCTGGAGCGAATGTTGCTGTTAAGGGAGAAGGAGATGAAGTTCCAAGTTATGTAAGATCTAATATCACAGGATTCGATTTCCATGGAGAGGATCTTCATTTATCTTCTATAGCTGGAGCAGTTGCTAGAGATGCAGATTTTAGTGATGTTGATTTACATGGAACTACATTAACCCTATCTGATTTAAAAGGTTCTAATTTAAATGGAATCGACCTGACCGATACTCTCTCTGATCGAGTTAATTTCCAAAAAACAGATCTTAGAAATGCTGTTTTAATAAATATGATCGCATCAGGCAGCAGTTTTGCAGGAGCTCAAATAGAAGGAGCAGATTTTTCTTATGCCATCCTTGACAGCGAAGACCAAAGAAATCTTTGTGAAATCGCTGATGGGATCAATCCAACAACAGGAGTTTCAACAAGAGAAAGTCTTGAGTGTAGTTAGCATTAAAAATTATAAGTAAACTTTCTTACCGTCATTAAATTTATAAATCCTTTGTTCATCGTCTTGAAATATCATCTCGCCATTTAATTTGGATTTCTTAAATTTTGAAAGTCTTGCTCTGTGTATATTGGATTTTCTATTTATATTTTCTTCGTTGTCATAAACACCAATATAAATATTTATATTAGGATTTGAAAAAGTTTTTTCTTCCTCTCTTAAAAAAATCCTGTCAATATTTGTTTGCGTGCTCTGTAATTTATTTTTAAATTTATCTAATTTTAAGTTCTTTGTTTTTTTAGAATTAATTTTTTTGAAGACCAAAAAAATAACTCCTAAAATTAGAAAAACTAAAAATACATTCATTACTTAATTTTTATTTTTATATCTACGCCTAAGTTACTTTTAGTAGTTAATATTTCTTTTTTTATGATTCCATAGGTAAAAATTTTAGATAAAGTTTTTAAAGAATTAAAAACTAAAAAAACAGTAAATAAAAAGAAAACAATAATGTTTTCTACAAGTAGATTTTTATTTTTATTATCTAGATTGCTCATATAAGTCTTAATTCAATTATTTTTCATCACTATTTGCATATGGGCCGAAAAATTCACTTGCGTCTCTTCCCATTACTTTAGCAAGATTTAAACTTTTATCTATATCCCATTTAGATGCCATTCCATAAAGAATCCCAGCAGCAAATGAATCGCCACATCCATAAGAATCAACCTTTAATTTTTTGTTTTTAAGAGCCTTATATCTTCCTCCTGGGAATATTATGCCTCCCTTCTCTCCCTCGGTTTTAATAGTATATTTTGGTTTTAACGATAATTCAGAAAAAGAAAAAATTTCTCCTGGATCAAGATTACTGCCTATTAATCCATCTAAAAGAACATTTGAATTATTAATTGTATTTAATCCTACCCTTGGTGTCGTACATAGTATTGAAGCTGATCTAGCCATTTTAAAAATCTCTGAATCAGATGCCGTAATAAAAATTCCGTCCATTTTTTTTAAAATATTCCATTCCAACTTGTCTTTATGAGTTGGAGCTAACCTTTCACCAATAACTGTTATTGCTCTTTCACCTTGAGAGTCAATTAAACTAAATCCTCTTCTAGTTGGTTTATCACGCCAAGCTACATGCATCTTAATTCCCATATTTGAGAGAATCTTGAAACACTTATCTCCATAATCATCATTACCTAATGACGTAAAAAAATGAATTTGGTTTGAAGTTAAATCAGAAAGTATTTTCGCGATAATAGATCCACCACCAGCTGGATAATCAAGGGACTTTTCAGAATGAGAAATGACTCCGGGTTTTGGTAATTGATCAACCTTTAAAAAATTTATCCACTCAACATGACCAACAACGGCAAAATTTAAATTTCCTTTTTTAAATTTATAGTCTTCAACTTTATTATTCTTTTCAACAACCATAAGCTTTTAAATACTATTATTAAAAGAAATATTTTTGACAAGTGAATTCATTTAACATTTTAAAAGATAATAAACAGATACTATCTGTTCTTTACCTTTTTCTATCAATTTTGGGGGCTGTTCTGCCAATGTTGGCAAATTTCGAATTTGCTAGGGAATATGGAAACAGTTTTGATATAAATAACTTCATTTCTTTAGCGAATGCAAACCCTGCAGCTCAGTCAATTTCTAGAGACTTATTAGTAGGTGCAAGCGCTATTTTTATATGGATAGTAAATGAATCAAAAAAGCTAAACATGAAGAATATGTGGGTTGTATACATTGGAACTTTTCTTATAGCCTTCGCATTTTCTGCACCTTTTTTCTTATTTCTAAGAGAGAGAAGAATTATTGAATTAGAAAAGATTAATTAAAATAATCTCTTAAATAGAATTGTAAATGCAATAAAGCAACAACAAGAAATTGAAAGCCAGATTATTGAAGCATAACCAAATAGATCTAATATGCGTCCTGAAATAAATGGTCCAAAAAAATAACCCATAGCAAAACATTGTGATAGTAGAGCAAGTGCAAAACCTTTTTTATTTGAAGGAGCTATTCTGAAAACGACATCTGTTGATGTTGGAAGAAATGAAGCAGTCCCTAAACTTATTAAAATCAATGCCAAAGAAATTAAATAAAACGCTGGGATATTTAAATAACTAGAAATAAATAATAAAAATGAAGCGAAAGTGAAATTTATTAAACTAAATTTCAAGCCAAATAATCTTTCTTTCTTAGATATCCAAGAACCGACAGGCCATTGTAAAAACAACAATAAAATTAACTGAATTGAAATTATAAGACTAATAATTTCTTTGCTTAATGGATTACGATATACTCCACCTTTAACTAGATCCAGAGGCAAAGTTACTTGTATTAGGGCTAAAGAGGTAGTTATCAATAAAATAGATAAAATTATTATTGTTGAATTTTTATTCCATTTCAATTGTCCCTGATTAATTGGATCTACTAATTTTTTTTGAAAATTTTCTAGGTTTCTTTTTATAGAAGAACTATTTCTAGATATTAAATACGTGATAACTAACATGCAAAATATATCATTTATAAATATTGATTTGGAATACAAAAAATTCGTCATATACCCCCCTAAGAATACCCCTAGAAATATTCCTAAAGCTTCCGAACTTCTAACAAGGGCATAAGCTTTACGTGTTTCAATAGGATGACAAAAATAGGGCACCCCAAACTCGGCAGCAGGCCAATATATTCCTGCAGCAGCCCCAACAAGTGATTGTCCAATTATGTACAAAAAAGTATCTCTTGAAAAAATGAGGCAAAAGCTAGCGGCAATACTTAGTATTGAAGAAGTAATTATCGGAAATTGTATTTTTCCCGTTTTATTAAGATAATTACCTGTAAAGAGTCTTGTTACTGTTCCAATTATTGCTGAAATGGTAAATCCGAGGCCAATATCTGTAGCCGTTAATCCTAGGTTATTAAAAATAAGTGATGTTAAATAAATAACACCTCCTGCTCCAAATGCAGCGAAAAATCTTATCTTGGTTATTAACCTCAAATGATAAGGAAATTGAATCCACCAATTTTTGCTAATTTGTAAACTATTTGGACTAATCACTAGTGAAATACATTTTTATAATTTTTTTTAGTTTTTGTGGTTTATTTTTTAATAATGGTTTAAAGGCTGCTGAAAAGATAAATATTAAGTTTGAAGAGATGGAAATCCCTCTTACTATAGAACAATTATCAAAATTAGAAAAATACAAAGATGATTCAACAGAATTAATAGATTGGTTAAAAAAAAATGGATTTATAAGAGTTTTTGAATTATCAAAATTTTTAGAATTTCCAGTTTTCAAGGAAGAGGGATTAAATAGAGAAATATTAAGAAGTTGGGTAGGGCGTAAACTTCTTACAGAATTAAGCAAAAGCATTAAAGTTCCAAATGACAATAATGGAATAGAAATTTATAACACCATAGAAAATTTATTAGATCAAAAAAAAGAAGTTTCAACTTTAGAAATCATAAAGGCATTACCATCAGAGGAAATTTCACTTGATATTGATAATTTAATTTTAATAATTTCATCTTGGAAAAATGAATTATCAATGCAACAAGAACTTTTATCGAAATTAAATAAACTTGAAAAGACTAACCAAAATGCCTACAAAAATACTGAAAAAAAATCAACTAAAGATCTAATAAAAATTGATAAAAAAATTTATGCTCCTCACCGAGTGAAACCTTTTGAAATTGAAATATGGAAAAGCAATAAAACTAATGAAGATAAAGAACTGATAATTTTTATGCCAGGACTTGGAGGCGAAATTAATAATTTCAAATGGATAGGCAACGAATTGGCTAAAAGAGGTTGGCCAATATTATTCATAGATCATAGAGGAAGTAATTTGGATTCATTTATAGAAGTACTTGAAGGTAATGACACAATCCCAGGAAGTGCAGACTTTTTCTTATATAGAATTAAAGATTTAGATGCTGTATTAAAAGCTCATGAAAATGGAGAATTTGGTTTACCTAATGATTCTTATATTCTAATGGGGCATTCACTTGGTGCTTTAATAGCACTTTTATATGAAGGCAATAAACCTATTGATGAACTTGAGGAAAAATGTGATTCGGCATTAAAAGACTTTGCGGTAACGAATTTATCTAAATTACTTCAATGTCAGTTGAGCGAAATACCATTCCCTAAGAAAAATAACTCTAATAAGGCCAGTGCGATTATAGGTTTTAATTCATTTGGCAGTTTAGTATGGCCAAAAGAAAATAGTACAGGCATTAAAACACCAACTCTTCTAATAGGAGGTACTTATGACCTTATTACACCATTAATGAATGAACAATTTAGAGTTTTTTCTGCTTTAAATAATCCATCAAATAGATTTCTAATTATTGAAGGGGCAAGTCATTTCTCTCCAATAAGAATTAATAAAAGCTATGAAGAAAATAATGACGTCTTCAAAATAAATGAAACTTTTATTGGTTCAGAGCCAATATTAGTACAAGACTTATCTACTAAATTTATAGTTGAATTTTTAAAAAATATTAAAGACCAAAATATCCCTAATGTTATTAAAAACCAAAGAGATTTAGGACTTGATTTCCATCTTTTAGATCTTGAAACAATAAAAGAACTTTCCAAAAATTAGTACTCTATTCGTGGATCTAAATATGCAATTAAAATATCCACGAAGAGATTTAAAGAGACTATGAGCATAGAGGTAAAAATTACAATTCCTTGAACCAAGGTATAGTCTCTTTGAGAAATAGCTTCATGTAATCTTAAAGCAATACCTGGCCATGAAAAAGTTACCTCGAACAATAAAGCACCTCCTGCTAATGAGGCCATAGTCAAGCCAGAAATAGTGACAATTGGCAATAGAGCATTAGGCAATGCATGATTTAAAAATATTTTTTTCCTTGATATTCCTCTGCATATAGCAGCATTTACATAATCACTTTTTAATGTCTTATCCAAATTTACTCTTAATGAGCGGCTGAATATACCACTTAATAAAAAGCCAAGGGTAATCGAAGGGAGTGCGAGATGATAAAGACTATCTTTCAAAGCAATAATATTATTTGAAAGAATACTATCTAAAACCAGAAAACCTGTAATTTGTGGTTGTTGCTGAAATATTGGAAATCTACCTCCAATTGGGGAAATATTAAAGAATACAGAAAATAATAATTGCGCTAACATTGCACCCCAAAAAGGAGGGATCGCATATGTAGCAATTCCTAGTATTCTCGCAGTATAATCAGTCTTTTTACCTTTATTTCTTAAGCCAATTAATCCCAATGGGAAGCCTATTAGTGTGGCACTTAATATTGAAAAAAATCCAAGCTCAAGACTTGCAGGCAATGACTTAATAATAATATTGAGGACTGGCTCCTCGGTACTAAGAGATTGGCCAAAATCTAAGTGCAATATATTTTTAATATATGAAAAATATTGACTTATTAAAGGTTCATTTAGCCCCAATTTATTTCTTAGGAATTCCCTAGAAACCTCATCTGCACCAGATCCAAGTATGGCATCGACGGGATCGCCTGGAGCAACTCTCAATAAAATAAATACTAATGAAGAAATTATCCATAGCATTATCGGTATTAATGAAATTTTTAATAAGGAATAATTTAGTAATTTATTTAAATTTCTACTCATCAATTAACTCTAGATCACTCAATGAAATTATTCCTGCACCATTAAAAATAGGTTTTGATATATTATTTTGAGACCATGCTTTTTGAGAGGATATCCAAATAGGAATATAAGGTATTGAATTTGCTGCTATTTTTTCAATTTCAACAAGTTTTTCTAATCTTTTAATTCCACTTATTTTTTCACTTTCAAGAAATAAACTTTCAACTTCATTAGATGCCCAAAAACTGCCGCTATAAACTGATTCTCCTTTTTTACATATGCCATCAACTATTTCATTACAACTTAAAAGAGGGGTGAGATAAGCCTCTGGATCTGAATAAGCCCCAGTCCAATCGAGAATAACTGCCGTATAAATTCCTAAACTTAGATTCTTATAAACTGTTGTAGATTCAACCCCATTAAGTTCAATATCAATACAATCTTTCAAAGAATTTTTAATTTCTTCCTGCCATGTCAGAGCAATAAGCTTGTCAGCGGGTACATTAGATCTATAAGTAAGAGGTATTTTAAGAATATTTCCATCGCAATAATTTTCTTTTTGCAATAGCTTTCTCGCTTCTAAATAATCATATTTAGGCCAAAGTTCTTGATTATCTTTTTTTAATATCGGCGGAATAATTGATCTAGATGGCTTCCTTAATCCATAACTTACTTTTTCATTAATTAATTTTCTATTAAGACTTTTTGCCAAAGCCAGTCTTAAATTAAGATTGTTTAAGGGATAAGAACTAGTTTTAAGGCTTATAAAACTTAATTCAGTGAAAGGACTATTACCTTCTTTAAACTGTTTATTTTTACTTAAATTATTTAGACTTTTTCTCTGACTATCATCAATTGAATTTGATAAAAGCACGTCAATTTGATTACTTTTTAAAGCCCCAAAAAGAGAAGATGAATTTGAATATCCCACAAAATTAATGCCTTTATTTAAGGGCTTTTCACCCCAATAATTCAAATTTGGATCAATTGATTGAACTTCATTAGAAAAACTGTTCAGCACATACTTGCCAGTACCAACGAATTTTTCATTCAGAAACTTATCAGAATATTTTTTATAAAATGTAGGAGATATTGGAGTTAAATTTACCGATGTAAGTAAACCATTTAAAGAACTTGATGGTTTAGTTAAATTTATTATGACTGAATATTCACTTGGCGTTTCTATTGATTTAATCTTATTTCCTAAAATATAATTCATTGTTCCAATTCTTTTGAATCTATCAAAAGTAAACTTTATTGCATTCGAGTTAAATGAAGTTCCATCGTGAAAAAGAACATTTTTTCTTAAATTGATAGTTATTTGAAGTCTATCCTTTGAAATAATTGGCATCCCTGAGGCCAATTCAGGTATTAATTCTCCTTGTGAATTTAATTCATATAACGTGTCTCCCAGAGAACTAATTAGTTGAATTGCTTTAAGAGTATTAGCTCTAGCTGGATCTAAAGATTCAATTTTTCCAGAACTTGCTACTATGATTTTTTTTGATATTCTTTTTGAGCCGCAAGAATTCTGTAAAAAAGAAATTAAAATAATAAATAATGATAAAAAAAAATTTTTTTTCATATTTCTTAAGTACTTCCTTGTTCTGAAGAATTATTTGAGCAAAAAATTTGTAATGTTATTTGACTTATTTCTAAAGCAAATGTTTTTTTAGAATTACAAAGAAAAGGCCACTCTCTCACCCAACAAATTTTTTTACCTATATTTATACCAATTACTTGAAAAGTCTTATTGCTATTTTTAATTTTTACACAAGCGCCTTTATAAAGGTTTTCAGAAAGAATTAAATTATTATTATTTTTATTGTCTAATAGTTTTGAATGAATCATTTAGGTGCTAAAATCAACCACTTACTTTCTTCGGTTTAACAAGCCATAAAGAAATTTGCAAACTATTTTTTTAAATACAACTTAATTGACTTGCAATAATTTTGACTTCATTTAGCGAATTTATTTCATCTTTAGATTTCTCAAAATCTCCATTATTTACCTCATGAGTTATGACGACAATTTCAGCTCTATCTTCACTTGCATCTAGTTGAACAATTGATTCAATTGATACATTATTCTTTCCAAAAATATCTCCAATCTTTCCTATTACACCTGGACTATCGAGACAAATAATTCTTAGATAATTTTTTTTATTTATTTGCGAAGGTTCTATGATATGACAGTCTCTCCAGAAATCAAAAGATAATAATGGATCGATTAAATTATTATTTTCCCCTGAGGTAGCATGCAAATTCAGTATATCTGATACTACTGATGCAGCAGTTGGGCCACTCCCTGCACCTGGACCATACAACATTATCTCTCCAAGAGGATCAGCCTCTATCAATAAGGCATTGTTAACTCCCTTAACTGTTGCCAATGGATGGGATTTTGGAATCAAAGAAGGTCCTACCCAAATATTCAAAGCAAGTGAATCATTACTATTAATTTGTCCCCTTTCGGAGAGCGCTAAAAGTTTTATTTCAAATCCTAATTTATTTGCATATTCTATATCTTTTAGATTAATTTTACTAATGCCCTCAGAATGAATCTCCTCTCTCTTGATTTTCCCTCCAAATGCAAGTTCACTAAGAATTGAGATCTTATCAGCAGCATCATGACCCTCAACATCTGCAGTTGGATCAAATTCGGCGTACCCAAGGCTTTGGGCCAGTTTTAAGGTCTCCTTATAATCAGCTTTTTCATTACTCATCTTTGAAAGAATAAAATTTGTTGTGCCATTTATTATCCCAACCATTTTTTTTATGCTGTTACTTTTTAATGATCTTTTTAAGGGTTCAATTATAGGAATACCCCCGCAAACAGCTGCCTCTGACAATATATAAACTCCTTCTGAAGATGCAGTTTTATATATTTCTTCTCCATATCTTGCAATGACTGCTTTATTTGCAGTAACAACAGATTTACCTAATTTTAATGACTGCATAATAATATCTTTCGCTAAATCAACCCCTCCCATTACTTCAACAATTACATCTATAGAGGGGTTATTAATTAATTTAAATGGATCATCAGTTAACAAATTATTGTCTAGGTCAACATCTCTTTTTTTATGAAGATCTTTAACCGCTATTTTAACAATTTCTATTTCTTGTAGAATTGGATGTGAATCAACTTCAGAACTTAATATTTTATAAATCCCTGACCCTACAGTCCCAAAACCTACAATCCCAATTTTGCATTTTCTCATTTTTTATTTCTTTTAACTTTGAATATAATTTTATATTATTAAACCTACAAAAACTCATTTGCTTGAGACTGCATTTTCAATAATATGTTTAAAAAACCATTTGATCTTGAAGGCGTTAAGCTTGCTTTCAAACCAGTATCTTCTATGAATTTCTTATCTATTTTAACAACCTCATTAGGTGTTAATTCATTTAACCCAGAAATTAAAAATGCCAATAAACCCTTAGTTATTAATGCATCAGAATATCCTTCCCAAAATAATTTACCGCTTATAAAATTTGCCTTAACAAAAACTTCTGAAACGCATCCCTTAACTTTATTTTCTTCAACAAGGATTTCACTATTTGGTTCTTTCAATTTTTTGCCCAACCACAAAATGTATTCATATTTTCTTTTTGGATCTTCTGATTTCTTCAACTTTTCTACTAATTTTGACAAATTATAGTATTTTTCCTGATTTTCCATTTTGTAAAACTATAAATTAATCAACTTTATTAATTTCCTATTATACAAATATTTCTTTTTCTGTGATAAAGCCTGATAAAGGGATATCCCAATCAGCTCTAGTTAATGGAATCGTACTTACACAATTAGAAGTTAATACTCCAATGCATGGAACATTTCTCCAATTATTATTTCTCCTTAACTTATCAAAATAACCTCCTCCATAACCTAATCTTGTTAAATTTTTATCAATGGAAAGACATGGAACAAATATCATGCTTATCTGCAAATAACTTAATGGGGAAGAGTCTTTTGGACTTAGTATCCCTTCAGAATCTTTGGTAAGAGGTTCTTCATCCCATGGATAAAAGAACAACTCTTTTTTATCTTTACATCTAGGCAAAGCTAAACTAAATTTTTTCTTAAGGCCTCTTATATCTACTTCATTTTTTAGAGGCCAATATATTGCTATATAACCAATATTTTTATATCCCTTAACAAATGAATCAACATATAATCTTACATTCTTTTCTACATTTTCTCTTTGATTAAGAGTAATCCCATTTCTCAGTTTTCTAAACGAATCCCTCTCCAATTTCTTACTTTCAAAGATCGTCATTTTAAATTTTCAGTTAAAACCATCTTCATTTAGTTTTGTGAGTGCTATAGCCAATGCGTCTGCTGAATCATCCGGTTTTGGAGGTTTTTTAAGTTCTAAGCTATACATAACAGCATCAAGAACTTGTTTCTTAGATGCTTTTCCAGACCCAGCAATGGTTAATTTAATCTGAGCAGGAGAATATTCACTAACATGAATTTTTTTTGAGGCCAATACCATCATAATTACCCCTCTAGCCTGCACCACACTAATGGTAGTGCTTGATCTGTAAAAGAAAAATTTTTCTACCGCCGCTGATGTAGGATTCCAATGATTTATTAATTCATTAAGATCTTTGAATATCTCATAAAGTCTATCTTCTTCTTTTTTATCTTTACCTGTCTCAATGACACCACAATCTAATAATATCTTTTTTTCATTTTCTATTTCAATAATTCCATAACCAACTCTAGCTAATCCAGGATCAATCCCAATAATTCTCACTGTAATTAAGTTTCTGCAGACAGTTGAAATTTTGAAAGATTTTCTTTCTCATCTAAATCAAATACTTTACAAAAAGCTTGAATAACTCTTTCACCTGAATCAACTTGTTCTAGAGGATCTTTTCTTAGTCTGTGTCTTAAAGAACAAGAAATTACCCTTGCTATGTCATCTTCTTGCACTTCAGTTCTGCCCTCAAAGGCTGCAATTGCTCTTGCAGACCTATTTGTAACAATATCTCCACGTAAACCATCAACATCTAGTTCTCCGCAGATTGCAGAAATATTCAGTCTTAGGTCATCGTCCATTTGTACAGAATTTAATATTTCTTGTGCTTTAATAACCTTTTGTTGAAGTTCATCCTGTTGTTTCTCAACACTCAAGGAAAACTCATCAGGATTATCGTCAAAAGAAGTTCTTTGATCTACTACTTGAACTCTTAATTCAGCATCTCTAACTGTTTTAACCTCAACGCTCATTCCAAACCTATCCAATAGTTGAGGCCTTAATTCACCTTCTTCTGGATTACCTGAACCAATAAGAACAAACCTCGCAGGATGTCGAACTGAAACTCCCTCCCTTTCAACTGTATTCCATCCGGAAGCAGCCGAATCTAAAAGTACATCAACTAAATGATCATCAAGCAAATTCACTTCATCAACGTATAGTAAACCCCTATTAGCTTTAGCTAACAAACCAGGTTCGAATGCCTTAACACCTTCACTCAAAGCCTTCTCTATATCTATGGTTCCACAAAGCCTGTCTTCAGTAGCCCCTAAAGGCAAATCAACCATGGGAACTTGTTTTTGAATTCTCTCTAGATTTTCTCCTTGAGATATTTTTTCCAAAACTTCTTTACTTTGTAAATCAGGATCGACTAGAGAACTATTATATGGATCGTCTTTAACAACATCGATTGCAGGCAACAAATCAGCTAAGGCTCTGATTGTAGTAGACTTTCCAGTGCCTCTATCACCCATTATCATCACTCCTCCAATTCTTGGATCAATAACATTTAACAAAAGAGCCAATTTCATTTCTTCTTGACCAATTACAGCTGTAAAAGGAAAAACTCTTCTTTTCTTTGTTGTAGGCACAGTTTTAGTTTTCTTGAATATTCAAATAATCAATAGATGCTACTTCAGAAAATGTTTTTAGTAAATATCCCTTTCAAATTAAAACTATAGAGAAATAATAACTATTCAAATTTATACTTACTTATTTTTTTTTGAATTGTTCAAAAACCAGTTTATTTGATGAACAATTCCTCTTAAAACATTTATTTCGTGCATTGATGTATTTGCCCTCAATATAAAGTTCTTAAATTTACTGATTTTTACCTTAGAAGTATGTTTTAAGAGATATCCAACTCTCAAAAGCATTTCCTCTATCTCCACAAATGTTTCATGTACTTCTTTCGATGATGCTAAGTTAAAGACTTTTAATTCATTATTAAAATTTTTTTTAGAAGACTTATTTAATTCATACAAAACTATTGAAACAGCGTGAGAAAGATTTAATGAAGGATTATCCTGAGATGTTGGGATATTAAAAGTTTTATTTGCCAGAAGCAATTCAATATTAGTTAAACCTCTGTCTTCTCTTCCAAATACAATTGCCAAATTATTTATCTTTTCAAAGGATAAAGTCCAGTCAATTATATCTTCAGAAGATCCAAAAAATGAATCTTTATTTACATCAATCCTTCCACAAGATGCTAAAACTAAATCACAATCAAAAATTGCTTTTTTAAGATCATCAAAAATCTTGCAATTTTCAAGATATTTTTGACCTTTAAGGGCCATTTTTTTTGCTTCTAAAGAAAATATATCGCATTTCGGAGAAACAATTCTTAATTCATCAATTTCAAAATTACTGCATAATCTAGCGACGCTTCCTACATTTAAAGGGCCACTTGGTTCAACTAAAATTACCTTTAAATTAGAAAAATTTTTTTCCAAAATCATTCAAGGCTATGAAGATATTTTAATAAATTCGACATATTTACAGGATCTATTTCAAAACTTGGCATAGGAGGAGTCAGGCCTCCAGTAACCTGTTTTATTATCTCTTTATCATTCAAACGTTGAGTTATTGAGTGTAAGTCTGGACCCACTAATCCTCTTGCTGTAATCCCATGACATCCAACACAATTTATCTTAAAAAGAGCATCTCCTTCCTTAGCAGAGCCATTAATCTCAAGAGTTTCAATGATATATTTGTTATTTTCACGATGATTTAAGAAAAATATTGAAAAACAAATTAATAAAACTCCAAATACAACAAAAACAATTTTTAAGAATTCTCTCTTAAAGTTTTTTTCTACTGCAGTTGATGAAGATGTTGACACAAAAAATAGTCTCTATGTAACAATTGTGAGTAAGAAATTTAAAAAAGTCAAAAAAAATGATCGAGCCTCTTCTATGTGGAATTGTTTTAGGTTTAGTCCCAATAACTCTTCTTGGATTATTCGTAAGTGCATGGAATCAATACCGAAGAGGTTCAGGGATGCTGGACATTGATTAAAAATGTTAATCTTGACTGCCCATAATTTCGTACATCTATAGTTTCCCACAAAGTACTTTTTTTAATAAATAGATTTGGAGAATGTTCACAAATAACTGTTGAATCTTTTTTTAAAAGATTACAATTAAATAATTGATTTAAAACTAATTCATGGAAATTCACATCGTATGGAGGATCAAGATAAACAAAATCAAATTTTAATTTGTTTAAATCCATATTTCTAGATGATAAGTTTCTCTCATAATTAGGTTTTGTCCATTTCAAAACGTCTTTACAAATAACTTCGATATCATTCCTCCTGTTCTCTATATTCTCCATCGAGAGTAAATTTTCTAAGCAAACTTTTGAGTTGATTTTGTTTTTTTCAATTGCAATTATTTTGCTCGCCCCGTGATTATAGGCTTCACAAGATATGGCCCCTGTCCCACTAAATAAATCTAACCAGTTACTATTCTCAACTCTTTTGTTTAATATGTTAAAAATGGCCTCTCTTACTCTCAAAGTTGTAGGTCTAGTATAAGAATTATTCGGACTTTGGAGTTTTTTACCACCTATTAATCTTAAGTTAGTCTTCATCCTTAAGCATCAGTTATTGAATATTACTCAGCCATCTTTTCAAAAGTTTTTCACCGGTTATTCCAGATTTTTCGGGATGAAATTGACAGGCCAATAAATTATCATTCTCTATCATTGCAGTTAATTTTTCAGAGCCATAATTAACCTGAGCTGCAATAATATTTAAGTCATCTGGGATTGCATGATAGGAATGTACAAAATAGACCCAGTTATTTAATTCTTCAATACCAAATAAAGTATTATTTTTTGTTGGTAAAAGTTGGCACCAACCCATGTGTGGGATTCTTTGGTTAACAATATTGGGTATTTTTTGTATTTTTCCTTTTAAAATCCCCAACCCTTGAACTTTTCCTTCATCACTAGATTCAAAAAGGAGTTGGAGACCTAAACATATCCCAAAAAAGGATTTCCCACTTTTAATCCAATTTTTCAAATCAGTTATCAAATCAGTATTTATAAGATTATTCATCGCCGGATCAAATGCTCCAACTCCAGGAAGTATTATCGCCTTACAAAGCTTAGAATCATTAAAGTTTTTAATTAATATAATTTCTTCTCCTAGACTTTCTAGAGATTTTGTTACAGAATGAATATTACCCATTCCATAGTCTATAAGTCCAATTTTATGCAAAGCTTTTAAATTTATAAATGCTTAGTTAAAGTGCTCGAAAGAGTTGCTTTTGGCACTGCACCAACAACGGTATCAACCTTTTGACCTCCTTTAAAGATCATTAATGTAGGAATACTTCTAATTCCGTATTGACTGGCTACATTTGGATTCTCATCCGTGTTTAATTTAAAAACCTTAATTTTCCCTTCAAAGTCTTTTGAGATTTCCTCAACAACAGGTGCAACCATCCTACATGGACCGCACCATGGTGCCCAAAAATCAACCAATACTGGTAGATCACTTTGCAGTACATCTTTGTCAAATGAAGAATCAGTTACGGCTGGAGCTGTTGACATAATTTAAGTATTCCTTTTTGAAAATTTAGCAGGCAAATCTTTTAAGTGATGATTTCATTACAGATTAAATAATATAAGTAACAAAATATCTAAAAAAGCCCGATTAATCGGGCGATTTAGTGTGTGAGGAGTATGGGGTTTCCCCCATCATTTCATAATAACTCCTAATTAGAAAATTTTTCAAATTAATACTTAATTCACTAAGGATTTATAATTTTGCTTTAGGTGATCTACTTACCCATCCCAAGCTGCTGAGCTTTTTGATAAACCTTACCTTCTGTGAGAAGCGATGGTGCGATAACTATTTCAACTTCTTGCATTTCTTTAATATTTTTTACCCCAAGAGTACTCATTGAGGTTCTAATGGCTCCAATTAAGTTATGTGTCCCATCATCAAGTAAGGCAGGGCCTTTAATTATTCTTTCTAAGGATCCTGTAGAACCAACTTCGATTCTTGTGCCCCTTGGCAATACTGGACTTGGAGTAGCCATACCCCAGTGAAATCCTTTACCTGGAGCGTTTGAGGATTTAGCTATTGGAGATCCAATCATTACAGCATCTGCTCCACATGCTAAACATTTGCAAATATCTCCGCCAGTAACAATTCCTCCATCACCAATAATAGGAATATAACGACCACTCTCTTTAAAGTAATCATTTCTTGCCGCACTACAATCAGCAATTGCAGTTGCTTGAGGGATTCCAATTCCCAATACTCCTCTTGATGTACATGCCGCTCCAGGTCCTATCCCAACCATCAATCCTGCAACTCCAGCATCCATTAGAAGTTTCGCAACTTCGTAAGTAACACAATTACCCGCTACAACAGGGACATCCATAGATTGACAGAGATCTTTAATATTTAAGGTTTCCTTACCTTTCATACCTAGATGTTCAGTAGAAACAACTGTTCCTTGAAGAAAAAATAAATCAATTTTAGAATTATTAAGTGTTTCTTTAAACTTAATGGCAGCTTGAGGAGTCCCACTAAAAGCTGCTATACCTCCTCTTTCTTTCACCTCATTTATTCTTTGTATAATCAATCTCTCCTTGATCGGTTCACTGTATATTTTCTGCATTAATGGAACAAAATCATTCTTTCCGACTGATGCTATTTGGTTCAATATTTCATCAGGGTTTTCATATCGTGTTTGTATACCCTCCATATTAATAACCCCTAGGGAACCTAATTTTGTGAGCTCTACAGCCGTATTGACATCGACAACACTATCCATGGCACTGGCGATGATGGGAACTTCTCTTTTTAAATCACCTATTGACCAAGAAGGATCAGTTAAATCGTAATCAATTGTTCTTTTACCAGGGACTAAAGCTATTTCATCGATGCCATAAGCCCGTCTGACTTTTTTATTTAAACCAAGTTCAATATTCACGGTAGTTTTCTTTTATTCTGATTAAATTAACAACTAAAGGGGTAATAAGCCAAGGTTTATTCAAAAACAACAGGTTTTATTTTGATTTGTGTGTAAATGTGAGTATTTGGGAATTAAATAAATCTTTTTTTTTTTTTAATTATGACTATCAGCGATTATTATTAAAGAAAGGATTTTTGTATGTCTGATATTTTAGATTCCGATAACTCAGGATTAAACGAAAATAACGACCGAATTATTCAAACTGACTTAAGAAATGAGATGTCTCGTTCATACCTTGAGTATGCAATGAGCGTTATAGTTGGTCGTGCTCTGCCAGATGCAAGAGATGGATTAAAACCTGTTCACAGAAGAATTCTTTACGCAATGTATGAACTTGGTTTAACTAGCGGTAGACCATACAGAAAATGTGCAAGAGTTGTAGGAGAAGTACTTGGTAAATACCACCCTCATGGCGATACTGCTGTTTATGATGCTTTGGTAAGGATGGCCCAGGATTTCTCTATGAGGATGCCGCTCATAGATGGCCATGGAAACTTTGGTTCTGTT
The DNA here is from genome assembly GCA_902525075.1 of uncultured Prochlorococcus sp. Lineage (GTDB taxonomy): Bacteria > Cyanobacteriota > Cyanobacteriia > PCC-6307 > Cyanobiaceae > Prochlorococcus_A. Next base: position 30,391 of record CABZFV010000008.1, on the reverse strand, counting down.
GATAATGATCCTCCAGCAGCAATGAGATATACAGAATCTCGTTTACAGTCTCTTACGGATGAAAGTTTATTAGAGGATATTGAATCTGAAACTGTAGATTTCGCCGATAATTTTGACGGTTCTCAGCAAGAGCCAACAGTACTACCTGCTAGGATCCCTCAACTACTTTTAAATGGATCATCTGGAATAGCAGTAGGAATGGCAACTAATATTCCACCTCATAACTTAGGGGAATTGATTAATGGTCTTAAATCAATAATTAAAACTCCTTCAATCAGAGATAGTGAACTTTTTGAAATAATTAAGGGTCCTGATTTTCCCACAGGTGGTCAAATCTTAGGCAGAGAGGGTATTAGAGAAACATTCAAAACAGGAAGGGGATCAATAACCATGAGAGGGGTAGCAAATATTGAGCAAATTAAATCCATTGGTAGAGCAGAGAAAGATGCAGTAATAATTACGGAGCTTCCATTTCAAACCAATAAAGCAGCCTTGATAGAAAGAATTGCTGATTTGGTTAATGAAAAAAAATTAGAAGGTATTTCAGATATTAGAGATGAAAGTGATCGAGATGGGATGAGGATTGTTATTGAACTAAAAAGAGATGCATACCCACAAGTAGTTTTAAATAATTTATTTAAGTTAACACCTCTACAAAATAACTTTAGTGCAAATATCCTTGCACTAGTAAAAGGAGAGCCCACAACACTATCACTTAGAAAAATGTTAGACGTTTTTCTAGATTTTAGAGTTGAGACAATAAGGCGAAGAACAACATTTTTATTAAAAAAGGCAGAAGAAAGAGATCATATTGTAAAAGGTCTTTTATTGGCCTTAGATGCTATGGATCAGATTATAAATCTAATAAGATCAGCGAAAGATTCAATATCAGCTCGAGAAAAATTACAAAAAGACCATAAATTATCTTCCATACAAGCAGATGCAATTCTACAAATGCAGTTAAGAAGATTAACAGCACTAGAAGCAGATAAAATCAAAGGAGAACATAATGATTTAACCCGAAAAATCAATCTTTATCAGCAAATATTAAATAGTAAAGAAAGAATTTTTGGAATTATTCTAGAAGAACTTAATAAAATCGATGAAAGATTCTCTTCTCCTAGGAAAACAGAAATACAAGATTTAGGTGGCGGATTAGATGATATTGATCTCATAGCTAATGACAGATCCGTAGTTCTATTAACTGAAGCAGGTTACTTAAAAAGAATGCCTGTTAATGATTTTGAATCTACCAGTCGTGGTTCAAGGGGTAAAGCTGGTACAAAAACCAAAGAAGATGATGACGTAAAATTATTTATAAGCTGTAACGATCATGATACTCTTGTGCTTTTCAGTGATAGAGGAGTAGCTTACGCTCTCCCCGCATATAGAGTTCCTATGAGTAGCAGAACAGCAAAAGGGACTCCATCAGTTCAACTTCTCCCAATTCCAAGAGAAGAAAAAATTACTTCATTAGTTGCGGTGGATTCTTTCGTTGACGATCGTTATTTATTAATGCTAACCAAAGCTGGCTTTATAAAAAGAACTGCACTTTCTGCTTTTTCAAAAATTCGCTCAAATGGGCTAATAGCAATTAATCTTGAGGATGGAGATGCCCTAACCTGGGTCAGATTATCAAAAGAAGGTGATAGTGTTTTAATTGGATCTAAAACAGGAATGGCGATTCATTTCAGACTAGATATCAATGAATTAAGACCACTTGGTAGAACAGCAAGAGGGGTTAAATCAATGAACTTGAGAAAAGGAGACAATCTAGTTTCTATGGATGTTTTAACATCTAATTTGGTTGATCAATTGGCTAAAATTGAGGATTACACAGAAGATCTTGATTATAATGTTGAGGAAAACTCATCCGATGGTCCATGGGTATTAATAGCCAGTGCATTTGGACTAGGGAAGAGAGTGCCTGTAGCTCAGTTTAGATTACAAAAAAGAGCAGGCATGGGTTTGAGAGCAATAAAATTTAGAATTAAAGATGATCAGCTAGTTTGTTTGAAGGTCCTTGGCGAGGGCGAAGAATTACTACTTGTGACTGAAAAAGGTGTAATAGTAAGAACAAACGCAGATAAAATCTCTCAGCAATCCAGGGCAGCTACAGGAGTAAAATTACAAAGATTAGATGACGGTGATCATTTATCTGAAGTGGTGTTGGTGCCTCGTGAACAAATAGAGGAAAAAGACCAACCCAGCTCAGTTGAACAAAATTAAAAGCCTTATGGTTAGCTAAATAATATGGAAATACTTGATATTTTAATTTTAGGTTCTGGTCCTGCAGCATTATGTCTAGCTTCAGAATTAGCCAATCAAGATCTAAATATTAAGGGAATATCAACAAAATCTCCAAATGAAAAATGGGAGAATACATATGGTATCTGGGCATCTGAGTTAGAAGAATTAGGGTTAGAGTCCTTGTTATCTCATAGATGGTGTCAAACAGTCAGTTTTTTTGGAGATGGGAAAAATAAAAAAGGGGATACTCCGACAAAACACAATTACGATTATGGTTTAATAAATCAAGAAGCCTTTCAAAATGAGCTTTTAAAAAAATGTAAAGGGATTGAATGGTTGAATGAAACAGCAAAAGACATTAAAGAAAAAAATAAACTATCTGAGGTAATTTGTTTTTCAGGTCTAAAAATAAAGGCGAGATTAGTTATTGATGCAAGTGGTCATAAAAGTAATTTTGTAAAAAGACCAGTACAAAATGAAATCGCTCAACAAGCTGCTTACGGAATTGTAGGTAAATTTACATCACCACCTGTTAATAAAGAACAATTTGTTCTAATGGATTTTCGTCCAAATCATTTAAACAATGAAGAGAAGTTATCATCTCCTTCCTTTCTTTACGCAATGGATCTTGGCAACGAGACTTTTTTTGTTGAAGAAACTTCATTAGCTAGTTATCCTGCATTATCCCAAGAAAATCTTAAAAAAAGACTCTATAAAAGACTTAATAGTAAGGGTATTGAGGTAAGTGAAATTTTTCATGAAGAGAATTGCCTTTTCCCTATGAATTTACCCCTCCCATTTAAAAAACAATTTGTACTTGGTTTCGGAGGGGCTGCAAGTATGGTTCATCCTGCATCAGGATACATGGTTGGATCTTTATTAAGAAGGGCTCCACTTCTTGCACAAAAATTAGCAGTCTTTTTAAAAGAACCTCAACTAAGTTCACTTGAGTTAGCTTCAAAAGGTTGGGAAATCCTATGGCCTTACGAGTTAACACAAAGGCACAAACTTTACCAATATGGTCTGAGAAGATTGATGAGTTTTGACGAAAGTAGATTAAGAAGCTTTTTCTCAAATTTCTTTAGATTATCAACCAATGAATGGGTAGGTTTTCTTACTAATACACTTCCACTTCCAAAACTAATTTACGTTATGAGTAAGATGTTTATAAATTCACCTTTAAAAGTAAAACTAGGAATGCTCAAGTTAAATTAGTATTTTTTTTTCGCCAATCATCAATATTAATATTTTGGAAGACTTTATCCTCTTCCTCAACATCTTCAAGAAATTTAAAATTAATATTAGAATGATTTTTAATCATTTCAACCAATTTCCAGAACCTGAATAAGTGTCTTTCTATTCTCTCTTTTGCGAGTTCAGTGGTAGTTCCAGCTCTTAAAATAAAACTCCAATCAGAAGACTCAGAAAGAAGAAGTTCTCTTGCAGCTTGCTTGAAGAGTCTTATGGATAAATCATCATTAAAATTTTCCGAGCACAAATCTACAAATGTTGAGCCTGCCTTTGTTATCTTTGGAACAATCCATGCATTTGCATCATTAATCCAGTAATTATGGTAACCACCTTGCCCCCAGCTTGATGGCGATGGATCACAAATCTGAAGATTTGGTTTTTGCACTAAGAATTCTTTTAAATTTGTAAGCTTAATCGAATATTTAATAGAGTTCTTTAGTATATTTTCAATAAAAAAAGGTCCTTCATACCACCAATGACCAAATAACTCTGCATCAAATGGAGCTACCAATAAAGGCTTAAAGGAAGAGGATAAAGTCAATTTTTCTAGTTGTTTGGATCTCGCTAGAAGATAGGTATCAGCATGTTTTGCTGCCTTATTTTTGGCTTCATTTTCAAGGTAAAACTCTTTCTCCCCTAAAGAAATGTTTTCATCTGTAATCTTATGAAACTTTAAACCCAAAGGTCTTTTAGATGAAATACCCTTCTTTTGGAGCTTTGAGAGAGGTAATTCCCACCCCAAATCTTTATGAAATTCCCTATAGACTTTGTCGCCCGGGAACCCATCCTTAGCGGACCAAACGGGCAAGGTTGACTCACTATCTCTCCCGAAAAATGCTATTCCTTTTTTCGAACATATTGGAGCATATACACCATACCTAGGCCTTGGTGTTGAGTTTAGAATTCCGTGTCCATCTAAGATTGTATATCTAATTCCAGAATTGAAAAGCATTTCATCTAAACCCTCATAATATGCGCATTCAGGTAACCAAATGCCTAAAGGCTTTGTTTCAAAAATATTTTCATGGCACCTAATGGCTGTATTGATTTGTCCTTTTACAGTTTCAGGATTCTCCCTTAAAATTGGCAGATATCCGTGAGTAGCAGCACAAGTAAGAATATCCAAATTTCCAGATTTATTTAAAATCCTAAACTTCTCAATTAAATTTCCAGAACAATTTTGCCAGTATAAGTATTTATCATTAAGATTATTCATTAAAAATGCAGAGGCATTTTTTTCTTCTTGTGGCAGTTCATTTAGGAAATCATTCCTTGTTTTAATCCAGCTTGGGAAAGTTTCTTGAATTTGTTTATTATTTAGAAGTGATAATAATGTTGGAGACAAACTAATAGTGAGTTTTGTATTTTCAGGATTTTCATTTTTTGAAGATTCTATTGATTGAAGTAGTGGTATGTAACATTCCAGAATCGCCTGAAATAACCAATCCTCTTCTAAGGAGTTTTTTTCATTTTTCCTGACATAAGGTAGATGAGCATGTAAAACTATTGCTAACTGGCCTAAAACATTATTTTTAGAGTATTGCCCATTCATACTTTTTAAATTTATGCCTATAGTTCTATAAAAAATCGAAATTAATTTATAAAAAAGGCTTTAATCCTAAAACAATACTTTAAAAATATAAGGATTTGATTTTTTTTTTCAGAATTTTAACCAATATTATTTAACTTATAAACATTCAGAAATTTTTTATTAGACTAAATCTAGTCAAATTTTTTTTATTAGCTTAATATAAATTTAGGTAATTCTTTTTGATGTCAAAAGATCCTGGAAGAATTTTGATATTTGACACAACTCTTCGAGATGGAGAGCAATCTCCTGGTGCCAGTTTAAATCTTGAAGAAAAGCTTGCTATCGCCCATCAATTAGCAAGATTAGGAGTAGATGTTATTGAAGCTGGATTCCCTTTCGCAAGTCAAGGAGATTTTAAAGCTGTTAATAAAATTGCTAATGTCGTAGGGAAAGAAAATGGCCCCATAATATGTGGTTTAGCTAGGGCGTCCAAAGGAGACATAAAAGCATGTTACGAAGCAGTAAGTCCAGCTCCCAAGAAAAGAATACATACTTTTATTGCGACAAGCGATATTCATCTTAAACATAAACTAAAAAAATCCAGAAAAGATGTTCTTCAAATAGTTCCAGAAATGGTTAATTATGCGAAATCCTTAGTAGATGATATTGAGTTTTCTTGTGAAGATGCCTCAAGGAGTGATCCTGAATTTTTATACGAAGTTATTCAACTGGCCATTACTGCAGGAGCGACAACAATAAATATCCCTGATACTGTTGGGTTTACAACTCCTAGTGAATTTGGCAACCTAATTGCCGATATAAATAAAAATGTTCCAAATATTGATGAGGCAGTAATCTCGGTTCATGGTCATAATGATTTGGGTTTAGCAGTAGCCAATTTTCTTGAGGCAGTAAAAAATGGAGCAAGACAATTAGAATGTACTATTAATGGAATTGGAGAAAGAGCCGGGAATGCCTCTCTAGAAGAATTAGTAATGGCACTTCATGTCAGGAAAAGTTTTTTTAATAGTTTTTTCAAAAGGAATCCAGATTCCCCAACTCCTCTTACGGCTATAAGAACAGAAGAGATAACAAAAACCTCTAGACTTGTTTCTAACCTAACTGGAATGACTGTACAACCCAATAAAGCAATTGTGGGAGCTAATGCTTTTGCTCATGAGTCAGGCATTCATCAGGATGGGGTTTTAAAAAATAGATTAACTTACGAAATTATCGATGCAAAAACTGTTGGTTTGAGTGACAACAAAATATCTTTAGGGAAACTGAGTGGAAGAAGTGCGGTAAGAGCAAGATTAGAAGAAATGGGATATGACTTAAGCCGAGAAGATCTAAATGATGCTTTTGCTCGTTTTAAGGATCTAGCTGACAGGAAAAGAGAAATTACTGATAGAGACTTAGAAGCAATTGTTAGTGAACAAGTTCAGCTACCAGAAGCTAAATTTCAATTAAGTCTTGTACAAGTAAGTTGTGGTAACGCTTCTAAACCTACTGCAACCATTTCACTTCTAAACACAGAAGATAATAGTGAGGATACTGCTGTATCAATAGGGACAGGGCCAGTTGATGCTGTATGCGAGGCTTTAAATAAATTAGCTAAAGTTCCTAATGAATTAATTGAATTTTCTGTTAAGTCGGTAACAGAAGGAATTGATGCTTTGGGCGAAGTAACAATAAGAATAAGAAGGGATAATAAAATATATTCTGGTCATTCTGCTGACACTGACGTTGTAGTTGCTGCAGCGAATGCATACGTTAATGCTTTAAATAGACTTGTATTTTCTGAGAAAAAAAATTCAATTCATCCACAATTTGATAATTTAGAGAATTCTGATAACAAATTTCTATCTAATCCTGCAAATTAAATTATTTTCTTAGGATTATTAAGTAGCATTAAAAAATAGTCTCTCAATAATGTAGATTTAACTAATAGTTAAAGCAGAAAATAATGAGAGAAAGGGTACTTGGATATTGGGCACTTTCGTGGGTTGGCTTAATCGGCAACATAATTGCACTTCCAATAATCGCAATAATAATAAGTTATGGACCTCCTCTAAAAGTAGCAAATATAACTCTTGCAATAAGTCTTGGATGGCCTGCTGCAATTGTTGGAATAGTTTCTTCAGCAGCTCTTTTAGCAGAAAGAAAGTGGGGAGTAACTTTAACTCTGGTATCTTTATCAATGGTAATCTCTGGTATGGGTCCTTATTCAGTTGTAAGGCTCATAACTCTTCAAGACATTTATGGAGTTGGTGGTTTTACCCTTTTAACAACATTATTAAGTACGCTAGCTCTTCTTTATTGGTGTAATCCGAAACATCGAAGAAGTATTAGGTTATAAAATTTAAAATTAAGAAAAAGTATTATTTTTGCCAGTTGGATACTGAATTCTTCTGTGTCTAATTCTTTTCCACACATTCAAGAATGCCCTTTTTATTAGAAAAATTTCTCCTTTGGATAAATTGCTGTCATCTAATTGCCCATCTTTTTTACGAGAGTAGATAATATTAGAAATTGTTTTCAAAGCTTCATTATCAGATGCATTAATATTCATAGCTCTTAGAGCTGCTTCACATCCATCGGCAAGCATTAAAATGGCTGTTTCTTTGGACTGGGGAATAGGGCCTTTGTATCTAAAATAATATTCATTAATGTCAAGATTTTTTTCTTTAGCTTTTTGAAAAAAATATCCCATTTTAAGGGTACCTTGATGTTCAGGAATAAAATTAGCTATCAGCTTAGGTAGTCTATTTTTTCTTGCAAATTTCAATCCTTCATCAACATGAGCTTGTAATACTTCTGCACTTTTAATAGGATCATCTAATTCGTCATGTGGATTTTTTGAACCATCCTGATTTTCAATAAACCAATTAGGTGCATGTAATTTGCCAACATCATGATATAACGCTCCAGTTTTAATAAGATCAATATCACCACCAATCATTCTTGTTGCCTCCTCTGCTAAACCACATATAAGTAAGGTATGTTCAAAAGTACCAGGAGCTTCTAGAGACAATCTTCTAATTAGGGGCTTCTCCTTATCAGCTAATTCGAGCAATCTTGCTTTAGTTAATAATCCGAATATCGATTCAAAAATAGGAATAAATAAAATTGTAAAAAGCATAACTATAGCCAATAGCAAGGAATCAGAAAATATATCCCCATTTGTTAAAACAAAATCTTGCTTATTATTAATAAGAGATATTTTATCTTTACCAATCAATATCCATTGACTCAAGAAAGATCCTATGGGCACAAAAATTGATAGTTGAAGTAACTGAGCTCTACTTCTTATTCTTCCTCCAAGAAGAGATACTATTGAAGCAAAAACTAATAAAATAAAAAATAAATTATTATTGATAACAATTTCTGGGTCAGGCCAAATAAGACTCGCTATTGATACCCAAGTTAAAGCTGTTATGGTTCCCATTCCTTGAGATATTATTAATGCCGGTGGAATTATCATAGATAATGGACTTATGGTTGAAGCTAAGGCTAATTTCGAAACTTGTACTGCTAAAAGAAGAGTAATGATCAAGATAATCTGTCTTGAGGAAATTGTAGGATTCTCTTTTTTTGAAACTAATATCAGAACTCCAGAACTAATAAGTATTTCAATAAATGTCAAAAACCAAGAAAAAATATCTGCGATATTTAAAGGCGAGATAAGAAGTAGTTTATAAGAAGAAATTATTGAAATTAAAATGCATACTAAAAAAATTATGAGATTATCTATTCTTGAAATTTTAATTGGTTGTTTTGCTGGGACTTGACTTCGCCTCCACTGATAAAACAATTTCTTTAAGGTAGTTATGATGTTTTGCACAGAATATAGATAAATCTATTTGAATAATTTAAAATTATAGGCATGCTAAGTGTAAAAAGGAGATGTTTTTCTAAATGTCATTAAAATTAGACGGAAAAAAATTATCTCTTGAAATTGAAGAAAGATTGTCTAATTATATCTCGAGTAATAAAAAAATTGCAAAAAGAGCTCCTGGTTTAGCTGTAATAAGAATAGGTGAAGACCCCGCGAGTGGTGTTTACGTTAAAAATAAGGAAAAAGCATGTTCAAGGATTGGAATAAAGAGCTTTATCTTTCATCTAAAAGATAGTGTAGAGCAAAAAGAAGTTGAACAATTAATAATCAAACTTAACTCTAATAAAGATATTGATGGAATGTTACTACAACTTCCCATCCCAAAGAAGTTTGACGAGCAAAAACTGATCAGCCATATTAATCCAAGCAAAGATGTAGATGGACTAAATGAGATTAACATCGGCAAACTAGTAAAAAATGAGCCTGCGATGAGATCATGCACACCAGCAGGAATTATTAATTTATTAAGATCCCAAAATATTACAATTGAAGGCAAGAAAATTGTTGTCATAGGAAGAAGTTTGCTTGTTGGGAAACCCCTATCGCTTATGTTGTTAAACCTAAATGGCACGGTAACAATTACTCACTCTAAAACATTAAATTTGAATAAAGTTTGTAGAGAAGCCGACATTCTAATTGCGGCTGCAGGAAAACCCAATCTTGTAGATTCGAGTTTTGTTAAAGAAGGAGCAGTAGTTATTGATGTTGGAATACATAGATTAAAAAGTTCCGATAAAAATCAAACCAGATTATGTGGCGATGTATTATTAGAAGATGTTATTTCCAAAGTATTTGCTTACACACCTGTCCCAGGGGGTGTTGGACCAATGACAGTAACAATGTTACTTGTAAATACTATTTTTAGCTGGCAAAAACAATTTGGTTTATCATCAACTCTTAATGACCTTTTGCCATAAACTCCAAGATGAAATTTTTTTTACTAAAGGTATAAAATGACTGATGTTATAAATAGTATTTCTGATTTTGAAAAATATCTTAAAAACACAAAAAAGATTGTAGAAGAAGCACTTGATTTTTCCTTGGGCCCTGAGAAGCCAGAAATATTAAGAGAATCAATGAGATATTCCCTCTTAGCTGGAGGGAAAAGAATACGTCCAATTTTATGTTTAGCATCTTGTGCACTGGCTGGAGGAGAACCTTCTCTTGCAGTTCCTACTGCGGTAGCAATAGAAATGATCCATACAATGTCCTTGATTCATGATGATCTACCCGCCATGGATAATGATGACTTGAGGAGAGGTAGGGCGACAAATCATAAAGTATATGGAGATGCTATAGCTATTCTTGCAGGCGATGCTTTGTTAACAAGAGCCTTTGAAATGGTCTCTTTAAGAAGCCCTGGAGTCGATCCAAATAGATTATTAAATGTAGTTGGCGAATTATCCTTAGTTGCTGGTGCACCAGGCTTAGTCGGGGGACAAGTTGTTGATTTGGAATGCGAAGGCAAAGAAGTCGACCTTGAAACTCTCGAATATATTCATCTTCACAAGACCGGGGCTTTATTGAAGGCCTGTGTTAGAACAGGCGCGATGATCGCAGGAGCCAACGAAAAACTATTACAAGCTCTGACAACATATGCAGAGGGAATTGGTTTAGCCTTCCAAATAATAGATGATATTCTTGATTTAACTTCCAGCAGTGAAAAGCTTGGTAAAACTGCCGGCAAAGATCTTTTAGCTGACAAAACTACTTACCCTAAATTACTTGGAATGGCGGAGTCAAAGAAAAGAGCATTTGATTTAGTTGAAAAAGCAAAAAAAGCAATTGAACCTTGGGGTGCAGATGCAAAGTATTTAATATTTTTAGCTGACTTTATTACAAATAGAGATAGATAATGTTTTTTTAATTTATGTCTGATTTTTTTTCTTTTTTTAATAATTCAGTTCTTTTCTGGAGCCTATTATCCTGTTTGCTAGCTCAATTTTTTAAAATCGTATTCAATTTCTTTTCAACTGGTGAGATAAGATTTGGAATTATGTTCGAGACGGGTGGTATGCCTTCAAGTCATTCCGCCTTAATAACTGGCGCTACATCTGGTATAGGTTATGAATTAGGATTTGATAGCTCAATATTCGCATTATCTGTTGCTGTAGCACTTATAGTTATGTATGATGCTAGTGGTGTTCGAAAATCAGCTGGGATTCAAGCTGCAGAAATTAATAAACTATCAAAAAAACTAGACCCTCAATCTGAATTACTTTTAAAAGAGACCCTAGGCCATACAAAAATTGAGGTCATGGTAGGGAGTTTTTTAGGACCATTAATCACTTTACCCGGAATGTTTTTTTTAGGTTCTCCTCTCAAAATATTTGATTTGGTAATTAATTAAAAATGCTTTGAAAAAGTAATTTGGGTGGCATCTATAAAGTTTTTTGCGACTTCTAGAGAACTTGGTAAATGTAAGTGAATCCAACTTGCATGTAATTTTTCATCAAAAAAGCCTTCATTTTTGTATTCAGTTTTCCAAGATTTAATTTTCCATGGGGAAGAAAGTTTCTTCTGATGATCAGCCTTTCCAAAATCAAGTTCAGATAAATTATTTTCAATTTCCCAATAATGAAATTCATGTCCTCTAATTAATTGATTTTTTTTAATGATAGGAGTATCTTTTAAACCCTCAATGTATCTATAACCTACTGAAAGTTTACTTTTTTTTGATCTAAAAGGCAGGATACCACTCATTTTATGATTATTACCATTTTCATCTTTTATGAAGTCTCCTAAAATCATCATCCCTCCGCACTCAGCATATATAAATCCATTTTGGCGGAATTTCTTTAACGAATTTAAGCTTTTTGTAGAGTTACTTATATGATCAGCATATTTTTCAGGGAATCCCCCAGGAATAATTAAAGAAGAAGCCTCATTAGGTATTTCTTCATCATCATAAATACTCCATGAAATTAATGGAATGCCTATTTCACTCAAAAACTCCTTAGTTTCAGGGTATTGAAAATGAAAGATTTTATCTTCTGCAATTGCTATAGGTTTACTTTTGTCTATTTTAAAATCTTTAAAATTAACAGAATTAACTATTTTCTTTTGAGGAGATTTCAAAAATTTAATAAGAGAAAATACATCAAGGTTTCTTTCGGCGAAATTTGCAAAATATTCAACATCAATTTCTTTTTCATTTTCCATTGGAGATATCAAACCTAAATTAGCTTTGTTTAAAGTTATTTTTGAATCAGATGGTAAAAAACCAAAAATTTCGATTTCTTCATTTTTAAAAACCTCTTTGATCAATTTTTTATGTCTATCTGAATTAACGTTGTTAAATATAATTCCTGCTATTGACAAATCACTATCAAAATCTCTAAAACCTCGAATAGTCGCCAGAAGAGAAGCTACTTGACCTCTAGCATTAACAATAAAAATTATTGGAGCATCAAGAAGTTTAGAAATATTTGCTGTACTTGAATAGGTTGTAGCCCCTAATCCATCAAATAGACCCATTGCCCCTTCAATTAATGAGAATTCATATTTCAAAGAATGTTTTAAAAAACTTTCTTGAACCCACTCCTCACCACTTAAAAAAATATCTAGATTCCTACAAATAGGTTGGCCAATTGAACTAAGTTGTTGTTGATCAAGATAATCTGGGCCAACCTTGAAAGTTTGTAACTTTATACCTTTTGAGAACGCCCAACAAGATAGCAAAAGCGATAATGTAGTTTTGCCATTATCAGTAGAAGGAGAAGATATTACACAAGGCATCTATTAGTTATTAAAACCATTAAATATTTGAAGGGCTATTTTAATAGAATTTTCAAAAAGAGGGCTGGTATTACCTCTACTACTTCTCAACAATTTACTAACATCATACTCTGATGTAGAAAAAGAATTTGGAACAACTTGTTCTATTAATTCCATATTGGCCATTCCCCCTGCTTCAAGTCTCATACACTCCACTGATTCACAGCCAAGTATTACACAAGTGTTATTTTTTTGAACCTCACTAATTTTTGAAATCAGCCTCAATCCAATAACTTGTCCTAAATGAATACTTGGATTTCCCAAAGATAAGGGATTAATTGATGCAGAAATTATTTCGCCATTAATTCTTTCAAATTCTATTTTTATTGATTCTTTATCCCTTTTAACTCTTAGAAATGACCAACCAAGCTTATCGCTAATCCATGAAATCAAGAACAAAGCTTGAATCATATGATCTCCTGCGATATCAATGTCAATATCAGTAATATGATCTAAAATTTGTCTTCTAGAGGGCGGATCAAAAATCATTGCCAATGATTCCCTCCAATTTTTCAATCTAACCCAATTCAAATCATTAATAGCTTTATTCGCGTTATTTAATTGATCTAAAACTTTTAAACATCTTTGAGGCGATCCAAGAGCAGTATCAATTATTAACCTTAGACCATAATTAGTAAAAAATTCGAAGATTTCGGGCGATTCATCCAAGCTTCCATTCCACCACAACCATGAAGGTAATTCATCAATTGATAAACCATCAATTATTTTTAATCCTTTATTAGATATTGAGGCCGAGCCCCCCCTAATAACAACTAAATCACCACATATAGGTTGCATAGCTGGAGTATCACTTAATGGACAGTAAGCGGATACAAAAGTTTTGATATCTGAATTTTTATTTAATGTTGGCGCTAGAGTTATTAATCTTCTTGGATTCAATGTACTTATTGATGATTCAAAAAATTGTCCTCTAAAATCTTCAAAGTCTTTATTAGAAAAATTTTTCTTCAACAAATTCAATACTTCTTCACTATTAAGGGAAGTAGTGATAGGAAGTCCTTGATCTAATATAAATTTTTTAGCAACTTCAATTATCTCAGGACTTAAATTTCCAGTAATTGGTCCATTTACTAATCCTTTTTGAACCAAACATTGTTCTAGCCAAGCAGGCTGCCAGACCATTAATGTAAAAGTATTAGCTCCACTATTATCATTATCTTCTGAAATCCATAATTTATTGAGGTAATTAGAAATTTCCTGATAAGGCAGCTCTAAAGGGGTTTGAAGTGTTAGTTGGGGTTTCATTTTTAGGGTCTACGCCAGAAAATATTATCTTTTGAAATTAATTGATCAGCCTCAGGAGGTCCCCACGTCATAGATTCATAATTATAAATAGGTAGCTTCCAAGGAGAATTATCCATCAATTCTATTAATGGCGTATAGAGTTTCCAGGCAGCTTCTACTTCATCACTTCGAGTAAATAGGGTTGGGTCAGAAAGCATTGCATCAGCTAATAATCTTACATAGCCTTCATCTGAGGGTTCTCCAAATGATTCATCATAAGAAAACTCCATCTCAACAGGTCTTGATTTCATTCCAGAACCAGGAGATTTTACCTCAAATTTGAAAGTAGCCCCTTCATTTGGCTGAATTCTAAGGATAAGTTGATTTGGGGCGGGATTTATTATTGTTGATTCAAATAAATGAACAGGAACGTCTTTAAAAGTTAAGACTATTTCTCCAAGTCTTTTAGGTAGTCTTTTACCTGTTCTCAGATAAAAAGGAACGCCTTGCCAACGCCAGTTATCAACGAAAACTTTTGTCGCAATATAAGTTTCTGTAGTGCTATTACAATTAACACCATCTTCCTGCCTATATCCTTTTAGTCTATTTGAAATATTTCCTCCTTCTCCATATTGACCTCTTATACAACAATTCCATGGTTCATTTTCGTCAGCAAGTTTTGAAGCTTGAAGAACCTTAGCTTTTTCATTTCTTATTGCTTCTGGTTCAAACTTTCCAGGAGGTTCCATAGCAGTAACAGCAAGCATTTGTGTCATATGATTTTGAAGCATATCCCTAAGAGCACCAGAGCTTTCGTAATAACCTGCTCTATCTTCAACACCCACTGTTTCAGATGAAGTAATTTGAACACTTGATATATAATTTCTGTTCCAGATTGGTTCAAAAATAGTATTAGCAAACCTCAAAACAAGAATATTTTGAACTGTCTCTTTACCTAAATAATGATCAATCCTATAAATCTGACTTTCTTCAGCGCAACTTTGGACAATCTTATTCAATTTTTTTGCACTTGAATAATCTCTTCCAAAAGGCTTCTCAATCACTAAACGACTTTTCTTAGGGTCATCTAAAAGGCCAGCTGCTTTAAGAGCTTTACATCCACTTGCATAGAAATTCGGAGATACTGACAAATAAAATGTTCTATTCCCATGAGTAGCTTGCGTTTTATCAATTTCATTTAATCTCTTAGAAAGCTTTAAGACATGATCGCTTTTTTGTAGATCAACTGGTTCATAGAAAAGATAATTAGAAAATTGTTCCCACTCCCTTTCTTTACCAGATATTTGATTTAATAGCTTTACTTCCATCTTTTTTCTAAACTCATTATCAGTCCAAGGTCTTCTCGCACATCCAACAATGCCAAATTCACTAGGGATTCTTCTTTGCAAATATAGTTCAAATAATGCTGGTATTAATTTTCTATGAGTAAGATCTCCACTAGCGCCAAATATTACTAAGCATTGTGGAGATATGACTCTTTCCTGACGTAAACCTAATCTTAGAGGATTACTTAAAGTTGAAGGCATATTTATAGTGTTCTATATTTAAAATCCTCTTTTTTTCAAATATTAGCTACATATTGTGTCTAAACCAAAAAGTATTTAGGAAATGAACCTAAATTTAAATATCAAAGATTTAGTAGGTTTCTACGTGCCATCTTCCTGCTTTCTTTAGTTGAGGTCTTAACTCTGACCAGTTCAAGCCTTTTTCTTCTGCTGCCTTAGTCATTGCTTCATCTATTCCAGGTTCCATACCCTTTAATCCACAAAGATATATGTGTGTCTTTTCATCTTCAATCATATTGAAAAGTTCATTGGCTGACTCTAAAACTCTGTCTTGAATATACATTCTTCCACCTTTTGTATTTTGCTGCTCGCGACTTATAGCTTTTGTATATTTAAAATTGTCTGGATTCTCAGCAATGTATCTTTGAAGATCTTCCTCGTATAACAAATTAGCAGATTTTGGAGCTCCCATAAATAACCAAGCTTTACCCTTGAAATTCCATTTATTTTTTTCTTTTTCAGTTGGTTCGAACATTCTTCTTAAATAAGCCCTCATTGGTGCTATTCCAGTTCCAGTGGCTAACATAACAATGTTTGCGTCCTCTTCATCAGGAAGAAGCATTTCTTTACCAACAGGACCTGTTATTTTTACTTTATCTCCAGGCTTAATATCACATAAGTAAGTGGAGCAGACACCATTAATGGTTTCACCATCTTTTTCATACTGAAGCTGTCTCACACAAAGAGAAACTGTATTTCCATTAAAGTCATCACCATGTCTAGTGCTGGCTATTGAATATAGTCTTAATTTATGAGGTTTTCCATTAGCATCTTCACCAGCAGGCATAATACCAATACTTTGCCCTTCTACGTAATTTAAAAAAGGATCACTATCTTTAAGGTCGAAAGTTATGTGATTAACTCTACCAATTGCTCCTTCTTTGAGAAGACTATAGTTTTCAATAACTGTTCCCTCATATGGTGTTTTAGGACGGTAAATATTGACTGGAACATCAGCATGTTTTTTCTTAACTATTTTTGGTGCTTCTGTTTTTGGAGCTTCTGTTTTTGGAGCTTCTGTTTTTGAAACAGCGACTTTTTTAGTTTCCACAGCTTTTGCCTCAGGTTTTTTTGTTTTTGCTTCTTCAACAAATTTTAAAGCTCTTTTATTAAAAGTTGTGAGTATAAAATAAAAAACAGCTATTACTACTGGTATATGAGCTAATCCGCCTGCGATTACTTTTGCTTGTGAATACATTTTTTAGATTTCTTTTATAAAAGATTATCAATTTGTAGTTTAATTTGTAGTGATTTTACAAAAATGGTTACGTTTTGAGATCGGGATAAATCAAAGAAATTATTTTAATTTTTCAGTATTTGTTGTTTTTATCAGTATAGTTACACAGAAATAATTTTTTATCTAATTAAAAAATTCATTTATGAATAATCCTCAAGAATCAGAAGATCATTCTAAGAACAATGATTACAGGACAATTGAGCAGACGATGGAGAAGTTTTCCGGCGGGACAAGACGACTGGCAGCTCAACTTACAACTTCTGCAAGTTTTGATTCTTTGTGGAGTGTTTTAACAGATTATGATCGGCTAAATCTCTACATACCAAATCTTTTATCGAGCAAAAAAATATTTCAAAAGGGAAATAATGTCCACCTTAAACAAGTTGGGGCTCAGGATTTCCTTGGCATGAAGTTTTCAGCTGAGGTAACTATAGATTTATTTGAAGATAAGGAGCTTGGCCTTTTAAAATTTAATTTAATAAAAGGAGATTTCAGAAAGTTTGAGGGTAGTTGGAAAATTCAAAATATTAAAAACACTTCATCAAACTCATTAATTTATGATCTTACTGTTCAAGGTTGTCAGTGGATGCCAATAGGGATGATAGAGAAAAGACTGAAAAAGGATCTTTCAGAAAATTTGATTGCCGTAGATAGGCAAGCAAAATCATCAAAAAGATCTTTATAAATTTAAGTTCATAGCCCCAAGGGGATTCGAACCCCTGTCGCCTCCGTGAAAGGGAGGTGTCCTAGGCCTCTAGACGATGGGGCCAGGTAATTTAGCATAACAGCTTATTAAAAACTAAGAGTAAAGCTAGCCTTTCGTCAAGTATTGTTGCTCTTTGTTTTGTCCTTGCCACACAGGAACTGTGAAATGGAAGCAGGAACCTTCTCCTACTTCAGATACGACCCATATTCTTCCTCCATGGACTTGTACTATTCTCCGACATACTGATAACCCTATACCAAATCCTGATGTTCCTTCAGAAGTCTGGGGAAGTCTAACCCTATCAAGAAAAATTCTTTTTTGTTCGCTCAAAGGAATACCTGCACCTTTGTCACAAATTGTTATTTCTACCCATTGATTTGTCTTATGAATCATTGTTATTTTTATAGATCCAGAATCTTTAGAAAATTTAATAGCATTTTCAATTAAATTTAAAAATACTTGCCTCATTCTTCTTTGATCTGCAAATACACTTGGCAGATCGGATGGAATATCAGTATCAATTTCAATATTCCTTAATCTCCAGAATTTTTCTAATTCGAGTATTACTTCAGCACTAATATTACCTAAATCAATTTTCTGAGGATTAAATAATGCTTCCCATTTTGTTGTTCCAACCTCTAAAAGATCCTGAGATAAGAGTTCAATCTCTTCAAGACGTCTTTTTATAACTTCCTGCAATTTTGAAATATCTATTTGTCCAAGTTTTTGACTTTGAACAGCCAAAGTAGCAGCAGTTAAAGGTGTTCTTAATTCATGCGCGACCATTCTTAATAATCTTTCCTGAGATTCTATTCTTTTTGTTAATGTTTCATTTTCTTGTCTTAAAACAAGAAGTTCGTCTTCCAATAGAAATTCTTTTTGAGTTCTTGTTGAATCAATTTTGGATGGCTGCAAATTAATCCCAAGATTTTTTGTTAAGCCTTCCTGTGACCACCTTGGTAACCATTTTTGCAACTGAGAGAAAATATTACTTCCAGCAAATATTTGCTTTGGAGCTGGGGAAACCTTTATAAGAGCAGGAATAGCGACTAATCTATGTAATTCAAGTAATTCTGGTTGCTCTGTGGGTTCTGAGATCTGAAGAGATGTCTCAAATTCACAATCGTCTGATTCTAAATAAGCTATTAGGGACTTAATATCATTACTAGAAAGTTGATTTCTAGCTGCCACAAGTATTAGTTTTAGCTCTTTTTTATCATTCAAATGAATTCCTCTGAAGTGTTGAAAAGCTGTTAATCCTTATAAACACCTTAAGATATTTTTTTTTATTTTACAGATAGGCTATTAAATAAATAGGACTTTTTTATAAATGGTTGCTATTAATCCGAAGAAAAATTTACATTTTGGTGAAAACCCTCCTGAAATCAACTTAAATAGTAATTTAAAAAGGTGGTTTTCCAGGAATATTGGATTATGGAAATCTAATAGAACGTATTTTCTCGATGAAGTACAAAAAACTTATAGTTTAAGTATGAATATAAATATTCAAGCTCTCGAGAGTAAGTCTGAATGGGAGTCGCATTATAAATTTACCTGGTATCCAGAAAAAAAATATAATTTCTTTGACGAAAATCCCCAGTATAAAGAACGAGGAGAAATGCATGCTTTTTTAAAAGGCCATCAACTTAAGAGGGAAAAATTTTATTTAAGTAATGATGAAGGTATTTCAAATATTAAACAAGTCGACGAACACGAAATGATTTTTGAATCTTCTTACAAAGATTGGTATATTCTTGAACATACAAGACTTGTAGATTCTGATAATTATAGATTTAGGGTTATATATTCATGGAACAAAGATATGCTTAAAATAGTAGAAAATCATCACGAAATTAAAATAATTAAATAAATTCTGTGGGCACATTTAGTTTAAAAATAAAAATGTTATCTTTAATAATGTGAATTAAAAATAAATCAAATATGAGTTTAAAAATATCTAAAATTTTTGCAATTCCTCTAATTTTTTCATCTTTTTTATTTGATACAAATAATGAATTTAATAAAGTAAATGCGAATGTTAAAAATTTGCCTGCCAATAAAAATGATTTAGATTTATATCATGGGATGGGTGTTTCATTTCTATGTAATGCGACAAGAAAAGGATTTGATCTGGATTTCCCAAAAACATTAAACGTTGCCTCAGCAACGTTCGCATCAGTAGTATCACAAAAACATGGAGGGAAAATAATAGAGAAAAATAAAGAACAAACAGTTGATATGAAACAATTACAATTTATTGCATCTCTGCAATTAGTTGAATCAGCTCTTCAAGTGTGTCCAGATAATGTTCCTGAAAAGATCAAAAAACAATTTAAGATTGAAACTGAGAGATTAAAGAAATTACAAGGGTTGTAAAAAATAATTTTTTTTATCTAAACATAGAACTAACAGAACTTTCTTCGTGGATTCTCCAAATAGCTTCCCCAAGCATATTTGCGACGGAAAGAACTTTTAACTGTGGAAAATTATCTTTATGTATAACTGGTATGCTGTTAGTCACAATAACTTGTTCGAAAAGATTCTTAGAACTTAATCTTTCATAGGAAGGAGGAGAAAATACAGCATGTGAGGCACATGCAAATATTCTATTAGCTCCTTCTTTTTTTAATAAATTTGCTCCAGAACAAATTGTACCTCCCGTATCTATCATGTCGTCTATAAGAATAGCCGTTTTACCTTTGACTTCACCGATAACGGTTAGACTTTCAGCGATATTATGCGCAGCTCTCCTTTTATCAATGATAGCCAACGGCGCATCATTCATTAATTTCGCGAACGCTCTCGCTCTTGCTACCCCGCCTACATCAGGAGAGACTACAACTATTTCTTCTAAATCTAGAGATTCTAGATAATCAATTAATACAGGTGAACCGTAAATATGATCGCATGGTATATCGAAGTAGCCTTGTATTTGAGCCGAGTGTAAGTCCATCGCTAAAACTCTATCAACTCCTGATTTCTCTAATAAATTAGCAGTTAATTTTGCAGTTATAGACTCTCTTCCTGAGGTTTTCCTATCTGCCCTTGCATATCCAAAATAAGGGATTACAGCCGTTATTTGTCTTGCAGAAGCTCTTTTGCAAGCGTCAACCATTATCATGAGCTCCATTAAACTATCGTTTACAGGAGCGCATGTAGGTTGTATGAGAAATACATCACAACCTCTAATAGATTGCTGAATCTGAACATAAAGTTCTCCATCTGCAAATCTTTTAGATATTAAAGGTACATTTTCAATCCCTAAGTATGATGCAATTTCTTCAGTTAACTTTGGGTTTGTTGTCCCACTTACTAACCTTAATCTACTATTAGTTAGATTAAAGTTCGATTCTTTACTCTGCATTGCCGTGATAAAACTTGTCACGAAATTTGCACCATAAAACTATATTATCATCGTAGTCGTTTATGTGAATTTCGCAAAAGATAATGACTAGATATTTTCAAAAGTCACCTCAATTAAGCAAAAATTGTTGATTAAAAATTAGAATTTATATTTATCCAGACTAAAAAATCAGCAATGATATTTGTCAATTAAAAAAAATTTGTATAAGGTTGAATTTAGAGAATTAAAAACACGTTAAGTTTAAAGAATCAAAATATATTGAAAACATGCCTATAGAGTCAATTATTGAAAGAAAATCATTAGGCTTACTTATGCATCCAACATGTATTCCGGGAGGAAGAGTATGTGGAACTTTTGGGCGGGGAGCTAAAGAGTGGATAAGAAAACTTCATAAGCATGGAATTGAATACTGGCAATTTTTACCTCTTACACCTACTGACTCTACAGGTTCGCCATATAGTTCCCCATCTAGTTTTGCACTAAACCCTTGGTTTTTGGATATAGATGATTTAATCGAAAAAGGTTTTATCTACATCTCAGATAAAGAAAATATAGGTCCAACAAATCAGAATAAAGATCATTTTGATTTTGATATTGCGGATGACCTAACAAAAAAATTAGGTCTCCTCCTTTTGCAAGGTTGGAGTTCACAATCTGAAGAAAGAAAAATTAATTTTAACAAATGGGTCAGTAGGCATTCTTGGGTTGAAGATTATGCAACATTCGTTGTTATCAGAGAGGAATTTAATATGTTGCCTTGGTGGGAATGGCCTCAAGAATTTAAATTAAAAAATAATAAGTTCTTAAAGTCCTGGATTAAGAAAAAAAATGAAGAAATACTTATTAAAAAATTAATACAGTGGCATCTTGATGAGCAATGGAGCGTCATTAAAAACTTTGCAAAATCAAGAAATATTAAGCTGATAGGTGATTTGCCTTTTTATGTATCTAGAGACAGCGCCGACGTATGGAGTAACAAATCATTATTTTCAATTTTTAAAAATGGAGATTTAATCTTTCAAAGTGGAGTTCCACCTGATTATTTTTCATCAACAGGACAATTATGGGGTACCCCAACTTACTTTTGGACAAAGCACAAAAGGACTAATTTCAATTGGTGGAGAAAAAGATTTCAAAGACAATTTGAACTTGTGGACATATTAAGATTTGATCATTTCAGGGGTTTAGCAGGTTACTGGAGAGTTAATGGCAATTCTAAAACGGCAATTGTTGGAAAATGGATAAATTCTCCAGGTAAAACACTATTAAATAAAGTAAAAAAGGATCTAGGGGGTAACTATCTACCTATTATTGCGGAGGATCTGGGAGTAATAACTCCAGATGTAGAGAAATTAAGGAAAAACTTTGAACTGCCTGGCATGAAAATATTACAATTTGCTTTTGATGGCAATGAAGATAATCCTTATTTACCAAAGAATATTGAAGGAGAAAATTGGGTTGTTTATACAGGTACTCACGACAACTCTACCTCTGTTTCATGGTGGGAAAATTTAGATTATGAATCCCAAAAAAGAATAAAAGATGAGTATAAATTTTCAGAAAATCCTTCTTGGGATTTAATAGAAATTGGCATGGAGACAAATGCTAATCTTTTTATCGCTCCATTACAAGATCTTTTATCTCTAGACGATTCAAGTAGATTAAACAAACCTGGGACCACAAAAAATAACTGGAAATGGAAGTTAAATTGTCCTTTAGAAGAAATAGAAAATAATATAAAAATGTTTAGTGAGCTAGGAAATAATTTTGGGAGAACTCTAATGTAGATATTATTAAAAATTATTTATCAATAATTTGATTTTCAATATTTTGAATCTCCATAACATTTACATTTAAAATAAAGTATCTCTTTAATATAAAAATAGTTGAAACTAATATAAAAAAATACAAAAGACTTCCTTGCCATGTATTGATAAGATCGAATTTCCTGAACATAAAATCATTTCCCTTTTTCTTTAAAATTTTTCTTTCTTTAACTGCTAAATTTAATAATGTATTTTTTTTTAATACTAAGCATTCCTCTAATTTAATTAATATAGATCTTATAAAAGGATACTCTGGCCTAGTACTTTTATTATTATTTTCAATAGAGGTTATTATTCGTTCAGGGATTTTTGAAATGTATGACAAATCTTTTATTGTAAGGTTTTGTTGAATTCTTGCTTCCTTTACTAACTTTGCAATTTCTAAAGATTGGTCAACCAATCCAGGACTAAATTCTTTATTTTTTTCAGATTTTTTAAAAAATAAAAAGAGATTTTTCAAAATATTCATTTAATCTTCCAATGCTAAATAATCCTTTTACTTCTCATTTTTAAAATATTTTATTCAATTCTAATAGAATTAAATTAATAGGTAAGTTAATTAACAATAAATATTAAAAACTAAACTGTTGAAATAATATTTTGTACTGCACTTTTTGCAATATTTAGAGGGCTAAAAGTATCTCTAATTAAAGCTAAGAGTTTTTTTGCATCAGTAAATTCTAATTTTTCATCTTTTATAAGACTTAAAAGAAGATTTTTCCTAACTTCGGATCCTTTTTTACTGACGAATAATTTCAATCCAGCGTTCGCAACTGGTATGAGATCTGAATTAATATTCTCTGAATCTCTAAATAAAATGTTTAGTAAACTTTCAACTTTTTCTATTTGGATTTGACCTTTTTTATCAAAAACGACTTCTAAAAGTATGTCTAAAATCTCTTCAGAATTATCGGTCAGTAGTTTTTTTGCAATATATGGATAAGCTATTTTTAAAATTTTAAATTCAGGATCTAATCTTAGTGCTAAACCCTCTTGACTAACAACGGCTCTTATTATTAAGGCAAACCTACTGGGAACTCTGAAAGGATAGGAATACATTAGTTTTGAGAATTTGTCAGTTACATTTTTAAGATTAAAATTACCAACCTCAGCGCCAAAAGATCCTCCTAGAACTTCTTTTAATGGTTCAACAAGTTTTTGAAGATCTTGTTCTTTGGTTAAAAAACCTAATTTCTGGAAATCTTCTGCGAGAAGATAATATTCTTCGTTTATTATGTGAACAATCGCCTTAATAAGAGTAAGTCTATCTGAATTTGTAATAGTATCCATCATTCCAAAATCAACATACGCTAAATTCCCACAATCTGCATTTCCTCCTTTGAGAGCAAACATATTTCCTGGATGTGGGTCTGCATGAAAATATCCAAATTCAAATAATTGCTGCAGTCCACTGATGACACATGTTTTTATAAACGAAGCAGGTATTAAGTTATTTTCCTCTAGTAAAAATCGATCTCTTAACTTGACTCCATCAATCCAAGAAGTTGTGATTACCCTTTTGGATGAAAACTGTTTTTCTAATTTAGGAATAAAAATATTTGGATTTTCTTTGAATAAATTTGCAAACTTCAAAGCATTTTCGGCCTCTTTTTGATAGTCAATTTCATCAAAAAGTGCCTTACCGAATTCATCTATTATTTCTCCAATTCCAACACCTATATTTAATGGTAAGAGTGGGGATAAAAAAGTTCCTAAAAACCTTAAGATAACAACATCCCTTCTTATAAGGAAATATAAATTAGGCCGCTGTACTTTCACAGCTAGATAAGAATTATTTAATTTTGCTTTATAAACTTGACCTAAGCTTGCTGAAGCAATTGGACTATCTGGAAACTCTTCAAATAATTCATTAGCAGGGGATCCAAGTTCCTCTTCAATGATTTTTAAAGCAATTTTGTGATCAAATGCTGGGAGATTATCTTGTAAGTTTGTAAGTTCAGTAAGCCAATCTTGTCTAACAAGATCTGGTCTAGTTGAGAGTGCTTGGCCTAATTTGATAAAACAAGGCCCTAAATCCGTTATTACATCAAAAAGATATTTCGAGAGATTTTTTTGTACATTTTTATTTTTACTGTTACCTTGAAATAGTATTCTTAAAAAAAGAAAAATAAAAGTTAAAAGGATATATAAAACTCTTGGGATAAAAATCCATGGTCTCAAAATCAACCAAAGAAAGTCTTCTTTTGCTGAATATTCCGAATAAGATCTTTCCATTAAAGTTAAAAAATATCAAAAAAAGATTAACATGTAGCCCATTCTATATATGTCAATAATACTTTATGAGCATTTCATCTTTTCTAACTAAAAAGTTTTTAAAGTCTTTATTCTTTCCCGCTCATAACAGAGGGGCAGCTTTACCAAAGAAATTAGTGAAGTTGTTAAAAAATCCACCTGGGTATTGGGACTTGCCCGAACTACCAGAAATAGGCTCCCCACTATCCCAAAGCGGAATAGTTGCTAAATCTCAAAGAGAATTCTCAGATAAATTTAGGGCTAAAGGATGTTTTTTTGGAGTTAATGGAGCTTCCGGATTAATACAATCAGCAGTAATTTCAATGGCAAATCCAGGCGAAAATATCCTGATGCCTAGAAATGTTCATATAAGTGTCATAAAAATCTGTGCGATGCAGAATATTAATCCAATATTTTTTGACTTAGAATTTTCAACAATAACGGGTCATTACAAACCAATTACAAAAATTTGGTTGGAAAATGTATTTAAAAAATTAAATTTTGATGAGAATAATATTGCAGGGGTTATTCTTGTAAATCCCTCTTATCATGGTTATGCGGGTGATTTAGAGCCTTTAATAGATTGTTGTCATAAAAAAAATTTACCTGTTTTAGTTGATGAAGCCCATGGTTCATATTTCCTTTTTTGTGAAAATCTTAATTTACCAAAATCGGCCTTATCATCAAACGCTGATTTAGTGGTTAACTCATTGCATAAGTCACTCAATGGATTAACTCAAACGGCGGTACTTTGGTACAAAGGGAATCTAATAAATGAATATAAATTAATCAAAAGTATTAATTTGCTGCAAACCACCAGTCCAAGTTCCTTATTACTTTCTTCTTGTGAAGAGTCTATTAGGGACTGGCTTGACAAAAAAAGTTTATCAAAATATCAAAAAAGAATTTTAGAGGCAAAAAGTATTTATAAAAAATTAATTCAAAAAAATATTCCTCTCATAGAAACTCAAGACCCCTTAAAAATTGTAGTAAATACCTCTAAGGTTGGGATTGATGGTTTTACTGCTGATAATTTTTTTTATAGAAATGGACTTATTGCCGAATTACCAGAAATGATGACTCTTACTTTTTGCTTAGGATTTGGAAATCAAAAAAATTTTGTTAATTTATTTGAAAAGTTATGGAAAAAATTACTATTAAATTCCAAAAAATCCAAAAGTTTAGAAGTGCTGAGATCGCCCTTTGAATTAGTTCAAGCTCCCGAAATCGAAATTGGAATTGCTTGGAGAAGTAAGACTCGGAGTATTTCTTTTTCACAATCATTAAATAAAATATCTGGAGATATTATTTGCCCTTATCCTCCTGGGATACCTCTCCTAATTCCAGGCGAAAAAATTGATATAGATAGGTTTAATTGGATAAATAATCAAAGTTTATGCAACAAAGATCTGGTAAATTTTAATATAAGAGTCATAGAAATATAGCAATTTCATATGAGATTAAGAAGCGGGTTACTAATAGGAATTTTTGGTTTAATTGTTGTTTTGATGGGGGGATGGTTTTTTACATTGGCAACTGCTTTGCTTACATATCTAGCATTATTAGAATTTTTTAGAATGGCAGAATTTAAAGGAATAAGACCAGCTACAAAAACCACATTATTTTCATCCTTTATTATTATAGTTTTTACTTATCTTGAGACTATTGGTGTGCTTGAAGGAGAAATTTCAAATTCAATTTTGCCAATCTGTTCAGTTGGGATATGCACTTGGTTACTTTTACAACCAAAACCTGGGACAATTTCAGATATTGCAGCCTCTATTTTTGGATTATTTTATTTAGGTTTTTTACCTAGTTACTGGATTAAGTTAAGAGGATTAGATTCAGTGATAATAAGTTCAAATCAGGGTTTTATGTCGTTGGAGAACTTATCAAATACTACAGGTCTGCATTTAACTTTAACTTCTTGTTTTTTAATTGTAGCTAGTGATATTGGTTCTTATTTCATTGGGAAGTCATTTGGTAAAACATCTCTATCTCCAATATCTCCAAGCAAAACTATAGAAGGTTTAATTGGAGGAATATCCTGTTCAACTTTATTAGCCATAATTTTCGCATTTTTATTGAATTGGGAAAATCCATTATTTGTTGGAATAATATATGGAATTTCAATTTCTCTTATGGCATTAGTTGGAGATTTAATTGAATCTATGATGAAGAGAGATGCAAAAATAAAAGATTCAGGAACTTTTTTACCAGGACATGGAGGAATTCTTGATAGAATTGACAGTTACATCTTTACTCCATCTGTTTTGTATTATATTTTTATAATTCTAAAGTATCTAAATTAATTAAAAAATCCTTCATTCCAAAAAATAATCTTGGATAATTTTACTAGATAATGATGGCAGATCTATATGTGGAAGATGACCACAATTTTGTAACCCTATAAAATTTAATTTTTGAATACTTCTTAAATTTTTAATCTCTTTTTTTCCAAGAATTCGATCATTTTCTCCACATAATGTTTTAATTGAGAAATTTTGGATATATTTTTGAGTCCCTGCAAACCCACCACTTTTTGCAAATGATGCAAGTGAATTCCTCCATCCTGCACAACCTAAATGAATTGAAGCAATTTGCTCTTCCATTTTACCAACGCATTCATCTGGGAAAGCAAATGCTTGCCTACAAAGACTTTTTCTAACCTGAGGCAATCCAAGAAATGAGGCGCCAATTTGGTTAAGAGGAAAAGGGATACTCTTAGGTTCTCCAAACAATCCGGCGGGGGACAAAAGGATAATTTTATCAATAGAATCAGGAATTTCATAAGCAAGTTTTAAAGCTGTTGAGCCTCCCATAGAGGCACCTATAATTTTTAGATTCTTTGTCATTTTTAATGTCTTAAGGAGATCAATTAAATGCGAAATTATTTTCGAGGAATTGTATTCATTTGTTGCGCACCTGGGACTAAAACCAAAACCCAGAAGATCAGGAACGATAACTTGAAAATTACTTTTTAGTGATTTATATATTCTTCTGAATTCTAAAAAACTACTATCAAAGCCATGTAGAAGAAGTATGGGTTGACCTTTTCCTCCCATAACTACTGGGAATTTTAAGGAGTTCCAATTTTGGTTGAGTTTTATCCACTTAACATCATTTGCCAAATAGAGACCTAAAGGATCTAATAGTGACGATTTGGCACTTTCGAAAAATTCTGCATTTAAATCACTTAATTGTTCAAAATTGTTTTTAGTCAAAAAATATTTATGTTTTAATTTTTTGTTGTTCAAAATTTGAAATAACCTCTATTATGTCTCGTTTATTAATTTCAAAAGGCAAAAAGTAAATCTCAGATTTATCTCGACAAGTAAAATCAGCAATTTTCTCTAAATTATTATTTTCAAAAACATTTATTCCAAGTTGTCCGATAGTAGTTGGCAAATTCAATTCTTTCATAAGTACAAATAATTGTTTAATTGATTGATCAGCTAATTTATTATTATTTTTCATTTCTTCTAGTCTTAATTGCAATAATAATCCAACCCCAACAATCTCACCATGTAAGAATTTATTAGGGGTGATTATCTGAGTAATTGCATTATGAATAGCATGTGCTGCTGCAGTCCTACATTTTTCTCCACCAATACCGCCAACTAATCCTGCTGTAAGTCCACATGCTTCTACAGTATTTTGCCAAGATTGATTATTTTCAAATTGACCCTTAAATGCTTTTCCTCCATCTATTAATAGTTGATCTCTTAAAACTCTTGATATCTGAATTGCTTGTTGAACAAGACCGTCATCTATTTTTGAACTTGTTATTGAGGATTCGTACCATTTTGCCAAGGCATCTGCTATGCCACTTGCAAGTGTTCTTGATGGAGCTGTTTGAATAAATTTATGATCAAAAACTAGAATTTTCGGACAAGATCCTAATGCAACATCTTTTAAAAATTGACCATCCTTTGTATAAATATTAGATAAGGCTGTCCAACCAGCACATGTAGAGGCACTAAGGGGAACTGTAATACAAGGGATATTAAGAGACTCGGCTATATATTTTCCAGCGTCTAGAACTTTGCCACCTCCAGCTGCGATAACACAATCATTATTATTATTTGAAATAATATTCTTAACTCTTGAAATATCTTCGTAACAACAATCAAATTGTAAATTAGTAGAATTTACATCAAGTTCTTGATTTTTTAAATCATTAAAAATATTATTTCTCAAATTATTTGTTTGAATCCCTCTACCTAGGATTAATGGACTTTTAGTTAATTTAGTAATTTGAGGTAAAGATTTTTCCCAAGCAGCATTTCCCCTGTATATAGTTTCTGGAGAGATAGACTGCATATTTCTTTGAATGATTAATGATTAGAAGTTAGCACCTGCCAATTCTTGAGAAGATTCTTCAGAAGAAATATTTATTGTAACTTTTTTATTATCATCTATGTCAACTAAAGCGTTATCTCCATCTTTTATTCTCCCAGAAAGAACTTCTTCAGCCAAACTATCTTCTAGTAAACGCATAACTGCCCTTCTCAAAGGTCTTGCTCCGTATGAAGGATTGTAACCTTCTTCAACAAGTCTTTCTTTGAAAGCATCTGTGACATTTAATTTAATACCTTTATCCTGTAGTCGGGCAAAAACTTCTTGCAACATTATTTCAGCAATTTCTTTAACTTCAATTTTAGTTAATTGTCTGAATACAATTATTTCATCAAGCCTATTTAAAAATTCAGGCCTAAAATATTGCTTAAGTTCTTCATTAACTAGTGATTTAATTCTGTTATATTGGCTATCTTCAACTGAATCACCTGAGAATTCGAATCCTAGTCCGCCACCACCTTTCTCGATTACTTTTGAACCGATATTGGAGGTCATTATTAACAATGTATTTTTAAAATCTACAGTTCTACCTTTGGAGTCAGTTAATCTTCCGTCTTCAAGTAGTTGTAATAATAAGTTGAAAACATCTGGATGTGCCTTTTCAACTTCATCAAATAAAACGACGGTATAAGGACGTCTTCTAACAGCTTCAGTGAGCTGGCCACCTTCATTAAAACCAACATAACCAGGAGGAGAGCCAATAAGTTTACTAACTGTATGTCTTTCCATAAATTCTGACATATCTAATCTGATCATTGCTTCCTCACTACCGAAGAAATATGAAGCTAATGATTTAGTTAACTCAGTTTTACCAACACCAGTGGGACCAGAGAAGATAAAACTTGCAATTGGCCTATTAGGATTTTTTAATCCAACTCTTGCTCTTCTTATAGCTCTTGAAACAGCCTTTACAGCTTCATCTTGTCCAATTAGCCTTTGGTGAAGTGTTTCCTCCATATTTAGAAGCTTGACTGATTCAGTTTCTGTTAATTTTTGAACAGGCACACCTGTCCATGAAGCTACAATATGTGCAACATCCTCTTCACTAACAAGGGGACTTTGTAAAAGTTTTGAATCACTTTTTACAGAATTATCAGCATCAGATTGA
>CABZFV010000007.1 GCA_902525075.1 uncultured Prochlorococcus sp. | reverse complement strand
TCCTTACGAATTAGAACGCAAGATTGGTAGATTAGAAAGAGCTCTTAGAGTAAAAACTAAGACAGCTACAACTTTTACTCTACTAAAAGAATGGATTAATAAGGCTAGACAAATATAAAAATCCATTTGAAATCTTGGTTAAAAAAATTTTTTAATGTAGAATTTAAAAAAAGTTAGTAATAATGAAACCTTTATTATTTTTGTTATTTTTGTTTTCCAATTCTTTATACCCTGTTTTTAGTCAATCTAACTTATTAGAAAGTGTAAAAAAGAATCCAAACGAAGCTAGGGATTTATGTAACAAGTTTAGAGATTTTAATTCAAAAGGAATTTCAGCTAGTTCAGATAAAGCTATAGAGTATGTATCCAACAAAAAAAAGTTAACTTCCGTTAATGCAGAGATTTATTCTATTTACGTCATCGGGCTGCACTGTCCAGATATTATCTAAAGCCTAAATGTCTGGTTCAAGATGGTTTGACAAATCTCTATTACTTAGAGATGGAGTAAGACTCGTATCAAGGATTTGGTTACCTAATAGTAATGGGCCATGGCCTGCATTATTAATGAGACAACCTTATGGGAGGGAAATAGCTTCAACCATTTCCTATTCTCATCCTCAATGGTGGGCTTCTAAGGGGTATATGGTAATCATTCAGGATGTTAGAGGGATGGGTAATTCTGAAGGAGTTTTTAATGGTTTCAAACAAGAAGCTAAAGATACTTCAGAAACACATGAATGGGTAAGGTCTCTAAAAGAATGTAATGGAAAACTTGGCTTATATGGATTTTCATATCAAGGATTTACTCAACTAACTGGTGAATTAAATTCAAAACCTCCCGATTGTTTATCTCCAGCAATGACTGGGATAAATATTAAGGATCATTGGTGCTCAGATGGAGGAGCATATTGGTGGCATAACAATATTGCATGGGGACTTCAAATCGCAGCATTAAAAATGAAAAGAGAAAATAAATTGCTTGAGTGGGAAAAGATAAGATTAGCCTTGGAAAATAAAAGTTATTTAAGGGAAGGAATTGATATTTTAAAAAAATATGATCCTAATAGCTTTGTTTTGGAATGGCTGAAAAATTT
The DNA here is from genome assembly GCA_902525075.1 of uncultured Prochlorococcus sp. GTDB lineage: Bacteria > Cyanobacteriota > Cyanobacteriia > PCC-6307 > Cyanobiaceae > Prochlorococcus_A. The sequence continues at coordinate 80,701 of CABZFV010000007.1, read as the reverse complement.
AAATGATGCTTGCCCATTTGAAGAATTTAAACCAATTTCATCATGGATTAAACAACCTATGTTAATTATTGGAGGACTTTGGGATCCACATTTAAAAGGTGCCTTTGATCTTTATAAAAAATCTAAAGATGCTGGTGGGAGCCCAGAGATTATAATTGGGAATGCAACACATCTAAATTGGTGGGAGGGATCACAAGAATCTTTATTAAAATTCTTTGATAAACATTTAAAATCAAATGAAAAATTTAATTCCAAGAATTTTAAAGACGAGAAAAAAATATGGAATATTACATTAAATAAATGGGAAGAATTGAATAATATATTTCATCCTGAATTTATTTTTGGGCTCAAAAGCGATGGCACGGCAAATGAAGAGGTTGAAGATGGAAGTCTAACCATAAATTCAAAAGGATCAGGATGGTTCACAATTGTTAATGACCCATGGAGACCTACACCATCTGACGGTGGACATTTAGGTCCAAATCCAGGAAAGTTCAATAGAAGTATTATTGATAAACGCCTGGATGTAGGTGTTTTTCAAACTAATTCTTTTGAAAAAGATCAATATTTAAGAGGAGTTCCCTCATTAGAAATCCAAGTAAAAAGTGATCAGCCCAATTTCGATATCTGCCTTGCTTTATCTCTAGTTGAAGAAGGTAATGAAAAGGTGAATCAATTTTCAACCGGATTCTTAAGGGTTAAAAACTCCAAAATAAGTGAAGAATGCATTTATCAAATAACAATGCAGCCAACAAATATTTGTTTGATTAAAGATAGCAAACTTCGCTTATCTATATCTGCAGCAGCTTTTCCCGCTATTGGAGTTAATCCTGGATTTGGGGATGGGAATGTTGGAGCGCCTTCAGCAAATCATAGAGTTATTACTCTAAGTTTTTGCCTTAATAAAACATTTATGAAAATGACCCCTTTTTTTAAAAAATAATCATTTTTTTGGTTAATCATTTGATATTATTAATCGTTAATATCTACCAGTCATGATCGAGACAATTCAAGCAGACTGGATTAAATCAGAAGCTATCAACCTAGAAAATTGTTGCAATGATAATCCATTAAAAATATTAGGTCCTCATTTTTATGAAGAGCAATGGGTAATTAGGGTATGGATGCCTGAAGCCGACGAAGTTAAGATAAATTATAAAAACAATACTTATAAGGGCGTAAATATAAACCATAAATGGCTTTTTGAAGCTATCCTGCCTGAGAATCCAAACTATAATTACGAATTAAATATTTTACGAGGAGGGATCACACATACACAAAATGACCCTTGGTCATATAGAGAAGAGTGGATGGGTGAAGTTGATAGACATCTTTTTGCAGAAGGTAATCATCATCATATTTGGGAAAAAATGGGAGCACATCTCATTGAAGAAAATAATCAAAATGGGGTCATGTTTTGCATTTGGGCTCCAAATGCAAAATCAATCTCGATAATTGGAGATATAAATTCTTGGGATGGAAGACATCATCCAATGCAAAAAAGATTAGGGGGAATTTGGGAACTATTCATGCCAACGATGCAAGAAGGCGATACATATAAATACGAAATAAGAACACAACAAGGTCATATTTATGAGAAAGCTGATCCTTATGGATTCCTTCATGAAATCAGACCTCAGAATGGTTCAATAGTTTCAAAATTGAAAAACTTTGATTGGAATGATAGTTCTTGGGTTTCAAATAGAGATTCTTCTAGTCAAATTAACAAGCCAATTTCAGTTTATGAAATGCATTTAGGAAGTTGGCTCCATGAATCAACAGATAATAAATATCTGGAGGGCAATGGTGAAGCAAGAGACCCAGTGCCTGCAGCGGATTTAAAACCTGGAACAAGATTATTAACTTATCCAGAATTAACCGAGAAACTCATCCCTTATGTAAAAGAGAGAGGATTTACTCATATTGAACTGATGCCAATATCTGAACATCCTTTCGATGGTTCATGGGGATACCAAGTTACAGGCTGGTATGCACCAACAAGTAGATTTGGCACCCCAAATGAATTTAGAGAGTTTGTTAATAAATGTCATGAAGAAGGCATAGGCGTAATTCTTGATTGGGTGCCTGGTCATTTTCCAAAAGATAAGCACGGTTTAGCATTTTTTGATGGTTGTCATCTTTATGAACATGGAGATTCACGCATAGGTGAACACAAAGAATGGGGAACCCTAATATTTAATTACAGCAGAAACGAAGTAAGAAATTTCTTAGTAGCCAATCTCGTTTATTGGTTTGAAGAGTTTCATATTGATGGCATAAGAGTAGACGCTGTAGCTTCAATGCTTTACAGAGATTATCTCCGTCCAGATGGAGAATGGATACCGAATGAAAATGGTGGAAATGAAAATATAGAAGCCGTTAAATTTCTTCAACAAGCTAATCATGTACTCTTCCAACATTTCCCAGGTGCACTTTCTATAGCTGAAGAATCTACAACTTGGCCAATGGTAACCAAACCCACTGACATGGGGGGGTTAGGGTTCAACTTGAAATGGAATATGGGATGGATGCACGATATGCTCGATTATTTTGAAATAGATCCTTGGTTTAGGCAATTCCATCAAAACAGTGTAACTTTCTCAATAACATATAACTATACAGAGAACTTTATGCTTGCTCTTAGTCATGATGAGGTTGTCCATGGAAAAAGTCATCTTTTGCATAAAATGCCTGGCGATGACTGGAAGAAATATGCAAACACTAGAGCTTTACTAACTTATATGTGGACCCACCCTGGTAAAAAAACGATATTTATGGGCATGGAATTTGGACAAAGACAAGAATGGAATGTTTGGGATGATTTGCAATGGGAGTTACTAGAGTTTGAGCCTCATAAAGGTATCAGAAACTTGATTGATGACCTTAACACACTCTATAAAAATGAACCTGCATTATGGAAAAATGACTTTGATCCCTATGGATTTCAATGGATTGATTGTAATGACAAATCTAATTCAGTTATAAGTTTCATGAGAAGAGAAAACGATACCAATGAGTGGCTTGTTGTTGTTGCTAACTTTACACCTAATACTCATGGGTCATACAAAGTAGGTGTTCCTGTAGAAGGATTCTATAAAGAAATATTTAATTCAGATGGCTCTAGATACGGGGGCAGTAACAAAGGAAATATGGGAGGTAAAGAAACTATAAATTACAATATTCATGATTATCAAAATGCTCTAGAACTTGCTTTGCCCCCATTAAGCGTGAGTATCTTCAAACATCAATCAAAAAAATAATAAGGCTCATTTAACTTAGTACTTCATATAAATGTTCATATAACGCTTTTGCTCTGCTTTGCATTGTAAGATTTTTAAGTTGGATTTTAATTTTTTAAAAAATATCGAATTGAAAATGGGTCAAGATTTACCACTACTACTTTCTGCCGCATTAGGTAAAAAAGTAACTAGGCCTCCAGTATGGATGATGAGGCAAGCAGGAAGATATATGAAAATCTATAGAGATTTAAGGGAGCGTTACCCAAGCTTTAGAGAGAGGTCTGAAAATCCAGAACTATCATATGAGATTTCAATGCAGCCTTTTCATGCTTTCAAACCGGATGGTGTGATCCTTTTTTCAGATATTCTCACACCTCTTCCAGGGATGGGCATAAATTTTGAAATAATAGAAAGTAAAGGTCCAATTATTGAGGACCCAATAAGAACTATTAACCAGGTTGAAAATTTAAAAGAATTAAATCCAAGTGAGAGTTTAAGTTTTGTTGGGCAAGTTCTTTCTTCACTAAAAAAAGATGTAAATAATGAGGCAACTATTTTAGGTTTTGTTGGCGCACCTTGGACTCTTGCTGCATATGTAGTTGAAGGTAAAAGCAGTAAAAATTATTCTTTAATAAAATCTATGGCTTTTAATGAACCAGATTTACTTCATAAACTTCTTGATCATTTTGCAAAATCTATTGGTGAATATCTTAAATATCAAATAAAATCTGGAGCGCAAGTAGTACAAATTTTTGATTCATGGGCAGGCCAACTAAGCCCACAAGATTACGATATCTTTGCTGGGCCTTATCAAAGAAAAGTTGTTGAAATTGTAAAAGCGGAATACCCTGAAACACCGATAATTCTTTACATTTCAGGAAGTGCTGGAGTCATAGAAAGAATGGCAAAAACTGGGGTGGATATAATCTCTTTAGACTGGACAGTAGATATTGAAGAGGCTTGTAAAAGAATCCCTAGCGGTATAGGAATTCAAGGTAATGTTGACCCTGGCATCTTATTCGGAAACAAAGAATCAATAAAAGAAAGGATAGATAATACTTTCAACAAAATTAAAGAAAGGAAATATATTCTTAATTTGGGTCATGGGATTTTACCTGGGACTCCAGAAGAAAATGCTCAAACATTTTTTGAACATGGGAAAAAACTCACTTACTAGTCAAAGTCTTGACATATAAAAACTTATTAATCACAGGTGCGAATGGATGTGTTGGCCAATATTTAGTGGATTGGTTTTTAAAAAACACAAAATTCAGACTTTATCTCATGGTGAGAGACAAAAGTAAGTTGCCAATTTCTGTTCAAGAAAATAAAAAAGTCAAGTTAATGGTTTGTGATATCAGGGAATCAAGTAGGTATAAAAGGGAAATTTGTCAAATTAATTACCTAATACATACTGCTACAGCTTGGGGAGATCCAAGAAGAGCCTATGAAGTAAATATTAAAGCTTTTGAAGAATTACTTGAAATGCTTGATATTGAAAAGTTAGAAAAGATTATTTATTTTTCAACAGCTAGTATTCTTGATACCAAAACAGAATTAATGAGGGAATCATCAATTTATGGAACAGAGTACATTCAAACAAAATATGAATGTTTCCAGAGACTTAGAGAAAGCGCATTTGCAGAAAAAACATTCGCTGTTTTCCCTACTTTGGTTTTTGGAGGAAATCTTGGAAAAAAAAGTAAATTTCCTGTGAGTTATTTAACTAGTGGATTGAAAGAAATTGGGAAATGGCTTTGGTTAGCAAGATTTATAAAACTCGATTCTAAATTTCACTTTATACACGCAAATGATATCGCCCAGATTTGCGGATTTCTAATTAAAAATCATAAAGAAGAGCAATACAAAGGCTTTAGAAAATTTGTGCTAGGTCAGAAATTTATTTCAATTGATGATGCCATAATTACACTTTTAAAAAGACATAGTATGAGGAGATTTTTTGCGATACCGCTTACAAAAAATATTCTAAAAATATTATTAAGAATTCTCCCTATCCAAACTACCCCTTGGGACAGCTTCAGTATCAAAAAATATGACTTTAATCATGTCCCCATCACTAATCCTGAGACTTTCAAACTTAAAAGTTATGCTAAGTCACTGAATGATATTTTAAGGTTATCTAAGTTACCAAGCTGTAATAACAATTAAAATTCTCGCAGTTAGGTTACCAAAGCCTTGTAATATATATAAATAAGAAAAATTTTAATTATGTTACGTTCAATCTTTGCAGGGTTATTTGCAATAGTTTTAACTCTAGGTTTAGGTATTTCGTCAGTTTCAGCTAAAACTGTTGAAGTAAAACTCGGAACTGATGCTGGAATGCTTGCATTTGAACCAAGTACAGTAACCATTAGTGCTGGTGATACAGTTAAATTCGTCAATAATAAACTTGCCCCTCACAATGCTGTTTTTGATGGGCATGAGGAATTAAGTCATGCAGACTTAGCTTTTGCTCCAGGAGAGTCTTGGGAAGAAACATTTGATACTGCTGGAACTTATGATTACTATTGCGAGCCACATAGAGGAGCTGGAATGGTAGGTAAAGTTATTGTTGAGTAAATCTTCTAAATAGTTAAACACTATTTTTTACTAAATTTTTATTGTAGTAATAACTTTATTTTGATTAATGAAAATAGTTCCAAGTGAATTTTCAAATTCAGCTTGGAACTATTTTATTTTTGCCAAAGAAATTACTTATAAAAATTATCAACAAAACGTAGACTCTGATAATTTATTATTAGCTCTGATAAAAGAGGATAATTTTACAAAAAAGATCTTAAAAAAAAATAATGTAAATCTAAAAGATCTTGAAAGGGAAATAATTTCTTCATTAAATGCGAAAGCAAAAATGAAAGATAAACAAGATAATTTATATATTGGTGATACTCTTCACAAAATATTTTTAAGTGCGCATGATATTAAAAGTAATTTAAATGATGTAGTGATATCAACAGAACATTTAGTTTACGGTTTGGCTTATGATGATAAATATGGATTTCATATTTTAAATCAAAAAAGTATTCCAGAATTTCTTGAAACTATAAAGAAAATGAAGTCAGATCCGGTATTAGAAAATGAATTTAATAGTTCTAATGAGTCTTTGGAAAAATATGGTATTGATCTAACTCAATCTGCACGAGAGGGAATTTTAGACCCAGTTATTGGTAGGGATGAAGAGATTAGAAGAACGATTCAAATATTGAGTAGAAGAACAAAAAATAATCCGGTTCTTATTGGAGAACCTGGGGTTGGTAAAACAGCCATTGTAGAAGGGTTAGCTCAAAGAATTGTTAATGGCGATGTACCTTCTGCGCTACAAGATAGGAAACTAATTTCATTAGATATGGGTTCACTTTTAGCCGGAGCAAAATATCGTGGAGAATTTGAAGAAAGAATTAAAAATATTCTTAAGAATGTGAAAGAATCAGAAGGTAAAATTATCCTTTTTATTGATGAAATTCACACGGTAGTTGGTGCAGGCGCTAGTGGAGGTTCTTTAGATGCAAGCAACCTATTAAAACCAATGCTTGCAAGAGGAGAACTTAGATGTATTGGTGCTACCACTATTAATGAACATAAACAAAATATCGAAAAAGATCCTGCTCTAGAACGAAGATTTCAAAAAATAAAAGTTGATGCTCCTTCAATAGATGATACTGTATCAATTTTAAGAGGATTGAGAGAAAGATACGAAGTTCATCATAGTGTGAGAATTTCTGATAATGCTTTAGTTGCTGCTGCAACCCTTAGCGAAAGATATATTAACGATAGATTTCTTCCTGATAAAGCAATAGATCTAATCGATGAAGCAGCCTCAAGATTAAATATGGTCATAACTTCCAAACCTGAAGAAATTGATGAGATTGATCGAAAAGTTCTACAGTTTGAGATGGAAAAATTATCTTTAATAAGAGAAACAGATGATTTTTCTATAGAGAGATTAAAAAAAATCAATAATGAACTCGTATCCCTTAAAGATAAACAAGCAGAATTAGGCGCTCAATGGAAAAAAGAAAAAGATGAAATTGATGAGATTAGCACTATAAAAGAAGAAATTGAATCTGTTCAATTGCAAATAGATCAAGCCAAAAGGAGTTTCGACCTAAACAAAGCAGCAGAATTAGAATTTGGAACTTTAAATTCTTTGCAAAAAAAATTGAAAGAAAAAAGTGATTTGCTGGTAAATTCCCAAAAAAATGGAGATACAAGTCTTTTAAGACAAGAGGTAACTTTTGATGATATTGCAGAAGTTGTTTCAAAATGGACCTCTATTCCAGTACAGAACTTAAACCAGTCAGAAAAAGATAAACTTTTGAGCCTCGAGTCAATCCTTAAAGAAAAAATTATTGGTCAAGATTGTGCAATTAGAACTGTTGCAGATTCCATTAAGAGATCAAGGACTGGTCTAAATGATCCAAGCAAGCCATTAGCCAGTTTTCTCTTTTTAGGTCCAACTGGTGTTGGGAAAACAGAGCTAAGTAAAGTAACAGCCAAAATTATATTCGATTCAAATTCTTCAATTACAAGACTGGATATGTCTGAATATATGGAAAAGCATTCTGTGAGCAAAATTATAGGTGCGCCTCCAGGATATTTAGGTTTCGAGTCAGGCGGTCAATTAACTGAAGCTGTACGCAAAAATCCTTATTCATTGATACTTCTTGATGAAATAGAGAAAGCTCACAAAGATATTTTAGATATTCTCTTACAGGTTCTTGATGATGGAATCATTACTGATGGTCAAGGTCGTGCAATCAATTTCAAAAATTCAATCATTGTTCTCACAAGTAATTTAGGAAGTCAATCAATAAATGATTTATCAGTTAGAAAAGAAGATACAAATGAAATTAAAAAAGTTGTAGATAATGAAATTAAAAAATTTTTCAAGCCTGAGTTTTTAAATCGACTTGATGAAATAGTTATTTTTAATAATTTAGAATTAAATGACATAAAAGAAATTGCAAAAATCCAGCTTCATCATTTAGAAAAAAGACTTAACAAAAAAAACTTAAAATTCAAAATTACGGATGAGGCAATTAACCAACTTGTCGAAAATAGTTTCGATCATGCTTATGGTGCAAGGCCTTTAAAAAGAATAATTCAAAAACAAATTGAGACAAAAATTTCAAATAATATATTAAATAATCATTATCTTTATAAAGACGAGATTAATATTTATCTGGTTAATAGAGAGATAATTGTTGATTAAAGATCTTTATTAAAGAATCATGTATGATTTGAAATTTAAAAACTTTAATCTAAAATTTGAACCAATCAGGAATTTCCTCATAACTTGCTTTATTCGATTTATTTTCTTTTGATTCTGTTTTCCAACAACATGTTCTACCCTTATCCTTATCCTGTAAGTATTCATTAGCCCATCTCCAGATTAATTTAGAGGTGAACTCCATTCCCACATTATCCATAATTCTCAGATCTAAAGCATCTAAGTCATGTAATTTTTCCCAGTAATTTAGCAAAGGGTCATCTTTATTTATTAAAAAAGTATGGTCAAATTGCTCCTTTAGTCTATTTTCTAGGGGCTTTAGACTTGAAAAATCGACAACAAAACCATTTAGGTCTAATTTTTTTGCAGTGAACCAAAAGGTGAATGATCTTGAATATCCATGCACAAATCTGCAGTGGCCTTCATGGCGCCATTGCCGATGTGAACAGGGAAAATCCTCGTAACTTTTGCTGCATGAAAATTTCAGAGAATGAATATACATCAATTAACTGTTAGGATAATTTTTAATAAAACATTGAGTAGGATTTAACATAACGAACATAATGACTTATTCAACTAATTTTTCGATAGAGGATCTACGCTTTGATAATTATGGATTAATCCCTGCAATAGCACAAGATTGGCTTGACGGATCAGTTCTCATGCTTGCTTGGATGAACAAAGAATCTTTGACAATGACACTTGAAACCAAAAACGTTCATTATTGGAGTAGATCAAGATCCGAAATTTGGAGAAAAGGAGCTACAAGTGGAAGTACCCAAATACTTAAGGAGATAAGATTCGACTGCGATAATGATGCACTAATCCTCTTGATTGAACAAAATGGTTCAGGCGCATGTCACACTGGGGAAAAAAGTTGTTTTTTCAACGAAATCCAAATTAATCAAAGTGATAAAAAAGAGAAAAAAACAACTCCCTTCTCAAATATTTGCTCTGAATTATTCAATACAATTAACGAAAGATCAATAAATCCCTCAGAAAAAAGTTACACAAATCATTTATTAACAAAAGGCAGTAATACTATTTTGAAAAAAATAGGAGAGGAATCTGCAGAATTTATAATGGCTTGCAAAGATAATGATAAAAATTCAATATCAAATGAGGCTGCTGATTTAATTTATCATCTGCAAGTTGCCCTTATGCACAAAGGGGTTGAGTGGAGAGATGTACTTGCTGTTCTAGAATCTAGAAGAAAAAAATAAATAATTAAAATTTATAGTCAATAAATTTTTCAACCTAAAATTTTAAAAAATAATGTTAATTAAATATTAATTAATTATTACATGTATGGCTTATTAATGAATTAACTATAAGTTGAATATATGAACAATGAGGTAAATCGTGAGTTCATTGAGCGATTTTCTTGGTGAAATAGGTCGTCATCAACTTTTGACTCCCGAAAGAGAACTCACAATGGGCAGAAAAGTCCAAGAAATGGTTGTGCTTGTAAATAGATGTCAAGAGGCAGGAGGGAAAGGCCCCGCTTGTGAATATTCCGAAGCTGAGAGAAAAAAGATCAAAATTGGTGAAAAAGCTAAAAACGATATGATAACAGCCAACCTAAGACTAGTTGTCAACCTTGCGAAGAGATACCAGGGGAAAGGATTAGAATTACTTGACTTAATTCAAGAGGGAACATTAGGTCTTACAAGGGCTGTAGAAAAATATGATCCGTCTAGAGGGCATAGATTTTCTACCTATGCTTATTGGTGGATTAGGCAAGGTTTAAATAGAGCGTTGTCAACTCAAAGTAGAACGATAAGGATTCCTGTTAACATTAACGAAAAACTTACAAAACTAAGATCAGCAAAATCAAAGCTTATGCAACTTAAGGGTATTCCACCCAATAGTGATGAGCTAGCTGAGGAAATGAAAATAACCAAAGAGGAAATTGACGAACTCCTTTCTTGTGAATTGAGAAGCATCACTGTTAGTCTCCAAGGTACTGTTAAATCAAAATCAGATCCTTCCGAATTAGTTGATATTCTTCCAAGTGATCAAACTCCCCCAATGGAATTAGCCGAATTAGCCGAAAGGACAGCCTCGGCTTGGAAGTTATTAGATAAAGCAAATTTAACTGAGAAAGAAAGAAAGATAGTAAGCCTAAGATTTGGTTTAGACGGCTCAAATGAATGGAGAACTTTAGCTGAAGTTGCAAGACATATGAGTTGTAGCAGGGAATATTGCCGTCAAGTTGTTCAACGTGCTTTAAGAAAACTTAGAAAAGCAGGAATACAGAATGGATTAGTTGATAGTATTAGCTAAAAATTCTATTAAAAATATTTAAATTTTATTTATAAGGATGAAAGAGAATTACAAAACTCAAGAAAAAATCTATGACGCTGAAGTTTTAGAAAGTTCAACATTTGATGAAAATATCATTATCAAGATTCTTATTAAAGCAGGAAGAACAATTGCCAAACCTGCCTTAGAAGTTTTGGAGATGGCTATAGATCCTTACACTCCAGCTCAAGTAAGAGTTTCATTAATGGCTGCTCTAGCATATTTAATTATGCCATTTGATCTTTTCCCTGACTTTATGCCTTTAGTTGGTTTCAGTGATGATTTTGTAGCCCTCACAGCAGTACTCAGTATATGGAGCAAATACATGACTCCCTCAATAAGAGCAAGAGCAGAGAATAAGCTTAATAAGTTATTTCCTTATTAAATGAGTAAATTATCTATACAGGAAGAAAAAGAACTCGTCTCATTCATCAAAGATTGGTTAAAATCTCATGGATTTACCCAAAAAGACTTAGCAAATGAATTAAATATTAAGTCGAGCAGAACCTCGGAGATTATTCTCAAAATTAAAGAATTATATAAAAAAGGGGGCATGTTCAATATTGCAAAAAATCTTATAAAGATTGAGCAAAAATGGTTAAACAATATCAATAATGATTATCGAGAAACGAAACAAACACCACCATATAATCAATTAGATATCGACTCATTAATAAACCAGATGAATCAAGATACTAGTAAATAAATATTATTTAAAATATTATATTTTCAATTAAAAAAAGAGATGAACTCTTAAAACTAATCTTTAAACAGATATCGTTTTAACTCTAAGATATGATAAATAATTGAATTATTAAAGCAAAAATATTATCTATTATTAATAGAATTGATTCTTTTTAATTAATAGTTAATAATTACTAAATTTTTTCGTAAATCATATTTAAAATGCCTGAATCCAGGGATAAATATCATAATTAATCCATATACCTTTTTCCCAATATATATCCTCCTCAATGAGATCTTTCAACTCGTTTACATCATTAGCATTAAAAATTCCAAACAAATATTTGGTACATTTTGTTGGCCCTAATGTAACTAGAATATCGCGATCTTTTAAGTTTTTAAGTCTATTAAGATGTTGTTCACGAAATGGTTCCCTTTTAGAAATTGCATCTTCACAGTATCTTCCAAAAACTACAAACTTTTCCATTTTTTAAATATAAATAATAGAATTAATACATACTAAATAATTGCATATATTACACGCAAATTGCTATGTTATTTAATACAACTTTCTTATAATTAATTATGCTAACTGGTAGCGATCTCCTTGCAAAAGTTAAAGAACTTGGTGATGTTAGCAAATCTGAGCTAGTTCGCGCCTGTGGGTTTGTTTCCACTAAGAGAAACGGAGGTGAACGCTTAAACTTTACCGCATTCTATGAAGCACTTTTAGAAGCAAAAGGAGTTAATCTTGGTGATTCTGGAGTTGCGGGTATTGGGAAAGGTGGAAGAAAACTTAGTTATATAGCTACAGTACAAGGCAATGGAAATCTTCTGATTGGGAAAGCATATACAGCACTTCTTGATTTAAAAGCAGGTGATGAATTCGAAATTAAGCTCGGAAGGAAACAAATCAGATTATTACCTACAAAAGAATCTTAAAGACAAAAAAAATTGGTTGTATTATTTTTTAATTAATAAATTATCTTTGTATTTATTTTTATTGATCAGCAGCTAAACGCATTTCTTTACAAAATTCACCAACATGATCGACAACATCTTTTTCACTTGAACTAGAAATTCGTTTTACAAATGCACTCCCAATAATTACCCCATCTGCTCCCCACTCACGAACTTTATTAACATGTTCTGGAGTGGATATTCCAAAACCCACAGCAATTGGACTGGTATTTACATCTTTTAATTTAGAGATAAGACTTTCTACTCTATTTTCCATTTTATTTCTCTCACCTGTGACACCTGTAACACTTACTAAATAAGTAAAGCCTTTTGTATGATCTGATATTTGTTTCATTCTTTCAAAAGGAGTAGTTGGAGCTACCAATAAAATTAAGTCCATAGAATGGTTACTTACTATTTTGGAAAATTTATAAGCTTCCTCTAAAGGGAGATCAGGAACTATTAGACCAGAAACTCCAGCATTAGTTGCCATCTCACAAAACTCTTCAAAGCCAAAACATAGTAATGGATTTAAGTAAGAAAAAAGGATGATGGGAATATTTAATTTACCTTTTAAAGACTCTAAAAGTTCAATTACTTTTCTTGGGCTAGTGCCTGACTTTAAGGAGCGAGAGGCCGCCACTTGAATAACTGGCCCGTCTGCAAGTGGGTCACTGTAAGGGATACCTAATTCAATAAGGTCAGCTCCATTTTCTTGTAACTTTAATAAGATCTCAGAGGTTATTTCAATAGTGGGATCCCCAGCCATTATAAAAGGCATCAAAGCTAATTTTTTTTTATTTTTTAAGTCACAAAACATCTCATCTACCTTAGATAAAGATTCATTTTTAGTAATTTGCATTTTGTTATCTTTCATGATTTTTAGATATTTTTCTATGAAAAATTTATGTATTTTTTTCTAAATCTTCCATTAGTTTTTGCTGTTCTTCCTTTGACAATGAGTTGAATTTGGTTTCTAGTTTATCATTAACAACTTTTTCATACTCTTTTCTATAACGCTTTCTTTGTTCCATAAAAGTCATTTTTCCATTTATAACTCTAAAAACATAAGATGTGACCCAAGTAATAACAATCAAAATCAAGATACAACTTGAGAGAGTAGTGGCTGTAAAATTGTCGATCCCAATTTGCGGTACAAATTTATAACTAATAAATCCTATTAATGAAATAAATAAACCTATTTGTATAACTTTTCCTTTAGTCAATTATTTACCCTTTACCACTTCCTTTTAGTCTGAGATTTAAAAATGGAGAAAATAAAATTAAACCTGGAAAGAAAAGAAATACAAGGCCATAAATTCCTAATCTTTCAAATTTACCCATAATATTCCATCGATTATTCATCCAGTAAAATAGTAACAATGGGATGATTAATAAATAGGTAGAAATAATTCCGATATAAGCAATTAAAGTAGCGAATGAATTATTGAAAAAACTTTCCATTTTAATTTATGTTTGCTTATTTAGAACATAACAACTATTGGAAGTTATCGTCAGAACTAAAAATAAATAATTAAATAATGGGAGTGGGGGGACTTGAACCCCCACGAGCTAAATCGCTCGACGGATTTTAAGTCCGGCGCGTCTACCAATTCCGCCACACTCCCAAAGGAATTTGCGCTTTCTAATCGTAGCTGAAAGTAACCCATTTAACCAAGAAAAATTGGAATATTTACACTTTTAATTGTCAGATTAAATCTAATTTTTTAATTTACTATTCCATCTACTTGCCATTGTAAAGTTTCACCTGCATGAAATGGTTTTATTTGTCCGACAATATTTTTTTCTTCAACAACATCAATATATTCTTTAATTTTGTTAGGTCTAGAAACTAATTTTAATTTTTCTTTATTTGGTGGGACATTATAAAAATTAGGGCCATTCAAACTTGCAAACTTTTCAAAATTATCTAGAGCATCCTCCTCTTCGAAAACTGTTAAGTAGCTTTCTATTGCTACTGGCGAATTAAAAATGCCTGCACATCCACAAAAAGCCTTCCACTTCCTAAGGTGTGGAGCAGAGTCAGTTCCCAAGAAAAAACATTTTTTCCCACTTGTTGCCGCTCTCCTTAAAGCGAGTCTATTATTTTCCCTCTTAGCAACTGGTAAGCAGTAAAAATCACTATTTAAGCCTCCAAAAAACATTGCATTTCTATTTATATGCAAATGATGCGGGGTGATAGTAGCTCCAATATTATTTTCTTGCACAAAATCCACTGCGTAAGAGGTGGTTATATGTTCTAGAACGATTTTTAATTTTGGAAATCTTTTGGTTATTTGAGAAAGTTCTTTATCTATAAAAACTTCTTCTCTATCGAATACATCTACTTCAGAATCAGTCACTTCCCCATGAATTAAAAGAGGCATTCCAGAATCTTGCATTAATTCAAAGATCTTATATAGATTTTCTATTTTCCTAACTCCATAACTGGAATTTGTTGTAGCATTAGCAGGATATAATTTTGCAGCAAAAAAAACATTATTTTTAAAACCATTAATCAGCTCCCCTTTATCAGTATCATCTGTAAGATAAATAGTCATTAATGGTTCAAACTTAGAACTTTCTGGTAGCGCTTCAACAATAGATTTCCTATAAGAAATAGCGCTATTGATTGATGTTATGGGACTTTTAGTATTTGGCATAACAATGGCTCTTCCAAAATATTCCGAAGTAAATTTAATGATATTTTTTAATACAAGACCTTCTCTTAAATGTAAATGCCAATCATCAGGTTTTATTATGTTTAAAGTCTTCAAAATTTTTTCTATTTAATCAATTTTAACAGCAAATTAAAATTGACAATAAATTATAGATATTCGAGGATAGTTATTAACCAACTATGAAAATTTTTATTATCAAAATTAAATCCTAAATATGAGTGATCTTTTATTTCCAATAATAGAAATATTTTTAGGCGTAGTTCTACTTTTTGCTGGAGGAGAGTTCTTTATTCAAGGAGCCATATTTTTATCTTTAATTTTAGGAATACCTCAAATAGTAATTGGTCTGACAGTTGTTTCTCTTGGAACAAGCTCTCCTGAGTTGTTGGTAAGTTTGAGTTCAATTTTAAAAGGCAGTGATTCGCTGGCGGCAAGCAATGTAATTGGAAGCAATATTTTTAATGTTCTCGTTGTTTTGGGCATCAGCTCATTAATAACACCTCTTAAGGTAAAAAGCAGAATAGTCAGAAGAGATGTGCCTCTTTTAATGGCAATTTCTTGTGCAGTTTGGGCTATGTCATCAACAGGCTTATTAACATTGCAAGCGGGGGTATTTCTAATATTTTGTTTAATCTTAAATACTATATGGGAAATCAATACTATAAATGAGAAAGGAGAGGAGACAAAAGATGCTGAACCAGAGATAGAAGAATTAAAAGATAACTATAAAGGGAAAATGAATATTTTACTAAAGTTAATATTGGGAATATTTCTTTTAAGCTTTGGTTCAAATATTTTAGTAAATGGTTCTCAAACCCTCGCTACTCTTTTGGGTGTAAATGAAATTGTTATTGGTTTAACTATCGTCGCAACTGGGACATCTTTACCAGAATTAGTAACTTCAATGATTGCTGCATTTAAAGGCAAAACAGATCTTGCGATTGGGAATGTAATAGGAAGTAATTTACTCAATCAACTTTTAATCCTTGGAAGTTGCAGTATTTTTTCAGGATTTAAAGGTTTAGTAATTGAAAAGAGTCTTATAAAAGTTGACTTACCTTTTATGGTTTTAACTACCTTTGCATGCTTACCAATTTTCTGGAGCAAAGGGAAAATCACAAGAATTGAGGGATTTATTTTGCTTAATCTTTATGTTTTCTACATTCTCGATAAGATACTTTTCCTGAATGGATTTAACTTCCTTCCTGAATTAAGGGTAGGTTTATTTATTTACTTTGCGTTACTTATAGTGTTTCTGATTGTTCAAGAAAAATTAAAATTTTCTAATTCATAATTTTATCCATACATAGTCACAAATTCTTCTGAGATAGTTGGATGCAAAGCCATAGTAATATCAAAACCTTTTTTTGTTATCCCTGCATTTAATGAAATTGATACCATTTGAATAATCTCAGATGATGTTTCTCCAAACATATGACATCCTAGGACTTTGTCAGTTAGCTTATGAACTACAATCTTCAACATACATTTTGATTTATTCTTTTTAAAGGTATTAGACATTGGGGTAAATTTGCATTTGAAAATTTTTATATTTTTTTCAGAGTAAATCTCTTTTGCTCTTTTCTCACTTAAGCCAACTGTTGAAATTTCTGGAATAGTAAAAACTGCCTTAGGGATATATTCATAATTTACTTTTCTTTTTTGGCCATTAAAGAAATTATCCGAAAAAACTCTCCCTTGTTCTATTGCTACTGGAGTTAAGTTTGGCTTATTTATGATATCGCCAACTGCAAAAATATTTGCGTTGCTTGTTTGATTAAGTTCATCAACATCTAAATATTGGCCATCCATCTTTAGATTTAAAAAATCTAAATTTAAAGGCAAGAGATTTGGTTCTCTTCCTGTAGCAATAAGGATATTATTAGTTAGGAGTTTATCTCCCGAGTCTAGGGTAGATTCCAGATTTCCATTTACTCTCTTGATAGACTTTAATTGAGTATTGGAGATTATATTGATTTCAGTAAAAGTAGGTGATTCCTCTAGGCATAAAGAAAGATCCTCATCAAAACCATTAAGTAAATGTTGACCTCTAATTAATTGAGTTACTTCAGTACCTAAATTTCTGAAAATAGAAGCAAATTCACAAGCAATATATCCACCTCCTACTATTAATATTGATTTGGGAAACTTTTCTAATTCAAAAATATCATCACTAGTCCATGCCAAATCTACCCCAGGAATATTTAATTTCTTTGGTTTACCTCCAACAGAAATAAGAATTTTTTTTGAACTTATAATGTTTTTAAGTTTCTTTGTGTTTGAACAAATAATTTCTAATTCATTTTGAGTAATAAATCTTCCTAAGCCTTCAAAAACAGTTATATTCAACTTTTTTAAAGAATTTCTATGTAAACTACTTAATCTAGAAACCTCCTCTCTAACATTCTTCAACAAAATATTTGATTCAAAATTAATACCTTCATTTTTTAATCCATATCCTTCAGAAGAATCCATATTATTTTTACTTTTAGCTGCATAAACCATTAATTTCTTAGGCACACATCCCCTTATCACACAAGTTCCTCCTATTTGATTTGCTTCTATGATTGCGACTTTTGCTCCATAACTAGCCGCACGTTTAGCCGCCGCGAGTCCTCCAGATCCAGCGCCAACAACAATTAAATCAAATTCAAATTCCAAGACTTTTTTTAATCAATTATTATAACGTTAGTTTATAGCTTTAATTCAAATAATGAATGGGATTTTGACATGGGAGGATTTAAATAAATTTGAAGTTGAGGATCTTGATAGAGTCCATGGTATAAATAATTCCTACGCAAATTTAAGATTATTTGGACATAGTGAAAATGATGTATCAGTTACCCTCTACAGGGATAGGCATTCTTGGTGTCCTTACTGTCAGAAGATATGGTTATGGCTTGAATTTAAGAAAATTCCATACAGAGTCAAGAAAATAAATATGTTTTGCTACGGCCAAAAAGAAAGTTGGTTCCTTGAAAAAGTCAGATCGGGGAAATTACCTGCAATTGAATTTAAAGGGCAATTTATAACTGAAAGCGACGATATCATAGCTTTTCTAGAAAATGAATTTGGAGCGCTTGGATCTTTTATAACATCTATTCACCTTATCAAAATTCGAGAGTTAGAAAGAGAAATTTTCAGATCCTGGTGTAACTGGCTCTGCCGAGAAAGCTTTAATTTTATAGATAACTCTTTTAGAAAAAAAAGATTTAAAGAATCTATTTCTAAACTCGATGAAATCTTAAGTAGCTCAAAATCAGGGTTTATTGATCCAGCAGTTTCTGACAAAGGTGATATAAAGCCTGGTGTTGGAGATGTAATTTTTATTCCCTATATGGAGAGAATGAATGCATCACTTATTTATTATAAAGGGTTTAATTTAAGATCTAATTACCGTTATGTAGATAACTGGCTTACCCTTTTGGAAGGGGAAAGTGTTTATAGAGGCACTCAAGGAGATTTTCATACTCATTCTCATGATTTACCCCCACAAATGGGAGGATGCTATAAAGAAAGCAATGAACAACAGATTATTTTCTCTAAGCTAATAGATACTGGGGAGGGTTTAGGTAATTATGAATTAAACCAAAATTATGAGTCAAAATATTATGCAACAATTGCTCTAAAAAGAGTGATAAAGCATAAAGACAATTTACTAAAGGTAAACCCATACAATAAAGAATCCTTTGACGAATCATTGAGATCAGCTTTGAGCTATATGATCACAGGTGAAGTATTAATCCCAAAAAAACTTTCAGGAATCTCTCTAAGATACTTAAAAAATAGAATCTCAGTTCCAAGAGATATGCCAATTATTTCAGCAAGGTTATTAAGGCAATCATTAAATAAAATTGAATCGCTTAGTGATATCAATGAGATAGATAAGATACCTTTCAGGCATAGATATGATCAAGATCCTATAAATTTCATTTCTAGTTAATAGTAAAACTATAAATTTTTTCTTGAATCTATTTGAAGTAAATCTCTTATTTTTTGAACTTGACTTGCAATATTTGGATCAATAGATAATTTTTTTTCAACTTGTTCAATAGCATACATAACTGTTGTATGGTCCTTACCCCCAAACTCATCTCCAATTCTTGGTAGGCTTAGATCCGTACCATGTCTCATAAGATACATACCTATTTGTCTAGCTTGACTTACTGGTTTTCTCCTACTTGAGCTGATCAATTCATCAGTAGAAACTTTAAAGAAATCTGACACTTTTTTAATAACTTGTGTTGGAGTAACAACTACTCCAACACTATTAGGATCAAGCATTGGAGCAATTGATTGAACTGTCATTGGCAAGCCTGTTATTGATGCAAATGCAACAGCTCTTGTAAATGCTCCTTCCAATTCTCGAATATTCGAAGTGAATCTTCCTGCTATAAATTGAATTAAATCTCTTGGAAGACTCATCCTCTCTTGTTCTGCCTTTTTTTGAAGGATGGCTGTCCTCGTCTCAAGGTCAGGTGGTTGAATATCTGCGGTCATACCCATTGAGAACCTAGAAATTAATCTCTCTTGAATTCCCGACAATTGATTTGGTGGTCTGTCACTTGCAATAACTATTTGACTTCCTGATTCGTGAAGTGCGTTAAAAGTATGAAAGAATTCTTCCTGTGTATACTCTTTCCCTTCTAAAAACTGTATATCGTCTATTAAAATTAAATCTACATTTCTATATTTATCTCGAATAGCTGTCATTCCATCTCTTCGAATACCACTAATAACATCATTTGTAAAAGTCTCTGTAGATACATATTTAACTTTTGCTTCTGGATCTATTTCTACTCGATAATGACCTATTGCTTGCATTAAATGCGTCTTACCAAGACCTACTCCTCCACAAATAAATAATGGATTGAATTCTCTCCCTGGAGATTCGGCAACAGCTAAAGCTGCGGCATGAGCCAACCTACTATTTGGACCTACAACAAATCTTTTAAATACGTAGCGTAAATTTAAACCATTAGGATTTTTGAATTGATTTTTTGAAGAATTATTTTGGTTATTACTAGAAAAAGATCTTGTCTTATTATGAACGTTCTGTTCGCTAGGTTTATCTTCATTTGTAATATCGCTGCTGGAATTCGTTTCAGATTTAAAAACAACTTTTACATCATGACCGCAGATTTCCTTTGCAGCTTTTTCAATAGTTTCACAATAATTCTTTCTCAACCAATCACTGGAAAATGTATTTGGGGCGATTAAAGTTAATAAGCCATTTTCAAAACAATTAAACTTAGCAGGCCTTATCCATGTCTCAAATGAAGGCTTACTTAAAGTTTTTTGAAGTGATTGTTGAACTTCCGCCCAAATAGGATTAGTTGCTTGCAAAGTTTTATTCTCTAGATTATTAATCTAGTTGGATTTTAATAATTGGCCATTATCAAATCACAAGATCACGACAAATTTAAAATTATTTAACAAAGTATCGACTAAATTTATAAAAATAAATTATATGTTTTTAATAGGCATATAATTGTTTTAAATTTCACTAAATTATTGGATAAAGCATTACTTATTATCATGGCGAAATGGCATGGTTTTGGAAGATGCAAAACAAGATTATCAAAAGATATAGGTAAAAGTAATTCGGCAAAAGTACAAAGTGTAATGACCAAACACACAATTTCAGTCGCAAAATTTCTTCAAGAAAATAAACTGCTTGATATTTCTATTGCCATAACTGGTTTGGGAGTAGCAAATTGTAGAAAATGGTCTAGAGAATTAGGCATCAAAAAATTTAATTTGCAGGGGAAAGGCTGCTTGGGAGAAAAAATGAAACGGCAAATAATTCTCAACAAAAAATTTTGTTCAAGACACAAGATCAAAAATACTATTTTTATTGGTACTGACCTTCCAGATTTATGCCATCAAGATTTATTGAATACTCTAAAAGAGCTTCAACATAATGATCTTATTTTAGGACCATCTAACGATGGAGGATATTGGCTTATTGGTTTATCAGAAAAAATAATGTTATCACATACATATTTACCTTTTATCAACATAAAGTGGGGGACAGAAAATGTTCTTCAAAATACAATTGATAATTTTGCTTCTAAAAAATTAAAATATAAGTTTTTAGATAAAAAAATAGATATAGATACAATTATTGATATTGAAAATAGAAAGTAATCGACTTGTCAAAAATTTCAATTATCATTCCAACTATTAATGAAGCTAGTAATTTGCCATTATTGCTTTCAGACTTATCAAGTATTCAGAAAGAGGGCGAAATCATAATTGTTGATTCTGGAAGTGAAGATAAAACTATTGATGTAGCAAACATTTATGGAGCGAAAGTATTTATATCCAAAGAAAGGAATCGAGGTTTACAATTAGATATTGGAGCTAAAAATTCAAAAGGAGAGTGGCTCATATTTTTACATGCAGACACAAGATTAACTCATGATTGGTTTAAAAAAATAAATTCATTTTTAAAGGGTAACAAGAATATTATTTACTATTTTGAATTCAAAATTAATCACAAAAAAATAATTTATAGAGTTCTCGAAATTCTCGTGAATTTTAGAAGTAAATTTTTTAAACAACCGTATGGTGATCAAGGTTTGATAATTCATAGAACTACCTACTTTAAGAATAATGGTTTTAGAAAAATACCTTTGATGGAAGATGTAGATTTTTTAAGGAGATTAAACAAAAAAAAATATTTAAAACAATTAAATTTACCTATTTTTATAAGTTCAAGAAAATGGGAAAGAAGTAATATTTTTCTCCAAGCAATTAAGAACTGGCAATTTAGAAGAAGATGGTTAAAAGGCGAATCTTTAAAATCTATATATTCTGACTACTACAAAAAATGATTAATTTGCATACCAAAAAGCACATTTAGAGCCTCTAGGTTCTAATGTCCAACCTTGTCTTTTATAAAATGAAACCACTTCGGCATCAGCAAAAAGAGTTACTTTAGAAATTCCAATATTTTTCAATTCTCTTAGGACATATTTCATTAACTCTTTACCCAATCCAAGTCCTTGATAGACAGGGTTAATAGCCACATCCCAAACTGTTGCTTCTAGAATTCCATCGCCAGTACATCTTGCAAATCCTACTAATCTGGGGAATTTATCATCATGACGCCATAACCCAACCACCAAAATACTGAAATCTAAAGCTCTTTTTACCCTCCTTATAGGTCTTCTGCTCCAACCAACAGTTTGCAAAAGTTGATCTAGTTCTATTAGATCTAAATCTTTATTTTTACTACATACAAATATTTCTTCTTTATTTGTTTGAGTGAACTCATAAGAATTTAAACCATAGAGATCTATCAGCTCTTCCCTTGATAAAGTATTTGATTTTTTTATTAACGATCCTTGGTTTCTAAAAATCATTAAAAATTCACGAATCCTTTTTGTTGGAGCTCAGAGAGCTGAAAATATAAACCCTTTTTCAGTCTCAATTCACTATGTGTTCCCTCTTCAACTAATGATCCCCCTTTTAAGACTAAAATCTTATCAGAACTTTCAATAGTGGCTAATCTGTGAGCTATTACTAATGCTGTTCTTTTTGACAGAATTCTCTCAAGATCTTTCTGCAAAGTAGCTTCTGTAGAGGGATCCATAAACGCTGTTGCTTCGTCCATTATTAAAACAACAGGATTTCTAATCGCTACTCGAGCTACTGAAAGAAGTTGTCTCTCTCCAGAAGAGAGATTTCCCCCTCTTTCTCTTAGTAAGGTGTTCAAGCCTTCTGGTAATTTTTGTAATAAATTATCTAACCCTAATTCGTTACAAAGATTTTCTAACTCCAGATTGTCTACATTGGAATTTAGTTTTAAATTATCTGCAACATTTCCACTAAAGATAAAGGTATCTTGCAAAACTACTCCTAACATATTTCTAAGAGTTGCAATAGGAATATCTTTGATATCTATGTCGTCGATTAAAATTTGGCCTGACTGAGGCTCATACAATCTACATAATAATCTTATTATGGTAGTTTTACCTGAACCAGTTGGCCCTACAAAAGCCACATGCTCTCCTGGATTGATCTTGAAAGATAAATTCCTTATTATATGTTCTCCTTCGTTGTAGAAAAAATTAACATTCTTGAACTCAATTTTGCCCTTAAATTTTTTATTTACATTTTCAGCATTTTCTAAAAAATTTTTTGCGGAAGTAGAGTCCTTAATCTGTATTTCTTCATCCAATAATTCGTTTATTCTTTCTACAGCTGTTAAACCTCCTTGTATTTGAGTAAATCTTTCTGCAAGCTGCCTAAGAGGTTCAAAAAGTCTTTGGGAATATAAAATAAAGGTTGTTAATGTTCCTAAACCAATATTTCCAGAAGTAACAAGATAACCTCCAACTGCTAAAACCAAGGAAACTGCGGCAAGAGAAATCCATTCAATAAATGCCGAAATGCTACTGTCATAAAATATTGTTCCATTAACTGCTTTCTTATAAGCAACTCCAGTTTTGGAAAATTTCTTGCTATTAAAAGCCTCTCTTCTGAACATCTGAACGACTTCTAAACCTTGAAGATTCTCTTGAAAATCAGAGTTGAGTTGAGACAATTCTTCCCTTACTTGATAATTGGCTCTTCTATAACGTTTTTGAAGCCAAATAATAAAATATGAAACTGGGATTTGAGTCAAAAGTAATAAAATGGCAAGCCCTCTATCAATTGACAGCATTGTCAAAGAAATTACTATCAGACTGACGAAGTCAGCAATGACTCCAACTGCCCCACTACCAAAAACCTCGGCTAAAGCATCAACATCATTTGTTAATCTCGTTAATAATTTCCCTACAGGCATTTTATCGTGATACTTAAGGGATAAAGATATTGAATGATCAAAAAGTTCTCTTCTTATTCTTGCTGTCAAACGTTGTCCCACTGCTTGGATATTGTAAGTTTGGTATCCCTGCAGAACTAATCTGAATAATACAGTTATAAATAAAGTTAGGATTATGGCATTTATTGACTGCCCAAAGAAAGTTTTACTTAGCCATACATCTGTAGTTTCGTTCTTTAGAATAGTAATGGATTGACCAACTAATAATGGTTGAATTGCTCCAGAGAAAGAAACAGGTAACAAAACTATCAAGATTAGATAGATTGTTTTTTTATCTTTAGTTAAATATTTACCTAACTTTTTAATCCTTCTAAGATCTTTAAAAAACATTTAGCTAATCTTCTATAAAACATTAGTCGATTCTATTGATAAAATAGTATCTCTGAGATGATTATCATCTAACCTCATAGATAAAGGATTTCCAATTAGTCTTGCAGTCGAGTAATAAAGATCATCTATTTTAATTAAACCATTCTCTTTAAGAGTCTTGCCTGTTGCAACCAAATCAACTATTGCCTCTGCCATACCTGTAATGGGACCAAGCTCGACTGATCCTGTCAAATGAACTATTTCTACAGGAATATTTAATTCTTCAAAATAAGATCTTGCTGTTTTAATAAATTTACTTGCTACTTTACAATTTGCTGGAAGATCAGTTGGTTTTGAATAATTGCTATTTTTCTTAACCGCCAACGACATATGACAACCACCAAATCCTAAATCTAATAACTTTGCGACTTTTAATTCAGATTCTCTTAAAACGTCATACCCAACAATACCCAAATCAGCCTGACCATAACTTACATAAACAGGAACATCTCCATTTCTGACTAATAAAGCTTTTGCCCGTTTGCAATTTGATTCAAAGGTTAATGATCTATTATTTTTGTCCAACGCATCTGAGAAATCTAACCCTGCTCTTTTAAAAGTTGAAATTGAATCTTTTAACAGAGCTCCTTTTGGTAAAGCTATAGTAAACATAGATCAATTGCTTCCAACCATTCTTCATTCTAAGTTAACAATGGAATTTAATAAAGCTCGAAATATAATCGGACTTAGAGTTTTAAGTGATAACGTCATTTGGTTGTTGGTAAAAGATAAATCCGTTGTGGTTGTAGATCCATCTGTTCACGAACCAGTTATTAAATATTTAAATGAAAACAATTTTCACTTAGAAGCTATTTTGCAAACTCATCATCATTCAGACCATATTGGAGGGACGAAGACTCTTATTGAAAGATGGCCAAATGTAAAAGTGATTGCTTCTTCCAAAGAAAAAAAGCGAATACCTTTTCAAAATATATCTGTAGAGGATGGAGAAACTTTGAGTATTTTAGGTGAAGAAGTAAAAGTAATTGAAGTATTAGGACATACAAGCTCACATATTGCCTTCTTTTTGAATGGAGAAAATCCTGTTCTTTTTATTGGTGACACATTATTTTCTGGTGGCTGTGGAAGAATTTTTGAGGGAACTTATCAACAAATGTATTCTTCACTAGAAAGAATCAAATCTTTACCAAAAAAAACTCTCATATATTGTGCACATGAATATACAAAGGAAAATATATTGTGGGCATTGAATCTCAGGCCAGAAGATCAAGATATAAAAAATAAACTTTCAGAAGTTGAAAAAAAACTTTCTCTTAATGAATTGACAATTCCATTTTTACTTGATGAAGAGATGAAAATAAACCTTTTCTTAAGAGCAAAAAATTTAGAAGAATTTACTTTTTTAAGAGCAAATAAAGATTTATGGGTTTAAATAGATAGGTATCTCCTAAACAAATGTCCCCCAAACAAGTAATTAAAACATCAAATGCTCCAGATCCAGTAGGACCTTATAATCAAGCAATAAAAGCTGGGGATTTTATCTATTGTTCAGGTCAAATTGCTATAGACCCAGCTTTAAATGAAATAACATGTTTAGGTGATATAGAGAAGGAAACTATTCAAGTTTTAAAAAATCTCGCAGAAGTTCTTAAAGCTGGTGGAGCCAAAATAGAGGATGTAATAAAAACAACTATTTACTTAACGGACTTAAATAATTTTCAAATTGTCAATAAAATTTATAGTGATTTTTTTAACATTGATAATCCTCCAGCAAGGGCCTGTGTGGAAGTTTCATCTCTACCAAAAGGAGTTTTAGTTGAAATAGATTGCGTCGCATTTCTAGATTAATTTCTAATTATTGAGAAATTTAAAATATGAACCAATTGTGCACCATAGTTGTATAGATTATTAGTTGATAATTCATCTTTGATCTATGACAGCAGCAAAGCTTAATATAGATGAACTAGAAGCAGGTTATCCTTTATTTTGCAAAGCTCTTAGACTATTAATTTTAAAAGGAAACTCAGTTGAAGATATAGAAAAGACAGTGTGTTGGGGTCATCTTGAAACTTTAAATAGATGTCTACCTGGTAGATATAAAGCACCAACTTATTTAATGGCTTTAATCAAAAGAGATATTGCAAAGCCAAATAATTATTAAAAAAAGACTAATCTTCTAAATAAAATTTATCAATATCCATTGAAAAGTCTTTTTCTTTGTCTGATATTTCTTTATTGTCTAAAAATATTGAAAGACTTACAAAATTCTTTCCGAAGCTGATATTTGGATAGATATCCCTTTCTTTACATAATTTCTCAACTTCCCCAATGAATTTACTAATCTTTGAGTATTGATCAAATTCAAATCTTTTTTCAATCCTCAGAGGTGATTCTCTTTCTTTCCACATTACTTTCCTTAACCAAGACTAATTACACTATACCTTCAACAAAGTTTCTCAATAAATTTTTGAAGATAAAATTTTTAGTCACTCTCCCAATAATCAATAATGCCGCCAATTGTTAAATCAGTTTGAACTTCTGGATTAGGGCATGCAAATCTAGCAGCAGAGCCACTAGCAGTAAAAACCCAGTTACCTTCTCTAGCTCCAACAGGATCAACAGCAACTAATTTCTTTCCTTTATTATTTTCTAAAATTCGTAAATTCATATGACCTAAGCCAGCTACTCTTTGAGTGCATACCATCCTTCCTAATACCTTCATAATTTCCACAATTTATATCCTCCTTTTTATCACTTGTCAGGATCCCAATGATCAATAATTCCAACAATCGTTAAATCGCTTGGATAAGATTTACTTCCCGCAGCTTCTCTTGCAGCAGAACTTCCAACACAAATAACCCAATCTCCTGGCTTACAGCCAACAGCATCAACTGCAACTTTATTAGAGGAACCATCTAATACAACCTGAAGATGTTTATGTTCAAAACCAGGAATCCTATTAGTAGAAACAAGTGGTTTTACAACCTTACAAATTAACATAATTAGTGAGCCTCCTCTGTTTTTTTATCTAAAGACATTCCAATAATTTGGGCGGAATGAATGTTGTCCCTATCTCTAATAGTAGAGCAAGTATGTAACAAACCTTGATCAACTAAATTTCTATATCTAATTGATATCGCATTATTAACTCTTTCACAATCATTTATTGCCCTCTCTTTTGCTCCGGGTACTTTCCCAGAGTAATCAAATCTTATTACTACCGGAATAGGTAGATCTTGTGAAACATTTAATCCAGTAAAAATCTTCACTCCCACATCTAAATCTGGAGCCCCTTCTTCGACTGTATCTAAATGAGCAAAATAAGTTAAATTTCTGAGATGTACCTCTTTGAAACCTATACCTACTCCAATAAACCTCTCTGCATGTCCAATATCTTCATAAGAACCATTGTGAAAACTCTTAACATAATCAATTTGAGAAATATTATTGACAATTAGTTTATACGTAAATTTTTCCAGTCCACTAAGTTTATCTTTTGAAGATTGCTTAGAAATTGTCTGGCAAATTTCTCTTTCTGCATCCTCTTTTGAAAAATTTATTGTTGAATTATAAATTTCTAATGTAGAAATAGTTTTTTCTAAATCTATACCTCCATCGCTAGTTGATAAATGTATTTTCAATGAGTCAGTGTCTGTATCAAGTCCAATTAACATTAAATCCACAGAAGCTCCGCAGCAAAAGCTATTCTCTACAGCCTCTTTGAAAGCATATAATTTATTTCTACCTTCTGCTGCAGCTAACTCGTCATTACTGCCATGAGCTGCGCATCCCTGATGTAAAGGATCTACTGAACTAAAATGATAAGTTACAACTTTTAAGTACCTGGTATCTATATGAGCTTCATTAGGAACATTCTCTCTATATCTTTTATGTTCAGTTTTTACCCATCGATTAACGGTATTTTCAATATCAAACAGTGCTCCAGCATGGGATCTTCTCCTTACTGAACTAAAAGGTATTCTCATTACATAAGCAACTGAATGAGCTAACCTTCCATCTGAACAAGGAGTTATATCAAGTAAATGTATTCCACAATCTAAGAGAAATTTTTCAAAATCTTCCGCATCCCTACTTCCAGCAGCACCTTCAAGTGGATCATTGTTAAAAAAATTGTCGCTAAGTTTCTCATGCTGTTTGAAAGCACACCATGCATATAAAGCTCTCATATCAAGAGGTTTAACCCAAGATTTATCTAATACATGGAGAGGTAAATCTATTCCCAAATTTTTTCTTGATATTTTCTGAGCCTTATTTATAAAATCTTCGTGATGTTGGATTCGAGCAATTTCCTTGAGAGTTGGAACAATTTCGTCAAAATCACTTTTTATTTTGCTTTCATACCTAAATAGATTTTCATTTTGAATATTATTGGTTAATTTATGAGACTTTCCAGAATTTCGGAAATTATTTGATACTTTAGTTTGTAAATGTATATTTTCAGTAAAGGTTTTCATTGGAGCGGTTGGCCCCAATGTGAAATTCTTGGCTTTAGCCAGTCCTCTTAAAGGCATTATTTACTTAACCTCTTGCACCACCTGAAAAGGTAACAAGTTGTCCTTCACGAGTATTTCCACTAGATCCAGTTATCAAGAAATCTGGTTTTTCTGTTTCCTCATTCCTTTTTACGTTCATTGGGGGCATTGCACTCATGAATCCTGCTCTTGATGGATTTCGCTTTCTAGAAGAAGCTCCCTCTGTGCCTGTTACCTTATCACCGCGATCCCAATCATCACCAGTTACGTTTCCTACTGATTGTCCTTCTCCAGTAATCCTTGATGCGACCCTTCTTTCTGGTGTCTTTGCAGCACGGTCTACCTCTTCAATTTCCATTTTTTGTTTATAAGTAATATTTTTATTCGGTTCAAATCTAAATTTTTCAGTACCAGTGACCTTATCAACTGCCATATCAAAAGGTCCTGTTACCTTTGAACCATTTTCATATTCATTACCTGTAACACCTTGAGTATTTTTTTCAGAATATTTATCTCTTGATGGTGATTTAACAGAGAATTCCTTCCAAGAGTTAGCTGCCGACTTTTCCGGATTCGCATAAGCCGCATCATGTGCAGGATTCTCACAAGCTTGTGAGAGCTGATCTCCACCAACATAGGGAGTCCCTGTTAGATTTTTACAAGCACCTTTCTTAGCACCTGTCATTACTCCGCCAATTCCTGGTTGCTGTCCTGTAAGTCTGGCATTTGAATTATTTCCAGAATTAACTGTTGCTCGGGATTTCATATCTTCTGAAATCTCAGTACTACAATTTTCATTAATCTGATCTAAGCCTGCGTATGGTGTTCCTGTTAACACTTTGCATGAACCTGGTTCATCTCCAGTTACTATTTCTGATCTTCCTGTCATAGTGCCGCTTATTAAGTTTGACTTTGAAGAAAGGCTTAAACCTACTTTTCTAGCTTCTGGTTTTGGTTTTGAACCGCAAAACTTCTCATATTGTTGAGATCCTATGTACTCATCGCCAGTTACATTCTTACAACTCCCATGGTCATTACCTGTCATATGGTCTGATCTTCCAACCCCTGTACCAGTCACATTATTCCCATTAAGAGTGTTGTAACTGCCTACTTTTTCAAATGCTTTACCTTTTGGATTTGGCTCAGAGCCAAGATATTGATCTCCAGTTAATTGATGTCCAGAACCTGATTCATCTCCAGTAACTAGGGTTGATCTACCAGGAAGTGATCCAGATACTTTTAATCCATCTGTTGTAGTGCTGTGTTTAACCTTTGAAGGATTTCTTGGAACATCACCACAATACTTCTGCGATTGATTAGAAGATACATATTCAGTACCTGTAAGGTTTTTACAAGTCCCTGGCTCATCGCCTGTGACCCTATCAGATCTACCAACTTCATTTCCAGTTACTTTATTACCTGATGTTGTTGAGGTAACAGTAGATCTAAGAGGTTGTTTATAACTTGGTCTATCCTGACAAAATTGATCAGTAACTTCT
Organism: uncultured Prochlorococcus sp.; assembly: GCA_902525075.1. Taxonomy (GTDB): domain Bacteria; phylum Cyanobacteriota; class Cyanobacteriia; order PCC-6307; family Cyanobiaceae; genus Prochlorococcus_A. The sequence continues at coordinate 50,427 of CABZFV010000007.1, read as the reverse complement.
GCTCCCATATATTGGGTACCAGTTACAGTTCTGCATGTACTTGCTTCATTACCTGTAGTTTTTACAGATCTATTTGCTTGGGTTCCAGTAACTATTTGACCTGAATCAGTTTCACTTTTACCAACTTTCCAGCTAGCGTCTGCAATATTTTGTTTGGCACCATTTTTGTTTGGACCACATGGTCTACATTTACCATTACCTTTTTTGCCTGTGGCACCAGTTTTACTTCTTAGCTCTCTCACTCTCTGAGAAATTTCTCTACTACTTAAATCTGGGTCTCCCCTTCTAGCTAATGAAGCGGCACTAGTATTTTGTTTAGTTGCTGATTTACCATGTTTAGATTGAGCTTCTCTTCTCGCCAAAACAATATCTCTACTTGTATTAGTAATAGGCTTTCTCTTCTGATTAATTCTTCTCTTAACGTTGGGTTTTAGGGACTTAGACTCTGTACTAGTTGAATCCTGAATTTCTTGATTTTTACTTATAGTTGATTTAACTGTGTTTACAGGACTTTCTTTTTTAACATCAGTACGGGTTCTGTCGGATGAAGTTATAGCTGATTTACCATGGGTAGACATTGCTTTTCTTCTCTCTATTACTAACTCTTTACTAGATAAAGTTTTTGAAGAATTTATGTTTACCTGAGTTTTTGGAATATGTTTTGTAGCTGGTTTAGAAATATTATGATTATTAGGAGAAGACTGAGTCCCAGAAATCTGTATATCTTGAGAAGATCGTACTCTATCTTTGGTAGTTGAAGAATAAGCAGCAGCTTTTTTACCGCTATCACTCATCGCCTTTCTTCTTTCAAGTGCAATCTCTCTACTGGTTTTTTTTGACATGATCTTCAAGTTTAAATTCTTTAAAAAGACTTTTGAAAAACTTTCTCCAAAATTTTTTTTGGAGAAAGAAATTAACTACGAAAAGTAGCTTTAACGTCCTTGGAAAACTACAAAAGCTGTTCCTTGACTTTGAGTGTAAGCATCGTATCCGATGATTCTTACATGATGATCAGGGTATGCTCTATGGCATGCCTCTAATTCGCTCACGATCAAGTTAAGATCTTTTTCCCCAAAGAATGGGAGTTTCCAATAAGACCAATAAGTTTGCATACATCCACTTGGATGAACATGCTCAATAACTGGACTCCAACCTTGAGCAATTATGTACGCAATTTGGTCATATATTTCTTCCTGGGTCATCGGTGGTAAAAAACCGAATGTTTCCAGGGTTGCAACTGTTTGATAGTCGCTTACTGTGCTCTGGAAAGGCATAATTAATCAAAATGTGAATGAAAGTACTCGTAAAAACGAGATTTTAATAAGTCTGAGGAGAATAAATCTCCTCGATTTCGAAACTTGAGTTAACCCTGAACATCAAGTTTGTCGACAGTGTCAAACTCAAACTTAATTTCCTTCCAAGTTTCTAAAGCAATAGCTAATTCAGGACTATGCTTAGCAGCTTCCATGAGAATATCTCTACTCTCTTTTTCGATTTCGCGACCAGCATTACGAGCTTTTACACAAGCTTCTAATGCAACTCTGTTAGCTGCAGCTCCAGCAGCTGAACCCCATGGGTGACCATGTGTTCCTCCACCGAACTGAAGGCAGGAATCATCCCCAAAGATCGCTAGAAGTGCAGGCATATGCCAAACATGGATACCACCTGATGCGACTGCAAATACTCCAGGCATTGAACCCCAATCTTGATCAAAGAAGTTACCTCTTGATCTATCTTCAGGAACAAATGACTCTCTTAAGTTGTCAATATAACCAAGAGTTGTTTGACGATCACCTTCTAGTTTTCCAACAACGGTTCCAGTATGTAATTGGTCTCCTCCAGAAAGTCTCAAACATTTTGCAAGAACTCTGAAGTGAATACCGTGCTTTGGATGTCTATCAATAACAGCATGCATAGCTCTGTGAATATGCAGAAGCATGCCATTTTTACGACACCAATTGGCTAATCCAGTATTTGCAGTAAAACCACCAGTTATATAATCATGCATGATGATTGGCATATCTAGCTCTTTTGCAAATTCAGCTCTTTCATAGAGTTCTTCAGGAGTGTTAGCAGTACAATTTAGGTAATGACCTTTAACTTCTCCAGTTTCCCGCTGAGCAAGCTTAACTGCTTCTGCAACAAACTCAAATCTTTCTCTCCAACGTTGGAATGGTTGAGAATTAATATTCTCATCATCCTTCGTTAAATCAAGACCGCCTCTAAGACATTCATATACAACTCGACCATAGTTTTTACCAGATAATCCTAATTTAGGTTTGATGGTACAACCAAGTAGAGGTCTTCCGTATTTGTTAAGTCGATCTCTTTCAACTACGATTCCGTTTGGTGGACCACCGCAAGTTTTAATGAAAGCTATTGGGAATCTAATATCTTCTAGACGTAGATGTCTTAGAGCTTTAAATCCAAAAACGTTTCCTACAAGAGATGTTAATACGTTTGTAATTGAGCCTTCTTCAAAAAGATCTAAAGGATATGCAATAAAAGCATAGAAAGCTTCAGGATCTCCAGGAACGTCTTCGATTCGATAACAACGTCCTTTATAAAATTCTAAGTCTGTAAGTAACTCGGACCAAACTGTTGACCAAGTACCTGTTGAAGATTCAGCGGCAACAGCTGCTGCAACTTCTTCTCTTGGGACACCTTCCTGACCTGTACATTTGAAACAGGCTAGTAAATCGGTGTCTAGGGGTACATATTCTGGAGTCCAGTAGGTATCTCTGTACTCCTTTACCCCTGCGTCATACTTCTTACTCATAAGGATAAATTTAGGTCTGTGTAGGGAAAATAATTATTGTGCAAAATTTATAAATCTTGCTTTACTTAATTAGTCCTTTTGACCAAGAAATTCACCGTTACCTAGAGCGGGTTCAACTTCTCTATGAGGACGAGCAATAATGTGAGCTGCAACTAAACCGTCACCAACTCTTTCACAAGCGTCAGCACCAGCTCTTACAGCTGCGTTAACTGCTCCTGTTTCGCCTCTAACTAATACTGTGACATAACCGCCACCAACGAATTCACGACCAATAAGGCGAACTTCTGCTGCCTTTGTCATTGCGTCAGCTGCTTCGATTGCAGGTACAAGTCCGCGTGTCTCGATCATGCCGAGAGCGATACCCATTGTTTCTGTAGCCATTGTCTACTAAATACTAAATGTGGAATGTTCAATTCGAAGAATGCTTCATTAAGTACTTATAAGTCAAGCGTTTTCGATAAAATCTCCATTAATGTTTTTTCTATCATTCATAAGTTAAACTTATCACCCTTGGTACTATTGATATGTCAATACTTATGCAAATTAGTTAGTGCATCAAAACATACTGTTGTGTTAAGAAAAAATTTACATTATGTTATTTGCGTACGAGGCAGGCCCTGTCTACACAGGTGTGGAATGTTCAACCTTTCCTGTCTCCGTATCAAGCTTTGAAGTAAGATAATATTCTCAATAAATTTATTAGTTATTTTGAACCTTCCAGTTCTAACTATTGCAAGTGGCAATCAAAGGAAAGTATCTGAGATTTCAGAGATGCTGGATGTTTTATCATTAAAGGTTGAGAAGCAACCAGAATATTTAAATGTTGAAGAGACTGGAAACACATATTTTGAGAATGCACTTCTAAAAGCAAAAGCAGCTGCTTTAGAGACTAAAACTTGGGCATTAGCTGATGACTCGGGTCTTGAAGTAGATGTTTTAGATGGTCGACCAGGAATTTATTCTGCTCGATATGCCAAAAATAATGATGAGAAAATTAAAAAATTAATTAATGAACTTTCTGATAGCCCTTATAGGAGTGCAAGATTTATAAGTTGTATGGTTTTGTGCGATCCCTTAGGAAACTTAGTTAAAGATACAACAGGAATATGCTGGGGAGAAATTCTTAAGAACCCCAAATATCCAAATGGAGAATTCGAATCTATTTTTTGGGTAAAAGAGGCTAACTGTGTTTACGGTGAGCTCTCACAATCACAACTAAATAAATTAGGTAGTAGAGGTAAAGCTGCAAAAATTATGTCACCTTTTTTAAAAAAAGAGATAGGTTTGATTTAAAAAATTCTCAATAATTTGAAATTTCTTCAATTGCTCTTATAGCAGCAGCTGCAGCCTCTTCTACATCCCCTTCTTTCCCCGCGAGAGTTAATCTACCAAAAGCTCCAACTGCCTTAACATCAACAACAGTTATATTAGATGCCTTTTCAGCTTCATTAGCAGCTTTTAAAACATAACCAGCTGGTTCAGTTTCTAATATAAACATGCTCATTCCAGATTGAATCATTGATCCACTTCTGTTTTGTCTATTTATTAAAACTGCATGATCTGGAGTAATTGCTCGAATAACTTCAGTCCAACTCGTAGCAGGTTTTGTTCTTTTTCTAACTTCGCTCCCAATAGCATCTAGAACAACATCTCCAGAATGTAAAACCGTGCTTTGATCTTTATGGTAAAGAGCAAGAGATCCAAATGCTCTTTCAACAATCATCTGACCAAGTCTTACATTACTTGCTTTTAGGGCAATATCTGTGACTCTATGAACAGCCATCCCGGGTGAAACTTCCATCCAAAGACATGAATCACCAGGAATAGGTAAAAAACCTCTACTAACAGTACCCATATATGCGGCTAATTGAGGTTGCAGAGAATCTAAAAAAACATATGTTCTTAACTCAATTTGCTCAACTTGACTTGCTTGTCTGGATACCAAAGACTTTTCTGAATCAGTAGTAATAAAACAGCTAGCACCACTGGCCTGAGATTGCACCTCAGATCCTGTGACTAGAGAACTCCCTTTTTTTCGTTCCCCTCTGTTTAAGCTAGAAGTTGGTTCCATTGACGCGACTATAACGGATAATGGTTCATTTTTTCTATTAAATTTACTTGCATGCTTACCACAAAACGATAACTTCAAGTAAAAGATATGCATTTTTATGGGAACTTCTCAAAAAAAAGAACCAAATGTTTCTGGTACTGAAAAAGAATTAACTCCTGATCAAACTCTTGGATTAGTTAGCCTAAGCTTGATGCAAAAACTAGCTCAGAAAGACCCATCTTTTAGTTGGTTAGAAGAAGATAAAATTGAGAAAGTAAATTTTAAGAATCTTAGAGATAGATTGGAGTTAACGCAATTAGCTATAAATACTGGAGCACCTTTAACCACTTCAGAAGTGACAGCTTTAATTGGAGCAAAGCCCGGTAAATCTAAGTTAGAAAGAGCAGGATTATTAGCAACGAAAATAGCTAGAAATGTATGGAAAATTTCAAAAACAAGTCAAGGAAATTCCTTCTACAGAAATTAGAAAATAGCCTAAAAATAGTTTTCATAAATCTCATTTAAGTATTTAAACATTCATATAAGTTTTTTAAATGTGTACATTTTGTAAGAGAACTTATAAATTACTTTCTTAAATTAAAAAGTTTATGCAAGCTTGAAATATAAACTCTTGAAAATTTTTAATGAGTAAAGTTGAATTTAATAAGGAAAGTGGGCCCAGGGAAGTTTTTTGTGGTTTAACTTCAATAGTTTGGCTACACAGAAGAATGCCTGATGCGTTTTTTCTTGTTGTAGGCTCAAGGACGTGTGCGCATTTAATTCAAAGCGCTGCTGGAGTTATGATTTTTGCTGAGCCAAGATTTGGTACAGCTATTCTTGAAGAAAAAGATCTTGCTGGTCTTGCTGACGCTCATGAAGAATTAGATCGAGTGGTTAATGATCTGATTGAGAGAAGACCAGAAATAAAAACCCTTTTTCTAGTTGGATCTTGTCCTAGTGAAGTAATCAAACTAGATCTTGCAACTGTCGCAGAGAAATTAAATAAAAGGTTTTTAGGTCAAGTAAGATTCGTTAATTATTCTGGCAGTGGTATAGAAACAACGTTTACCCAAGGAGAGGATGGTGCCTTAAAAGCTTTAATTCCATTAATGGATTCCTCTAAAGAGGAAAAATTATTATTAGTTGGGACTCTTGCAAATAATGTAGAGGATAGGTTTAAAAAGATTTTTAAAAATTTAGGAATTTCAAATATTGAGAGCTTCCCACCAAGACAATCAACAGAATTACCAAAGATTGGCAAAAATACAAAAGTATTATTAACTCAGCCTTATTTAAGTGATACGGTTCGAGACCTTAAACATCGTGGTTGTGAAATAATTTCAGCTCCATTTCCTCTAGGTATAGAAGGCAGTACAAAATGGTTTTTAGCTGCTGCCAAAGCTTTCAAAATTAGTGAACTTAAAGTTCATGAAATTATTTCGCCTTTAATCAATAGAGCAAAACTTGCTCTTGATTCACACAAAGAAATACTTAAGGGGAAAAGATTATTTCTTCTTCCTGAATCGCAACTAGAGATATCTTTGGCAAGATTCTTGCATAATGAATGCGAAATGGATCTTATAGAGGTAGGCACTCCTTACCTAAATAAGGATTTAATGAAAGAGGAGATTAATTTATTACCTGATAATACAAAAATTGTTGAAGGGCAACATGTAGAAAAACAATTAGATCGAGTGCGAGAATCTAATCCAGACTTAGTAGTTTGTGGCATGGGTTTAGCTAACCCACTTGAGGCGGAGGGGATTAGTACTAAGTGGTCAATAGAAATGGTATTCAGTCCAATTCATGGAATTGATCAAGCCGCAGATTTAGCTGGTCTCTTCTCCAAACCTTTAAAAAGAAATCAAATACTAACTTCAAAAACTTTAGTAACGCATTAAAAACTATGGAATTAACTCTTTGGACGTATGAAGGACCACCACATGTTGGTGCTATGAGAATTGCCTCTTCAATGAAAGACATTCATTATGTGCTTCATGCCCCCCAAGGAGATACATATGCAGATCTTCTCTTTACCATGATCGAGAGGAGGGGGCAAAGGCCTCCAGTAACTTATACAACTTTTCAGGCCAGAGACCTTGGAGGCGATACAGCAGAATTGGTGAAGAAAAATATTAAGGAAGCGGTTGAACGATTCAAACCCAAAACTCTTTTAGTCGGAGAAAGTTGTACAGCAGAACTTATCCAAGACCAACCTGGAGCACTTGCGAAAGGGATGGGGTTTGATATGCCGATTGTTAATCTTGAATTACCCGCTTATAGCAAGAAAGAAAATTGGGGGGCCTCAGAAACCTTTTATCAACTAACAAGAACTCTTTTAAAAGAAAAAGTAAGTTCTTCAGACAAAATAAATCCCCTTAGGTGGAGGGAATTAGGTAGGAGACCAAAAGTTAATATACTTGGCCCTTCATTACTAGGATTTAGATGCAGAGATGATGTAATCGAAATCCAACGCATACTTTCGGAACAAGGTATAGATACAAACGTAATTGCTCCATTAGGTGCTAGTCCTCATGATATTGAAAGACTAATTGATGCTGAAATAAATATCTGTCTTTATCAAGAAATTGCTGAAGCTGCATGTGAGTGGCTTAAAGGGAACTTTGGAATGGAATATACGAATACTATTCCTATTGGAATAAAAAATACAATTGCATTTATAAATGAAGTTCATGAGAAATTAGATCTTCCTTTAACGAATAAAGAAGAATTAGAAAATAAATCAAAACTACCTTGGTACTCAAAATCAGTTGACTCAAATTATCTAACAGGTAAAAGAGTTTTTATTTTTGGTGATGGAACACATGCAATTGCAGCAGCCAAAATTGCTAAGGAAGAATTGGGTTTTGAAGTAGTTGGTCTTGGAACATACAGCAGGGAGATGGCCAGACAAGTAAGAGCTACTGCAAAAGATCTTAATGTAGAAGCTCTGATAACTAACAATTATCTAGAAGTGGAAGATGCCATGAAAAAGGCGGCCCCTGAACTAGTTTTAGGGACCCAAATGGAAAGGCATAGTGCAAAAAGACTCGGCATTCCATGCTCAGTAATAAGTACTCCAATGCATGTTCAAGATGTTCCTGCAAGATATAGCCCTCAAATGGGATGGGAAGGAGCAAATGTGATTTTTGATGACTGGGTACATCCCCTAATGATGGGCTTAGAAGAGCATCTTATTGATATGTTCAAACATGACTTTGAGTTTGTTGATGGTCATCAAAGCCATTTAGGACATACAGCTACGCAAACAAAGGACTTTCTAGAGTCTCACGAAAAAAAAGGAAAAAATAGTAAAGAAGGAATTATCTGGACTGAATCTGGTAGAGCTGAATTAACAAAAGTTCCATTTTTTGTAAGAGGTAAAGTCAAGACAAATACTGAAAAATACGCAATCTTGAGAGGAATTCCAGAGATAAGCGATGAAACTCTTTACGATGCCAAAGCATATTTCAGTTAATTCATTTACTAATAAACTATAATTAAGTCATGAGTATTTTCACTTATAATTTAATATATTTCATGCTAAAAATTCAGTTATAAGAACAAATTTCCCACTTTTAATACAATTAAATACATATTTCTTTAGAAACATATTTCATGTGTATTTACGCTGCAAGAATATAAATAATAATGTGTTTTTAAGCTTTAAATGACAAGTACTATAAATAGACCTCTTGATGGAGAAGGAAGTGTTCAAGTAAAGCAAGATCCAAAAATAAATATTGAAGAAGGTGCTTTAGTTATTGCCGTATACGGAAAGGGCGGCATTGGAAAATCAACTACATCATCAAACCTTTCTGCGGCATTCTCAAAATTAGGTAAAAAGGTTCTACAAATTGGATGTGATCCGAAACACGATAGCACTTTCACATTGACGCACAAAATGGTTCCTACAGTTATCGATATTCTTGAAGAGGTAGATTTTCATAGCGAAGAATTGAGGCCAAACGATTTCATGTTTGAAGGCTTTAATGGCGTAATGTGCGTTGAAAGTGGTGGTCCTCCTGCTGGGACAGGGTGCGGGGGTTATGTAACCGGTCAGACAGTTAAACTATTAAAAGAACATCATTTATTAGAAGATACTGACGTTGTTATTTTTGATGTTCTTGGAGACGTCGTTTGCGGAGGATTTGCAGCTCCATTGCAACATGCAAATTATTGTCTAATTGTTACTGCTAATGACTTCGATTCAATATTCGCTATGAATAGAATTGTCTCTGCAATTAAAGCAAAAGCAAAAAATTATAAAGTCAGATTAGGTGGGGTAGTTGCAAATAGATCAAAAGAAACAGATCAAATTGATAAATTCAATGAAAGAACAGGTTTAAAAACTATGGCCCACTTTAAAGATGTCGACGCCATCAGAAGATCAAGACTAAAAAAATGCACCATTTTTGAAATGGAACCAACTGAAGATGTTATTGAAGTTCAAAATGAATATTTATCTCTTGCCAAAAATATGCTTGAAAATGTAGAACCTCTAGAAGGCAATCCACTTAAAGATAGAGAAATTTTTGATTTACTAGGATTTGATTAGTCTAAATTAATCTAATCCAACCAATTGGCTTGTTAAATCATAAGTTTGCTGAGAGGTCTTCGTATTAATTATTCTTTTTGACAACTTTTGAGGAAAAGCTTTTCTGCCAGTTTCTTGACGATTTCCCCAACTCCAATGGACTGATGGTTTGGCAAATTCTTTAAAAGTTGCCACTTGAGCAACCCTCTCTCCTGCCAATCTTTGTGACACATATCCTTTTGTTATGAATTTTTGAAATATCGGGAAAAGGAATCTAAATAACCAAGGTGTATCTCTAAATAGTTTTGTATCAGCAACACATCCAGGATATAGAGAATTTACAATAATCTTCTCTGCAGGATATCTTTTTGATAATTCCTGAACGGTCACCATATTGCAAAGTTTACTATCTTTATAAGCCTTACCAGGTTTGAATTTCTTTCCATTCACCATACTTATTGGAGATAAAAAACCATTTTTGAATCCAGATAAATCTCCCAAATCAGCTGGGGCAGGGATGGGGATCCTTCCTCCAAGTTCCGAATAATTAGCCGTAACAGTCCCTAATACTGTAATTCTTGGCTTGAATAAAGTTAATTTGCCATTTAAAACAATTTCTCTTTCAGAAGATAAAATATTTTCTATAAGCAGGTTTATCATAAGAAAATGCCCAAAATGATTTACTGCCATAGAGTTTTCAAACCCCTGAGGAGACCTTTCAGGTCTCTTTAGTCTGGGTTTATAAACTGCTGCATTACATATAAGAGAATTTATTGGTTTTTTAAATCTTTCTAATATTTCATCGCAACCTTTTCTCACATCATCCAAGTTAGAAAGATCTATTTCTATAAAGTGAACATTTTTAACTTCCTCTTTTGTTAAGAATTCCTCAGCTATTTTTATAGCTCTTTTATTTGATCGATTAACGGCTATAACCTCCCACCCAAATCTTAATAGAGGTTTTAGAGTATTTAATCCAACTCCAGAAGTTGTTCCTGTTATTAGGACTAAACCCTTAATGTTCTTACTCACTAGCAAAAAAGATAATAGAAAAATGAAAATTAGAATGATTCAGGATCACTCTTATCAACGCCATATTACTCTGATAATGTCCCTAGAAATTATTTGATCCTGATCCTTCATAAATCTTTGCTCACCTTCAGAAGAGAATAAATCATCAAACTTATTTGTTAAAATATTGAATCTATATTTTTCGTATGAAAATGAGTCTTCAATTTCCTTTAATCTGGTTAACCTTACTTTGGAGCTATAGCCAAGTTTAATCAAGCTTACTATTGCTAAAAGGGAAAAGCTAATTTTTATTATTAAAAAAATCAAAGATACAAAATTATCCTCTTTCTGTTGTTTTTTTATAAATACAGGCCCTAAATAGTTTTTGTGAAAAATACTATTTTTATAAAAAGATTTTGACAAATTAAATAATTGATATTTTTACTGAATAAATCAATTCAGTCTTACTTTATTATTACCTTATAAATTTGTAATTTTCTAATAAACTTTAGTTCCTACCTAAACTAATTCCAAGTCTTAGTGCTAAAACTCCTGCATGCATAACAACTATGAGGCTTAATGCAATAAGATTTATTGTTTGAGTTGGCTCCATGGTAAAAAATTGTTTTCTATATTCTCCACCGAAAAGAGGAGATTTGAACACTATTACAAAATGATGTTACGTAATTAACAAATTGAAAGAAAAAAATTATTGAAAATTATCATAAATAAACCTACAAAGTTAATTTTGGGAATAGAAAATCGGGCTCTAATTTTTTCGACAAATAATTTACCTGGATTTGATCAAATGGCTTTAGATTTAAATTCTTTAGATCAGACAATTTCGAATCCTGAAATAATTCTCACATTGAGGTTCTACTATTGGACTGGGGATTGGCTTTCAATTGGTTATCACCAAAAGGAAATTCCTTTTCATTGGGAAAATTTATTATCAAAGGGGGAAATTAATATTGTTAGACGTCCCTCTGGAGGGGGGGCTGTTCTGCATTCAGGAGGCATAACATATGCATTAACATTTAAAAAAACTTACTATAAAGTCTTAAGTTATGAAATGGTTAATAATTGGCTAATTAAAAGTTTCAGAGAATTAGGTCTAAACTTACGATATGGTAATTCACGAAAATCAAGCATTAAAACAAATTGTTTTGGGACTTCATTAATTTCTGATTTAGTTGATCAGGATGGGTTTAAGAGAATAGGTAGTGCCCAATTTCGTAAAAAAGGTGCATTCCTTCAACATGGAGAGATCCAAACAAATCCTTCAAGAGATTTGTGGTTCAAATTATTCAAAGAAGAAGCTCCACCCAAAGTAAATTTAAAACTAACAAATGATGAAATAGTTCAACATTTGAGAAATTCGTTCCTGAAAAATAAACCAAATATAAATTTCAAAAATATTGCCATAGATAATAAAAAATAGAAAATTTTAATGACAAGAATTATTAAAGATCTCCTTTCTTCTTCATTGAATTAATTATTCTTGGCAATTCAATTCCTAAGGGATAATGATTTTTAAAGTTCAATTTATTAACAATATCTGAAGGCAAATTAAAACCTAATTTATTCAATACAAAGTTTCCAATTTTTGACCTATCAATTATACCCAAAGGGATATCTGCAGCATTGAGAACCAACAAAAAACCTTCATTTGTTTCTTCAAGTCTTTCTATAGTTCTCCATAATTTATCGTTATAAGATACAGTTTCAAAACTATCGATCGGTTTCTTAAAATCTCCAACAAAGTTCCGTTCCCATTTTTTTAAGGAAACAGTTTTTAAAATATTCTCATCAACAAAACCGGTCCATCTACCATTATTAGTAACAAAAAAATATTTATCCATTGCATCCTTTTTATTTTTTATTAATGTATTTAATTGTGAGAAATTTGAATCGTATTCAATTTTCCTCAAAGGCTTTAATTTGATCTCAGAAACTTTGCTAAATTTAAGTATGTTTTCAATTTTAAAAAATTGACTTTCAGATTTTGAAGAATTAACCCCAAACAAGCCCAAAAAAGAAAGAATAAAACCAATGTAAAAGTTAAATGTTAATAAACAAATTATCCCAAAAACTAAAACAAAAAAAGATAATAATAAATTTACTTTATTGAGGAAATTTCTTCCCTTATTTTTACTCCCTGAGAAATGCCAAATAATACTTTTTAATAAATTTCCCCCATCTAAAGAACCAATTGGAATCAAATTTAAGAAACCTAAGAATAAATTAAATATACCTACTCTAGAAATTACATTAACTGCAATTTGTTCTTGAGATGCAATGTTGTTACTTATTAACAGTAGAATAGATGCTACCGCGAAACATAAAAGAGGTCTAACAATTGCAATTTTTATATTACCTAAAGCAGTTTGACAATACTTATCTATTTGTAAAATTGCTCCTAGAAAATAAAAAGTAATTTTTTTTATTTTTACACCCTGATTAAGTGAAACAAAAGTATGAAAAACCTCATGAAAAATAATTGAAGATAATAAGAAAAAAGAAGTTAAAAATCCTATAATCCAAGATTCTTTAATATTATAAATATCACTAGAATTTAAATTAACCTGATTACTTATACTCCATGAGAATAAAAAAAGAACAGCAAACCAATAAGGATGAACTTTGAAGGGGATTCCCCATATTTTAAAAATTTGCCAACTTCTCAAAAATAATCTCCGCTATATTTATTAATAATATTAATCTTACATATCAAAATAATTATATGCCCAAGACTAATACCTTAATTAAAATTTGTGGCCTAACCTCAGAAGAACAAGCTCTTCAAGTCGCAAAATTAGGAGCACATGCCATCGGCATTATTTCAGTGGAAGATTCACCAAGATATATATCAGCTGAAATTAAGAAAAAAATTTTTAAAACCTTAGAAAAGCTGTATCCAAAAATCGAAAGGGTATCAGTTGTCCAAAATTGTCCAATAGACTTAATTATTAAAAATTTCTTAGGAAATCCGAGTGAAACTATCATTCAATTACATGGAGATGAAGATATTGATTACTGCAAAAAAATGAGGGAAAAAATTCCCAATATTGGCCTATGGAAGGCTTTTAGAATAAAAACGGAAAAGGATATAGATAAAATAAAGCCTTTTGAGGATTTTGTAGATGCTATCCTACTTGATTCTTGGAATGAAAAAACTTATGGAGGTTCAGGGAAAAAAATAAAATCTACTTATCTAAAGAATCTCCAATTTAGCAAACCTTGGTGGTTAGCAGGTGGAATATCAATTGAATGGATTAATGAAATCATTACAGATATAAAACCTGATGGACTAGATATTTCAAGTAGTATTGAATTTTCTCCGGGTTTAAAAGATATTAAAAAAACAGAAGATATTTTTAATTTTTTAAAAAGAAATTAGTAATTATTGGTAGCGGACTGTTGTTTTACAAGCTCAAAAAATTCTTGTTTTAAACTTAAATCGTGTCTAAAATCTCCTCTAACCACAGAATTAATCATACTTGTATTTGGTTCTTTGACTCCCCTCCACTTCATACAATAATGTTGGGCTTTTACAATAATGCCTAAACCTTTAGGTTCACAAAGTTTTTCAATTTCATCTGCAAGGATCATTACAGCTTCTTCCTGAATATGAGGTCTTGAAAAAACCCAATCAGCAACTCTCGCAAATTTTGAAAGTCCTATGACTTTATTCCCAGGTTTAATACCTATCCAACACTCTCCAAGGATTGGAACTAAATGATGTGAACATGCAGATCTTACCGAGATTGGACCAACTGTATAGATTTCATCAAGTTTCTTATCATTAGGGAAACTTGTAACTTTAGGTTGTTCATGATATCTACCTTTAAAAACTTCATTAAGGTACATTTTAGAAACTCTTTCAGCAGTTTCTTGAGTATTATGATCATTTTCAACATCAATTACTAGGGACTTTAGTAAGTCTTTAACTCTTGAGGCTACTTCTTTTTCTAAAATTTCTAATTCACCAGGATTTATAAAATCAGAAATATTATCGTTAGCACTAAATCTTGTACCAGAATTCTTAATTCTGTCTCTTATGATTTCAGAAATTAGTTTATTAGTAATCTGGTCGTCAAAGTTTTTAATATTATCGTTGGGTAATGTAGAGGTCATAAAATTCTAAACAGAAAATTGTATGCAACTTAATTAACTGTATCTTCCTAAAGCTTAATTGCCCATATACTATATCACATTCTCTTGTTCAATCGGGTTCGAATAGCACTAAAAAAAATCACTGTTTTACGATTAATCAGATAAACAGAATGTTTAAAAGGCTCCGCCAGAAGGCATCAAAGTCAAGTCTTCGATCAATTGTGATTTAGGTTTTTGAGCCATGTAGAGAATAGTTTCTGATACCTCTTTTGAGGAGAGCATAGAAGTTCTATCAAAATCAGAATTGATTGATTCGGAGTCCCAAAGAGGAGTATTTACTGAACCAAGAGTTATTGTACACGCTCTTATTGAATTAGATCTCTCCTCCTCCCTCAGGCATCTAGTAAACATAGCTAGTGCAGATTTTGAAACACAATAAGCCCCCCAGTGGGGGAATGCATTATAAGACGCATGACTACTGACATTAATAACTAAACCACCATTTTTTCTCATTTGAGGAATTATTGAACTACAAATCTGAAAAACACTTGTGAGGTTTAGTTGAATAGTTTGTTCCCATTGACCTAATTCCATTTCAACTAAAGGGCCATTAAACGCGCAACCTGCATTATTTATCAATACTGAAGGGCACCCATACTTCTCAATTGCCTCCTTAACACAATGCTCTATTTCTAGAGGATTAGATAAATCACATTTTATTAGGTTAATTTTTGATTTAGTGGTCAACAGTTCGCTCTTTAGTTTCTCCATTAAATCCATATTCCTAGAGAGTAAAATTAAATCCCAACCAGCATTGGCAAAAGTAATTGCGGTAGATCTACCAATACCTTTCGTAGCACCTGTTAAAAAAGCTAGTTTCAAGTTATTCAGTTTTTTGGGGGATTTCACTATAAATCTCTTCAATATTATTTGCTTCGATAAATTTACCTAATACCCTAAACTTTTTATATCTTTCCTCAATTAATTCTTCTTCAGGCATTTGAAGTAAAGCGTTTAGGTGTTTCTCAATAGCCTCTTTTAGTGTGTTACCCGCATCTAAAGGAGCCCAATTATTCCCACCAGAAGGTTCAGGTAATACCTCATCTATTATGCCTAATTTAAGTAAATCTTTACCTGTGATTTTAAGTGCTGATGCAGCTTCTGGTGCCTTCGCAGCATCTCTCCACAAAATTGATGCACATGCTTCTGGACTAGCAACTGTGTAAACACTGTGTTCAAACATTAGTAACCTATCGGCAACACCTATTCCAAGTGCTCCTCCAGAACCTCCTTCTCCAATGACAGTAGCCACAATTGGAACTTTTAATCCAAACATCTCTCTAAGGTTTCTTGCAATCGCTTCACCTTGACCTTGTTCTTCAGCTTTTAAACCAGCATAAGCTCCAGGGGTATCAATAAATGTAAGAATTGGCAAAGAAAATCTATTTGCATGCTGCATTAATCTAAGAGCTTTTCTGTAACCTCCTGGTTTTGCCATCCCAAAGTTTCTTACTACATTTTCTTTTGTGTCCCTTCCTTTCTGATGCCCTAACATCAACACTGGTCTATTATTTATCGAACCTATCCCCCCAATTAGTGCCATATCATCGCCACCATTTCTGTCTCCATGTAATTCTATCCAGTCATCACAAAACATTTGAACAAAATCCAAAGTACTAGGTCTCTGAGGATGTCTAGCTACCTGAATCTTTTGAGCAGGGGTGAGAGATTTAAATATTTCTTCTCTTCTCCTAGCAGCTAAGGTTTCAAGCTGCAGAAGCTGTTGACTAACATCTACTTCTGAATCTCGAGCTAATTCTTTAATTTGCTCTATCTGCTTCTCAAGTTCAACAAGAGGTTTTTCAAAATCAAGTAGGTAACGTTTAGCCATAATTTAAACAGTTAATACGTTAGGCTGCATATCAAGTCCAATCGCAGAAAAACCATGCTTTAAAGATGCTGCTCCAATAAACTCCATCTTTTCAAGGGAAATGTTATTTCTTCCCCAACTAAAATTCGTATGACACTTTTCAAATTCTAAAATCATAGCTTCTGCAAAGCAAGCAAACATCTCTCGCTGAGGGTTTTGCATTTCCGCAAGTTCCATCATATTCCAACCAATATCATTAAAAAACTCTACTATACCTCCTTTTAAAACATGAATATTTTTACCCTGAAATTTCTCATCAAGATTTTTGGGGTATCCGCCATCAATCATTAAACATGGTTTTTTTAAGTTATTTGTATCTATTTCAATAGTTTTAGGCATACTTGCAACCCATACAACAATATCCGCCTGAGGCAATGCCTCATTTAAGCTTGTTACGGTGCCACCATCTAATTCTTTTTGTAACAGCGCTAATGGTTCTTGTTGTCTTGCTACCATAAGAAGTTCTGAAATCCCAGTTTTATTGATAAGCCATCTACAAACAGCACTACCAATATCACCTGTAGCACCAATTACAGCAACAGTTGCTTTTTTAAGGTCTATCCCAATACGAGGCGCATTTATTTCAAGTTGCTTACAAATAACCCAGGCGGTATGAGTATTGCCAGTAGTAAACCTTTCCCACTCTAATGAAGTATTTCTAATTTGTTTATGCTGTAGAAGATTAAAATTCTCAAAAATAATAGAAGTAAATCCTCCTAAAGCGGTAATGTTAATCCCTTTTTTCTGAGCTAGTTCCATAGCATTTAGTACTTTTCTTCTAGCCGTTTTAAACCTAGAAAGCATTTCAGGGACAAAGCACGAATCTATATAAGAACCTTCAATAGATATTCCAGTAGCACTCTTAACTTCTACATTTTCAACAAGCTGAGGAGGAGCAGTACACCAAACATCCAAGTCTCCATCTGCAATATGATCAAAGCCTAGCATCGAAGCTTTTCTTTTTGCATCTTCAAAACTGGTTGAGTGGCCTATTAACCCAAACATTTAAAATTTATAAATGGTTTCTATACATTGTTATGAACAATAGCACAGAGGTCACTACTTAAATAGGATTGATTAATTATTAAAAGCCTTAATTAATTAGAAAAGTAATTAGACGATAGCTGCCATAGCCATTCTTGCAATTTCTCTATTATCTAGACCTATTTCCATCAATGTATCTTGATAAGCAATCATAAATTCTTCCATTAATTCTTCTCTGTCCATAGCTAAAATTGATGCGTCATCTGCTACTTCATCTAACATCTTTTTAATTAAAGGAAGATTAACCTTATTAGCTTCCATTAATTCCTCTTTACAAGTAGATAGATTCTCTTTAAGCCACTCTTGACCATAATTTAAATGAAGATATTCATCTTTAACCACTCCCTCTGTTATTTTTTTTGCGAAAGGATCCGCAACTCTTATATAGACGTTATAAGCAGAAATTGCAAATGCTTCTATTAAGATGGCTTGTATTAAAAGACATGTTGTCAAATTTCCTTTTTCAAGAGCAACTTGAAAATTACCATGTAATTTAGAAAAGAATTTTTTAGCAAATTTCATATCAGCTACTACCCCTAAATTTCTTCCACATGCAGTAAAGCCTTTTTTATGTTTCATTTCCATTCTCGCCAATTTAGTTAACTCCTCTAATTCATTTGGAATTAAAGTTGCTATTGAAATGTAATTATCATGAGCCTCTTGCTCTCCCTCTATGACAATTGCATTTATTCTGCTGTATGCATCCTTATAAGAATCTGAAGTGAAGTCGGGTAAATCTAAAGAAGTAGGATTAGTCAATTCTTCAATAGCTTTTTTATTTGATTCTAGAGTTTGCATGTCAGTAATCTTTAGCTCATTATGCATGAATATTACATGATTATAGAGAGTTTATTTAAATATCATGAAAATAGTTTCAATTGTTAAGTCACATTTTTTACTTAAAAACTTATTTAAGAATTGTTTGGCCAATCTGATTGCATCAGATTCATAATCAATTTAAACCAATGATTAATCAATAATTTCTTTAAATTTTTTCCTAAAGACTCATTTGCTCCTCTACTATCTCCAATAACACCTGATTTACTGAAGTCTTCAGTAAGCCAAGCAGTTGGCGCATTGCCCTCTAGACTCCAACCTTCAGGGATCTCTAATTTATACCCCTCATTTGGGCGTTCATCACCTACTAATTCTGGCTTCAAAGCCAGCATCAAACTTGTTTCAGCTAAAGAAGCATGAAGCCCATCCTCAATCTCAGTTTTTGTTAACAATTCACTTAATCCATTCACACCACTCCATAAGAAACAAGGGAAAACTGCCATGCCTGGCGCTACACTTCTTAGCTCTCTTGCAGCTGTATTTAATAGTGAAATTTGACCTCCATGTCCATTAATTAATATCAATCTTTTAAAACCCATTTTAGATAATTGACCTCCGACTTCCTTTATCATTGAGGTTATTAAATCTGAGGAAAGTGAAATTGTCCCAGAGAAACCCTTATGTTCTGGAGAAAAACCAATATATTGTGTTGGAAGTTTTTTTAATGGAATATCGGCAGAGAGTAATTTAAAAACTTCGCTAATAATTTCATCAACAAAAATACTGTCTGTAGCAAGAGGCAGATGCGGTCCATGTTGCTCAACAGCGCCGAATGGCCAAATCACTGTTGATCTTTTGTTTTTTGCAACACACTCAATTTCTTGCCAATTTAAATATTCAAATTTATTAGGTATTGGTTTAAAGTTCATTAATTTTAATTTTGAGTACTAACATTTAGAGTATGTTAGTAATTAATTATTCTTATTTTACCTACGATGGGAGTCAGTAATAAAAATGCTCAAGATAATATCCAATCAAAGGGCAATAAAAAACCTCTTCAGGTACTTCACATAAGCAAGAAAGATACTCAAAAAATAGATAATGAGCAATCCAATTCACAAGAAGATATTAAAAAAGAAAATATTGTAATCAAACCTCAAATCATTAAAGATGATTCGGTAAAAGAAATTGAGGACAGTAATGCAAAGACCAAGGATTTTGATATTCCTCAACAAGATTTAACTCAACAAAACTTTAATAAACCCCTTAATTCTTCTGAGCAAAACACAGATTTTCAATTAGAAAGAACAGTTGATGAATATGATTTTGATGAAAGTGCTTTTTTGGAGGCTTTAAATGCAAATGAGCCAATTGGGGCTACTGGAGAAACAATTTCAGGTAAGGTTATAGCAATTGAAAGTGATGGATTATATGTTGACATTGGTGGAAAAGCACCTGGTTATATGCCCAAAAAAGAATGTGGTTTGGGTGTCATAACAAATTTTAAAGAAAAGTTTTCTTTAGGCCTTGAAATGGAAGTTTTGGTTATCAAAGAACAAAATGCGGATGGGATGGTCACAGTGAGCGCTCGGGCATTAATTCTCAGGCAAAGTTGGGAGAAAGTATCAAGTTCTGCAAAAAATGGAGAGTTAATTAACGTTTTAATTAATGGATTTAACAGAGGTGGGCTTACTTGTGATGTAGATGGATTAAGAGGATTCATCCCTAGATCTCAACTTGACGATGGTCAAGATTATCAATCTTTTGTTGGCAAAAATCTAAAAGTCGCATTTCTTGAGGTTAATCCAGAATCCAGGAAATTAGTTCTTTCTGAAAAGAAAGCATCATTAGTCTCTAAACTTTCAAGTCTAGAATTAGGTCAATTAATTGAAGGAGAAGTTTTAGCTGTAAAACCATATGGATTCTTTATTGATTTAGGTGGAGCTAGTGGACTTCTTCATCAATCCTCACTAACAAATGGATCGATTCGTTCTTTAAGAGAAGTTTTTAGAGAAGGGGAAATTATAAAAGCTTTAATATCTGAAATTGACCTCGAAAAAGGGCGCATTGGTCTCAATACAGCACTCCTAGAGAACTCTGCGGGAGAATTAATTATTGATAAGCAAAAAGTTATGCAAGAAGCCACAGCGAGAGCACTAAAAACTAAAGCACTCTTCGATAAAAAAGAACGAGATAAATGAACATCAATAAAAAAATGGAATCTAGTCTTATATTAAAAATTTCAGATTGGGAATTAGACTTTTACTCAAGACCAATTATTGAATCAAATGGAAAAAAAAGGTGGGAGTTAATTATTTGTTCTACAAGAAGTTATAAGACAGAAGATATTTTTCTTTGGCAAAAAAAATGCCCTGCGAATGAAGTTAACTCAGTATGGCTTACAAATGCGCTAAATGAAGCAATAAGTGAGGCAAAAAAACAAGGTTGGGAGAAACCTTCAATTGTTCGATTCTGGCGGTCGTCAATGAAATCGATCATTAAAAAATCTCTTGAGGCCCTAAGTATTGAGCCTATTGTGAGTAGGAGAACGTACGATTTATTAGATAGAATCGAATTTCTTGAAAAAGAGATTTATCCAAAGGAAAAAGGTTATGTAAGAGGCGTATTAGCCCCTACATTTACTTCTAAAATGGAAAATCCTCCTCAACCTCTGCCTGAAGCAGTAAGGGGCGATGCTTTAACTATCTCTGAAATATCAATCGGCGAGTTAAAATCAGCAGAGAATTGGCCTATGGAATTTGGAGATATTTTTCCAATTCAGGAAGATTTAGATGACAATAACTTAGTTCCAGGATTAAGACTTTTTAGCAAAGATAGATCTTTAGCACTTTCTGCTTGGTTCAGTTGTTTAGAACCTATTAAATTAGTCATCAATAAGAACCAACTCATACTTGAAGCTTCAGAAGACGATAAGTGGCTGGTAACAGATTTGCCCGAAAAAGATGCAAATATTTTAAGTGCAAAGTTTTTAGAGAATAAAAAAAATTCTTTTGGTTATCAATTTATTTCCATACAGTCAACGCCATATGTCGAAAAATTTGCAGGATTCTGGATCTTGAGAGATATTGAATTAATATCATAAATTCATTTAAGGAGAAGAAACTATATCTTATAAAGAAACATATTTTTTAAAATCTGAAATTTTTATTCAAAACAAAAAATTTGAGTATTATTTATCGCCTATCCTTAGTCAACATAACTTCAAACATGCATACTTTACGAAGTCAAGTCATGAGAACTTTCTTCAACTATTGGGGAATAAATTTAATGAAAATTACATAAATTGTGTCTCCAATCAAATTCACAGTAATGTGATTGTTTTTGGATCACTTTCGCAAGAAGGGAGTAAGACTAATGCAGATGGTCTTATTGGAAATAAATGTAATCAAAACTTATGGATTTACACAGCTGATTGCATGCCAATATTTTTTGCCGATAAAAGGACAAGAAATGTAGCAGCCTTACATTGTGGAAGAAAAGGTTTAGAAAAAAAAATAATAAAAAATCTAGTTAAAATTTTCGATAATTTTGGGACATCTCGAGATGACTTACTTGTTGCTATTGGACCAGCAATTTCGAAGGAACATTATCTGGTTGATAAATTGACACTCAAAGAATTTTATAGAAAGGCCGAAAACAAAAAAATAACTTTGAATTTAACTAAAACCGAAAAAGATCTTTGTTTTAGTGATTCAAATTACTTCAAAGAGCAAAACTTAAATCAACTTGATCTCAAAAAATCTGCCTACAGACAACTTTTAAATGAGAACATTCCTAATACAAATATAGACATTTCAAATTTATGCACATACAAATTTCAAAATGAATTTAATTCCTGGAGAAAAAACAAAACAATCTCGAGGCAATGGAATTTTATTTGCTCATAGAGATAGTTAACTTGGACATATTTCACTAGTAAAGTCTTTAGTGACTAATAATTCAGTCATCTCCTTATTACTTTTAATATTAAAAACTTTTGCTAACAAAACATTCTCTTTAGAACCAAAAGGTTTTATTTTCACTTTGCTTCCCCTTGGGAATTCACTCTTAAGTAAATTAGTAGCTTCGAGCTCATCATTTTCATTTACATTTACACAAAATAATCGAATAGTTAAATTCCTATTTTGATCCCCCACCAATATAGTATTTGAACTTTTAATTTGAAGAATTTCAGCCGAGTTAACTATTACAGGATAAAGAACAATCAGGCAGACTATAATTAAAATTTTTGATAATTTTTTCAATTCAGAAATATCTAAGTTTTTAAATTATCTTAAGGTTAATTTTTTAAAATGACGAATTAAAAAAAATTAGTCTTCACAATTAACATATCCAACCATTTGAGCATTGCTTTTACCGGGAGGAACCATTGGATAACAATTTTCACCTCTTCTTACAAGGATATTAATCAAGGCAGGACCGTCATGATCAAGCGCATTTTTTAATTCATTCTGTAATTGTTTTCTCTCAGAAATTAAGTATCCTTTAACTCTAAAAGACTCAGCAAGTTTTACGAAATCAGGTTCACCACAACTCATATCAGATGAAGAATATCTTTCATCGTAGAAACTTTCCTGCCATTGTCTTACCATCCCTTGCCAGCGATTATTGATAATAATCAATTTCACCTTTAGACCATATTGAGATAAAGTTCCTAATTCTTGAATATTCATTAAGACACTTGCATCTCCTGCAATACAAATTACATCTGAATTAGGTAGGGCTGCTTTTACCCCAATTGCGGCTGGTAAGCCAAAACCCATAGTTCCTAAGCCTGCACTACTAATCCATTTTCTTGGAGAATTCCTAAGGTATTGAGCAGCCCACATCTGATGTTGTCCTACATCTGTAGTTACATAAGCTTCTGGTGAAAGTTCCCTCACTTTTATAAGAACCTCCTGAGGATAAATTTCTCCTTCTTTGGGCGGGTCATATAAAGGGTGTTTATTTTTCCAAAAATCAATTTTTTCTAACCAGTTTTTCGTCTGACAAGTAAATTTGTTTTTTAGAGATTGTTCATTAATTTTTAGAACAGCTTTTGAAACATCAGAAACAATCGCAACATCTACACGTTTATTTTTATTAACTTCTGCTGGGTCGATATCTATATGAATTACCTTTGCATTAGGTGCAAAAGTATCTAATTTTCCTGTCACCCTATCATCGAATCTAGCTCCAACAGCAATTAAAAGATCGCATTCTGTTACAGCGAAATTTGCATAAGCAGTTCCATGCATTCCTAACATCCCTACTGATAAATTATCTTTTTCATCAAAAGCGCCCTTCCCCATTAAGGTTGTGGTAACTGGTATTTGATAATTCTTTGCCAGAGTTTTTATTTCATCATGAGCCCCTGAAGATATTGCCCCACCTCCTACATATAGAAGAGGTCTTTCAGAATCTTCTATTAACTTAATTGCTTTATTGATATCGCAATCATTAATTTCTCCATTCCTTTTGAATCCTTTAGGAATAATCTCACCAGGCAAAACTCTTTGGTAATTAAAGAACTCTTGACCTACATCTTTGGGTATATCAATTAAAACAGGGCCAGGTCTTCCAGATGAGGCTATAAAAAAAGCTTCAGAAACTACTTTTGCGATATCTGAAGGATCTCTTATTACCCATGAATGTTTCACTATTGGAAGAGTTATTCCAAAAATATCAGTTTCTTGAAAAGCGTCTGTCCCTATAGCATGTCTTGGAACTTGACCTGTAACTACAACTAGGGGTACTGAATCCATTTGCGCAGTGGCAATTCCAGTTACCAAATTTGTTGCACCTGGACCTGAGGTCCCAAAACATACTCCTACTTCACCAGTAGATCTTGCATATCCATCAGCCGCATGTGAACCACCTTGTTCATGCCTAACCATATAATGCTTTAACCAACCTTCTTTTTCTGCCTTATGCACAGCATCATATATTGGTAGTATGGCGCCCCCAGGATATCCAAATATAACTTTTACTCCATGAATTTTTAAAGAATCCATTAGTGCATCTGCACCAGTTATCCAAACTGGATTTTCATGTTTTGAACTACCCTTTGAAAAGGATCTCGAAGTGAGGGTCACTAAAGAAATTCAATATTTACTATAAATATTAAACTTAATTAAATACTTTTGCCTCATTTAGAAATGTAATGTCAGAAATGTATTCAAAATAATCTTTCAAAAAATTAAAAATTATCAAATAAATTTCGCTTGTTCTTTATAAAATGCCTAATTTATGTAAAGGTCCAGAGCCTGAAATAAGTTCAATAAAAAGCACAAGAAAAATAATCATTGCAACCCTTCCGTTCCACACTTCTGAACTATTATTCCAACCCCATTGCCACTTCTCTTGGGGATAAAGCTTCACTTTTTCAGGCAACTGTGAAGCCTCCTCTATATTAACAAGAGGTCCTTCCAAACAGGAAACCACTAGATCACTAAGACCTTCAATAAAAGTAGGATGAGTATTTAAAGCCTTAACTCTCCGAAAGTTTTTAATACCAGCCTTTAAAGCAATTTCTTTATATTCAATATCAATTTCTTGCAATGTTTCGATATGCTCTCCGACGAAACTTATAGGGACCACAATCAGGTCATTAACATTTGATCTGCCAAGATCAGCTAACACTTCTTCTGTATAAGGCTTTAGCCATTCAACGGGACCAACTCTACTTTGATAAGAAAGTGTATAAGGGTTACTATGCCCTAAACATTTTTCCAGCTCATTTATTATTAATAAGGAACAATCTTCAATTTGTTGTTTGTAAGGGTCTCCAGCTTCCTCTACGTAACTCTTAGGAACTCCATGAGCAGTGAAAAATATATGGGCCTTTGAAGGTAATTCACAAAGTGAAATTTGTTCAGAAATTAATTCGACCATAGACTTTAAATAACCTGATTGACTGAACCAACTCCTTACACATCTCATTGGAACCTTCTTAAATTCATCATCAGAATCTCTCAATTTTTTTAATTCCCTAAAGCTCGAACCACTAGTACTTATCGAAAAATGTGGATACAAAGGTATTACAACAACTTGATCTATGCCATCTGCTTTCATATCAGCAATTGCCGATTCGGTAAAAGGATGCCAATACCTCATAGCGATATAGGTGGTAGCATTAAATCCCTTGTCCCTTAATTTAGATTGTAATTCTCTTGCTTGTTGTTCTGTTATCCTTCTGATAGGTGAACCTCCACCTATAGAGAGATATGCCTGTTGTGAAGTAGTGCTCCTAAGAGTGCTAATTAACCAAGCTAGGGGTTTTTGAAAAAAAGGGAAAGGTGTCCTGATAATTTCTGGATCAGAAAAAAGATTGTATAAGAATGGGCCTACATCAGTAATGCGTTCAGGCCCTCCTAAATTCATTAGTAAGACGCCTATTTTATCCATTTAAAATTTATGGAGATTGAAAATCATCATTAAAAACGTCATTATATGGTCAATTATATAAGTAAATGAACGTAATTCAGGAAATTAATAATGTCAATGATAAATTTGCTACTCAAGGCAGCAAGCTTAAAATTGAGAAAAGAGGAGAGAAATTAAATATTCGTGGTTCACTACCCTCCAAAGAAGATAACAATATCTTTAAAATTCAAAGAATATCTCTTGGTTTAAAAGCTGATATTTCTGGATTAGAGGAGGCCAAAAAAAAATTACAATTAATCAATTTGCAATTGGAATTGAATCAATTTAATTGGATTAATTGGATAGACAAACCATATAGAAAGGAAATAAAAGATGGTTTTGAATTCCCAAAAAGATTAAATCAATTTGAGGAATTTTTTTTTAAAGAAAATAAAAGTGATTTTCGAACCAGCACTAGAAAAACTACTTGGAGAAGTTCTTACAAACCATATATGAAAAGAATCCTAAATATTTACAATAACTATGAGAATGAAGCTTTAGAAAAAGTATTTCAAAAAACACTTGAAAGTTATAAGGAAGGTACCAGAAGTAGGAAACAATGCGCTACTTCTTTAAGTGTTTTGGCTAAGTTTTTGGAAATTAAACTACCAGAAGATTGGAAATTAAATTCTAGGGGATATGGCCTGAACAAAGCAGGATTTAGGGATCTTCCTAAAGACGAATTAATAGAGAAACTGTGGGATACTATACCAAACAAGTCTTGGAAATTTGTTTTTGGCCTGATGGCTACATATGGATTAAGGAATCATGAAGTATTTTTTTGTGATTTAAGTTCTCTTACTAATTTTGGGGACAAAATTATTAGAGTTTTACCTACGACTAAAACTGGGGAACATCAAGTTTGGCCATTTCATCCTGAATGGGTGGAAAAGTTCGAATTATCAAAACTTGGTGAAAATCCAGAACTTCTCCCGAATATTAATAGAGACCTTAAAATTACAACCCTACAGAATATTGGGAAAAAAATTACAGACCAGTTTAAGCGTTACTCTTTACAAATAAAACCTTATGATCTAAGACATGCTTGGGCAGTTAGAACAATTTTTTATGATTTACCTGATACTGTGGCTGCCAGAATGATGGGACATTCCGTTAGTTTACATACTCAAACTTATCACCACTGGATTACTAAAAGAGATCAACAACAGGCAGTAAATAATGCAATTTTAAAAGTTAAAAAAGTTAAAAATATCTAAAGATTTATAATAATCAAATAAAAAAAGGGTCATATGAAAGAAAAACCTTCATCTTCCGAGAAAATATTTAACCTCGATAATCAAGCAAATAAACTTGGAATGGGAGGAAAATTATCACCGGAAAGCGATGAGAGCTCATATAAAAGAAGAATGCAGCAAAGAAAAGATATTCAAGCCGAAAGATTACAAATCAGAAAAACAAAAAAAGGATTATTGATTGTTTTTACAGGAAATGGCAAGGGAAAGACAACTGCATCTTTAGGTATGGCCTTAAGGACGATAGGGCATGGCTATAAAGTAGCAATAATTCAATTTATCAAAGGAGGCTGGAAAACTGGAGAGGAAAAAGCACTTAAAAACTTGTCTTCAAACATATCTTGGCATTCATTAGGAGAGGGATTTACTTGGGAAACACAAGACAGAATAAGAGATGAAAAATTAGTTCAAGAGGCTTGGCAACTAGCCAAAAAATACATACAAAACGAATCTTATAAACTTATCATTCTTGATGAAATTAATATTGCGACAAAACTTGGTTATCTTACACCCGAGGAAATAATCACTTTTTTAAAAAGCTTAAATAATAGAAAAAATCATATTGTTTTAACTGGAAGGGGAGCATCTGATTCAATTATCAATTACGCTGATCTAGTTACAGAAATGAAACTAATAAGACATCCATTTAAAGAACAAGGAATAAAAGCGCAAAAGTGTATTGAATTTTAGTTAAGGTAAATCATTATTAAAAATTTCTTTAGGCAGGTTTAGAAATGTTTAAAGACGAAAGCAATATCTGAACAAAAAATAAATTTGGTCCTTTTACTTGCTAAGGTCTTACAAGTACAATTATTGAATGGCTTACAAAAGAGTTCTCTTAAAACTTAGTGGTGAAGCACTAATGGGTGAAAAACCTTATGGTATTGATCCTGCTATCGTTCAGTCAATTGCAGAGGATGTTTCAAAAGTAGTCGAAAATAATGTAGAACTTGCAATAGTTGTTGGGGGCGGGAATATTTTTAGAGGGCTAAAAGGGTCTGCGGATGGCATGGATAGAGCAACCGCTGATTATGTTGGGATGCTAGCAACAGTAATGAATGCTATTTCACTTCAAGATGGATTAGAAAGAGTAGGAGTTGCTACACGAGTTCAAACTGCAATAGAAATGCAGGAAATTGCCGAACCCTATATAAGAAGAAGAGCCATGAGGCACTTAGAAAAAGGTAGAGTTGTAGTTTTCGGAGGTGGATGCGGAAATCCATTTTTTACAACTGATACTACGGCAGCTTTGAGAGCAGCAGAGATAAACGCAGAAGTTGTTATGAAGGCTACTAAAGTTGATGGAGTATACGATCGTGATCCTAATAAATTCAAAGATGCAAAAAAATATTCCTCTCTCAGTTATCAACAAGTTCTTAGTGATGAAATTGCCGTAATGGACAGTACTGCGATTGCACTTTGCAAAGATAATAATATCCCAATAATGGTTTTTGATATATTCAAAAAAGGGAACATTTCTAAAGCTGTTGCTGGTGAGCCAATAGGCTCTTTAATAAGTTAGAGATCATTTAATTTTTTTAATTATGAAAGAAAAAGAAATTCAAGAAAATATGAATAAAAGTATTGAAGCAACACAAAGAAACTTTAATACAATTAGGACAGGCAGAGCTAATGCTTCCTTGTTAGACAGAGTAAGTGTTGAGTACTACGGAGCAGAAACACCAATCAAATCGCTTGCCACTATAAGCACTGTTGATTCTCAAACAATTTCAATACAACCTTTCGATATTTCATGTTTGCAAGCGATAGAGAAATCTATTTCTATGAGCGATTTAGGAATTACTCCAAATAATGATGGAAAAGTAATAAGAATAAATGTTCCTCCATTAACAGAAGAAAGAAGAAAAGAATTTTGTAAATTAGCCTCTAAATATGCAGAGGAAGGAAAAGTAGCTTTGAGAAATATCAGAAGAGATGCTGTTGATAAAGAAAAAAAAGATGAAAAAGATGGTCTTATTTCTATTGACGAATCTAGAGATAATCAATCTGAAATTCAGAAAATTACTGACAAATATATTTCCTTAATAGAAACTAAATTATCTGAAAAAGAAAAGGAAATTCTAAAAGTTTGATAGGATTTGACGTTGTAATAATTGGTGGAGGTTTATCAGGATCTTCCACCGCTCTTAACCTATCAAAGAAAGGATATTCTGTTTTAATTATCGAAAAAGAAAAATCCCAAGATTACAAACCATGTGCAGGCGGGATGGCATCTTCAATGCAAAGATTTCTTCCTTTAGATATAAAAGATGCCGTAGCATCAAAAATTAAGAATGTTGAATTCAGATGGAAGGCTACAGATAATGTAACTGCTGATCTGACTGGTGAATCCCCATTTTGGATTATTAAAAGAGAGAAACTTGATCAATTATTACTTGATGAGTCCTTAAGCAACGGAGTTCAGATAATGAGACCATTATTGATAGAAAAAATTATAAAAAAAAATGATAAATGGGAAATTACTTGTAATAACAAAATTAAATATATTGCAGAATTTCTTGTAATTGCAGATGGGTCCCAATCAAAATGGGTAAGTTATTTCAATTTAGGGCCAAGAAAACCGAAATTTGCGAACACAATCTCTTTAAGATTAAAAGGGTTAGGTGAAATCCCTAGAGATGCAGTTAGATTTGAGTTTGGATTTATAAAATATGGCTTTGCATGGGCATTCCCCCTAAGAGAAAGCTTAAATATTGGTTTAGGTACTTTTATAAATAATGGTCTTCTAGAAAATCAGGCTATAAATAAGCAAGTAATCAGAAGCTTCGGTTTTGATGATTATCCTTATAAACCAATTAGTAAGAAACTGAGAATATGGAATGGCTTCAACTCAATTAATGGTGACAAAGTTTTAGCGGTTGGAGATGCAGCATCTCTATGTGATCCATTCTTAGCTGAAGGAATTAGACCATCTCTAATTAGCAGTTTTTATGCTGCAGAATATATAGATCAGTTTCTATCAGGAAAAATAGATGATTTAAATCCTTATACGAAAAAAATTAACAGCATTTGGGGGAAATCAATGGCTTGGGGGAGGAGAATAGCCCAAGTATTTTATAGATTTCCCAGAACTGGATACCAATTAGGAGTCAAAAGAAAAACTGCACCAAAACGAATTGCTCAAATATTATCAGGAGAAATGAGTTATGAAGATATTGCAAAAAGAGTTATTAGAAGACTTTTAACAAAAAGTGGGACTTAATTCTTTTTCAATTCAAACTTAAATTTAGTTAGCAGAAATCAATTTGTGATTTTTAATCTCTGAATATCTCTTAAGTAGCAGTTCTTCCAATTCTTCTATAGCTTTACTGAATCCAGTGATACCTTCACTAAGCTTTTCACTTGCCATTTGATCTTCTAACATACTTAATCTAAAATCTTTTTCTTTAAATTCGTAGTCAATAGAATTATTCATTTGGATACTTACATCTAATTTTCTAACTAACTCTCCTTTTTCTTTTTTCAGTTCCTCAAGAAATTTTGGCGCGATTGTTAAAAGATCGCAACCTGCTAATTCTTTTATTTCATCAAGATTTCTAAAACTAGCTCCCATTACTTCTGTCTTGAATCCCTTTTCTTTAAAGTACTTGTATATTTGCGTAACCGAAATAACACCAGGGTCTTCAGCACCAACAAAACTAGTTTTGCCAGTTTTTGCTTTATGCCAATCCAATATACGGCCAACGAACGGAGAAATTAGAGTTATCTTTGCATTAGCACAAGTTACTGCTTGGCAGAAGTTAAACAGTAAAGTTAAGTTGCACTTAATACCCTCTTTTTCCAAAATTTCAGCTGCCTTAATTCCCTCCCAAGTTGCAGCAATCTTAATCAGAATTCTTTCCTTTTCAATTCCAAAATTTTTGTAAAGATTGATCAATTTTCTCGCTTTTTCTACCGTAGCTTCGGTGTCAAAGCTAAGTCTTGCATCAACTTCTGTAGACACGCGCCCTGAAATGATTTTCAATATTTCTTTTCCAAAAAATACTGAAACTTGGTCAACAGTTTCTTTGATTAATTCAATATTGGAGAATCCTTGGGGCAATGCATTTTCTGAACTTTCTAAAGCTTTATCAATTAATTTCACATAATCAGGGTTCTTGGCAGCAGCAAGTATTAGCGATGGATTGGTGGTAGCGTCCCTTGGTTGAAATTTTTTTATCGAATCTAAATCTCCAGTATCAGCAACAACAACGGTCATTAAGGACAATTGTTCTAAAATTGATTTCATGTCTAGATAATCATATATATACACAAAGTAGCTTTTATTCCTGATGAAATCATCAGATAATCAACTAAATATTTATAAAATTGGAAAATTTTAGGGTTTTTTAACAATCATGCCATGATCTTTAATCTTGGGAGGGATTTTTTCAATTACTATCAAACTCTCGATAATTTCTTTCGCAACTGGTACAGCAACAGTTGAACCATATGCAAAAGATTTAGATGGCTCATCAACTACTACTAGGACAGCATATTTCGGATCGTTAACTGGTAAAGTCGCCACAAAACTACAAACTTTTTTGCTTGTATAGGAACCATTTAAGGCTTTTTGGGAGGTGCCCGTTTTCCCCGCTATCCTGTAACCCTCTATTCTGACTCCAGAACCACTACCTTTATCAACTACACTCTCCATCCATTCAAGAACAGTTTTAGAGACTTCGTCTGAAAAAAACTGTTTTTTTGGATTTTTATTAACTCTTTCTTTGAAAGTTGAGGTTACATGAGGAGTTACTTCAAAACCACCATTTGCTAGAGCCGCATGAAGTTGCACCAATTTAAGTGGCGAGATTGAGAACCCTTTACCAAATGAAGTTACGGCAGGCTCAATTGATTGATTTACAAATAAATCTTTCCTCTTTAGTTGGCCAGCAGTTGATTCAAATAAGTCAGTCTCTAAATTTTTATTTATACCTAAATTTTTTAGCCAATCCCAGTAAATTTTAGGATCTAAATTTTGCATTATTTTTACCATCCCAACATTACTTGAAACCTGTAATACTTTTGGATAGTCAATGTATCCGTTACCTTTTTTATCCCAATTAGAAAGTGTCCATCCTCCAACATTAATCTCTCCAATATCTTCAACTACTCCATCTTTCTGGATTACTTTTTCTTCTAAAGCTAAGGCAAGATTAATAGGTTTAAAAGTTGAACCAGGCTCAAATAAATCTTGAGAATACCAACCTCTAAAGAGTTCAGAATTATACTGCCAAAATTTATTTGGATCATATGACGGGAATGTAACCAAGGAAAGAATCTGGCCATTATTAACATCCATAACTATGGCGAATCCCTTCTTAGCTTTCCATTTGGTTACTTGCTTTGATAATGCATTGAATGACGCTTTCTGTAATTTTGAATCAATAGTTAGGCCTAAACTTTTGTAATCAGAAATAAAATCACCTGGGGCTGAATTATCCGGTAGAGGAGTTCCGTCTCCTCCTCTTTTTATTAAATTACTTTTATTAAAAACCTTAATTTGATTATCTAAATAAAGCTCTAAGCCTGCTGAAGCCTTATTCTCATCATTAACAAAACCTACAAGATTAGAATAAAGCTCCCTTTGTGGATAATATCTCTGCGAATATTTAAACAAATCAAGTCCGCTGATTTGAAGATTCTTAATCTTTTCTGCATTTTCTTCAGAAATTTTATCCAAAAGCTTGATACCACTCATTTTATTATTAAATTTTCTCAAGAGTATTTCATCATGTATATCCAAGATAGTTGACAATTTTTCTGTAACTTCTTCAATACTGCGAACTCTGTTAATTGAATCACCAGGAAAATTAAAATATTTTGGATGGGCCCACAATTTATAGAACGGTTTATCGTAAGCAATTAGTCTATTATTTCTATCAACAATCGCTCTCCTTTTTTTTAAGGCGTTAGTTTTAGAAGACTGTATTAATCTAGCTTTCCTTTGTAAATCAGAAGCGTTAAAGACTTGCAATTTAACTAACCTACCAAACAAACAAAATATTAATAGTATGCTAAAAATATAGAGAAATTTAAATCTTCTTTGATCAAGGGGTAATAGACGAAAAATTTTTTTGTACTTTTTCATCAATATCCCCTTTGATATTTGCTATCATTCAAACCTGCAATGAAACTACTTAAATTTTTCTTAAATAAACTTTCTTTTTTTTCTGGAAGTTTATCTAGATAGATTAAATCTTCAGGTTTAGTTTTTCTATATGTATTAATAGACTCAAGTTCACTAATATAAAATTCCTCAATTTTAGAAATATAATCAATGAGATTATTATTAATAGCTCTTGTTTTAGACAAGTTTTTATATGTATTTGACCATTCTCTTTGACTATTAAAAGAGAAGAAAAATAAGGTGAAAATTAAGACCAAAAGAGAGATATTAATGGTATCGAAAATTTGATGTATTAATTTGATATTAATAATGGATATTTTTTCAGAATTTTTTTTACTTTCATATGAAACTTTTTTTTTTAAATTAAGTTGATTCCCATAAGGTTTCATCTAAGATTTAAATAAAATAAGTGTTATAAATTAAATAAACATCTTTTTGTTTGATTCGCAAGCAAAAAAATAAATTCTTTATGTCCTCAATAAAAACAAATTTAAGAAAGTCAATCCATTCCATAAAGAATGCATAATCACTGAGGAAAACAAACTCCCTGAAGCAATTCTTGTGATTGCTAATCCAATCCCTAGAACAAATAATGGCGGCATTTCTCCCAAACTTAAATGGGCTAATGCAAAGATAAAAGCTGAAACTATGATGCCCGAAATTACTCCAAAATCTCTTGAAAGAGTTGGCAATAAAATACCGCGAAATATAATCTCCTCAAATAAAGGAGCTAATAGAGCTGTTGTTACAAATAATAAAAAAAATGATAAGTAATTCTTATTATTTAGAACAATTTCCAGCAAAGGGTTACTGCCATTCTGATTATCGATCAGACTATTCATAATTAAAGAGATCAATAAAACAAAAGGAATAATTGTTAACCAACCTTTTATTCCTTGAATAATTGCATATTTTATTGGCAAGAAATTGAACTGTAAATAATCCTTTTTAAAAGTAAATTCACCATTCAAAGATTTAATTTGATAAAAAACTATCCCTAATGGCGGAATAGCCATAAAAAGATATCCAAAGAAAATTTTTAAAGATTGAGACAATTCATTAGAGATATTTTTAGAAAAAAGTTCAACCAAACTGATTGAAAACAAAGGTGATACCACTTCTCCTAAAACAACAAATCCACCCGCAATTAATAAAACCATATCTATTAATTTTAAATCTAAGGATTTAATTTCTTTCCAACCAAATTTTTTCAAAGATATGGTTTTCCATAATATTTTTAAAGCCAGAATAGAGCCAATAAGTATTGTTAAAAGGGGTATTAGTCTTATGGCTAATATTTTTAAAAACATTTTGCTTGAAAATGATTTTGTTATTAATGCACTATCGTCAAAATCAAATTTCCGGCTTAAGAGGTGGTATAAAAATCTATCATCTTTAAATAAATCAAATTTGTCAGAATTTGGTTTATATGAATTATTATTAGATTTTTTTTCTATCTCATCAATCAGAAATATAAAGTTTTTATTTTCAAAATCTTTGGATATATGTTTATAGATTATGGGATCATTTGATTCTGAAGTAATTATTCGAATTAATTTATTTCTTTCTGTTAGCTCTTCAAATGAGACTTCAGAAAGTGATTTATTTATTTGATCAACAGGATCATTAATGATAAAAAATTTTTTAAGATTTTCAGGCATTGATTGGACCGATAATTCAGCAATTTCTTGCTCTTTTTGACTTATATCAAAAGAAACAGATGGTCTATTTAAACTATCTCTTAAGCCTTGCTGCCATACAAAAAATGTTATGACTATAGAAATAATAGCTAAAGTGAGTTTTGACTTAGAAATATTTTTAAAGATCATAATTTTTTATATTGTTGAAAACTATACTTAGTTATCATTGAAATTCCTTATATTTATGTATCTATTTTAATCACGCCATGAGATGATTAAATTATCTTAATTTTCAAATTTATATAATGGCTATACGATTAGTTTTAGTTAGGCATGGACTAAGCAGTTTCAATACAAAAGGATTAATTCAAGGAAGAACAGATGATTCATTATTAACCGATGAAGGATACCAACAAGCACGAAAAGCAGGAAAAGCATTATCAAAAATAAACTTTGATAAAATCTATTCCTCCCCACTTGTAAGAGCGGCTGAAACTGCAAAAACAATTAAAAAGGCATTCAATAAAGAACAAAATATCGTATTCGATGATAATTTGCTAGAGGTAGATCTTAGTGAATGGTCTGGCCTAAAAATTGATGAAATAAAAAATCAATTTCCAGAAATTTACCCTATATGGAAAAATGATCCAGAAAATCTAATCTTAAAAAGAAATGACAACAAAACTTATAAACCAATTCAAGAGTTATTTATTCAAGCAACAAATTTTGTAGAAGAAATTTTAAAAATTTATCTAGACAAAGACGATGTAAACATTTTAGTTGTAGGGCATAATGCAATTCTCAGATGTTTAATCCTTTTGTTATTAGGAAAGCCTACGCAAGGTTTTAGGAAAATAAGATTAGAAAATGCTTCTTTCTCGATACTAAATATTTCAAGGAAAGATAACTCTTTTAAGACCCAAATTGAATGCTTAAATCAAACTTCCCATCTGAATAAAAATATTCCAAATCAAATTGGAGATTCCCGCGTATTTCTAATAAGGCATGGTGAAACTAACTGGAACAAAGAAGGTAGGTTCCAAGGACAAATTGATATCCCTTTAAATGAAAACGGTAAAGATCAAGCTAGAAAGACTTTTGAATATTTGAGAAATATTTCTTTTAATAAGGCATTTTCAAGTTCAATGCATAGGCCTTATGAGACTGCACAAATAATCCTTCAAAATAGAAAAGATTTAAAAATAGAAAAAATAGATTCACTTATAGAAATTAGTCACGGATTATGGGAAGGCAAACTGGAATCAGAAATTAGAGAAAAGTGGCCTGTTCTACTTAAAAATTGGCATGACAATCCTGAAGAAGTAATAATGCCCGAAGGTGAATCTATAAAAGATGTATCAGAAAGATCCGTAGAAGCTTTTGACATAATTTGTTCATCTCAAAAAGATAATGATTTAAGCCTTCTAGTTGCTCATGATGCAGTCAATAAAACTCTAATTTGCAACATCCTTGGCATTAATTATTCAAATATTTGGATGATAAAACAAGGTAATGGTGGCATAACTATAATTGACATTTTTAATGATCCCAATAAGTCTCCGGTGATTAGCGCTCTAAACATTACAACCCACCTAGGAGGAATTATTGATTCAACAGCTTCAGGTGCTCTTTAAATTAGAACACTTTTTAAAATTTATTTTGATCGAGTCAGATGCAGGAAAAGGGGTTAATTATTGAAAAAGCCAACTTGACTAAGAGGCCAAAATCTGAAGTATGCTTTACCAATTATCTCTTTTTTATGAAGAAATTTACTCCCAGGCCAATATCTTCCATCCCAGCTATTTGCCCTATTATCACCTAAAACTAAAAAATGATCTTCTGGCACTTTTATGTTTTCAAATTTACCACAATTATTAAATTGGGATAATGAGCACTTATAAGAGACATAGGGTTCAGGAATTATTTTTTGGTTTATTATTAATTCACCATTAGAGTTTACACTTACAATTTCTCCCGGAAGTGCCACCACTCTTTTAATATAAGCATCGCAAGCTTGATCCCTCAAACCAGGGACAAACGACATTGGAGGAAAACTCATAAAAAAACAATATGTTTTTTTTGGTAAAGGCTTAGATCTTGATGAAATTAATTTTTTGTCAAAGGAGTAAGGTGAGTTAAAAACAACAATATCTCCTCTTTTTGGTAAAGAGTTTCTTAGCGAAAATTTTTCAATAATTAACCTATCATTTATTTGTAATTCTGGGAGCATTGAACCAGAAGGGATATAACGTGGTTCTGCAAAAAATGATCTACAAGAAGAAACAAAAAAAGTTAATAGAATTAGAAACCCCCATTCTTTTAAAAAACTTTTTATGGCACCAGGCATAGGATTAATAAAGTCTTGATTTTCTAAACTTATGTAAATTGTTTTGCATATTCAATTTCGTTAAAACCTAATATTACTTTTTTTCCTTCGAAAATCAAAAATGGTCTTTTTATTAATTTGCCATCACTTAAAAGAAGTTGAATAATTTCTTCCTTTGACAAACGATCAATATCAAGATTAAGAGTTTTAAAGGCTTTACCTCTTGTATTAAAAATCCTTTTTTTATCATCAGAGTATTGTTCTAAGGCTAGATTTAAATAATTAAAAAGTGGAGGTTCTTTTACAATATCAATTAACTGAAATTCAAAATCTTTGCTTTCAAGCCACTTTGCAGCTTTTCGGCATGTAGAGCATTTTAAATAACTATAAAAAATTATTTTTTTCAATTTAATTTACTAATATTTGATTTCTTAAGTACTTTAAAGTTTTTCTTTTTTAGAGGCATACAACTTTTTAATAAATTTTCAACTACATCAAAATCCCTCCAACCATCAATTTGAACTGTTCTTCCATCGAGTCCTTTACTTGTTCTAAAAAATTCTGCGACATCCTCAAGCTGATTAGGAGCAATTTGATTAATACTCACTATATTAGCCTGCCTAGGATTAGCCATAGGCACACATAAAAGTTTTCCATCATATGCACCACAATCATGCATATCCAAAACTCCAATAGGTCTAGCTTTTATTAGACAACCCGCAAAAGTAGGTTCGTCCATTATCACCATTGCATCAAGAGGAGCTCCATCATCAGCAAGGGTATTTGGGATAAAACCATAATCAAAAGGGTACCTCACTGAAGAATGTAATACTCTGTCTAAGGCCATTATCCCTGCGTCAGAGCAATATTCATATTTATTCCTACTCCCTGCAGGTATTTCAACAACAATATTCACTATTCCCTTCATTGGAGATGGAGGTATTGAACTAAGGTCCATCTTTTTTAAAATCGTGATTATGAATTATCTCGTTTCCTTGAGATAAAGGTCTTCCAATTAAAATACTTATTGAAGGTAAAAAAATTGTCAAAAAGGCAAAAATAATACCTAAAGATGTTATTGATAAACTCCTTATACTTAAGGGGTCATCATCATCTCTTTCAAAATCATTTCGAGCAGAACCAAGAGAAGATTCTTCGCTTGATTTACTTTGAATAAACTGCTTTGATTTCGTGTAACTCAAGAACTCTTAATTGGTAAAGATTAAGGAGATAATTAAACATCATTATCCTACATTCAAAATGTCAATAAATCAAAACATTGATTGGTGACTTTTTAATCACTCTTTTTCCAGCAAAGACCTAATAGATTTTAGTTCGTCTAATATTTGCGCCAGTATATTTTGAGCAGCGGACGAAGGTGAATTAAAAACCTCTACAGTAACTTCCTTTATTCTTAAAATATCCTTTGCAAATCTTGCAACTTCATTAGGATGGAATTTTAAAGGATCTTTTTGATCAGTCCTAAATTCGGGATTTAATTTTCTTGGATTAAAACTAGGATTTAGATTTCTTAAATCTGTATTTGTATACCTATAAACAGAAGCTCTTGATCTATTAAGGAATTTTTGAACTTCATCAATACCTACTAATTCCTCTTCACTAGAAATATTGGAATCTATATTTTCCATAAACTTAAGAAAATGATTAAGTAGTAATGAACTTTTTAAAGAATTTGAACTTCATTACTGAAGAAGTTAGCAGAAAGAATATTCTTAGACTAGCCGCGTTGAGGGACTCAAGACACTTTAAATTATTTTTTCATCTTAATTGATAAAATTAAATATTATTAAGGATTTTTCTGTATGCGCGTGACAACCTCATTTCCTCTGGGGACACTTCGTGACACACCTTCTGAAGCTGAAATTATTTCACATCAATTACTCTTAAAAGCTGGGTATATTCGCAGAGTTAACAGCGGTATTTATGCATACATGCCACTAATGCTTAGAGTTATTGAAAAAATATCCGTAATAATAGAGAAAGAACTTAATAGTATAGGTTGTACAAAATTACTATTACCCCAACTTCATCCTGCAGATTTATGGAAAAAAAGTGAAAGGTGGGAAGGATATACTGCAGGTGAAGGAATAATGTTTAATCTCAAAGATAGACAAGGTAAAGAATTTGGTTTAGCACCAACTCACGAAGAGGTGATCACGAGTATTGCATCAGAGACCATCAACTCCTATAAGCAATTACCTCAATGTTTTTACCAAATCCAGACAAAATTTAGAGATGAAATAAGGCCAAGGTTTGGATTGATGAGAAGTAGAGAGTTCATAATGAAAGATGGATATTCTTTTCATTCTTCAGAAAACGATCTAGCTTCCTTCTATGAAAAGGTGGGCAATGCTTATGAAAATATTTTTAAATCTTGTGGACTGCAGACAGTAGGGGTTGAAGCTGATAGTGGAGCAATTGGCGGTGCCTCATCAAAAGAATTTATGGTCACTGCTGATGCTGGGGAAGATTCCATTTTGTTCACTCAAAGTGGTTCTTATGCTGCCAATATCGAAAAAGCTGTTTCTTTACCCTCTCAACCTATTCCACTAAAAGATAATATTGCAGAGTGGTTGGAAACGCCTCAGCAAAAAACAATCCTAGAAGTTTGCGATAATAACAATTTAGACCCAAGTCAGATTATTAAAGTAGTAATATTCCTTGCACAGTTCGAAGGTGAATTAAATGTACCAATTCTTGCATGCATAAGAGGAGATCAACACATTAATGAAGTAAAGCTTTTTAACTTAATCAATAAACTTCATCACTTCAATCTCCTTAATCTTAAAAAGATTGAAGACAAAAATACTATCGAAAAAAATCTAGTTGATATACCCTTAGGTTTTATTGGGCCAGATTTAGATAATAAAACTATTAAAGCTAGTTCTAATTGGGAAAAAAACTGGACAAGAATAATTGACCATTCAGCAAGTGACCTTCCAAAGTTTATAAGTGGTGGTAATAAAGTTAATTTTCATAAAGTTTTTCAAGAATTTTCTTTTAATTCGAAAGACTATCTAATTGGGGATATCAGGAATGCCAAAAAAGGAGATAAGATAAGTATTTATGATGATGAAGAACTTGAAGAAAAAAAAGGTATCGAGATTGGACATATTTTCCAATTAGGTCAGAAATACAGTGAAAAACTTAATGCAAAGTTCTCTGATAAGGACGGTCAGTTAAAAAATTTATGGATGGGTTGTTACGGAATAGGAGTGACAAGAATAGCTCAAGCTGCTATCGAACAAAATCATGATCAAAAAGGAATTTGTTGGCCTATCCAGATTTCTCCTTTTGAAGTTATTATTATCCCAACAAACCTAAAAGATCCTATCCAAAGTGATCTTACTGAGCAAATTTATAACAACTTTTTAATTAATAAAATTGATATCCTTGTTGATGATAGAAACGATAGAGCTGGAGTGAAATTTAAAGATGCGGAATTAATTGGTATTCCTTTTCAGATAATTATTGGAAGAGATTCTATCAATAAAGAAGTAGAATTTTTATGCAGAACAAATAATACTAAGCTTAAAGTTAGTACTGATAAATTGTTAGAAACATTTATTTCCGAATCTGAAATAATGTACAATAAAAAGTCTTGAGGCTTATTTTTTTGGGAGCTTAGTTATGTTACTGAAATGGACATCAAAATTATTTTTTAAGAATCTTACCAAAGCTATATCTTTTGCAATATCTTTAATTGTTGTTTTTACACTATTTAGTTCCCCTGTCATAGCTGCAAAAACAGCTATGACAGGTGATTACACAAAGGATACGATTTCTGTAGTTAAAACATTACAAACAGCTGTTGATACTCCAAAAGATTCTCCAAATAAAGATGAAGTAAGAAGTGAGGCTCTTACACTCATAACTGACTATATTTCCAGATATAGAAATAGAGGGATGGTGAATAAAACGCAATCATTTACCACAATGCAAACAGCATTAAATGCTATGGCAGGTCATTACAAAAACTTTGCAAGTAGACCTTTACCAGATAAACTTAAGGAGCGTTTAACCAAAGAATTTTCTCTTGCTGAAAAAATGGTTCTAAGAGAAAGTTGATACAATTCATTTACTTTTTAAAAGTAAACCAAGATTTTTGAATATATTAAATATTCGCACAAAAATAATGCTCTTCTAAAATTGGCCAATGTTGTTGTAATCGGAGCCCAATGGGGTGACGAAGGAAAAGGTAAAATAACGGATTTACTTAGTCGTTCGGCAGAT
This sequence comes from uncultured Prochlorococcus sp., assembly GCA_902525075.1. Taxonomy (GTDB): domain Bacteria; phylum Cyanobacteriota; class Cyanobacteriia; order PCC-6307; family Cyanobiaceae; genus Prochlorococcus_A. The sequence continues at coordinate 9,155 of CABZFV010000007.1, read as the reverse complement.
GTTGTCGTTCGCTATCAAGGGGGTGTAAATGCAGGCCATACTATAGTTGTAGATGATAAAGTCTTAAAATTACATTTAATTCCCTCAGGGATACTCTATAAAAATACTTCTTGTGTAATCGGTTCGGGAACTGTTGTAGATCCAAAAATCTTGCTTAAAGAAATTGACATGTTAATTGATAATGGAATTGATATATCAGGATTAAAAATTTCATCAACATCACATGTAACAATGCCCTACCACCGAATATTAGATGAAGCGATGGAGGCTGATAGAGGTTCAAACAAAATAGGGACGACAGGTCGTGGGATAGGCCCAACTTATGCAGATAAATCACAAAGAAATGGCATTAGGATAAGAGACTTGCTCAATAAGGAAAGGCTAAGTGATGTGATAGAAATTCCATTAAGAGAAAAAAACGGTCTCCTAGAAAAAATCTATGGCATTAAACCACTTAAATTAGAAGATATTGTTGAAGAATATCTGGACTATGGGCAAAGATTATCAAAGCATGTTGTTGACTGTACGAGGACTATCCATGCAGCCTCAAAAAACAAGAAGAATATCCTATTCGAAGGTGCTCAAGGGACTCTACTTGACTTAGACCATGGGACTTATCCTTTTGTTACCTCATCAAACCCTATATCAGGAGGGGCATGTATTGGAGCTGGAGTGGGTCCAACTTTAATTGATAGAGTCATAGGTGTCGCAAAAGCTTACACCACAAGAGTAGGTGAAGGACCATTCCCAACTGAATTACAAGGAAGTATTAATGATCAACTCTGTGATAGAGGCAGTGAATTTGGAACCACTACTGGCAGAAGGAGAAGATGTGGGTGGTTTGATGGAGTTATTGGAAAATATGCTGTATCTGTAAATGGTCTTGATTGTTTAGCTGTTACGAAACTTGATGTGTTAGATGAATTAGAAGAGATTCAAGTTTGCGTTGCATATGATCTCGATGGAGAGGAAATAGACTACTTTCCCACAAATTCAGACGACTTAAAAAAATGTAAGCCAATCTTCAAAAAATTAAAAGGTTGGCAATGTTCAACTGCAGATTGCAGAAAACTATCTGATCTTCCACAGAATGCTATGAATTATCTAAGATTTTTAGCTGAATTAATGGAGGTTCCAATTGCCATTGTTTCATTGGGGGCGAATAGAGATCAAACTATAGTAATTGAAGACCCAATACATGGTCCTAAAAGAGCACTGCTAAGGTAATTTAATTCCAAATTAATGAATGAATCCTTTAGACATTTTGAACATAAAAAAGTTGATCTCATTGGTCTAGGCAACGCAATAGTAGATATTATTGTAAATATTGAAAATGAGTTTCTTGAGATAAATAATCTGGATAAAGGATCAATGAATCTAATTAATTCTGATGAATCTCAGAGATTGTTAGAAAATTGCAACGTGATCAAACAAATTTCAGGTGGGTCATCAGCAAATACCGTTGTTTCTTTAGCAGAATTAGGCAATCATGTGCAGTTTATAGGAAGAGTGAAAAATGATCAATTTGGGAATTTCTTTTCTGACGATATAAAAAAAAGTAAAACTATATTTAATACTCCACCTACTATTGAAGGTGCTCCAACAGCTCATTCAATCATTTTGGTTACACCTGATGCACAAAGAACTATGTGCACTTACCTAGGAGCATCTGTAGAGTTTGAATCAAAAGACATTGACTTTACTGTAATTAAGGAAAGTAAATACTTGTATTTAGAAGGATATTTATGGGACAGCGAATTAGCTAAAAAAGCTTTTATTAAAGCAGCCAAAATTGCAAAACAATCTAATACAAAAATAATCCTTTCTTTGTCTGATTCATTTTGTGTAGATAGACATCGTGAGAGTTTCTTGGAATTAATTTATGAATATGTAGATATTGTTTTTTGTAATGAATCCGAGGTGTTAAGTCTATTTAAAAGTGATAAATTAGAAAATTGCCAAGAAGACCTATCTTCCTTATGTGAATTAGTCATAGTAACTCTTGGGAGCAATGGTTCTCTGATCGTTAACAGGAATAATGTTGAAATAATTGAGTCAATAACGAAAGGCAAGATTATTGATACTACAGGAGCAGGAGATATCTATGCGGGAGGATTTATCCATGGATTAATAAACAATTTTTCCCTCAAAAAATGCGGAGAGATAGCTTCAATTTGTGCTGGACAAATAATTACGCAATTAGGATCTAGATCAGATATTAATCTTAAAGAGTTAATAAAATAGATTTAATCAAATAGTCTTATTCAACCAATCATAATATTTGATCTCAGAATTGTATTTTTTGTAAATAATTTGAGGAACATCATATGTGGAATTTTTATTTAAGAATTCAATTAAATAATCTTTAAATTCTAGTTTACTTTTTATTGTGATTTCATACTCTTTAGTTTCTTCAATATCATCATCCCACTTAAAAATTGAAAAAATTTGCTTTATTGAAACACAAGCTGCAAGTTTGTTTTGTATTAGTAATTTAGCCATTCGCAAAGCATTTGCGTTACTTGATTCAGTTGTGATCATAACTAATATTTCCATAATGAATTAACCATCAATATTTTTTAATTATGTGATTTATCAAATTGTGATATTGATCAAAAGAGTAAGAATAATCATTTTTAACTTTCGGCCTTTTAACCAAAAATAACTTCATCTTACTTCCAGAAACTATACTCTCCCAGTTTTTCTGAGAATAACTTCCAGATTCTCTGCATAGAACATAATCTATCTCCCAAAAATCACAAAGTTTTTTTTCTAAAATGTTTTTATTATTTTTACTTGGTTCAAGTATCGCTATGTTTGAATTTTTAATACATGATCCAAAAGCTTTAGTTATGCTTTCAAAAGTTGGAAGAACCCTTGTAAATACATTTGCTTTACAATTCATATAATAACTAGCTGTATCGTTAAGGAATCTTGATCCTATTGCAAGAAGAATATTTTTATTTTCTATATCAACATTATTTATATCATTTAGATGATCAATATAAAAAAAATTATTAGTGTTATTTACTAGAGACTTCCTCTCAAATAGTAAAAGAGGTTTATTAATTTCTTTACATGCATTATAAAGATTTTTTGAAATTATTTCGGCAAACGGATGAGTAGCATCGACAACGCATGTGATTTTATTTTTATTTATGAAATTAATTATTTGATCTTTATTATTTAATTTCCCCGTAATGATATGTAACTTTGGATTTTCAATATAAGCTTGCCCTGCTTTATAAGTTAAAACACTTGCAAAGACTGAATAATTAAGTTCAAGAAGCCTATTAGCTATTACAGGTCCATCCGAAGTTCCTGATAGGATCCAAACATTTTTATAGCAATTTCCTTGATTCTGCATCAGTATGTCTTTAATTAAATAGTAAGTAATGAATCATTGTTTAATTCAGGCGGTCATTAATAGCGCTCCCCAAATGAGGTATACCAAAGAAAACCAAACTCCAATTGCAGAAATGATTGTTAATTTTAAAGGATTACGTAGTGAAGATCCAACCAGAGATCTCAAGATCATAGGATGGGGAAATATTGCCCAAGAAATGGTAGATGAACTAAAGGAGGGGCAAAATATTGTTATTGAGGGACGTCTAAAGATGAATTCTGTCACTAGAAAAGACGGAACGAAAGAAAAACAACCAGAACTAACAGCTTCAAAAATTCATCAAATATCGCCAGTTGATTTTATTAAGTCTGATCAAAAAGAAAATAATGAATCATTTGAAAATAAAGAAACCGCCAAAAAACCTAGTTGGGATAGTTCACCTTTAGTACCTGAAGTGGACGAAATACCTTTTTAAATCAAATATCAACATTATTTTCTTGAACACTTATAATTAACTTGCTTATTTTTCTTTCAAGCGCGGCAAGTTCGCTTCTGATTTCTGGCCATTTACCCTTATCAAGATTTTCTAGTAGCCATGCTCTATCTTGATCAAGTTTAAAAATTAAATCTCCTTGATTTGCAGTATTAAGATCTTGCATAGTACTTGTTAGCCCATTTAAACTCATTCTACTAAATCAAAATGAAGAAATACTTATCGCCTGGAAACTTAATCGTAACCGCTGGGGGTATATTAGCTTTTGTTGGAATGACTGCTTATTTTACAGACTCAGTGAATTTAAGTGTACCTACTTTTTTTTATGGAGTACCTATTTTCCTAATTGGCTTAGGCTTAAAGACTTCCGAAATACCTCCTGTAGAGTTATTTGACAAGACAAATTTTGCGACAAATAAATTTAATAGGCCAAAAGAATTAACAGCATTAGTTAAAGATGTTACGAGATGGAAGTATGGGATAAAAGCTCATCTTGAATCATCATTAGAATCTTTAAATTTGTGGGACGAGGATAACCCCCCTCAATTAAAAGAAATAGAAGAAATTACAAAGGAAGAAAAAAATGGTCTCAGAATGCGTTTCGAATTAAACGCTGTCCCTCTAGAAAAATGGATTGAAAAACAAGAAAGATTAAATAGGTTTTTCGTCAAAGGTCTTGAATCAGAATTTATAATCGACGATAATAAAAAAGAATTTGATTTTATTCTCTTTTATTGAATATAGGGATATATTTGTAAAAACCTAATTTCTCAATCTAATCAATTTTCATGAATTTTAATAATGAATGATTCTCAAAGAGTATCAATATTAAGCGAAGCACTTCCATATATACAAAGTTTCTCAGGTAGAAAAATTGTTATCAAGTATGGTGGTTCTGTTATGGAGAATAATAATTTAAAAAATGCTTTTTTTAGAGACATTGCACTTTTATCAACCGTTGGGGTTTGTCCAATAGTAATTCATGGAGGTGGGCCAGAGATTAATAATTGGTTAAAGAAATTAGAAATATCTCCTAAATTCGAAAATGGATTAAGAATTACTGATCAAAAAACAATGGAAATTGTCGAGATGGTTCTAATGGGTAGAGTTAACAAACAAATTGTAAAAGGGATTAATAAAACTGGATCCTTAGCTGTGGGAATATCAGGTCTTGATGGCAACTTAATTCAATCTAGAGAACTAGGAGATGGTAGCCATGGGTTAGTGGGAGAGGTTACAAAAATCAATCCTGAAATATTAGCTCCTCTTATTTCTACGGGATACATCCCAATTATTTCTAGCATTGGATCAACCTTGGAGGGTGTTTCCCATAACATTAATGCAGATTTTGTTGCTGGAGAAATTGCTGCTGCAATAAATGCAGAAAAACTTATTCTTCTTACTGATACTCAAGGGATTTTAAAAGAAAAAGATAACAAAAATAGTCTTGTTGAAAAAACTAATCTCAAAGAGGCAAGGGATTTTATTGATAAAAAAATTGTGACTGAAGGTATGATTCCAAAGACAGAATGCTGTATAAGAGCTTTAGCCCAAGGAGTCAAAGCAGCTCACATAATTGATGGAAGAATAGAACATTCATTACTTCTTGAGATTTTTACAAATTCCGGAATAGGTACAATGATAGTCGCCTAACCCATGAAAACTTATGAGCAAGTTTTAGAAAAAGTAGAACTTGCTTTAGCTAAAGGTGAGTATCATTATTGCATTGAATTTCTTTTGCCCATAATCGAATCATTTCCTTTACCAAGCAAAGAGGGAGTAAATTTAAGAACAATCTTAATTACTGCTCTATGTGGTATCAATAAAAGGGAGGAGGCTAAAAGGTTTTGTAAAGAACTTCTAAAATCTTACGATAATAAGACGAGAGAAAATGCAAAATATTTGATGGAAGTTATAGACTCTCCTGACATTAAAAAGCCAGAAAATTGGAACGTACAGTTTGAAAGCGACCCATCACTCAATAAAAAATCTCTTAACTCACTTCGCAAAAAAAGAGAAGTATTCAAGAAAAAAAAATTTATTAATGTAACTGAGACACCAACTGGTGAAACAAAACCCTTTCAGAAAGGCTTTTCACTAATCATTTTTTTAATACTATTGTTATTAATTCCACTTTTAAGTGGCTGCGTAAAAATTGAGGATACCCTTGATCTTAGTGAACTTGATTCAATAACTAATAATTTAGTGATAGAGAGTAAATACATAAAGAAATTTCCTTGGCAATTAAAATTTGAAGAGAAGATGAAAGATATTTTTCCTAACGCAGAAATTGAACAAGACGAATCAACCTTTTCTTTGAAACATAAAAATCTCAATTTAGAGGATACAAAGCAAGTTCTTAAAATCACCCAAAATACAGCTGGAAAGTTAGCTGGAGAATCAACAAATATAGAGATTAATACTACTCAAAAAAACTTCATTTTTTTTAAAAAATACTTTTACAGGTTAGATTTGGATCTAAATTCTATTAAAGGCATTGATAATTTAGAACTCATTTTCAAAATTATTCACCCTAATAAAGCTATCCTTAACGATAAAAATAACTCAAATTTAGAAATCACAAAAAATCTAATAATTTGGGATTTAAATCAAGGGCAGATAAATAGTCTTGAATTTTCTTTTTGGAGCCTCAACAAACTCTTGATTGGGATATCTATTATTTTAATAATTATAATATTGGCTTATTTATTAAGATTCTATAGATTTAAATTAGGTTCAGATTTACCTCAACTTCCATCAAAGTAATTACAACTCTGCTGGATTAACATCTATTGTTAAAAAAACATTTTTTGGAATAAGTTTCCATAATATTGATCTATCAGGTAAAGGTATCTTTGTTCCTTCAGGACCATGTATTAATATCTGCCATCTATATTTTTTACCGACTTTAGCTATTAAACTAGGGGCAGGACCAATTAATTTCCAGTTCTTTTTCTCACAAAAAGTGAGTAGATATTTTGCTAATTTTATTGCAATTGACTCAGTTAATTCATAATTTTCACCTGATAATTTAAGTAGGCAAATTGTGCAAAATGGAAATAAATTTGCATCCTTTCTCAATCTCGAGTTTTCAATTAAGAATCTTTCATAATCTCTTTTTTGAAGATACGAAATCACCGGGTGGTTAGGTTTATATGTTTGAAAAATTACTTTCCCTTTTTTTTGTGCCCTGCCAGCCCTTCCTGCTACTTGCAAAAATAATTGTAATGATTTTTCTTCTGCTGAAATATCTGGGCGATGAAGCAACCCATCTGCTGCAATAACTACTGAAAGAGTAATATTGGGGATGTCAATACCTTTTGCCAACATCTGAGTACCGACAAGAATATCAGCATCACCTTTAGAAAACTTTGAAAGAATATCTCTATGACCATTCTTTCCTGAAGTTGTATCTCTATCAAAGCGAAGTACTCTTAAGTCAGGAAATTCTTCATTTAAAAACTCTATTACCCTTTGCGTACCAATTCCAAAAGGTTTGAAAGCAATTGAATGACAATCTGGGCAACGATTGATCAATCTTGATTTATGATCACACCAATGACACCTTAACCATTTTTTTCCTTGTGATCCGAGATGAACTGATAAAGGCACGTCACAATTGGGGCAATTTATTAAATATCCGCAATTTCTACAACTTAAAAATCCACTATGCCCCCTCCTAGGGATCAAAATTATTGCTTGCTCTTTTTTTAAGCGTAGTTGAGGAAGCAATTGTAATAATTCATTGGAAAAGATTTTCATATTTCCCTTCTTGAACTCATCCCGCATATCAATAATTTTTATTTCAGGAGTCTCATTACTGGATATCCTTTGGATCATTCTTACCAATTTAAATTTCCTTTCAAAAATATACTTTTTCCAAGTCTTCATTGATGGGGTTGCACTCCCAAAAATTAACTTTGCAGAATTCCTTTTTACTATTTCAATAGCAATCTGTCTTGCGTCATAGCAAGGCATAGGACTTTCTTGCTTATAAGAAACATCATGTTCTTCATCCATTATTATTACTCCCAGATTTTTGATTGGAAGAAAAACTGCCGACCTTGTACCTATTACTATTAAAGGTTCATTAGCATTAATAATTTTCTTCCAAACTAAAGTTCTATGATCGGGAGAACAATTACTATGGTATTCGTAAACGACATTATTAAATCGCCTACTGAACCTATCAATAAGTTGAGGAATTAATCCAATTTCTGGGGCTAGTATCAAACAACTTTTTTTCTTAAGAAATTGATCTTCAGCAATTCTCATATACACTTCTGTTTTACCTGAACCTGTTTCGCCCCAAATAAGTAATGCATCTCCTGGTTTCATTGTTTGAAATTCTTGAAATGCAATTTTTTGCTCATTTGTAAGATTTGGTTTTTTCGTTGCGATATGATCTTTTAAAAAGGAATTTAATTTACTATTTATATTTTTTTTTCTTTTAGATTTAGCAAGATAATTTTTACTGACCATTGAGTTAATTAGAGTGTAATTAAAACCAGACTTTATTAATTCACTTTGCCAATTACCTTTTTTAGATAAATTATCCATTAAAAAAAATTCTTTTTTGGTTAATCCATCTTTCTTAATATCAAATTCTTTTTTAGTTTCAATCCAGATTTGATCTTTTAAACCTTTAGAGAAATTTTTATATTTACCAATCCAGCCAGGAGGAAATGCAGTTTTAAACATTTTTAAATTACTAACCATATAAAAAGAGGCTAGGGAGTCTATCAATTCTCTCCAAGATTCATCAATTATTTTTTTCTGCAAAATACTTTCAACGAACAAATATCTTATACTTTTTCCTCCAGTAATATTTGATTCATCATTATTGATTGTCGAAAAGTCTTTTTTGGAGATCACCAACCCATTCAATAATCTCCCCCTTAGTCTCACACTTACAATATCTCCAACTTCTGCTCCAAGATTATTTCCATCTAAATAGTAAAAGCTTTCATTACTACTACCTATATCAAGCAAAATTTCCAATTTATTGGAGATATTTAATAACTGATTACTTGCCGGCTTCAAAACTTTTTCTTAGTATTGGATTGTTGAACATTCCACAAAGTGTTTTTTGCACATTGTAAGTATCCTGCTCTTAAGGGAGACATGAAGCTCTGATCATTGACTGAAAATTCAAAAATGATCTGCCTGTCTGAGAAATCCCAAGACTTTTTACTTTAGGTAATCTATAGCACTATTTAAATTTTTCAACAATTTAGAAAACTTTTCTTATTCTCATTTTGTGAAAAAGTTTTTTAAATATTAAGGGGACTTTACTACTAAATGTTCAAATTAGCC
>CABZFV010000006.1 GCA_902525075.1 uncultured Prochlorococcus sp. | reverse complement strand
AACGAATCCCTCGGAACTTTAGATATTCGTTTCAAAAATAATAAGGCAAAGATTCTTTCGTTATGCATTAACGTAACAAATGTTCTAATGATTGTTACTATATGAATATTTTGTTAAATTCTAGTCTGTGACTAAACTATGGGTATTTTTACTCAAAATTTATGTAAATTTCTTAAATTTTTTTTTATATTTCAAAGATAATTTTAAAAATCCAGCGACAGTATATAATTTCAAAGTTACTATCAATATTTTCTAATTTGAAAGGCATTGCGATAGGTCTATCTAATAATTCAAAAGAAATTTTAAAAAGGCTTAAAAAAACCGAATTTGTCAAAGACATATATATTGCAGGTTCTTCAAAAGAGGATGGAAAGGAAAATAAACTTATTCAAGTACAAAAACCTAGAGAAATCTTACTGAAAAAATGGCCGGAGATAGATTTAATAATTTTTATAGGCTCAATTGCTGCATCAATACGCATAATAAATTCATTTTTAACCTCTAAAGATCAAGATCCAGGAGTAATAGTTATAGATAACAAAGGTTACAAGATAGTTCCCTTAATTGGCTTACATCAGTCAAATACACAAAATATTGCATGTCAAATTGCTAATTTACTTGGCGGCGAAATTATAGAAACTAATAATTCTAATGATCAAAACCTCTTAAATCTTGATGCATTTGGGAATCAATGGGGTTGGAAAAGATCTGGCAATATAAACGATTGGTCAAAAATAGTAATTAAACAAGCTAAGAACGAAGAAATATTTTGCAAACAATTATCTGGTAATAAATTATGGAAAACTTCAGAATCAGCTGAAATTATTAATCAAATTGATAAAAAAGAAACTGAAAAACCAGATTCAACATTTTATGTCAGTATATTCGAAAATCATGAAACAACTTGGAACCCGCCCGTATTATGGGTTGGTATTGGATGTGAAAGAAATTCAAGCAAAGAATTAATAACAAATTCTTTAAATAATTTTTTTGAGTCAGGAAATTTTTCACAGCAATCAATTGCGGGATTTGCAACTATTGATATTAAAAAAAATGAGAAAGGAATTTTAGAACTTGCTAAAGAAAAAAACTTGCCTATAAAGTTTTTTAGTAAAGAAGATCTTTCAAAAATAATTGTTCCAAATCCATCAAATGTTGTGCAAAATGAAATTGGCACCCCTTCCGTAGCAGAAGCCTCTTGCTTACTTGCAGCAGGAGAAGAATCAAAATTATTAGAAGAAAAAAGAATTTTTAAAAATCAATCTGGTGCAGTAACTATCGCTTTAGCAGAATCAAAAAATCAATATAATCCAACCCATGGTGAAATCCATATTATTGGAAGTGGGCCTGGTGATATCTCCTTCCTAACCAATAATGCAAGAAAAGCACTTTCAAGATGTACTGTTTGGATTGGATACGAAATGTATTTAGATTTAATAAAACCCTTAAAAAGGAATGATCAGGTTTTAATTGAAAGTAAACTTACTGAAGAAAGAGAGAGATGCAGTAAAGCGATAAAACTAGCTGAAGAAGGGATAAAAGTGGCTTTAATTTCTTCAGGTGAATCTGGATTTTATGGAATGGCAGGCTTACTTTTAGAATTACTTCAAAAAATCAAAAAAGAATATAGACCTTGCTTTGAAGTACATCCAGGAATAAGTAGTGTTCAATTAGCTGCTGCGATTAGTGGGGCACCACTAATGAATGACTTTTGTTCAGTAAGTTTAAGCGATAAATTAACTCCATGGTCTTTAATAGAAAAAAGAATTGAAGGAGCTCTTGTGGGTGACTTTGTAATAGCTTTATTTAATCCTCAATCCATTGAAAGAAATTGGCAGCTAAAAAGTGTAATAGAAATATGTTTACAATCTAGGCATGGTAATACTCCAGTTTTAATAGCTAGACAAGTAGGAAGAGAAAATCAAACCAAAAAATTTTTCACTTTAAACACGATTCCTTTTAAAGAGATTGATATGTTATCAATCATTATTATTGGCAATTCTCAAACAACCTTAGTTGACGAAATATTTCTCACTCCCAGAGGATATTTACAAAATTAAGTTTAGATAATCCATAATTTTATAAATAAAATGTTTTTCTTTGCTTTTTCTTTATAAGAATACTAATTTTTTATAATAGCGATGTAAGAAAATTAATTGAAAAATATTGGGTTAATTTTGTTTGACATTGATGGGGTAATCCGCAGCGTAGAAAATAGTTACAGACTTTCATTAAAAAAAACAGTTTACAAATATTCCGGATGGGAGCCAAGTTATATAGATATTGATAATGCAAAAAATGAAGGTATCTGGAATAATGACTGGGATTTAAGTTTAGAACTTATAATAAGATATATAAAAAAAGAGAACTTAAACCTTGAAATTCCTCCAAGAGAGGAGATAGTAAAATGTTTTGAAGAGTTTTACTTTGGTGGAGATCCAAATAAAGACAGTAAATACTGGTCTGGTTACATAACAAATGAGGAGTTATTGGTTGACAAAAAGTTTTTTGATTTAATTCAAGGTAATGGAATAATCTGGGGCTTTGTTAGTGGTGCAGAGTCTGCTTCTGCAAAATTTGTTTTAGAAAAAAGACTTGGACTAAAATCACCACCATTAATATCTATGGGAGATGCACCTGACAAGCCTGATCCTAAAGGTTTTATTAACTTATCAAAAAAGCTTATTGGAAATAAACTTGGCGAATCAAATATTCCCATTGCATATGTAGGAGATACTATTGCAGATATAAATACAGTTATAAACGCTAGAAAGGAAATACCATCTCAGAAATTCATAAGTATCGGAATAGCTCCCCCTCATTTACATTTAAATTCTCGATTAAAAGAACGTAATTCTTACGAAACAAATCTTAGAGATGCAGGTGCTGACTTGATTTTAAATTCGATTTATGACCTTAAAGATATTAATTTTGACTTGTTTTAAATAAATATTAATTAAAAATTTTTAAATAAATCACGGAGAGGGAGGGATTCGAACCCTCGACAAAAGTTACCTCCTGTAACTCCTTAGCAGGGAGCCGCTTTCAACCACTCAGCCACCTCTCCAGTTCCTATACATTATCAATTTTTATGCAAACATTCAAAATTTTTTATTTAATCGAAATGTCTAATCTACTTGAACTTTCGGTAATCTATTTTTAAAAGAACAAAGAATTTCCCAAGGGATAGTATTTGATTTTTTTGCCCATTCAATTGGAGAAATTGTTTTATCTCCATCAGATCCAAGTAATACCATGGTACTACCAACTTTAATTTCATTAGAATCTGTTATATCTACCATCATTTGGTCCATAGTTATAGAACCAACTTGAGGATAAAATTTATTATTATGGATAACTTTAATCTTGCCTGAAAGATTTCTTGGTACGCCATCTGCATAACCAATACTTAATACAGCTAATTTAGTTTTTCTATGACTTACAAATTTGCCTCCATAACTTACACTTATACCTTTTTCAATAGTTCTTATAAAAGCTACTTTGACCTTCAAAGATAAAGCTGGCTTAAGCAATAAATTTTTATTTAATTTTGACAAAGGTTTATATCCATACATAGATAATCCAACACGTACCATATGAAAATGGAAATTTTTATCAAGAAGCATTCCCGCTGAATTAGCCAAATGAATTTTGATATTTTTATATCTTTCAACATTAATTTGCTTTAATAATTCCTGAAACTTCTGCCTTTGTAATTGTGTAATACTTTTTGGATCTAATGAGTTGAGTTCATCTGCAGATGATAAATGACTATATATTCCCTCAATAGAAATGTTGTCTAAAGATTTAATGTTTTCAAATTGCTGAACAAATTTATTGTATTCAAATCCTAATCTTGACATCCCGGTATCAATTTTAAGATGTAAGGGAAATTTCAATCCAAAGTGCTTACCAATGTTATTGCAAATTAAGCATTCTCTTATACTACTGATAGTTGGCATAAGATCATTTTTAAAACATATAATAAGATCCCTTTTCGTGTAAAGATTTCCGAGGATAAGTATTGGTTTTTTAACTCCAAAAGTACGAAGCTTAATGCCTTCATTTAATGTGGCAACACCTAATTGAGATGCTCCACCTTTGATAGCATACTCTGATACTAATTTCGCATCATGTCCATATCCATCAGCTTTAACGACTGCCATAAATTGACAATTTTTACTTAATTTTGATCTTAACTGTCTAACGTTTGTTTCTATTGCTATACCTTTAACTTCAATCCATGCTCTTTGTTTTAGGTCTATATCTTTTTCAAAATTTGGAAATTTGTCAAAATTAAATAACTGATTTGTTTGACTATTTTGCATTAACTTTGCACAAATATATGCGCTTATATAAATATACAGTTAGCATGACATGTAAATTGTATTTTGGCATGGGCCAGACTCTAGTTTTAAATGCATCTTATGAACCTTTAAACATCACTTCCTGGCGAAGAGCAGTAATTTTGATGATTAAAGGTAAAGCAGAAAGCTTAGAGGAAGATAAAACATATTCAATACATAGCGGGAAAAAGTTGCCGACAGTTATAAGACTTCGTTACTACGTCAAAGTTCCTTTTAGAGAGGTTTCTTTAACAAGAAAAAATATCCTTCTGAGAGACAATAATGCTTGCCAATACTGTAATTATAGGGGTAGCGACCTATCAATAGATCATGTTTTACCGAGAAGCAGAGGTGGAACAGATAACTGGGAAAATGTTACTACAGCATGTCTTAGATGTAATGTACAAAAAGGTAATCGAACCCCCGAAGAGGCAAATATGCCCTTAAAACGTAAGCCTTATCGTCCATTAAGTAATCTAAATTTTGAAGCTACAAGACAAATTGACTCTGGCAGGCATAAAGAATGGAGTAAATACGTAATAGGGGTTGCAATCTAATAAAAAATCTTAATTTACCTCTTTATTAAAATCTTCCATCATTCTTTTTTGTTCTTGCGCTATGCATGCATTAATGACTTCTTCTAATTGACCAGCAAGAATTGGCTCAAGAGAAAAATTGGAACCTAATCTATGATCAGTTGTCCTGTTATCTTTAAAATTGTAAGTTCTGATTTTTTCACTTCTATCTCCAGTACCAACTTGGGAAAGTCTTTGTGATCTCTCTTTTGCATTGGCTTCTTTTAATTGAATTTCATACAATTTAGCTCTTAAAATTTCCATTGCTCGTTCGCGATTTTGCAATTGTGATCTCTCTTGAGTACAAAAAACTCTTATTCCTGTAGGCTTGTGGAGAAGATCAATAGCTGTCTCTACCTTATTAACATTTTGTCCCCCTGCACCTCCTGATCTTGCTGTTCCAACCTCTAGATCTATTGGATCAATTTTAACCTCAACAGGATCAGCCTCAGGCATAACGGCCACTGTAGCAGTGGAGGTGTGAACTCTACCTTGAGATTCAGTAGCTGGAACTCTTTGGACTCTATGTACACCAGCCTCAAATTTAAGTTGGCTATATACAGAATCTCCCTTTACGGAGATAACTAACTCCTTAAATCCACCCATATCTGACTCGGAAGCACTAACAGGTTTTACAGACCATCCAATTTTTTGTCCATATCTTTCATACATTCTTGCTAAGTCACCTGCCCAGATACAAGCCTCGTTACCCCCAGCGCCGGCTCTGATTTCTAACATTACACTTCTTTCATCTCTTGGGTCTTTTGGCAATAAGGCGATTGTAGTTTTTTGAATCAGTTCACTCTTAGATTCCTCTAGAGTTATTAACTCCTCATTTATCAAAGATTCCATTTCTTTATCATTTCTATTCTCTTTTAGTAGATTTTTTGAATCTTCGATTTCTTTATCAGTATCAATCAACTTATTAAAATCAATCACCAAAGGTTCCAATTTTGACCTTTCTCTTGCTATTGATTCTAATTTTTTTGGATCATTAGCTATATCAGGATCTGCAAGTTGCACTTCCAAATTTTCAAAACTCTCTGCAGCAGTTTTCAACCTTGCAATTAATGTTGAGTATTCCAATTGAAATTGTGATTAATTTTTAAAAATTCTATTTTTTAGAATCTTTTTCTTCTTTTTGCTCTTTTGATGTAGCTGAATTAGCTGAACCCATTCCATATTTTTTCATAAACCTATCAACCCTACCTTCTGTATCAAGAATCTTCTGAGTTCCAGTGAAGAAGGGATGATTACCACTCCACACATCAACATGTAATTCAGGTTGCGTTGAGCCAGTTGTCATTACAACTTCTCCATTACAAATAACTTTTGCATCTGGGTACCATTTTGGGTGTATTTCTGATTTTGGCATGATTTAAATTCCTTTAACGTTTGGAGAATTGAGGAGCTTTTCTTGCTTTTTTAAGACCATATTTTCTTCTTTCCTTAGCTCTAGGATCTCTACTGAGATGACCTTCGGTTTTTAAAGGTTTCCTATTGTCAGGAGATAATTCGCAGAGTGCTCTTGCTGCTCCTTGCTTGATAGCATCTGCTTGACCTGTCAATCCACCACCAAAAACGTTTACCAGAATATCATAAGAATTTTCAAGGCCTAATGTTTGCAAAGGTGCTTTTATTGAATTCAAGTGAAGAGGGTTAAAGTTTAAGTAATCATCTCCAGAACGACCATTAATTTTTATTAGTCCATTTCCTGGAATCAAGCGCACTCTAGCTACTGAAGTTTTTCTTCTTCCAGTTCCCCAATACACAGCTTTGTTTTTTATTTGACTGTTCATTTTGATAAATTAACTATTTAATAATACAGGATTCTGAGCAGCATGAGGATGATCAGCACCTTTATAAACTTTTAGTTTTTTAAATTGCTGTCTTCCTAAAGAGTTATGAGGCAACATACCCTTAACAGCTTGCTCGATGATTCTTTCAGGAATTCTTTCTTGTAGAGACTCAAATTTTTCAATTTTCATTCCTCCGGGTCTTCCAGAATGTCTTCTGTACAACTTTTGTGATGCTTTTTTACCTGTGACCTCAACTTTTTCAGCATTAACTACAATGACAAAATCTCCAGTATCTAGATGAGGTGTAAATGTTGGTTTATTCTTACCTCTTAAAACAGTTGCAATTTCTGTAGCAAGTCTTCCAAGTGTCTTATGTTTTGCGTCAACTAAAAACCAATTTCTTTCAATGGTTTCTAAAGATGGAGTAATTGTTTTATTCATTTACCAAATTTATGCAAATAAATTTTAAGTTAGTATTAAATTCTACCTTATTGGAGGAATATTAAACAACAGTTTTGAATGATTTACACAAAAAATTTGCTTGATTAAACTTTACTTAAGAAAAACCCTTAATTAAAAATAAAGGAAAAAAATCATTGTTATTAATCTTTTTAAAAACATTTTCTTCATAAACAGCATTTACAAAACATAACCCCTTAGCTGGAGCAGATTCTTTAACATCATTTTTCTTTTTGTTAACCCATCTATCTATAAAAATTTCTGGGGATATTTTTTTTTCTCCAACCAAAACTAGTTGACCAACAATTAATCGAACCATTCCATATAGAAAACCAGTAGCTTTAATATCGATTAGAATCAAATCTTCTACTCTTTTAATATCTATATTTTTTATTTTTGTAATAGAGTTAGCTCTGTTACTTCCACTTTTTTGAAAAGCAAAAAAATCGTGTTCCCCTTCCATTGTCTTAGATGCATTTAACATTAAAACTTCATCTAATGATTTTTGATATCTATGCCATGACCAATTATTGATAAACAAGTTTGGAAATTTACTGTTATTAATGACATATCGATAATGTCTATATATCGCCGAATA
This sequence comes from uncultured Prochlorococcus sp., assembly GCA_902525075.1. Taxonomy (GTDB): domain Bacteria; phylum Cyanobacteriota; class Cyanobacteriia; order PCC-6307; family Cyanobiaceae; genus Prochlorococcus_A. The sequence continues at coordinate 76,559 of CABZFV010000006.1, read as the reverse complement.
GCATGCATGCCAATTATCTTTAACCTCAACTGATTCTAAGATTCTAATTGTTGATGGTAAAAGACCATTTAAAACATCAGAATAACTATTCCCAGGTATTACACAATCAATATCAAAGTGTACTACTTGCCCTGATGCATGAACCCCAGCATCAGTCCTTCCTGCTGCAAAAGTCTTTACTGTATGATTTGTAATCTTAAAGAGAGCTCTGTCTAGAATTTCTTGGACTGAAGTTGCATTTTTTTGTTTTTGCCAACCTGAATAATGCGATCCATCATATTGGACTAGTAAAGCTACCCTTTTCAAAAGTTATTTTCTAGTATAAGCCTCTATATTAACTAGCTTAAACAAGCTCGATTATGGCCATCTGAGCGTTATCACCTTTTCTTGATACGGTTCTGACTATGCGTGTATAACCACCATTTCTGTCTCCATATCTTTCCTTTGCTTTTTCAAAAAGTGAATGAACTAATTTCTTATCATAGATATATCCAATAGCCCTTCTCCTGGAAGCTAAACTTCCCTCCTTGGCGAGTGAGATCATTCTTTCAGCTTCATTTCTTAAAGCTTTTGCACGAGCTTTTGTTGTTGTTACTCTACCTTCCCTAATTAATTGTGTAGTTAAACCTCTTAGAAGTGCTTTCCTCTGGTCAGCTGGTTTACTTAATAATGGAATTCTAAGTTGGTGTCTCATAATCTTAAAAAATGTTAAACAGATGTTCTGCTTTGTGGAATAGAAATGCCGATGCGCTCAAGAGCCTCAATAACCTCATCTGCAGATTTAGAGCCAAAGTTTTTAATTTCAAGAAGATCTTCATAACTGAAGCCCATTAAATCCGAAACTGAGTTAACTTGAGCCCTTTTCAAACAATTATATGCTCTAACGGACAAGTTTAGTTCCTCTAGAGGAATTTGAGCTTCAGGAGATGGTTCAGGTTCTTCAGGAATTTCCTCAACCATTGTTACAGTAGCAAGGGGTTGAAAAAGTTCTATTAACTGATTGGCAGCTTCAGCAATAGCATCGTCAGGGCTTGTTGAACCATCTGTTACGACTTCCATTTTTAATCTTTCTCTTCCAGTGCCGCCTTCTGCCACGGCAGTTTCATCAATCGTAAAATTCACTCTCTTTACTGGCATAAATACAGCATCTATTTGAAGTAAATCAATAGCAGTTGTTTCTTCACTCTTACGGTCGACAGGTCTATATCCAACACCTCTTTCAACATGAATTTCCAACTCTAAGTTATGACCATCCTGAATAGTCGCAATAGGTTTTTCGCCATCAACAATTTCAACTTGAGAGGAGAATTGGATATCATTCGCCTTCACTTCCATTGGACCACTAGCTACTAACCTGCCGATTTCGAGCTCTGGATTAGAACTATTTATTGATAATTGCTTGCAATTAAGAAGAATATCTAAAACGTCTTCTCTAACTCCAGGAATAGTGGCATATTCATGATTAATTCCTGCTATTCTCACAGCAGTAACTGCACTCCCTTCAAGTCCTCCCATAAGGACTCTTCTTAGGGAATTACCCAAAGTTGTAGCTTGTCCCCTTTCTAGTGGGCCAATTAAAAAAGTTCCTGTTTGGGAGCGATCATCTGCTATTTGATGGTCGATTCTATCAATCTGGTATTGCAACACGGAAAATAATGAGGTTAAGAGTTTTTTTGGGGGGTTTGAGAATGGTTAAGACCTAAACGCGTCTCCGTTTAGGTCTTCTACATCCATTATGCGGTAATGGAGTTACATCTCTTATTAGAGTTATTTCTAATCCGGCCACTTGTAAAGCTCTTATGGCCGTTTCCCTACCTGCGCCAGGCCCTCTAACTAGTACTTCTATTTGTCTCATACCTTGATCAAGTGCTCTTCTAGCTGCAGCTTCAGCAGCTGTTTGAGCCGCAAAGGGCGTACCTTTCCGAGCCCCTTTAAATCCACTTGCGCCTGCAGAAGACCAAGAAATTACATGGCCAGAGGTGTCACTAATTGAGACGATAGTATTATTAAAAGTGCTTTGAATATGTACCACACCATTGGGTACATTACGCTTAGATTTCTTTGATCCTGTTTTTTTTACTGTAGCTGCCATGATGTTTTAATTTAATACTTAATTTTGTAGATAGCTTTAGCTATTTATTTTTTTCTTCCAGCAACTGTTTTCCTAGAACCCCGTCTTGTTCTTGCATTGGTTCTAGTTCTTTGACCCCTTACTGGAAGACTCATCCTATGTCTTCTGCCTCTTACACACCCTATGTCTTGTAGACGTTTTAAAGCCATTCCCTCTTTTCTTCTCAAATCTCCTTCTAAAGTGAATTCTTCTGTAGCACCTCTGAGCTTTTGAACATCAGAATCAGAAAGGTCTTTTACACGAGTATCTGGGTTTACTCCCGTATTAGCAAGAATTAGCTTTGATCTCGTTAAACCAATTCCATAGACGTATGTTAGTGCAATTTCAACTCGCTTTTCGCGAGGTATGTCAATTCCTGCAATCCTGGCCACGTGTTTTGAATAAGTAAAAGTTTGAATTTAAGGGTTGAAAGTTAACCCTGACGCTGTTTATTGCGAGGTCTTTTCTTGTTGATAACAAAGATTTTACCTCTTCTCCTCACGATCTGATCGTCAGGACTAATTTTTTTGACTGAAGATCTGACCTTCATAGGGGTTTAACAAATAAAACGTTAATATCTTATTCTACATCATCATCAAGCCATTTTTTGTTTGATATCAGAGGAAATGGTTTTTAAATCTCTATCAGCATTAATATACTTTAACAATGAAAGATCTTTAAAATATTGAATTAATGGTTCTGTAGTTTTTTTATAAATGTCAACTCTTGTTCTAATTGTCTCTTCTGTATCATCTTTTCTCCCTCTTGAAAGCAAACGCTTTATTAGTACTTCTTCTGGAATATCTAAATAAAAAACTAATTCTAAAGGTTGATTTATTTCATTCAAGACCTCATTCAATGAATTTGCTTGAGATAAATTTCTTGGGTAACCATCAAGAATCCAACCTTTATTATCCCTAACTAAATTTTGTCTTACTATCTTTAAGACAAGTTCATCGCTAACAAGTTCCCCTCGATTCATAATATCTTTTACCTGAATACCAAGGATAGTATTCATTTCGATTTCTTTTCTTAATAACTCACCAGTTGAAAGGTGTAAGTAAGAATTAGTTTGACTTATTATTTCCGCTTGAGTCCCTTTCCCTGCTCCAGGAGCTCCTAAGAATAGTATATGTTTCTTCATTAATTGTTAATTAGTCCCTCATACCTTTGTGAAATAACATAAGTTTGAATTTGCTTGGCAGTATCAATAGCAACACCCACAAGAATAAGCAATGAAGTTGCTCCTAAACCTTGGAAGGTCTGTACATTTGTGGCTCTTTCTACTGCAGCTGGAATTATAGCTACTGAACCCAGAAATAATCCTCCCAATAAAGTCAATCTATTTTGTATACCTGAAAGGTAATTTGCTGTATTAGTTCCTGGTCTAACTCCTGGTATCGCTACTCCTCCTTTCTTTAAATTTGATGCTACGTCAACTGGATTGATAGTAAGAGATGCATAAAAATAGGAGAATCCCAAAATCAAGGAGAAGAAGGTAAGAGCATATGGCCATGGATTAGAAGATCCGGGATTTAAACTACTGGCTAACTTTATTAAGACTGGATTTCCCGTAACATTTGCAATAGTTATAGGTAAAAAGATTAAAGCAGATGCAAATATGATAGGCATGACTCCTCCAGCATTTAATTTCAAAGGTAAATAACTTTGCCTTGTAGGAAGTAGTGTTGAACTTCCTATCTGCCTTTTTGCACTAACAATAGGAATGCGTCTTGCTCCCTCTTGGACAAAAATGATCCCAACAATTGTCAGTAAAAATACTCCAAGTAAAACTGCTATACCTAAAACATCTCCTCTATCGCCGGTTTGAGCTTTTTCAATGGTTGAACTTAGAGCCTTAGGTAAAGTCGAAACAATATTCAAAAAAATTACCAGTGAAGCACCTTGACCTATCCCTTTCTCAGTAATAATTTCACTAAACCACATTACTAACATTGAGCCAGTAACCAAGGCAATGGAGGTTTGCAAGACAAATGTAGTTTCACTTATCCCCTCAATAGCATATTGTCTGAGAATTAAGGAAAAAATTATACTTTGCAATAAACCCCATCCTAATGCAACATATCTAGTTATTTGGGCAATTTTTCTTCTCCCCGCTTCTCCTTCATTTTTTTGCAAATCTTCAAGCACAGGCAATGAAGCTGTGAGAAGCTGAATAATAATTGATGCGTTAATAAAGGGAAGTATGCCTAATGCGAATATTCCTAAGGTTGAAATTCCTCCTCCAGTAAAAATATCTAAAAAACCTATTAATTGTCCCCCTTGATCTATAAAACTTTTAAAAGCGACCCTATCAATACCTGGCATGGGGATATATATGCCAAGTCTTACTAAAAGGAGAAGACCTAAAGTGGTTAAAACTCTACTCCTTAACTCTTTATTTAAAAATAATTGGGAAAGTATTTCAGAAGCGCTAGGATTTCTATTTTTGTTGACAAACATTTTAAAGCTTACCTAAATTTTTAGTAAATTTATTTATTATTTATAAGCTCACAGGATCCACCTGCGTCCTCAATTTTTTGTTTTGCAACTTTTGTAAATGCATGAGCTTGAACTTTTAGCTTTACATTAATTTTTCCATTACCAAGGATTTTTAAAGGAAATTTGGGCTTGAAGATCAATCCTTTCTTAACTAGTGAGTCTAGGTTTACTGTATCGTTATCTTTGAAAGTATTTAATTTCTCTAAATTTATTATGGAAAAGTTTTTTTGATTGATTATTTCAAAGTGCTTTAGTTTGGGGACTCTTCTATATAGAGGCATTTGGCCACCCTCAAAACCTGGACGTGTAGGTCTTCCAGAACGTGACTTTTGTCCTCTCATTCCAAACCCACATGATGCACCCTGACCAGCTGCAATTCCTCTACCCTTTCTTAATTTTTTCTTTCTCGAGCCAGAGTTTGATTTAAGTGTATTTAATGTTGAAGTCATAATTTTAAGAATAGAGCTGTTCAAGTGAGATGCCTCTCTCCCTTGAGGCAGATTTGTGTGTTCTTAATTGAGAAAGAGCTACCATAGCAGCTCTTGCATTATTCAGAGGTGTTTTACTACCCAATCTTTTTGCTAAGACATTTTTTATGCCGGCTAATTCTAAAACTGTTCTTATTGAACCACCAGCAATTACACCTGTACCTGGGGCAGCTGGTCTAATTAGTACATTAGCAGCACCATCTCGACCTTTAGATAAAGTCGGTATTGAATTATTTGGAGTTAAGGGAACCCTTACAAGATTCTTTTTACCATCTGAAACTCCCTTTCTCACCGCACCAATGACATCCCCTGCTTTACCAACTCCAACTCCAACTTGACCTTTCTCATTACCTACAACAACAATTGCTCTAAAACTCATTTTTTTTCCACCCTTGACAGTCTTAGAAACGCGTCGAATTTGAACAACTCTTTCTTGCCAATCAGAATCTCTCTCAAGATTTTTTGAATCCCCTTTTCTATTTCTTTTTCGATCATTACGATTATTCTTTTTTTGTTCTACGGGCATAGCTCCAGGAACATTATCGTTCTTGGATTGAATTTCTTGTTTTGTTGGAGTGTCAGTCATAGTAAAAATTTAAGAGTTAGAATTCTAGGCCAGCTTCACGAGCAGCATCTGCAAGTGCCTTTACTCTGCCGTGATATAAATTACCTCCACGGTCAAAAATTACTTGCTTAATACCTTTTTTTATCGCTCTATTTGCTAATAATTTTCCAACAATGGAAGAAGAATTACAATCAGAAGGTAATTTCTCAGATTTTTCTCTTAGTTCCTTATCAACAGTTGAAGCTGAGCAAATAGTTGTTTGAGAGCAATCATCTATAACCTGGGCATAAATATGATTATTAGAGCGAAAAACAGACAATCTTGGACGCGTTGCATCTCCAATTAAGAATCTCCTTAATCTTCTATGTCTTTTTTGAGTTTGTAATTTCCTGGAAAGTTTAGTCATTTTTTTAATTAGAATTATTTTTTGCCAGATTTACCAGCTTTTCTGAGAATTCTTTCATCATGATATTTAATTCCTTTACCTTTATATGGTTCTGGAGGTCTAATTGATCTGATTTTTGCTGCTTCATTACCAACAATTTCCTTATCAATTCCAGATACAGTAACGTTTGTATTACTCTCAACCTTGTATGTTATACCATCAGGGGGGATCATTTCTACAGGATGACTATATCCTGCACTAACAACTAGATTTTTACCTTTTACTTGTGCTCTCGATCCAACGCCTACAATTTCAAGTTTTTTTGAAAAACCTTGACTAACTCCTTCAACCATATTTGCAATTAAAGCTCTACATAAACCATGTCTTTGCCTTGAGAATATTTTGGTAGTAGTGGGACTTACGACAACAGTATTATCTTTTTTATCAAAACTAACACCTTCAGGCATCTGACGTTTTAACTCACCCTTAGGACCTTTAACTGTAACTGTTAATCCATCAAAATCAACAGATACTTTATCTGGTATTAGTACTGGTGTTTTTCCAATTCTTGACATGATTAATCCTCCTTAATAAACATAGCAAAGTACTTCACCACCTATACCTTGCTTCCTAGCATCACGATCACTCATGACACCTTTAGAAGTAGATATAATAGCAACTCCAAGACCTCCTAGTACTTTTGGTAAAGCTCTAGTATTTTTATAAATTCTCAAACCAGGTTTACTAACTCTTTGCATGGATCGAATAGTAGGGAATTGATTCTTGCCACTATATTTCAGACCAAGTATTATTTGTGACTTATAGCCTTCACCTTCTTCATTTATGTCAGAAATGAAACCCTCTTTTTGAAGCACTTTTGCAATACTTAGGGACATTTTTGAACTTGGGATTGATGTGGTTGTATGCTTTTTTTGACTCGCATTTCTAATTCGAGTAAGCATATCTGAAATAGGATCGTGATTTGACATGGTTTTAATTTAATTCTTACTAAAAGGCATTCCTAACTCTTGCAAGAGAGCTTTACCCTCTTGATCTGATTTCGCACTAGTGACAATAGTTATATCCATACCTCTTATTGAATCTATTTTATCAAAAGAGATTTCAGGAAAAATTAATTGCTCTTTCACTCCAACGGTGTAATTCCCTCTCCCATCAAAACTTTTTGGATTAACTCCTCTAAAGTCTCTTATTCTTGGTAAAGCTAGATTTATAAATCTCTCTAAGAAGGAATACATCCTGTCACCTCTCAAAGTTACTGTACAACCAATTGGCATACCCTCACGAATTTTAAAACCCGCGATAGCTTTTTTGGCCCTAGTTACTAGTGCCTTTTGCCCTGTAATTGTTGCCATTTCATTCAAGGAAGCCTCTAAAGCTTTTGAATTTGAAGCTGCCTCACCAAGACCTCTGTTCACGTTGACTTTGACAACTTTAGGTACTTGATGAATATTTTTAAGACCAAGGTCTTTTAAAAGTTTTGGTCTAATTGATTCTTTGTAGCGATTTTTTAGAGTCATAATTTTTTGTTAATTCTGGTCTTTGTCAGAATTGATAAATTAGAAAAAGTTTAAATCTGGTTTCTGATGAAAAATTAATCAATTACTTCACCAGTTTTCTTTAGTCTTCTTTTCTTAACTCCTTCTTTATCAATAAAATATTCAATTTTACTTGTAAGATTTTTTTCCTTTGAGAAGAACATTACATTTGATGCATGTAAAGATGCCTCCTCTGTAAGTATTCTTCCTGTTTCTCCTTCCTGAGTTGGTTTTACATGTTTAGTCCTAAGGTTAATTCCCTTAACTACTACTCTATTTTCAAGAGGGATAGTTTTTAAAACCTCTCCAGTTTTGCCCTTTTCCTTGCCATTTATTACTTTTACTAAATCACCAGTTTTAATTCTCATTTTTATTCTTTGGAAATTCTTCTTTTGTTTTAATGAATCCAACATTTAAATCACCTCCGGAGCAAGAGAAACAATTTTTGTATAATTTTTATCCCGCAGTTCTCTGGCTACAGGACCAAAAACTCTAGTACCTTTTGGATTCTTATCCTCATTAATCAAAACAGCAGCATTATCATCAAATCTGATTGAATTACCAGTATTTCTTCTCAATGTTGCTTTTGTTCTAACAATGACGGCTTTCACAACTTCAGATTTCTTAACTCCCATATTCGGAAGAGCATCTTTAACAGTTGCTACAATTACATCCCCAACATGTGCGTATCTTCTATTAGAACCTAAGACCCTAATACATTGGAGTCTTTTCGCTCCGCTATTATCAGCAACTGTTAAATAGGTTTCTTGTTGAATCATTTTTTAACCTCCTTAGCCTGACTTGTTTTGTTCAGAATCTCTTCAATTGCCCATCTTTTATGAGCGCTGAGCGGTCTAGTTTCTCTTATTTTAACTCGATCGCCTAAAACACATGTATTTTCTGGATCATGCGCCTTATATCTCGTAGTTCTACTTACAATTTTTTTATAAGTGGGGTGTGGATATCTATTAATAACAGCAACAACAACTGTTTTATCCATTTTGTCGCTGACAACAGTACCAATTCTTTCTTTAAGTGCCATAACTAATAATTAATCAGAAGTAGTTTTAGAAGCAGATTGACTCTTACTAAGAGTTAGTAATTGCGCAACTTGTTTCTTGATGATTTTAAATTTATGAGTTTCATTAAGCTGTCTCGTTGCTTGCTTGAATCTCAAGTCAAAAAGATCTTTTCTTAATTGGTCAATCTTTTCGGTAATTTGATCAGAATTTAATTTTTTAAATTCTTTTAGAGACTCTGTATTTTTCATTGTTTAACCTCCTCTTGAGATTTTTTACTAATATTTTTCTTTGCTTTGGAGGTTTCTTCTAGATTTTTTTCAATGGAGATAAATTTTGTTTTTACAGGAAGTTTGTATTGAGCCAGACGCATGGCTTCCTTTGCAGTTTCCTCAGTGATATCCTCACCACCCATTTCAAAAAGTATTCTTCCAGGTTTTACAACTGCGACCCAAAACTCTGGATTACCTTTACCAGAACCCATTCTAGTTTCAGCAGGTCTCATGGTTACAGGTTTATCAGGAAATATTCTTATCCAAATTTGACCGCCACGTTTGATATATCTTGTCATAGCTCGTCTACTTGCCTCGATCTGTCGTGCAGTCACCCAACCACAGTCTTGAGCTTGAAGAGCAAATTGACCGAATGCAATAGTATTACCTTTTGAGGCTACTCCCCTCATTCTGCCTCTATGCTGTTTGCGGAATTTAGTACGTTTTGGACTAAGCATTTTTTACCTCCTATGAATTCTCATTTGAACGATCCTCAAATTCCTGAGGTCTTCTACTAGCTTTCCTCTTAGGGCTCGCACCCACAGGGATAGTTTGTTCTTCTTTAGGGAGAACTTCACCTTTAAAAACCCAAACTTTAATACCTAAAACACCGTAAGTTGTATTAGCTTCACGTGTTGCATAGTCAATTTCAGCTCTTAAAGTATGTAATGGTACTCTACCTTCTCTAGTCCATTCAGTTCTAGCTATTTCAGCACCATTTAGTCTTCCCCCTACTTGTATTTTAAGACCTAAGACTCCAGCTCTTTGAGCTCGTTGTAAGGCCATTCTTATTGTTCTTCTAAAGGCGACTCTTTTTTCTAGTTGTTGTGCAATATATTCAGCCAGCAAAAAAGCATCGGCGTCTACGCGTTCAACTTCAACAACATTAATTCTGACTTGCCTTGTCCTATCTCCTATAGTTTTTTGAATCCCAGATCTTAATTCTTCAATACCACTTCCTTGTCTTCCAACTATAACTCCTGGTCTTGCTGTTTTTAATTCAAGTTCCAGTTGGTCAGCCTTTCTAGCTATTAAAACATCGCTGATTCCAGCTGCTCCATATTTTTTTTGTATGAATGTACGAATTTTAAAATCTTCTTGGAGAAGAATTGGATATGTTTTAGAAGTAGCAAACCACTTAGAACGATGCTCTTGTGTAATTCCTAATCTTAATCCTGAAGGATGTATTTTATGTCCCATTAGTTTTGTACCTCCGCATTAGTTTGAATAGGAGCAGATTCAACAGAAATACTGATATGGCAAGTCTGTTTTTTAATTGAAAAAGCCCGTCCTTGAGCTCTGGGCCTATACCTTTTCATTACAGGACCACTATTAGCCCATGCAGAGGAAATCACTAGGGTAGATGGATCCATCCCAAGATTATGCTCTGCATTAGCAACTGCAGATCTTAGAACTTTAGTTATGGGGTCTGTAGATCTGTAAGGCATAAATTCCAACATAATTAATGCATCTCTATAAGACCTACCCCTTATCTGATCCAAAACTCTTCTCACTTTAGAGGCTGATCCGCGAACATAATTCCCATGAGCAATTGCTGTTTTTGGTGTTTCAGGTGTTTTTGTCATGATTTTGCTCCTTTCTTATCTCTTATATGACCTCGATAAGTACGTGTAGGAGCAAATTCACCAAGTTTGTGACCAATCATTTGTTCAGTAATAAAAACTGGAATGTGAGTTTTGCCATTATGTACGGCGATTGTGTGGCCAATCATTACAGGTAAAATCGTAGAGGATCTAGACCAAGTTTTGATAACAGACTTGTCATTATCAGTATTTTGTTTTTCAACCTTCTTGAGCAGACTATCTGCTATGAAAGGTCCTTTTTTTAGTGAACGTCCCATGATTATGTAAAAGAAATTGAAATAATAGATGAAGTAATCAAGAGTCTCTTCCTCCTCTACTCCTCTTAGAAACTCGACGACGTCTTCGAACTACTAATTTATTACTTGGTTTGTTCTTTTTACGTGTCTTTAAACCAAGAGCTGGTTTACCCCATGGAGTAACTGGGCCTGCTCTACCAATTGGTGCTTTTCCCTCTCCTCCTCCATGTGGATGATCACATGGGTTCATTACACTACCTCTTACTTGTGGCCTCCTGCCAAGCCATCTTCTTCTTCCTGCTTTACCTAAGCTAGTATTTCTTATTTCAGAATTACCAACTTCTCCAAGAGTTGCATAGCATTCTTTTCTTACAAGTCTTACCTCAGTAGATGGAAGTTTCAAAGCAACATAATCTCCCTCTTTTGCCATAACTTGGGCACTAGCTCCTGCTGATCTAACCATCTGAGCACCTCTACCTGCATATAACTCAACACAATGAACATTAGATCCTAATGGCATGGCAGATAGTGGCATCGCATTTCCATCTTCAATTGGAACACTTTCTCCAGATATGACATTTTGTCCAACTTTTACTCCAGCTGGAGCAATAATATATCTTTTCTCCCCATCTTCGTAGAATAAAAGTGCTAGTCTTGCATTTCTATGAGGATCGTAGTGGATAGCTGCAACTTTAGCGTTAATATTTCTTTTATCTCTTCTAAAGTCGACTAATCTATATTGTCTTTTGTGGCCACCTCCACGATGCCGACAAGTGATAACTCCACGATTGTTCCTGCCTTTAACTCTATGTTTTGGAACTATTAGTGATCTTTCAGGTTTTGCACTTGTTATTTCACTAAAGTCAGTAACTACTCTTTGCCTAGTGCCAGGTGTATAAGGTTTAAATTTACGAATTGCCATGATTAAAACTCCTTAAGATTCTGGAAATAGTTGAATTTTGTCTCCTTCGGCAAGACGTACAATTGCCTTCTTGACCTGAGAACGTTTACCGGAAAATTTCCCGACTCTTCTTGTTCTCCTGGGGGGATTCATAGTATTTACTCCTATGACTTTAACACTGAACAAGGCTTCTATAGCTGCCTTAATTTGTGGCTTTGCGGCTCTATGATCTACCTCAAACGTATATTGGTTAAGATCTAGTGCGTTTGTAGCTTTCTCAGTAATAACTGGCTTTCGTATTACATCGGCTAAACGAGAATCAAATAATTTACTCATGATGCGTATACCTCCTGAATTTTATCAATAGCTGATTGACCAATTACCAATTTATTAGCGTTGAGAATATCAAATACATTTAATTGATCTGCAGCGATTAATTTAACTTTTTCAAGATTATTGATGGATTTTTTTATGACATCTGACGGACTATCAAGAATAACTAAAACTTTTTCAGTTTTTTGTATCCCTAATCGAGCAAGGCCATCGATGATGTCACTTGTTTTAGGCTGCTTTAGAGTAGATCCAAAATCTTCAACGGCCTTGATATCAGATACTCTAGACATAAGTGCTGTTCTAAGAGCTAATCTACGTTCCTTACGATTCATATCAAGATTGTAAGAACGTGGCTTCGGTCCAAAAATAATTCCACCACCGGGTCTTAAAGGTGTCCTAATTGATCCTTGACGAGCTCTTCCTGTACCTTTCTGTTTGTATGGCTTTCTACCGCCTCCACGCACTTCTGATCTTGTCAAAGTTGATGCTGTCCCTTGTCTTTTATTTGCTAGTTGCCTAAGTACTGCTCTATGTATTAAGTCTGCTGAAGAAGTCTCTTTGGCAACTGCTAAATCAAGATTCACTTTGCCGGATTTTTTACCATCCCACTTAAGAGTTTCAAGTGTTGTCATGATTTTTCACCTCCTTTTTTTCCTACTACATTGTTTGGCTTAATGTTTACTATTGAGCCTGGCTTACCAGGAACTGAACCCTTTACTACAAGCAAATTTTTCTGATCATCAATTTTTAGAACCAATAAACCTTTAGTAGTAATCTGTTTTCCTCCATATCTTCCTGCCATTCTTTTTCCAGGATAAATTCTGCCTGGAGTTGTTCCTGCTCCTGTAGATCCTGGTGCTCTATGATTTTTTGAACCATGACTCATAGGACCTCTGCTAAAACCATGTCTTTTCTGGTAACCAGCAAAACCTCTACCCATAGATTTACCACTGATATCAACTTTTTGACCAACCTCAAAGTTTTTAACGGTTATTTGATTTCCGATTTCATAAGATGAAGTTTCTTCAACCCTATATTCTTTCAAATGCTTTAAAAGTTCTTCACCTGATTTCAACAAATGTCCCTTTTCAGGCTTACTTATATGCTTATCTTTGGACAAGCCATAACCTATCTGAACGGCAGTATAACCATCCAAAGCTGTTGTTTTCAATTGAGTGATACGGCAAGGACCAGCCTCAATAAGAGTAACTGGCACCGAATTACCTTTCTCGTCGAAAAGTTGGGACATACCCAATTTCTTTCCTAAAATTCCTATAGGCATAAGACTAAATTAGGCTAGCTTGTAATGATTTTTAAATTATCTAAACCTTCAGTTATTAAGGTGAAGTTAATAAAAAAACAATTAATAAGGTTAAGACTTGTCTAAAATTTAGATAGTTTCTCCTGGGATAAACCCACCTTTGTTTTTTAACGAAACGCTAAAAAATGTGAAATTTATAGAGGCTCGGCTAGCTTGCGAGCTTAAAAATTCACTGAGTTACAATTGTACATCATCAAGTACCATAAAATAAAATAAAATAGAAATAAAAGGAAATTTTTATGCCATTACTTCTCACAGGGAAAAAGTTTCATAACGATTTAAAAACTAACAAATGTCTTGCAATCTTTGCTCCTCTTGAAGGTGGTTATGAAACTCGTCTTTTGAGGAGAATGAGGGCCAAGGGCTTTAAAACTTTTATAACCTCAGCAAGAGGGCTTGGAGATCCAGAAGTCTTCTTGCTCAAATTGCATGGCGTTAGACCACCGCACCTTGGTCATCAAAGCGTAGGAAGAAATGGGGCACTCGGGGAAGTTCAACAAGTTATCCCACAAGCTTCTGAGTTATTTAATGAAAATGATAAAAATAAATTACTTTGGTTATTAGAAGGCCAAGTACTGTCCCAATCTGAATTAGAGAGCTTAATAGAGATTTGCACTAACGATAATAAATTAACGATAGTTGTTGAAATGGGGGGTTCAAGAAAACTTGAATGGAAGCCGTTAACTAATTATATTTTAGATGAATTTGAAAGTTAAATTGTTTGATTACAACTAAGAATAAAAAAGATAAATGGATTAAATTAATTTGTGGTGCCAGTAATGAAGATATTGTTGCCATAGAAGATTTATGTGCAATTTATACTGCTGCTGGTGTCGACTACATAGATGTTGCCGCAGAAGAATCGATAGTCCACGCAGCAAAAAAAGGAATCGAATGGGCAAAAAAAGTCTTTAAAAACTCTCCTGGATTAATGATAAGCATTAGTGATGGAAATGATATCCACTTTCGTAAAGCAAAATTTGATCCATTGAAATGTCCCCCTAATTGTCCAAGACCGTGCGAAAAAGTATGCCCCACCTTTGCAATTGATATTTCTGGGATCAAAAAGAGTAAATGTTATGGATGTGGAAGATGTTTTAATAGCTGTCCCCTAAATCTAATTAGTGAATATGAATATAATTTGTCAAAAGATGATTTAGGATCAACACTTCAGAAAATAAAGCCTAATGCAGTAGAAATTCATACAGAAATCAATCGCCTAGATTCTTTTGCAAAAGTTGTGAGTATCCTTCAAAGTTCTGGAATGAAATTAGACAAAATATCTATCAGTTGCGGATTAAATCAATCTTTCAAAAAATCACATGAGCCTGAAGATCTTTTGAAAGCTCTTTGGGAAAGATATGAAATTCTGAATGAGCTAAATATTCCCCTTATTTGGCAGCTAGATGGAAGACCAATGTCTGGAGATCTTGCTCCTTCAACAAGTAGAGATGCTGTTGAGTTGTTTGAAAAAATCGGTTCAGATCTTCCACCTGGATTAATTCAATTGGCAGGAGGAACAAATGAAAAAACTCATGAATTTTTGAATTCAAACAATCTCCCAGACGGAATAGCATTTGGCAGTGCTGCAAGAAAAATTATGCAGCCCCATATTGAATTTGCTCACAAAAATAACAAAAAACTCTATGATTATCCTGAAAGAATGGCTTTAGCGATCAAAAAAGCTAAGAAATTTCTAGAGCCATGGAAATCGAGCTCACTGAAATAATATTTTTATTTTTCAAAACTAGCGCTATGTTTATAAAAACTTTGTATTTTTTGGATAGAAAAAAATCTTTTCATGTATTAAAATAAAAAATCAATGGGCCGTCGCCAAGTGGTAAGGCATCGGGTTTTGGTCTCGACATTCCTAGGTTCGAATCCTAGCGGCCCAGTTCTAATATTTAATAGGTGTCTTCTCAAAAAATATTTTTATTTGATTTCGATGGAGTAATAGTCGATGGAATGAAAGAATATTGGCATAGTTCCTTGCTGACCTGTGAAAAATATTTAAATTCACCCTACATCTCTGTTGATCAAAAACTTTATAAAAGAGTACCAAATTCTTTCAAAGAAATTAGGCCTTGGGTGAAATATGGTTGGGAAATGATTCTAATTGTTCATGAAATTATAAAAACAGAAAATCCATTAAAAAATGATAATAAAGATGATTTCATTAATAATTATCATCAAAATTGCCAGAGGATATTAAATGAAAATTCCTGGATTGCCGAAGATTTACAAAAAATGTTAGATCAGTCGCGCAAGTACCAAATTGATAAGGATTTTAAATCGTGGGTAAATTTACATAATCCTTTTTTTGAAATTATAAATTTTATGAAAGAATTAAAGAAAAGAGAAATAAAAACGGGAATTATAACAACTAAAGGTAAAATATTTGTAGAAGAAATTCTTAAACAATTTAATATTTTTCCAGAATTTATTTTTGGTTACGAATCAGGAACAAAAGTCAAAATAGCTGAAAAGCTTACACAAACTTATGAAATTTTAGGCTTTATAGAAGATAGAAAAAAAACTCTAATAGATATTAAACAAAATTCAGGAACTTCTCACATTCCATGCTTCCTAGCTGATTGGGGATATTTGAAAGAATCAGATAAGTATACTTTAAGTAATGAAATCAAATTACTAAAATTAAGCAACCTTGAGGAATTAGTTGCAATTTAGAGATAATCAGCTAGAGTACAGATGTACTATAGTTTGTATTTATAAAGTTTGGTTTAAATAAAAAATTCCAAATTTAGAATAATTACAAGAACTTTAACCGATAAATCAAACAATGAGCCTTGAAGAAAAGAAAAAAACTGAATCAAAAGAAAAAGACAAGGCATTAAGTCTTGTCTTAGGTCAAATAGAAAGAAATTTTGGACGAGGATCAATAATGAGACTTGGTGACGCCTCAAGAATGAAAGTAGAAACAATATCTACTGGAGCACTCACCTTAGATTTAGCATTAGGAGGAGGATATCCAAAAGGAAGAGTAGTAGAAGTTTACGGTCCAGAAAGTTCAGGAAAAACTACATTAACACTGCACGCGATTGCGGAAGTCCAAAAGAATGGAGGAGTAGCAGCATTTGTAGATGCTGAGCATGCACTCGATCCCGTTTATGCAGCCTCTTTAGGAGTTGATGTTGAAAATTTGTTAGTTTCACAACCAGATACAGGTGAAATGGCTCTAGAAATAGTTGACCAACTTATAAGATCAAGTGCAGTAGATCTTGTAGTAGTTGACTCGGTCGCAGCACTAACCCCAAGAGCTGAGATAGAAGGAGAGATGGGAGATCACGTAATTGGAAGCCAAGCAAGGCTAATGAGCCAAGCAATGAGGAAAATAACAGGTAATATTGGTAAATCTGGATGTACGGTAATATTCCTGAATCAATTACGCCTAAAAATTGGAGTTACATACGGTAATCCAGAAACAACCACAGGAGGTAATGCATTAAAATTTTACGCCTCAGTAAGACTTGATATCAGAAGAATTCAAACTCTTAAAAAAGGTACTGAAGAATACGGTATAAGAGCAAAAGTGAAAGTAGCAAAAAACAAAGTTGCACCACCATTTAGAATTGCAGAGTTTGATATTCTCTTCGGAAAAGGTATTAGTACAACAGGATGTTTATTAGATTTAGCAGAAGAGACTAATATCATAATAAGGAGAGGTGCTTGGTATAGTTATGAAGGAGAGAATATTGGACAAGGAAGAGATAATACAATTATTTGGCTTGATCAAAACTTAGAGATCAAGAATAAAGTAGAATCTATGGTTAAAGAGAAATTAACAGAAGGGACTGAAGTCAGTTCTAATTCAATGAAAGCATTAAATAGCAATCCTGCTAATACAATCGCTGTTAATGATATAAAAACAGTAGCTTAGATTTATAAAGAATCAGCTAAAGTCCACCACCCAGCAGCAGGGCCTATAAATCTTACTACAATCCATAAGATTACTAACCCTCCGATTCCAAACCAACTGGCCTTTATACTTAATTTAATTAGGTTATCTCTTTGATTGATTGTAAATGGTAGCCATTCAAATAATCTTGGAGACTGATCAATATTAGTTTTAGTATTATTTTTTTTTGGAGGTAAACCAAGTGTTTTACGTCTTTTTGCTTCTCCCATATTTCTTTAGTTATTTACAAAATCATAACTTAATCAAAAGGTAGCATATAGTTAATTCGTGTTGAGGGTTGAATGTTTCGCAAAAGTAATCTTCCCCAGTTTCTTTTATTTGCTCTTCCATCTAAGATTATTAACTTTCCTGAATTTCTTCTTAGAGGAGAAATAGATCTTTCAAGTTTTATTCTAGCTTGAGGAAGAAAGATTTCTCTAAACCAATCTTGAGAAAGCTTATTTTGATGAGAGACTGTAATTGCATTAATAGGTTCTGACATATTCGGAATCGGAAGCAAAGGAATGATAATTTGTTGTGGAATTTGAATTAAATAAGAATTCATAATCCACCAGTCAAAACTAGAGCAAATGATTTCATTTTTACCAGAGGGAATTGTCTCTAGCAATACCCTCTTCCCGTACTTAGAAGCTAATTCTGTAGCAAGTTTAGTTTTTAAATCAATATCATCAGACAACAATAAAGTTAAACCCTTTCTAAAAAGTATTAACTTTTTGCATTTATCCAAGATTGAATTGATAAAAAGAGGATTATTAGGAAGCAACTGTTTAGAGGGTATATATAATGAAATCTTTTTCTCTTCAAAATTACTTTTAAAATTAATAACTAAGTCAATTTCTAAACTGTGCTTTTTAAAATACATTTGGAAAAAATTATCTTTTCTAAATGCTGATAAAAAAACAAATTTATTATTTGAAAAAAATTCCTTAATTTGAGAAAGTTCATCTATTGGCTGCAAAAACAAATTCCAATCTAAATTTGCATCGTTTAATTCTACCCAGCATGCCCAACCTTGAGATAATGCTTTATTAACGCTTAAAAATTTATCAGAAAAAAAAGAATTATCATGAAAAAAGTTTGATAAGAAACTAATTTCTTTTTCATCTAAATTAATATAACTATTTCCTAAGACCTTTCTCATGAAGAACTTTTTCTTCAACGAATCATATACTTTTATAAATTTTTGATTTATTAAATCAAATTCTTTAAGATTTTTTGTCCAATCCTTTTTGAGTAAAGAAATTCTGAAATGATTTTTTAAATCCTGTTTTATATCCTCAATTCCAGAATAAACAATTCTATGATTTCTTAGATTACGGGAATTGGGATCATTAAGTAAATCTTGGAATGTTATCAAGCGAACATTATGATTAGCAAAAATAATTTGATCATTTTTAAAAATGAAATCAAAACCTAGACTTTTTAATGAATCAATCTGAAATTGGCTTATAAATTTAATTTTTTCTTGAGATAAAATAAAAGTTGAATCCTCTTCCTTTAAAAATAGAGAAATTAAAATTGGAGGTAACCACTCATAGCTAGAGAAAATTTCTGAATTAATTAAATATGTAGAATCATTTTCAATACATTTAGAAATTATCCTCCCAAATGAATATATGTGTTCCCAACTAACACTTTGATCTCTTAAAAAATTTTTCAAATATTGATGACTTAAAATTTCAAGCATTTATAATTAATTTAATTTCAAATACATAAAAAATTTATGAACCTAATATACAAAAAATTGGTATCAATATAAGAGAGCCTTAAATTAATTAATCTATGAAAATTGGAATAGTAGGATTAGGTTTAATCGGCGGTTCTTTAGGATTAAAACTACAAAGTCTTAATCATACAATTTATGGAATAGCAAATAATGAATTTAATGAAAAAAAAGCTAAAGATAAAAAACTTGCAACTTTTGTTAGCTGTGACCTTAGCTTATTAAAAAAATGTGAGCTAATAATTTTGGCATTGCCTATAAAAGATTTAATCAGTCCGTCTCAACAATTAATATCATCAATACCAAAGGAAACAATACTAACTGATGTAGGCTCTGTTAAAGAACCAATTGTAAATACATGGGAAAATTTACATCCTCTATTTATTGGATCTCATCCAATGGCAGGAACGGAAAAAAAAGGGGTTGATTCAGGTTTTGAAGGTCTTTTTAAAAAAGCAAAATGGATTATTACCCCAACACAAAATACTGATCTAAATGCAGTCAGAACTGTTTCCGAGCTTATTAAATCAATTGATTGTGAAATTTGCCAAGCTTCGCCAAAAGAGCATGATGAAGCTGTATCTCTAATTTCTCATTTGCCTATATTTTTAGCTTCTGCCCTCATTGAAACTGCGCATACAAAAAATAATCAATCTTTATTAGATCTCACCCAAAAATTGGCTGCCACAGGATTTGCTGATACTTCGAGAGTTGGGGGCGGCAATGAACAACTAGGCTTAGATTTAGCTATTAATAATCAGATTAATGTTTTAAATTCCATAAATAATTTTAAAAAAAAGCTTAATATACTGGAATCTCTTATTAAAGAAAAAGATTGGGAGTTACTTTCTAACAAACTCGCTAAAGCAAAAGAAATCAGAC
This sequence comes from uncultured Prochlorococcus sp., assembly GCA_902525075.1. Taxonomy (GTDB): domain Bacteria; phylum Cyanobacteriota; class Cyanobacteriia; order PCC-6307; family Cyanobiaceae; genus Prochlorococcus_A. Next base: position 56,725 of record CABZFV010000006.1, on the reverse strand, counting down.
AAAATTTTATAAACTAAAATTCTCTATACCTTTGGAAGCTAAAATTTGCCTTGAAACCATTAATGCAGACTGACTAACACCTGCAGTGCCCTCTCCTGGATAAATCGAATCTCCACATAGCCATAAACCTTCAAAAGGTGTCCTACTTGATAATCCAAATAAACCAAAAATATCCGGATTTTGACCAAGGCCGCCTACTATTCCATTCGGTCTATTTGTCCATCTTTCAAAACCCAATGGAGTTGCTAATTCCCTATGTAGCCAATTTTCAGGATCAATATCAAATTGACTTTCCAATTCAAGCGATATTTTTTTTATGAAATCATTTTTCTTCTTTACGTAAGTTTGTTTATCTAGATCAAACCAATCTTTAGTTTTGGTAAAAATACTAGCAATTAAAGTAACCTCACCTTTTGGTGCTCTTCCATCACCATCATCACTAATTGATACAAATAACGAACAAAATTCTTTCGAAACAAATTGATAATGATTAGAGAATGTTTTTTTAATATGTTCATTTTTTAATGCTGAATAAAAAACTACAGCTCCACTTGGATCAGGCAAATTATTAAGTCGATTTTTATAATTTTTTTTTCTTTCTAAAGGATCTTTCAAATGCTTAAGCAAAGATTGTGGAGGCGCGGTATAAATCACATCTTTTGCTTGGTAAACAAAAGATTTTTTTTTGGAATTAGCAGATACTTTCCAACACATATTTACTTTGTCAAAAGTTATAGATTTAACTTCTTGCCCAAAAATTAAATTAACTCCAGTTTTAATTAATGAATTTTCTAATGATTCACTTAAAGACTGCATAGATTTTTTAAGATGCCACAGACCGTGTGGCTGTTGACACATCTGAAGAACAGTAGATCCGTATAATGCTGCGGTATTATAAACGTCCTCTTGAGAATAAAGTTTTAGTTGAAGATTTAAGAATTTAATCAAGCGCTCATTCTTAGATAATCCACATATACGTAATAAATCAAAAATTGTAGATTTAAGTAAGAAACTTGTGACTAGGTTTGAAGGTACTAGTGCTTTAATAAGTTGAGAAAAATCCCAAAAATTACTTATTGGTAATACAGGATTATTGTTAGCAAATATCCAATTACTTTCATGTATTAAGGTACAAAGTTTCCAAAATCTTTGACTCCCAGGAAACTGCATTTCTCGTTCAGCAATCCATTTACTTTTTTCATACCAAATAGGTATAGGATTATGACCATCTTTTAAATCAACAATGCAAGCAGGGTCTAAAATTGTAGCTTCTGGAGATGGAATATCTAAAAAATCAAAAATTCTAGAATGTATTCCTCCCTTCTCTAAACCCGCAACTTGAGTTGCGCCAACATCAAAAATATAATTCTTTCTTTTAAAAGTACCTGCACACCCTCCGGCTTGAGTATGAGATTCTATTAAAGTCACTGATAAGCCTTGTTTTGATAAAATCGCTGCAGAAGTTAGTCCTGCTATACCTGCGCCTACAACAATAACTTCAGAATTTCTCATTAAAATGCAAAAATTATCCTCCCTTGAAATTAACGAAATTTGTGAAGAATTAGGTGAAACTTATCCAAAAAGTATTAAGCAAGTACATGGGGGTGATATTCATAGTGCTTGGCAAATAGAATTCTCAAACAAAAAGTTATTCCTTAAAAGAAACATTAGAAACAAAAAATTTCTTGAATTTGAAAAATATTGTCTCCAAAATTTGAGAAAATATATTAATCACGAAAATCTTGTTATTCCTGAAGTTATTGCATATAAAAATATAAAAAATATAGAGATTCTTTTAATTGAATGGATAGATATGCATAACTTTGACCAAAAAAAACTTGGAAAAGGTCTAGGTGAATTGCATTTAAAATCAGCTGAATCTAATCCCAAAATGTTTGGCTTTCCAGTTGAGGGTTTTATTGGAACAACAGATCAGAAGAAAGGCATGGAAAATAACTGGATAGATTGTTTTTTAAACTTAAGGATAATACCTCAATTATTAATTCTCAAATCAACTACTTTAGATAAAGAAATTATCAATAAAGTTAAAGAAAAAATCAAAACAGAATTACTGAATCACAAACCAATAAATGCTCTAGTTCATGGTGATTTATGGTCGGGCAATGCAGGAATAGACAAAAATGGAAAGGGTGTTATTTTTGACCCCGCATCTTGGTGGGCAGATAATGAAGTAGATATAGCTATGACAAAATTATTTGGAGGTTTTAGAAAAGAATTTTATGAAGAATATCATAGAATTTTTCCAATAAAAAAAGGATTTGAAAAAAGAATTATTATTTATAATTTCTATCACATATTGAATCACGCCAATATGTTTGGAGGAGGTTACTTAAATCAAGTTAAAGATTACGTAAAAGCAATACTCAATATGTGATCTTTAACTACCCTAAATATGTCTTCTTAAGATTTTGTACCTTATCTAAAACAGCTTCACGATTTTCACTGGTACGAAGATTTTGCCAGCTCCATTGACCGACGACAATTACGCCTAGTAATTCTAGTAAACCAGGGAGAATTGGGAAAAAGTTTATCGTGTCAATGACAACTTTAATTATTATCTGAGCTATTACGACAACAGCAATTATGCCTGCCGCCTTGCCGTACTTACCCATTTGAGTCCAATCAACATTACCAAGGGTTTCGTTGACTTTTCCAATAACATCAGAGTACTTCTCTGAAAAACTTTTGGTTTCTGAGCTTGTATCGGAGCCGGAGTCTTGGTTTGACTCTGGAGTGTTATCACTCATGAATTCAGTAAACTTAATATATGAACCAGACAGTATCGGAAAAAACGTCTATTGACTACCTTTTTGTTGTGCAAAATTCCGAACCGAAACATTTTGTATTTTTTTAGAGGCTTTGGTATAAAGGGTTTCTGAAGATATTTAAACTTAAAATTGATTTATAAAAACTTCACATTATTGTGTAGTTCTAACAAAAACATTAAAAAATCCTAGTAATGAGAAAAATATAAAAGGCTAAAATTTTTTATTTTAATTATTATGTTTTCATAGTTTAGCTCGCAAACATTAAGGGATCGAAATGTCCAAAGATATCAAATTTAATTTTTTAAACTCTGATGAAGAAGAAAGATATCAAAAACATTTAACCCTCAAAGAGATAGGTTATGAGGGTCAACTATGTCTTAAAAACAGCTCAGTATTATGCATTGGTGCAGGTGGGCTTGGGTCTTCCGTTTTGCTTTATTTAGCTGCAGCAGGAATTGGGAGAATTGGAATAGTTGATAACGATCAAGTTGAAAAGTCTAATCTCCAGAGACAAATAATTCACGAAACAAATACTATTGGTAATCTTAAAATTGATTCTGCTAGAGAAAGAATTAAAAAATTCAATCCAAATTGTGAAATATTAACCTTTTCAAAGAGAATTAATCCTAAAAATGCTCTTGAATTAATAGAGGAGTTTGATGTTATTTGTGATTGCTCGGATAACTTTGGCACAAGATATTTAATAAATGATTCATGCCTGATATTAAATAAACCCTTAGTCTTTGGAAGTGTTCAAGGCTTTGAAGGGCAAGTGAGTGTTTTTAATTTACATAAAAATAGTCCTAATTTAAGAGACTTACTTCCAGAATCACCTTCAAAAAATGCTGCCCCTAGTTGTACAGAATACGGAGTTGTGGGAGTTTCAACAGGTTTAATAGGAATTCTTCAGGTTAATGAAATTATCAAAATCATTCTGAGAAAAGGTGAAATTTTAGATGGGAAGATTTTAATTTTTGATCTATTGAATATGAGTATGAAAAAATTACACCTAAAAAGTGATCAGTTAAATAAACGAATAAAAAATCTGTCTCAGTTTGAAAGCTTTTATAATAGTGATGAATATTATGAGAAAAACGATAAAATGAACAGTATTAATGCTAACGACTTTAATAGTTTATACAAAGCAAAGCCTAACAAAATTCTTTTAATTGATGTTAGAGAAAATGAAGAATTTTCTAAATCTGCAATAGAGGGATCTATCTCAATTCCTTTAAGTCATTTAAAACAAGAATCTGACTTACAATTTATTCAAAAAGAAAGCTTAAATAAAGAGGTTTTCACAATATGTAAATCGGGGAAACGTTCTGAAAAAGCTTCAAGAATCTTGTCTAAATTCAAAATTCAGTCAAGATCCATTGAAGGCGGCATTGAAAAGATAAAAAAATATTGAGTAATTAATTTTTTAACAATAAGTTAGAAATCTACACCTCTTTTCAAATCTACTCCAACATTTGCATAATGCTTATGACAAACCATTTCAGAGTAAACATCAGCTAGTTCAAAGTATGAAGGTTCATTTTTACACCTCCCGGTAATTACAACTTCTGTATCTGCTGGTTTTTTTAAGAGCGTTTGATGTATCGATTCCTGAGGTAATAACTCTAAATCAACAGTTGGATTCAATTCATCTAAAATGATTGTTTTATACAAGCCAGACAAAATAGCAGCTTTAGCAATTTCCCATGCTCTTTCGGCCTCAACATAATCAATTGGTTGTTGCTGACCTCTCCATACGATTGCATCTCTGCCTGAACGCAAATGATCTACTAAATGAGGGTAACTCTCTCTCAAAGCTTCTATGGCAGCATCTTCTGTATATCCATTTCCACCTTTTAACCATTGTAATATTAAAACTCTATGACTTTTATCTTGAGATATTCCTTTACCAATAGCTTGAAGAGCCTTACCGAGTGCACTTGTGGATTTACCCTTTCCTTCACCTGTATAAATCTCAATTCCACCACAAGGACTACTATGTTTGGTTAGTTCTGATAAGTCTCCTATCAAACGTGGTCTCATTTCTGAATGGAGTTGAGATATTCTTACCAAAGAGGGCGGGGCTGCCCTTCCAGTAATAATTATTTCTAATCCATCTGGACGATTTTGAAGAGAATCAACTACTTCATTGACATCAAGCATTCCTAAATCAAGGACTGGATTTAACTCATCCAGTACAACTACAGAATAAAGAGAACTAGCAATTGCTCCTTTAGCAATATTCCAACCTCTTTCGGCCTCACCAACATCAAACTTTGTAACTTGATCAGCTGTAAAGAATTCAGATCTTCCTGTCCTTACATGGTCAATTAAATGTGGAAAGCCTCTTTGTAAAGCCTCTATAGCTGAATCCTCGTCATATGGCCTCTCAGGGCCTTTTAAAAATCTTAGAAGTAATACTCTTGACTGTCTTTTTTCGCATATTCCTAATCCTATTGTCCTAAGAACTACGCCCAATGCAGCCTGGCTTTTCCCCTTACCTTCTCCATCATAAATATGTAATTGACCTTTTGATCTCTCTTGACTGTCACTTGCTGTGACAATTCCAATTCCTCTATTTCTACTCGTATTAGTCAATTGAACAAAATTAGTTAATTTAATCTAAGATATAGTTAAGAATATTATTAAAGTTTTAATAATAAATTCAACCTATTCATAGGTAATTCGAATTTTAAAGTAATTAGCATGTTCAATCAACTAGAAATTCTCTCTGATGAACAAAGTGAAAAGCTTTATACAATTAGAAGATACATTAAGAATCTTGATAGTGTTTGTATTGCTTATTCCGGAGGAGTTGACAGTACATTAGTAGCATCATTAGCATTCGAGCAATTAGGTAGCAAAGCAATTGCTATAACTGGTATTTCTCCTGCATTAGCCAATAGTCTTCGTGAAGAAGCAAGAAGTCAAGCAAAATGGATTGGAGTAAAACATTTAGAAATTAAAACATCAGAATTAGACCAATCAAGTTACAGTGAAAATCCTAAGGATAGGTGCTTTGCATGCAAAAAAGAGCTCCACAAACATACAACCTACCTCTCTACAAAACTTAATTACAAGATTGTTTTAGATGGAGTTAATCTGGATGATCTCAAAGATTACAGACCAGGTATACACGCCTCAAAACAAGCAGGAGTAATCTCTCCCCTTGCAAAATTTAAATTCTCAAAACAAGACATAAGGGATATATCAAGAGCGTTGGGTTTTCCTTGGTGGGATAAACCTGCTCAACCTTGCTTATCATCAAGATTTCCTTATGGCCATGAAATAACTAGTGAAAGGCTAAAAATGGTTGAGAAAGCAGAAGAATATCTTAAAGAATATGGATTATCGGAGGTTAGAGTTAGATGCCAAGGCTCAACTGCAAGAATAGAAATTCCCCAAGATGAATTAAAGCATTTTTTTAACAAATATAATTTTAGTGAGTTAGTTCAATATTTTTCTAATTTAGGATTTAATTGCACAAGTTTAGATCTTGAGGGACTAGTAAGTGGAAAATTAAATAGGTAAGTATTTTCAAACAATCGTTCTGATCTGTTTAGAGACTGCTGAAGGTGGATTTCGCTCAATAACACGCAAAGAATGTTCTTTAGCCATCAAAGATTCAATTAAATATTGACTAGCAAGTTCAGGCATCATATTTTGACCACATGTAAAAATATCGACTGCCGAATAATTAGATTCAGGCCAAGTATGTATTGAAATATGAGATTCTGCCAGTAATGCAATTGCCGTAACCCCCTGGGGCTCAAATTTATTACTTATCAAATTCAAAACTGTTGCATTTGCCAATTTAGCAGCTCTATTTAAAATACAGCGCAAAAAGGATTCGTCATTTAATTTTTCGCGATTACATCTATAAAGTTCCAACAAAAGATGTTTACTTTGATGACTTAATTTTTGCTGATCTCTTAACGAACTTAAAATTTGATTTTTTTTGTAGATTTCCATTTAAGAAATTTATATGAAATTAAGATTAGCTAAAAATCATGCATTATAAAAATTATAAGTGAATCATTTGTGACGAGCCTAAGAAAGACTGATTAAATTTATCTAAATGTGTCGCACTTATAAAACATTGACTATCTTTACCAACAGAATTTAATAACAAATTTTGCCTGGTTAAATCTAATTCCGCCAAGACATCATCCAATATAAGTATTGGAGGAATATTTAATGTTTTAGTTAATAAATCGAGTTCAGCCATCTTTAAAGCCAAGATAAAAGTCCTTTGCTGTCCTGAGGAACCATATTTTCTAACTGAAACATTATTGATTAGAAACTCAACATCATCACGATGAGGGCCAAAATTACATTTACCAGTCAATGCTTCTATTGAACGCTGATTTAAGAGTTGTTCTGCTATTTTTTTGCTAATAACTTCTTCTTCTTCTTCTTCTGGACTTATATTTTGTATCCCCGAAAGATAATTTATATCTATTTGCTCTTGAGATTTACTCAAATGATTATGCCAATATTCAACATATGGTTTTATTTTTAATAAAGCTCTTCTTCTGCGCCTAAAAATTCTTGTACTTATTATTGACATTTGAATATCAAAGCTTTCAACAATATCTGTGGATTTGGTTTTTAAGAAACTTTCCGAACGCCAAAAATGACTTCTTTGTTTTAAAAGCCTATTAAATCTACTTATCAGATCTAAATATACTGGTTCAAGCTGAGATACGACTTTATCAATCCATGTTCTTCGATAACTGGGTTCACTTCTAACAATATTTATATCATTAGAACAGAAACATACACTCCGAATATAATTCTTTATTTCACTCTGTTTTTTTAAGATTGATTCATTAACATAAATCCTTTTGGGCCCTTTTCGGAATAAATTTAACTTTAAATCGTCTTTAAAATTTATCTGTCCTATAACTACAGCCATATCACTATTGTTCTCTATTAAGTCTTTATCGCTTAGTGCTCTATTAGATTTTAATTGACTTAAAAATTCAACCGATTCAAGTAAATTTGACTTGCCAATACCATTGCAACCAAGAACAATTGCTCTTTGCTCTTTTAGATCAATTTCAAAACTTTTATGGTTCCGAAAATTTTTAATTTTTAATTTATTTAAAAAAATTTTTTTTGTGCATTCACTAATTAAATTAGCTAAATTTAAAATATTTAGATTTTCTTTAAAGAAATTGAAAAATTAAAGGGCATGTAGCTCAGTTGGAAAGAGCATCAGATTCCGGTTCTGAGAGTCGGGGGTTCGAATCCCTCCATGCTCGTAAAGTGATTTTTAAAGTTTATATCCCATTACTCTTATTCCGTTTGGATCTAGTATGAATCCATTTTCCTCTAAACTTAAAAAAGAGGATACAGGAGCCTGTACAGATATACTGCATCCAGGCAATTCTCTATTTATTTTCTCAAGAGTTACTTGAAGCAATATTGAATAATAAAGTTGCTGATTATTGCCTGGCAATGCACTTAAATTCCACAAGTTAGCATTCAATCCCTTGTCGGAGGTAATCCTTACAAAGCCATATAATTTATTTTTCAATTCATTTTGTATGGTAAAAAAGAAATTACTTTTCTTAATTGCCTCAGAAAGGGGTTTTATTGGAAATGTCTCACAACCACAATTCGCTAAAAGTTTGTTAACTTCTTTAGCTAGTGGGATTTGAGAAGAGTTAACAAAATAACCTTCTGGAAGAACAAGTTTTTTTTTAGAAAAATATTGCAATTATCAACCTGTATTTCTCATGCCAGCTGCTATCCCATTAATAGTTAAAAGTGCCCCCCTCAATAGTTCACTTCTGCTGTAAGCTCTTCTAGATTCATCTTTATCCATAACAAATTCGCTTATTGGGGGTTGTCTTGTCTGGTCTCTTAATCTTCTTAGAAGTGAAACTTGCAAAAACCCTAATGGAATAATTGTCTTATTTCTCAAGCTTACTGATGATTTCAAGTCTCTATCAGATTCTAAGAGCTTATTTTTACCAGTAATTTCAAGTATTAAAGATTTTGTGAGATTATATTCTTTAGAAATTACTTCAAAAATATCATCAAAAGAATGTTTATTTTCTTTACTACCAAGAGTATCAACATAATATCTAGCAACTTCCAAATCCACCTTAGATAATGTCATTTCTACCTTAGATATAAGCATCCTAAAAAATGGCCATCTTTGATGCAGAACTCTTAATAATTCAATTTGTTGAGGATCAGAATTTAATTCAGATGACAATGCAGTGCCAACTCCAAACCAACTTGGCAAAAGAAATCTACTTTGTGTCCAACCAAACACCCATGGAATAGCTCTTAAACTTGACAAATCTTTTGCACCTTTTTTTCTTCTAGCAGGCCTACTAGATATCTGTAATTTACTTATTTCTTCTATTGGAGTTACCTCTTGAAAGAAATTTAACAAATCAGGATTCTCATGCACTAATTTTCTGTAATGAGACCTTGATGTTTCTGCCAACCTAGACATTAATTGATTCCATTCTGGGGTAGCGTCAAGTCTATTATTGACCAAACTATTTTGAATTACCGCTGTAGTAACAGTCTCAAGATTGTACAAAGCTAGTTCGGGAAGACTATATTTAGAAGCTAAAACTTCACCTTGTTCTGTTATTTTTATTCGCCCTTTTAAAGTACCGCTTGGTTGAGCCAATATTGCCTGATAGGCTGGTCCCCCTCCTCTTCCTACAGAACCACCTCTTCCATGAAAAAGTCTTAGCAATATGTTATTTCTACTTGAGAGATTTTGAAGAGCTATTTGGGCTCTATGAATTTCCCAGTTACTAGAAACAAACCCCGAATCTTTATTGCTATCAGAATATCCAAGCATTAATTCTTGGAGAGGTTTAAAAGATTCTCCTACTTTTGGCAATAACGATCTATAGAAATCTAATTTAAACAACTTTTCCATTACCTCAGGTGCTCTTTTAAGGTCTTCCACAGTTTCAAAAAGAGGAACAACTAATAATTTTGACTTTTGTGAATTTTGATCAAGGAGTCCCATTTCTTTGGCCAGTAAGAGAACTTCAAGCAAATCAGATGCACTATGACTCATTGAAATTACATAAGAATGGCAAATGCGACTTCCGAATTCTTGCTGTAGTCTCTTGACCATTTTAAAAACTGAAAAGGTTTCTTCTGTAGTTTTTGTCCAGTTAACGTCAGATGGAATTAAAGGCCTTTTCGTATTTAATTCGTCTATGAGCCATTTAATTTTCTCTTCCTCAGACATTTGGTCATATTGAACAGATAAATCAAGATGATTTGTAAGCTCTTGTATAGCTTCACTATGCCTTGTACTCTCTTGACGAATATCTAAACTTGCTAAAGAAAATCCAAAAATATGAACTTGGGTAAGTAAGTTGTTTACAGATTCACAAGTTAAATCTGTTCCAATCAAGCTATTTTTAATTAGTTCGAGATCATAAGTAAATTCGTTTACTGACTTGTAATATAAGTTTTCAACTTTATCTAGATTTTTATTATCTATTTCTCCCTCTAAAGTAAATTTCCACCCACTATCAGCTAGTAAATTATTTCTTTCTTGTGTTAATCTTAATTTTTCTAAAATATAGCTTAATTTCAATCTGTAGGGTTCTGATCTATATCTTGTGGCTCTAGCTTCATATATTTCCGGAAACTTAACCCTATCAGTTTCGAGTGACTCTAACAGAGATGAACTGACTTGACTCCATTGCATCGAGACACTTAATTGATCTCTAAGATTTGACGTCGCAATAATATATCTTTCCAACATCAACTGCCTTTGGTAGCACGCAGTTCTCCATGTTATCTCAGGAGTGACCGATGGATTACCGTCCCTATCAGAGCCTACCCAAGAACCGAAGTTACAAAAAGATTCAGATGGCATCTGAACATCTGGATAATTTTCGGTGAGTGCTTCAGCGATTCTACCCCGCAATTGAGGCATCGCATTAAATAAAACTTGCTGAAAATAATGTAAAGCATAATCAACCTCGTCTAAAACTGAAGGTTTAAATTGATGCAATTCATCTGTTCTCCACCAAAGTCTTACTTCCTCTTTTAATTGGTTTTTTAGAGAATTTTTTTCTTCTTTTGTTAGAAATTGCTCAATCTGTATTTTTTTTAACAAATTTGCTACTCTTGTTTGCTTATGTCTAATCGTATGTCTTACGATCTCGGTCGGATGTGCAGTAAAAACTAAACGAATATCCATTTCCTGCAATAACTCCTCTAATTTTCCTGGTGGTACATTTAATTTCCTAAGCCTGTAAAATAATTCCCTAAAAGTTACTGGAGCATTTTGCCTAGCCAATGCTGGCGCAAAAGGATCAAGATTGTCGGGCGATTTTTGCACATCCTTATTGGTAAAGCTTTGAATATATCTATCTTCCTCAACTCTTTGTTCCAAAATATTCACGAGTTGAAAATACAATGAAAACGCTCTTGCTGCTGCTATGGATTCTGCTAAATCCATAGAATTTACAATATCAACTATTTCATTTTTAAAAGTTTTTGAACTATCACCATCAATTTTTTTTGAATAACTTAATTCTTTAAGTTGTATCAATCTCTCTGCTTGATCATCTGGGCATTCTTCTCTAAGCACAGATTCCCAGAGATCTTCAATGAGAAGACGATTTTTATCAAGTGGATCTTTGTTACTTATCAAATCCACATTATTATTTTTTATCTGTCGAATAGATTCCATATAATCATTATGTCACAAGTAAAAATATTCAGATCAAAGTTTATTTAAATAATCAAACATTCTTGGCCTCACTCCTAATCATATCTTCGATAGAAATTTTCATTATCTGTTCAATAGAAAGACCTTTTTCATATTGATTTATCCATTTCATAGATTGATTGCCTTCTTCAAGCACTTTATAGATAGGATCTAAAAGATATTTCATACCAAAATTTTCTGCTGTGGATGACAAATCTGATAATAAGTTTTGAATCCAGTCTCTACAAATAACTTTTTTGCCATCTTGCCAGTGAATTAACTCTGAATTCAGACTATCTTTAGCAGCATTAATTTCATTTTGATCACATATTTCTGACAACTCATCCATAGAAAAAATACTAGCATTCATAGGATCTAAGGTACTTATATTTTCAAAAAGATTTAAAATCCTTAGTTCTATCATGGCCGTTATCCCTAAAAGTAGATTAATATCTTGAACAAAATCACAAATTCTTAATTCCAAGCGATCAAGAATTAAAGGTCTTTGGGGACCATTTGGTCGGATTGACGACCAAAAATGCCTAATATTTTGCATTTTTTTATTAGATATATTTTCCTCTATCCAGTCGATATAAGATTTATGATTTACAAAAAAAGGGACCCTACTAGGTGTTTTAGGAAACTGGATCCATCTCTGAGAGTGATTATTCGTAATTTTATTATTTAAAAAAGGTGAACTAGCACTTAATGATAGATACAGAGCAGCCTCAGATCTTATAAGTCTTATAGCTGTAAAAAGTTTATCTAAATCATCTATTCCTATGTTTATATGGACACTTGAAGTTGCAATAGATATTCCATAATTATCTTGAATAAATTGGTGATAGACGTTGTCAATATCAGATCTTTGAAAAGTAATATCGTGTTTAAAACAAAGAGTGGATGAAGGAATGATTGTTAAATTTTTAGTATTGAGCCACTTCCTTAACTTTTTTCTTGGAGTTATTAATTTCTCGAATAAAAACTTGTAGTCTTTTTCAGGTGTTGTTATGTATTCAACATTTCTGTTATCTGGCTCTTTTACAAAATTAGAAAATTTTTTCTCAATATCAGCTGAAACACCAATATGAGAATCTAGAGAACCTGTAAAAAGTTCCACCTCAAAACCTTTATAAAGATTATCTTTACTCATTTATTTATTCAAACACGCTAATGCTTTTAGTATCCCCTTCGCTTTATTAATTGTCTCTTGATATTCATTTTCAGGAAAAGAATCAGCGACTATTCCTGCTCCTGCTTGCACTGACACATCATATTTCCCATCTCTTGAAGGTCTAACTATCATAGTCCTTATTGTAATGGCAGTATTTAATGCACCATTGATATCAATAGATCCGTAAACACCAGCATAAGGTCCTCTAGCATCTTTTTCAAAGTGCTTAATCAATTGCATAGCTCTTATTTTTGGCGCACCAGTTACTGTCCCAGCTGGAAAAGATGCTTTTAGCAAATCCCACACATCAGCATTGTTTTTTAATATGCCCTCAACTTCACTAACTATATGCATAACATGTGAATATTTCTCAATAACCATTAAATCCTTGACCTTCACAGTACCAATTTCACAAACTCTTCCAAGATCATTTCTCCCAAGATCAATTAGCATTACATGCTCAGCTATCTCTTTTGGATCTTTTAATAAATCCTTTTCTAGTTTTAAGTCTTGTTGATTATCAATACCTCTAGGTCTTGTGCCAGCTATTGGTCTTAAGCTTGCGACAATCTCGTTATTTTTATTTATTTTAGCTTTGACCATTACTTCAGGACTAGAACCTATTAGATACCATGATCCAAAATCAAAAAATGACATGTATGGAGATGGATTAACCATCCTCAAACTTCTATATAAACTAAAGGGATCATTATTTACTTGAGTTTGAAATCTCTGACTTATAACTATTTGGAAAATATCTCCCTTTCTTATGTATTCTTTTGCTGAGATAACTGCATCCTCAAAATCTTTTTTCTTCCAATTACTTTCTAGATCTAAATTCAAATTCTCATTCTCATTCCAATCTAAAAACTCATTTTCTTTTAGAGGAATTCTCATTAAATTTCTAGTTTCCTGAATCCTAGAAATTGAGTTTAGATACAACTCTTCGATCGAAGAATCTTTAAAAGAAGTTGTATCTGCATAAACCACTGCAGTAATACATCTTTTTATTTGATCAAAAACAACTAATTGATCAAAAAACATCCAGGAACCATGCGGGATATTGTTTTCTGGTATTTCATTTATTGGAACGCTTGGCTCTATTCGATTTATTAATTCATAACCCCAAGAGCCATATAACTGTCCAATTGATGGCAATTCTTCAAGCATGGTTGACTTATATTCCTTTGTCCAACTTTTTAAAACATCAAAAGGATCACCTTTATGTGTTTCAGTTTTACCATTATTCCAAGTTTTAACTATTTCTTCCCCGAAACAAACGGCTTCCCAAAGAGGATTAGTAGCAACAATACTCCACCTACCCAAATTCTCCCCACCTTCAACAGATTCAAGAAAAACACCATGGGAATCTTTTGAAGATAATTTTAACCAAGTTGATAATGGAGTCTCTAAATCCGCTGGCCAAGTTTCAAAAATAGGTATAAAATTTTTACCTTCTTTGTAAGCCTTTAAAAAACTATTTTTCTGTGAGCTGATCATATTAGTAATGTCAGCCCAAATTATAATTATTTTCTTCTTTTATATCAACTTTAAGGAAGTTAATCAAAAGTATTCTTAGTTGTAAATTTCAAACCAGCTGGATTAGGATTCTCACCTATTCTTCTAGGATTATGACCTACTTTCTCTCTGCCTTCATTCACTTTTTCAGAGAAAACACCATCCTTTGGGTGTAAAAATTCAATATCGCCACCTGGGAAAATTCGATAGATTTTAAAATCTTCAATTCTTGGTTTGAAAGCTCTTAATTGTGTCCCTAATGCAAGGCATTGTTCTTTTCTTGCAAAGTACATTAAATTATCACCTTCATGCATTATGGCCGCTCCGCCGGTAGGCAATTCAAATGCTTGTTCTTTTGAACTTTTCCATACAATTGCATATTTTTCTTCGGTTTCTGCTGAGTTTAATAAACCCCCAGTACTTCCTATATGCTTTGGAAATTGACCAACTAAAGTTTCAGTCATCCTTGATTTTGAGTTATTTCTTATAAGAAATTAGCATTCATATTTTGCAAAATTCAAAATTAATAGGAAATTTTCTACATTATTTAATATATGGAAAACTTATTTGTCATTTTATTTTGAATCTGAAATCGGAAAAAATACTGTCAAACCTGTATCACGTCTTTGTGTAACGTGCCCTCCTAAACTAGCTAACAACTTTTGAGTTGCATTTTGACTAAGTTGTAAACTTCCAGTTTGAGGGTTCCAATTTAAAACAGGACCAATATCAGAACCATTATCTTTTTTTAGAATTTCTTTTTGATTGTTATCTAATTTTTGTACTTTGAGTTGAAGTTTGAGTTTTTGACCAGCTGGTCTTAATTCTAAAATTAATGTACTACCTTCTTTTAATCCTCTAGTATTTTTATCAATTAATCCTCTTAACATTAATTCTAATTTTTCAGAATCACTCAAAATTTGTGGAAGTTGTTTGGGGATATCAATCTTCAAAGAAATACCTCGTCGGTTTAATTGTTTATTCCATAAAGGAGCAAGCTTTTTGAAAATTTCGGCTAAATTAATTTTCGCCAAGTTATTCAATGATGACACTTCATTACCAACTAATTCTGCTGCATTAAAAATTAAACCAAACCTATCAATTTGTTCATTACATTCATTATCTATTTGAATTAAACGATTTCTCATTGATTCGTCCATTTTATATTTTTTTAAAGTAGAACTTATTAAGGTTCTTATAGTTGCCAAAGGAGTTCTTACTTCATGAGAAATTGCACGTAGTAATTTTGCTTCAGTTATTTGCACATTTTTTTCATCATTTTTCACAGAATTCTGTATATTATGATTTGGCGTAATGTTTGCTAATTTTGCCGATAATATTGGCCAAAATAATTTTTCAAATTGATTATTAATATTAAGGTTACCTAAATTATTGATTGCATTGCGAAATTTTACTCCTTCCTCATAATTTTCTTGATTTAATTTTGCATGCATTAATTCAATTGAAAGTTTAAGGCTTTCTTCATCACACTTCATTAATAGAATTTTCTTATCTTTTTCTCCTACAATTGATAATACGCATTGAAAATTTGGAGTGATTATCATCAAAAAAGGTTCATAGCCATCTTTCTGAGAAAGATTCAAGACTTTATAATTACTAACTAAATCAAAATCTTTTTTTATCTTTTCTGCATTATTGACTGGCAAAAAACCTGCATTCTCATTTTGAAAGTATGGAAAACCCTCAGGTGACCAAAGCCATCCATGAAGTTGATTTAAAAATTTTTTATCATTAAAAGCTGGCAAAGGCGAGGCAACCCATATCCCCCCCTTTTTATAATTCTGAGAAAGGAAATCTTTTTGAATAACTTCTAAAGAAGCCCACCACATTCTTCTGGATGTATCATCATCTACGTATATGGTTTGAACTCCTTTAATCAAAAGCTCTTGAATTTTTTTTATAGTTATTTGTGATTTCATCAACTTCTAAGTGATCTAGAACGTTTCAATATAGATAAAACAAATCCAATAGATATAAAATTAGTTATCAATGACGTTCGACCATAGCTCATAAAAGGAAGGGGAATCCCTGTAACTGGTCCTAATCCAATAGTCATAAATAAGTTAATAATTATTTGAAATAAAAAAGTTGAGGCTATTCCAACAACAATTAGAGATTCAAAGTTAGTCCTAGCAATTGTTGCAGTATTAATAAGTTTTTTAATCAAAAAAAAGAACAAAAATAAAACTAAAGCGCACCCCACGAATCCTAATTCTTCCCCTAGAGCACTGAATATAAAATCAGTATGTTGTTCAGGTATAAATTGCAAATTAGTCAGCTTACCTTGTAGCAAACCAGTCCCAAATAATCCTCCAGAACCAATTGCAATTTGACTCTGTATTAAATGATATCCGCCACCTAATGGATCTCTATTTGGATCTAAAAATAAAACTAATCTATCTTTTTGATATTCTTTTAAGCCATATTGCCACAAAATTGGTGTAAATTTTGCCACTAATAAATGAAACGAAATAGCGAGAGCAGAAAAAATAATTTTCTTTTTTGAAGATCTATAAGCAAGATATCCTATAAGTGGAATCCAGAAAATAAGAATAGTTGGTAAAGTTAGATATAATATAGATGTGATAATACAAAATACTAATATCAAAATCCACTCTATGGGCATTCGCGACCAATAGAGCATCACACCTGTCAAAACAATTAAAACTAAAGAGGTGCCTAAGTCCGGTTGAAAGAAAATTAATAACCAAGGAATAACCAATACTAATAAAGGCAATACTAAATCTCTTATTGTTAAAATTATTTTTTTTTCTAGTACTAAAGCAAGAGCTAATACAGTACTAAGTTTAGCTACCTCTGAAGGCTGAAAAGAAAAGATGCCCAAATTTAGCCATCTTTGAGCTCCAGAAACTGAAATCCCAAAAAAATAAATTAGTAATAAGGATACTAAAGTACACAAATAAAATAGAACCACATACTTTCTAAGTCTCTCTAACGGTATATAAGAAATAAAAAATGCAAAGAAATAACCAAAAAAACCAGTTAAGATATGACCTAAATAATTTGATACTAAAAATTCACCCTGAATACTTTTTATCAATAAACCCGAAATAATAACTAAAAACAAAGGAATTATAAGTAGCGGAGAAAATAAAAAACCTCTACTAAAGTTATCTTTTTTTTGTAAAAATCCTCTGTTATTTAATACTGAAATTCTCTTAAACATCAATTAAGTATTAACAAATTGATTCTTAATTAATTGAGCTAAATTACCAAATACGACAGAACTTTCTTTATTGGGCTGGCTTATTGAAATTGGTATCCCTTTATTACTATCATCAACGAGAGGGATTTCAATAGGAATTTGAGCTAATAATGGTAAGTCATTTTCTTTAGCTAATGTTTGTCCACCACCTTTACCAAAAATTTCATATTTTTTAGCTGGCATATCTGGTGGAATAAATACTGACATATTTTCTACAATTCCAAGTAAAGGTACTCCGAGTTGTTTAAACATTGCTAATCCCCTCCTTGCATCTTGCAAAGATACTAGTTGAGGAGTAGTAACAACTATTGCGCCAGAAATAGGCACAGATTGAGAAAGGGATATTTGAGCGTCTCCTGTTCCTGGAGGTAAATCAATAACCAAAAAATCAAGATTATTCCATTCAACTTGATATAAAAATTGTCTGATAATACTATTAAGCATTGGTCCTCTCCAAATAACTGGCTGACCTTCTTCTATGAGAAAACCCATTGATACCAATGAAATTCCATATTTATTTATTGGTATTAACCTTTGATCACTTCCACTACCTTCTGTAACCTTTGGATTCTGCTCGGCAACTCCCATCATTGAGGGAGTATTAGGTCCATATATATCCGCATCCAGCAAACCAGTTTTTAAGCCTAATTTAGCTAGCGAACAAGCGAGATTCACTGCAATGGTACTTTTTCCAACTCCACCTTTACCACTGCTAACAGCTATTATGTGTCTAATCCCATCAATCTTCTGCAACTCAGGAGGATTACTTTGATTCTGAGATTCTGTTTTAGATGGATTATTATCTATCTCTATTTGAACATCATCAATATCTTCAAAATTCAGTAGTACGCCTCTAACCTCTTGTACAATTCTATCTCTCTGAGAATTTGCAAACGATGGTAATGATAATGTTACTATTACTCTCGGTATAGTTACTCTTACATTTTGAATCCAAGCTAATTCAATTACATTTTTCTGTGATCCAGCATCTAGAACTTTTTGTAAAGCAAAATTCGCATCATCTATTGTGGTCATTAAATTTTTAAATATTTTGACAAGGTAGTCGACAGTTTAAAAGATTAAGAACTATGTCGAACTATCAAATAATAGGCAATAAGGACCCCCTAAGAGAAATTATAAAGAGAAACTTATAATTAACAAAAAAATTTTTTTCTTCAAGATTTTCTAAATACATGTTGAAAGAACCTCCTAAAAACTCGAGAGAAAAAACTAAAAATCTCTTATTAACTCTACAAGACAAAATTTGTTCAGGACTTGAAAATGTAGATAGCAAAGGTAAATTTACAGAGGAATCCTGGCAAAGAGACGAAGGTGGCGGGGGAAGATCAAGAGTATTGAAAAATGGTTCTATTTTTGAGCAAGCAGGCGTAAATTTCTCAGAAGTACAGGGAAAAGAATTACCTCAATCTATAATCTCTCAAAGGCCTGAAGCAAAAGGTCATGAATGGTTTGCTACGGGAACTTCTATGGTTTTGCATCCTAAGAACCCCTATATTCCTACAGTTCATCTGAATTATCGATATTTCGAAGCTGGTCCTGTTTGGTGGTTTGGGGGAGGTGCAGACTTAACCCCTTTTTATCCTTATCTTTCTGATGTAAGGAATTTTCATAATGAGCATAAAAAAGCTTGTGAGAAAGTTGATCAAGATTTGCATAAAGTTTTCAAACCATGGTGTGATGAATATTTCTTCTTGAAGCATAGAAATGAATCTAGAGGCATAGGAGGTATTTTTTATGATTATCAAGATGGTTCGGGCAATATTTATAGAGGAAATAATCAAAATGGAGAAGCATCAAAAGCTTCACAAAATATTGGCAGATCTAATTTAAATTGGGATAATTTATTTTCTTTAGCGGAAAACTGTGGGCAGGCATTCCTCCCTTCATATTTGCCCATTATTGAAAAAAGAGCTTCTCAAACATATTCATCGAAAGAAAGAGAATTCCAGCTATATCGAAGAGGTAGATATGTCGAATTCAATTTAGTTTGGGATAGAGGGACTATTTTTGGACTACAAACAAATGGCAGAACTGAATCAATATTAATGTCCTTACCGCCATTAGCTAAATGGGAATATGGATATAAAGCTAAAAATAGTTCTCGAGAGGAATTTCTCACATCAATTTTTACAAAACCCCAAGATTGGTTAAATGATAAAGAGTTAGAGAAATTCTGTATAGAGAATAATATTTTTGATTAAAAATTATCGAATAAAATTTTCCTGTATCTTAAATAGGTGTTTTAAATAAAGAACCGTCACTTTTCAATTGAAGTTTTTCTCCGAGTTCATTTTCTAAAGAGATTAATTCATCCCTATGGGCTCTAAGTCTCATAAAAGTTGAATCATTTTCATTTTCGTTGATCAACCTTAATTCAAATTTCTCCTCTCTTGCTGATTTTTTAAAATAAATTATTCCAGACAAAGGGCCACCAATCAATCCCAAAAGAATAGGCCACCAACCTAATTCAGGATATATTTGAATAATTACTAACCCCAAAGCACAAGAACCAAAACCACCAAGAAAACCTAAAAAAATTGCTAAAAATTTACTAGAAACAACTTGACCCTTGAATATTAAAATTCTTTGTTCAAAATCTCCTCCTGTTTGCTTCCATCCCCTCAAATTAAGCCATTCACATAAACCATCTAAAACCTTAATTGGCTGCTGAGAAGATGAAATCTCAACGATGGTTGTTCTATCTTTACTGGAAGCCCTAAGAAAAAAAAATAATCCTATGGCCAAGAGAATTGTTAGCAATAATGTTGAATTTAAGGAATATGACATTAAATAATTTTTTCTAGTAACTCCGAGAATAAAAATTAAAGTTACATCATATTATAATTTTTTAGAATAATTCTGTAAAATGATCTTATTAGATAAAAATTCTTAATTAAACAAAGATTATATTAATATTCTAAATTTTAAATTACCTTAAATACCTATTAAAAATGACTATTGAAAATAAAAATATTGATTTTCTTTATAGCGATTTAACAGAAGATTTATATAATCTTTACAAAAAATCATCCTACCTAGCTATTGACACTGAAGCAATGGGTTTAATTCATGGAAGAGATAGACTCTGTTTAGTACAAATATGCAATGAATACAAAAAAACATCCTGTGTAAAAATCGAACTTAATACATCTTCTTCACCTCATTTAAAAGCACTTCTTGAAGATGACAAAATTACTAAAATATTTCACTATGCGAGATTTGATGTAGCAGCTCTAAAGTGCAATCTTGAAATTAATACAAAAAATATTTTTTGTACAAAAATTGCTAGTAAGTTGGCAAGAACTTATACAAATAAACACGGTTTAAAGGATTTAATTAATGAATTGTTAGGTATAGAACTGGATAAAAGTTCGCAAAGTAGTGATTGGGGGAGCAACGAAGATCTAACAAAAGATCAACTAGATTATGCAGCAAATGACGTTAGATATTTAATTGAAGCTATGCATAAATTAAAAGTTATCTTAGAAAGAGAAGATAGATATGAATTAGCTGAAAAATGTTTCGAAACAGTTTCTGTACACGCTGATTTAGATATACTAAAATTTTCAAATATATTTGAACATTAAGAATTAACCTTCAGTTAAAAAATTATCTTCATCATCAAGAGTTTCCATAAGCTTATCAAGTATTCTTGAAGAACTTAATTGATCTCCATCATTTTTTTCACAAATTTTCAAAACATTTTGAGCAACTTGTATTTTTTCTTGAGTAGTTTTCGAGCCCTCTTTTGCAATTTGAATTTCTACTTTCTTTTTAGCAGAAGATAAGCTTATACTCATAAGTTTTGCAATCTCTGCACAAATTTTTAGATATTGCCGATCATTTATTGGATACATACAGGAATTAATAAGCTAGTGCCATTTACTAAGATAACAAATGAAGGTTTATGGCATCTACGATTTTCTTACTTGCTCCGGATTCCCCCATTCTTTTTTTTCCAATTTTTGCTTGTTCTAACTTATCAACTTTTCTTTTCAAAAGTAAACCTAAACGTTTTAAAAGAATTTTTTTGTTCTTGCAAACTAAAACACTACCTCCCAATAATCTTGATTGCCTTTTTGCAAATGATTTTGTGAACTGTGGTCCAGGTCCGGGTAGAGAAAGAGATGGAATTCCAAGACCAGCAATTTGCTCTGTAGCAGTTCCTGCATTAGACAAGCCAACTTCTGCCATATTGGCCCATGAATTGAATTTACCTTTTCCAATCACTACATATTGATCTTTCTTTTTCCATACTGAATCTTCATCAATTAGAAATTTAACTTTCCTCTGTTTTATAAAACCATATTTTTTTAAATAATTTTGAATTTGGATCACATTTGCATTAAGGCTCAAAGGCAAAAGTATTACCAAATCCTTTGATAAATCAAAATCTTGCAAACAATTTAGAAAATTATCAAGATTTTTAAGAGCTTCAGGATATCTGCTTCCAACTAATAAAATAATCCTTTTAAAAGAAATAATATTTGATATCTTATCGTTTGTTGCATCAACAAAATCCATCATTGGATTACCCAGGTATTTTGCATCAATATTTTTTTTATTCAAATTTTTAGCTGTAATTTTATCTCTCATAATTAAATTTTTACATCTTGGAGATTTCATTAAAAACATTTCCCATGGATCCCATTCAGAACCTTTCAACTTATGATAAAAATCGCTTAAATCCCAACCTGGCCCACTACTCCAAGTATGATCACTTTTAGGAGTTCCAATGAAACTAAATTCGCATTCTGAACTCCAAGCGTAGAGTAATGGCAAGAAATCGCCTACTGCGATAATTTTGTAGTTATGTTTTGACTTCTGTTTTACAAGTAGAAAATTTCTTAAATTATCAATTAAAAATCCTGCATACAAATCAAGCACAAATCCCTTCAGACTTTGATTACTAAAACCTCCACTAGGCAGCTCTTTTAAATGTCCTATTTTACGAAAATTCTTTGATTTTATGGAATTAAATACATCTCCATTTCCTACTAACGGCAAAACTTCAATATTATTATTTTTTATTTTTTTTAGTAATCTTTTTATTATCTCAGATGCGATTACATCTTCTCCATGTCCATTACATATAAACAATAGAGAATGAGACCCCTTACTGTTAAGATCATAAAAAGAATCAATCGAATCTTTTTCGGCGGCATGGCCAAGTGGTAAGGCAGAGGATTGCAAATCCTTTATCCCCAGTTCGAATCTGGGTGCCGCCTTATTGAATTTTTTTACGCATTTAATTATGAAGTTTTCTAAGAACTTCAATTTCAAATAAAGGGTATAAAGTTTCAATTTCTTATTGATATATAGAAAAAAATCTTTTCTTTATTATTGATAAATAATACTCGATATCTATTAATAAATAAAATTAAATTGATTTATCTATTATTTTCATCAGATTATTTATATAAAAATTTGAATTACTTTAGTAATCATTATCTGCTACGCACATTCCTAAACATCTAACACCATTTGATGCAGTCCGATTGCAGTGATTACATAAAATGGGATCTTTCTCTGAAGTAAGGTTAATTTTTGAATTATTTTGGTCTTTAAAACTTATTAACTCTTGTTTTGAATCAAATAGAGTCATTCTTGGAATCATCACTTGAGTCGATACTAACAACAAGTGAAGCATTAGTGTTAGAAGAGGGAATATCCATTATTTTTACAGTTTCTTTAGGCTCATCAATAACTTGGTTTTCTTCAGTACTCTCATCAACGGCACAAGCTTCAAGAGCCTCTCGAAGTAGTGAATCAAAAGTTGCTCCAGGCAATCTATGTCTAGCAACCTCAAGAAAAGTTCTCGGTAACGATTCAGATGCAGCATCTCGTAAAGCAGGATTATTCTTTCTATGTTCTTGTTCTTCTTCTATTGATTTAATAAACCTCAATGTGACATCTCTTTTGGTAGAAGCTTTTATCATCGTATCGTTTTCCGGATTACTAACATTAGATTCATTTTCAAGATCACTAAGTCTTTTTTCCAAACTATTTAAAACTTCATTAGCTTCTTTACTAATATGCGCTAATTGACCATCGGACAAATTAGGTAAATCAGCGACAAAAACTTTCCCATGATCCCTTAGTGTCAAGAAAGTTGGTCTTGGGCCTTGAACCTGTCTACCAATTGATTCAGAATTATTACCTATTGGTCTTTTTGGAGGTGTAGGGCCAGCTGAACTACGTCTACGTGTAATTCTTTGATTATTTGCAAATGGCATTGAATAAAGGTTAAATCTTAATACTTAAACTTCCGATATAATTCGGCGGTAATTTTATTATATTACACCTAACTTTTTCATTTGGGTATAAAAAATAATTTTTTAAAACTCATTTAAAAAAAATAAAAAAATTTAAGTTAAAATTTCCGGCAAAAATTTACTAATTGTTGAATCATTTTTTCGAACTATCTTTCCAATCTCCCAACTATCTATGTCATGATCTTTACAGATATTTAATATCGCATCCTTAAATTGTTTATCAATAATTAAACAAAACCCTACTCCAAGATTGAAAGTATTCCAAAAATCTTTTTCAGGAATCGATCCTTTCTCTCTTAGGAATTTAAATAAAATAGGAATTTGCCAAGAACTGGTATTGATATAAGGAATAAAATCAGAAGGAATACATCTTGGTAAATTTTCTGGAATTCCTCCTCCAGTTATATGAGACATTGCTTTAATTTCTATATCTTCTGATAACATTTGGTTAATCACATTATTGTAAATTTTTGTAGGTTTTAATAACTCATCATAAAAATTCAAGTGAGAAACTTTTTCAAATTCTTTATCTATTTGATTATTGTTTTGAATAATTTTTCTTACTAAACTAAAGCCGTTACTATGAACTCCATCACTTTTTAAAGCAATTATTAAGTCATTTTCAGAGACTTTTTTACCATTAATAAGCTTATCCTCATCAACTATTCCAACACAAAATCCTGCAAGATCATACTTATTTTTTGAATAAAATCCAGGCATTTCAGCCGTTTCTCCGCCTAGCAATGAACAATTATTTTCTCCGCATCCATGTGAAATTCCCTGAACAACCCTCAATAATTGTTTCTTATCAAGCTTACCGGTAGCAATATAATCTAGAAAAAATAAAGGTTTTGCACCACTAGTAATGATATCGTTCATGCACATAGCAACTAAATCAATACCAACTTCAAAGTGAAAGTTTTTACTTTGAGCTAACTCTAATTTTGTTCCAACACCATCAGTCCCTGAAACAAGAACTGGCTTTTTAAAACTATCAATAGGAATTCTAAACAAACCTCCAAACCCGCCAATACCGTCAATCACATTAGATGTATGAGTTCCTTCAACTGCCTGTTTAATTTCGGAAACAAATTCTCGGCCAGCTTCTATATCAACACCTGATGTTTTGTAATCCATGAAATAAAAATGATAGACTTTCCCTATATAGATATTCCTCCTAAGATTGCTTTTGTCCAGTAATTATTTATCAAATAGATTTATTTTTTAAAAACAAAGTGAAGAAAGTAATCATAAGGAAAACTGAAGAAATAGAAAATTGGAGGAGAAATATAAATAGTGAAATTAACTTCATTCCAACAATGGGTAATCTTCATAATGGCCATATTAAACTAATATCAACAGCAAAAAATGACAATTCTAATGTTAATTTAGTAAGTATTTTTATTAATCCACTTCAATTTGATAACAAGTTAGATTTAGAGAATTACCCTAAAACAATTAATAATGATATAAAAATCTCCTTTTCAAATGGCGCAGATGCTATCTTTATTCCAAGCAATGACGATATATACCCACCGAATAATAAAAATATTAAATTCCTAAAAGCTCCAAAAGAATTATCTTCTGCATTATGTGGATTAAATCGAATTGGTCATTTTGATGGCGTTTGTACAGTAGTTTATAGATTACTTAAACTCATCAAGCCAAAAAATCTTTACTTGGGAGAAAAAGATTGGCAACAACTTTTAATTTTAAAAAATCTTGTCCTTAGAGAGAAATTAAATGTTGCTATTAAATCTATACCTACACAAAGAGATTTTGATGGAATTCCTTTAAGTTCACGTAATTTACACTTATCAAAAAACGAAAGAAAATTGATTAGTTTTTTTTCAAGTAAGTTATTAGAAGCAAAAAAAAATTTTCAACAAGATAAAAAGATCAATTTAAACCAAATAATTAAGAAGCTATCAGCCAAAAAAATTTCAATTGAATATTTAGAACATTTACACCCTTATACACTCCAAAAAGCAAGACTTGAGGATAATATTTCGTTATTGGCTGGTGCGATAAGATGTGGAGAGACAAGATTAATTGATCACGTTTTTCTAATGAAAAGAAGGCCGATTATTGCTATTGATGGTCCTGCAGGTTCAGGTAAAAGTACTGTAACAAAGTCAATAGCGAAGAAACTTAAACTTTTATATTTAGATACTGGCGCAATGTATAGGGCATTGAGTTGGCTTATGATAAAAGATAGTATTGACTATAAAAAAGAGAAAAAATTACAGAATATTCTCAAAGATATATCTATAGTTTTCAAGTCGAATACAAATTCACATCAGGATGTTTATGTTAATAACTACTGTGTTACTGAAGAAATTAGGTCGCAAAAGATAAGTTCCATCGTTTCTAAAATTTCCTCAATAAAAGAAGTAAGAAAATTCTTAGTAGAAGAACAAAGAAAAATTGGAGAATCAGGCGGACTCGTTGCTGAAGGGAGAGATATAGGAACTACTGTTTTTCCTCATGCAGAACTTAAAATATTTTTAACTGCTAGCATCGATGAAAGAGCAAAAAGAAGAAAATTTGATAAAAATAGCAAAGACTCACAAAAAATAGACCTTAATACATTAAAAGAACTTATAAAGAAAAGAGATTTTGAAGATTCCAATAGGGAAATTTCACCTCTAATAAAAGCGAATGACGCAATAGAAATTATTACGGACGGATATACAATTAATGAGGTGGTGGATAAAATTATTGACCTTTATTATGACAAGATTCCTAAAGAGGCTGAGATCAAATAAATTCAAGAAATACTTTCCAAAAAACCGTTTACAGAGTCTTCTAAAATATCAAGGACATAATCGAAGCCCTCATCACCTCCAAAATATGGGTCAGGAACTTCTTTCTCATTAAAAACTGATCTGAAATCTTGTATTTTTTTTATTGATGCAAAACCAGTTGAAGCTGTTCTATTTTTAAGATCTTGAATATTTCTAAAATTTGAATCGTCCATCGCAAGAATATAGTTAAATTTGTCAAAATCTTTGCTAGTAATTTGACGAGCCCTGCTTAAGATATTTATATCTCTTCTTTCTGCCGCAATTCTCATCCTAGAGTCAGCTTTTTTACCGATATGCCAACTCCCAGTTCCAGCAGAATCTACAATAAAGCCATCAGTTAATCCCTTCTTTTCAAGTAGACTTATATAAATAGCTTCTGCTGCAGGAGACCTACAAATATTTCCCAAACATACAAAAAGAACAGAAATTTTATTCATTTGATTTCAAATTCCATTACATTATAAGACTTTTAAGTAGTAAACAAAACTTCTTCAATTAAAGATTCAGTAAATTCTTTACCAAACAAACTAGACAACATTGGCCTAGCTGGATCGTTATCTCTTCTATAATTCAAATAATTATTTTGACCTTTTATTAATTCTTTTTGCAGTTCAATATTGACTTCTTTGCTTTCGAAAAGAATTTCCAAATACAAATCAAAATATTCCTTAAATGAAGTATAAAGCTGATTAGTAATTAAAAAATCACTTCTTTCTTCTTTTGGTAATTTTGACCATATTACTCCTGGAGAAAAAAATCTAGCTACATCCGCAGACATTTTTTCAGCTAATGGGAGTGATGAATGACAATGATTTTTGAGTTTTATAAGTTTTTCTAATAACTCATTATTGTATTGATTTTGTATTTTTAATGAAGGCTGAAAATCTAACACTAATAAATAACTATTAGGTAGAGAAACAAAATCTACTCCAAAAAATGGGACGTTATAAATAGTATTAGGAATAATTAAAAAATTTAAAACAGAATAATTTGGACTATTTATACAAACTGCCCTTGCGAGTTGAATTCTTTTTTTATGCGTTACACCCCAAGTAGATAGATTCACATTTTTTTTTAATTTTTTTGAACCGTAAGTTGAATCTTTATAAGAATATTCCGAGGGTATTGTTTTTTCTAAACAGTTATATTTACTTAAATTATTTGTTAAATATTTTAAAAAATTATGCCATCTCCAATCTGGACTATAAAAAATAGTATCTTGTATTAACATTCAATGAATAATCTCATTATTTAATGTAAATAAAAATTTATCAATAAATTTTTTTGTCCATTTTTCTCCAAAAAAAGATTTAAACAATTTATCCGCAGGGTCTTTTTCAAAACTGTACTTATCATATTTAATTTGATTAATCTTTATTTCTTCTGCATGTAAAAATTGATTAACAGGATTCGATTTATAAATGTTCAAATAATTATTTACAAATGAATGGAATATATTATTTAAATCTCTATCAAGATTTAATTTATTTCCTCTACATATAATCACCCATGGGGAAAAATACTTTTTTGAATCATATATATTCTTCATTTTATTATTATCAAATCCAGAATATTTTTTCTTAATACTACCTAAACTTGAACAATATTTTTCAAGATATTTGTTTTCTTGAATTAAAGGTTGATAATCAAGTATTGCTAATAACTTTTGAGAAGTTCCAAACCATAAAATATCAGCTCCTAAAATAGGCAATTCACTATTAAAATTAGGATATGCGACCGTATTAAACACTTGCAGTTTTTTGCCACCATCTAATCTTGTTATTCGCCACTTTCTATATTCGGGAGATGAAAAAAGCCAATTTTTAATAATATATTTTGAGTCTTCATTGTGATGTTCTTTAAATTCACTAGATATTTGTACTTCATATCCATTTAATTCATCAATATTGGTTTTAAGGAAATCAACTAATGAATCAAACATAAATATTAGGTCTCGGTACTTCCTTTCCTAACTTTTTTTGTAATGTAATTGAATACAATCTTGCCTAAAACAGCAATCAAGTTACCTTCAAGCTCCTTAAACATTTTCATATTGTAAGTAAAAGCTTGATTAGCTTCATCAATAATTTGATCAGCCGTCTTTTGATTTATTGGAAGTTGATTCAAAGTAAGGGAATATTCTTCCTTGAATTGCTTTTCATCAGCAATTAAATCAAACTCATAAAAATTTAAACCATCATTTCCCTGCAAATTTAATGCTTTTTTAGCAATCCTTTTCAAGATTTGCCCCCCAGATAAATCTCCTATATAGCGAGTGTAGTGGTGACCAACTAAGAGCTCTGGTGAATTTTTAGCGACCTCTCGGATTCTCTCAACATATTCTTTTGCTGAGTGAGAAATATTAATTTCATTCTTCCAGTTTTCACCAAAATAAAATTTAAGATCATTTATAAGAGTTTCTTTCCTGAATAATGATTTAAAACCTATAGGTTTTATTACGGGATGTTCCTCATTGACCAGTCTTTCAATTTCTTCTTCCATAGCTTCATACACAAAATATAAATCACTAATTAATTTTCTATAAGATTTTTTTTCAACAACTCCTTTTAAAAAACAAGCCACAAATCCAGTATTTTCTGCCATAGTATGGGATTTTTTTGTCCCTTCTCTTAATTGTCCTGCAAGAGCAACTGCCATATATTTTGAATTATTTTTGTTAGTGTATTTAATCTACAAGGAAAATACATAAAACAGCTAATTTTTGTTACCAGCGGATGTTTTAGAGAATAGCTTATAAAGTTCTTTACAAACCAAAAAAAGGTTATCTTTTTGTTCCTTTTGCGGTAAATGTGTACCAGTCATTTCCCAATCACCGATGGTAGCCACTCTCCATCTCTCGGAGGGAACAATCATACCTCGCATTATTATTCCCAACAATTTCGGAACTCTGCCATTATTATCATTTTCAATTCTTAATTGTAAGAGTATTGCTCTACATTCAATAAGAGGACTCCAACCAGGGAAATGAAACGCAAAATCAATAGTATCTTGCATGGATTCATTATTTGAATTGTCCCAGGGACTAAAGTTAACGTTTGCATCTGGAAAATATTTACGAAACACTGCTGCAGTTGAAGCAATTTTATTAGCTATTTCAACATTACTTACATTTGAGCTCGCATTCATAAACAGCAGAGTATTTTTTTGAAAATGACATAATTTGCTTTAACTTGGTTATTAACTACTTTTTCTTTTAATAAAGATGTTGAAATGCTGATCAATAAACTATTCTCTATTCACATTTGAATAATAAATTTCTAGGTTTTAAAGAAAATAACTCATCGCAAATTACAATACGAGGAACTTCAATGAGTTATCTTTTATCAATTCAATGCTATGCCAAAATTTGAAAAATTAACTTTACCTAATAAAGGCGAGATAATTACTTTTAATCAAGGCAAACCTAATGTTCCTAATAATCCAATTGTCCCATTTATTAGGGGTGATGGTACTGGAGTTGATATTTGGCCTGCAACTCAAATCGTTCTCGATTCAGCTATTAAAAAAAGCTATGGAGATGAAAGAAAAATTAATTGGTTTAAAGTCTATGCAGGAGATGAAGCTTGTGAACTTTATGGAACATATAACTACCTCCCGCAAGATACTATTGAAGCAATCAAACACTTTGGTGTAGCCATCAAAGGTCCTTTAACGACTCCCATCGGTGGAGGTATTAGATCTCTTAATGTTGCATTAAGGCAAATATTTGATTTATATAGCTGTGTTAGACCATGCAAATATTATTCAGGAACTCCTAGCCCTCACAAAAATCCCCAAAATTTAGACGTTATTGTTTATAGAGAAAATACTGAGGATATCTACATGGGAATTGAATGGGAAGCGGAGGATAATAATTGTCTTGAATTAATTAATCACTTAAATAACGTTGTCATACCAAAAAGTAAAAATTTAAAAAATAGATCTATACCCGACGGATCAGGTATTGGAATAAAACCGGTGAGTAAATCTGGTAGCCAAAGGCATATTAGAAAAGCTATTGAACATGCCAAAAGATTAACAGGAGATAGAAGGCATGTGACCCTTGTACATAAAGGGAATATTATGAAATATACAGAAGGTGCATTTAGAGATTGGGGATATGAATTAGCAATAAATGAATTTAGAGAAGATTGCATTACAGAAAGAGAAAGCTGGATTTTAGATAACATTCAGAAAAATCCAGAAATTACAATTGAAAATAATGCTCGAAAAATTGAACCAGGTTTTGACAAGCTTACAAATAACAAAAAAGCATTCATTTGCGAAGAAATTAAAGAAGTTATTGCATCAATATCAAATTCTCACGGAGATGGAAAATGGAAAGAACTTATTCTTGTTGATGATCGGATAGCTGATAGTATATTTCAACAAATTCAAACTAGACCTCAAGAATATTCAATTCTTGCAACCTTAAATCTCAATGGAGACTATGTTTCTGATGCAGCTGCAGCAATTGTTGGTGGCCTAGGTATGGCTCCTGGTGCAAATATTGGAGATAATGCAGCAATTTTCGAAGCTACGCACGGTACTGCACCAAAACATGCAGGCTTAAATAAGATTAATCCAGGCTCAGTAATTCTTAGTGGTGTAATGATGCTTGAATATTTTGGTTGGGATGAGGCAGCTAACTTAATTACTAATGGTTTAAGTAAGGCAATAGAACAAAAAAAAGTCACCTATGATTTAGCACGCTTAATGGAACCAAAAGTAGAACCCTTATCCTGCAGCAGTTTTGCTGAAGAAATTATCTCAAATTTCTAATTTTAAAAATTATTTTTATTTTCAAAAACTTTCCAAATATTAACCAATGAATCTTTAGTACCAATGTTTCCAGGATGAGTAACAATGGGAAGTTTTTCCCCATTTTTTAGATTATAAGTCACCACTGAAATGCCAGTTAAAATCTGTCCTTCAAGATAAACACAATCTGCATTAAGTCCTTTACTAAGAATCAAATTTGTTGTTATTCCACCTTTTGAAATCAAATATCCTATTTCATATTTCAAATCTGCAACTAATTCAGCAATAAAACAAGCGAGTAAATTATAAAAATTAAATAGTTCAGAAGTATCTAAAGACATAAATTTTCTTGAAGTAAACAAAACAGGAGTTTTTCCTTTCTCAATAGAAAATCTAATTTCTTTCAAAAATTTATTTTTAAACAAATTCCTCCGCTTCTGATTATTTTCTGATGAAGTAATTTTAAAGAATTCAAAAACATCTAATTCAACTGGATTGCAATTACTTATCTCTAATAAATTATTCAATTGCATTGTTGAAAGTTCTACATAAGATCCAACAATTATCAGTCCTGGAAGAAAACTTTTTTCTTTATTTCTTATTCTTAAATTAGAAAAAAATATTTCACTCTGAGAGACACTTTTTTTTTCAGAAATTGAACTTATAAAACTTGCTGCAGTTCGAAAAAGGAATTTTTTTTGTTTAATTAATTTTTTAATTACTAAAGAAAATTTTTTTAGTTGAGAATAATTTTCTGCATCTACAACTACATGTTTATTATTCTTCAAGTTCTTTAGTGTTTTAAAAACAATATTATTTTCTTCATCATTTAGCATTTCGATATCTGACAATAAAAGATTTTGAATATCTTCAAAATTTATTTGCGATTTACTCTGCTGAAATAAAAGATTCTTGACATTACTCGTCTCATATCCAAAAATTTTATCTTTTGCAAAAATTGTTTGACTAATAGGAGTTTTATCAACGAAATGAGATCCATTAATTGTTAATCTTTTACCCTCTATGAAAGCTGGAATATGAAAAGTAGCATCAAAAGGACCTAAGAAACTATTTAGAGCAATTGGCTCTAGATAGTTATGTCCTCGAAGAGTAGAGTCTCCTCTACTTATAAAAATAATTTCTTCTTCATAGGCTTGAGAAGTAATTACAGTCTTTAGATTTTTGCAAATTTCCTCTATTGTTAATTTCGCATCATTTTCCGATAGTGACCTTGTGTTTGCCAAAATAAAAAATAAATTAGATTTAGATTCAAAACCTCTTACTAAAGTTGCGCAGTCCCACTTAAGCAGTAATAAGCAATCGTGAACAGTTTGAGAGCCTGTGGGATCATCATCTATAACGACAAATTTCATAAGTATTGCAAAATTACTTAAGAGATTTTATTTGTATTGAGGCATTTAACCTTTTGCTATCATTTGAAGGAATCATAATTTTTCTAAATCCATCAACAAAAGAATTTCGGGGACTAGTCCAAGGTTCGAGACATATCATTCTTCTTGGAGGATCACTCCAAATAACGCCTAAATCAAAAGGATATGGATGATTTAAAGTTACCTCTCTTTTAAAAATCTTATCTCGAAAAGAGCTTCTACCAAAGGTATACATAAGTAGATCAACTCCTAAATTAATTTTGTTTAATTCATCCAATGTATTACTTATAGTATTTCTTTCTTGATCCTGACAATTAAGTGGATTATCAACAAACTCTAAATTTTTGAATTCTGAAACATTAAAATAAGGATGCAAACCAAAATTTATAGGCATTGCAAAATCTGTTTTGTTATGGATTGTAATTTTAAATTCTAAAAAGTTGATTTTTAAGGTAACTTCTATTTTTAGTTCGAAATCGAAAGGATAATATTTTTTGGTTTGTTTAGATGCATTTAAGAATAAGCATAAAATTTTTTCATTTTTATTGAAGGAGTATTGCCATTGCAAATCCCTAGCGAAACCATGTTGTGGTAATTGCAAATAACCATTTCCAAATACTGAACTAGAGGTATTGAGATTTCCACAAATTGGAAACAAGATTGGAATACCTCCCCTAATACTTTTTGTTTTGTCCATAAATCTTGTTTCATCGAAATAAAGTATTTCATTACCATCCGAAACCCAATTTGTAATAACGCCTCCTCTTTCAGGACAAAATTTAATGTAATTATTTTTATCTAATTGAAAGACAAAAATTCCTCGGTCCTTATTAGATAATTCAAGTTTCACGATTATTACTTAAAGAGAATCAACCCAATCCAAAATATGCTGATTAACTAATTCAGGAATCTCATCATGAGGGCAATGTCCTGCGTCAAGAATAATTTCTTTTGTATTCTTTGGTGTAAATTTTTTATATAGATTTCTTTTTTTTGGAGTGTTCATCCATGGATCTTTACCTCCCCAAAGAAGTAATAATGGTGCATTTAGTTTTGCGAATAGCTTATCCAACGGCAATCCCTGAGGACCTGATGGGTTAAATACACTTCTAAAAACATTAAAAGCTCCGAAATCTAATGAAGGCTTCCTTATTGACTCAACTAAAA
Source organism: uncultured Prochlorococcus sp. (assembly GCA_902525075.1). GTDB lineage: Bacteria > Cyanobacteriota > Cyanobacteriia > PCC-6307 > Cyanobiaceae > Prochlorococcus_A. The sequence goes on along the minus strand of CABZFV010000006.1, from coordinate 22,862 downwards.
AATCATCAACATTTTTTTTATCAACATAAACTTGATTCAAAGTTTTTTTAATATTTTTTGGATTTCTCATATTCTCAAAAATCAAACGTTGAAGAACAATATTTTTCAAAAATATGCCGGCAACTGTTTCAATTGAAGTTTGCAACATATTCTTTTTGATAGTTTTTTCTTCACTAAAATATCCTGCAGCATTAAGTAATATCACTCCTGCATTGAGATCATTTAATTCTGCCCCAGCTGCTAATGCTGCGTAACCACCTAATGAATTTCCAACAACAATTGTGGGTTTTTTTATTTTTTCTTGTACATAAGCAACAACCTGATCCTTCCATAAAGATCCTGAGTATTCAACATCTTGGGGCTTAGGACTTTTTCCAAAACCGAGAAGATCCATCGCATGAACTTCATATTTGCTACTCAAAATAGGGATATTGAATCTCCAATGATCCGTAGAAGCCCCGAAACCATGAATTAATAAAATTGCACATTCTTTTGATGTTTGCTCAGGCTTAGCAGAAATAGTATGTATTGGGTAATTTAAAAAATTCCAGTCATAATTTACATCACTTTCTATCAGAGCTGATTTTTCCATTTAATGAAATACTATATTGATTAATACTAATAAAATTATTTCCTAAAGAAGACCTACAGGATCAGCTGCAACATCATCTGAAATCTTATTACCATCATTCGGTGGCTTATCTTTTAGAACAATTCTCAAGAGAACAGGTGCAAGAAATGTAGTTCCTATGACCATTAATAAAATAGCTGCTTCAAGAGAAGGAGTTAACAATTTAGCGCTTGTTCCTAGCCCAAGGAAAATTAAACCAACCTCTCCTCTAGGCATCATGCCCAAACCTACAACTAATCTATTAGTAGGTTTATCGCTCGAAAATACCCATCCGGCAGCAATTTTTCCAATAATTGCTACAACTAATAAAAATCCTGCAACTACAAGAGCTGACCTACTTGTTGGATCAAGTGGATTGATAACTGATAAATCCATTCCAGCTCCTACTAATACGAAGAAAATAGTCGCGAACAAGGATACTAAAGGTAAAACGGATTGTTGGATTGCGTGATTATTTTTAGAACTACTAAGAATTAGTCCAGCTGCAAAAGCACCTAAAGCTGCTTCCAATCCAATTGCTGTTGCTACAAAACAACACAGCACAAGTATCACAAAAGAAGCTACCACCACGGCTCCAGGAGCCTTTAATCTATCTAATAACCAATCAAACCCTGGGGCTGCAGTTCTACTTAATGCGATAGCAGCAATAACAAATACTACAGCTGCAGCAACTAATTTAATAATAGGAGCAATTTCTAAAGTACCTCCTGCAGCAAGAGCCACAACAACAGCCAGAATTACAATTCCCAAAATATCGTCTAGTACTGCTGCACCAATAACAATCTGTCCTTCTCTGGTTTTTAAATATCCTAACTCACCAAAAACACTAGCAGTAATTCCTATACTTGTTGCCGTCATAGATGCTCCAGCAAAAACTGCAGGAATTAGATCTACCTGGAAAATAAACATTAATCCAAGAGTTCCAAAGGCAAAAGGTAAAATTACACCAGCCATAGCAACTGTAAAAGCTTGAGCTCCGACAGCTACTAATTCCTCTAACTCACTTTCTAATCCTGTTAAAAATAAAAGAGCATATAAGCCGAGAGTAGCTACTGCTTGGAGGGATGGAAAACTTTCGAAATAAACATCAGGTACAGCTTCTGGCGGGATGGACGCCAACGAGCTAATAACATTTACAAGTCCTTCATTTAATTCCGTTCCTGCCGAGGGCGGTATTAACAAATGGAATCCTGATGCCCCTATTACAACCCCTGCGAGCAGCTCACCTACTATCGTTGGTAAACTTAGTCTTACTAATACTTCTGCTAATGCTCTTGCAGCTAAAAATATCAGTAGAAACCTTATAACTCCTATCAAAGTTTCAGCAACTTCTAAATCATGTGCACTTAATTCAGCAAGTAAAGAATACATATGAAATGAGAGAAAAAATAAACTACCTAATTGGAAGATAGTTTATAGAGGGCCCACTTTAAGAAATATGTAAGAAAAAAGCAAAAATACTCAACAAGTGTGGATCTGAAGTTACAACAAAGAAATTTTCAAAAAAATGGCTATTGTCTGTTATATGGCTAAACCAATTAATCCCAACGAACCCTTCGATCTACGCTTGCCTACTCCAGGCTGCTATTTAGATCCTGAAAAGGCTGGAATGGATTCTGATGCTGTTTTTCAAGGAATGACAGCCCATCTATTTTATACCCTTGGAAAATTAGCTACTTCTGCAAGTCCTCACGACTTGTATATGGCTTTAAGTTATGCAGTTAAAGATAGGCTAATGACAAGATATTTAGCCAGCCAAGAAGTCATAAGAAAAAAACCACAAAAAACAGTCGCCTACTTATCAGCAGAATTTTTAATAGGCCCTCAATTAAGTAATAATCTTCTAAATCTTGGAATAACTCAAGAAGCAGAAGATGCTTTAAAAAGATTTGGCATTGAATCATTGTCAACAATTCTTGAAGTTGAAGAGGAGCCTGGATTAGGAAATGGTGGACTTGGTAGACTTGCAGCTTGTTATATGGAATCGTTAGCATCGTTACAAGTTCCAGCAGTTGGTTATGGTATTAGATATGAATTTGGAATATTCAATCAGTTAATTAGGGATGGTTGGCAAGTTGAAGTAACTGACAAATGGTTAAAAGGGGGATGGCCATGGGAACTTCCACAACCAGACGAATCATGTTTTGTTGGTTTTGGAGGCAGAACTGAAAGTTATAGAGATGATAAAGGTAACTACAGATCAAGATGGATTCCCTCTGAACATGCTATTGGAGTACCTCATGACGTTCCAGTTTTAGGATACAGAGTAAATACATGCGACAGATTAAGATTATGGAGAGCTGATGCAACTGAAAGTTTTGACTTTTATGCATTCAATATTGGTGATTATTATGGTGCAGTAGAAGAAAAAGTTGCATCTGAAACTCTTTCAAAAGTTTTATATCCAAATGATGGAACTGACGAAGGTAGAAGATTAAGACTTAAACAACAACATTTTTTTGTAAGTTGTTCTCTTCAAGATATGTTGAGAAGCCTTGAAAAAAGATCAATACCAATTACAGAATTTCCTAATCATTGGACAGTCCAATTAAATGATACCCACCCTGCTATTGCAGTTGCAGAATTAATGCGACTTCTTATTGACCAATATCAAATAGGTTGGGATAAAGCTTGGAATATAACAACCTCCTCAGTTGCTTATACAAACCACACATTATTACCAGAAGCTTTAGAGAAATGGGATTTAGGTTTATTTAACGATCTTCTTCCTCGTCATCTAGAAATTATTTATGAAATTAATTGGAGATTTCTACAGCAATTAAGACTACGTTATCCTGGAGATGACAAGATCCTTCAAAAACTTTCAATAATTGATGAAGAAGGCTCCAAATCAGTTCGTATGGCCCACTTAGCTACAATTGGAGCCCATCACATAAATGGTGTTGCAGCTCTTCACTCAGATCTTATAAAAAGACAGCTTCTGCCTGAATTCGCAGCGTTATGGCCTGAAAAATTTACAAATGTAACCAATGGGGTTACTCCAAGAAGATGGGTTGCCCTATCTAATCCATCATTATCTAACCTTCTAGAAGAAGAAGTTGGTCCAAATTGGATAACAAATATGGAACTTCTTAAGAAGTTAGAAGAAAAAAAAGATGACAATAATTTTTTAGAAAAATTTGAGGAAACTAAACTTAATGGCAAAAGAAAATTATCTAGTTTTATCCATTCAAAAACTGGAATACTTGTAGACCCATCCAGTTTATTTGACGTTCAAGTAAAAAGAATACATCAATATAAAAGGCAACATTTAAACGCTCTTCAAATTATTGCTCAATATTTAAGAATCAAAAACGGTACAAACAAATATGAAGTACCAAGAACAATAATATTTGGAGGTAAAGCTGCACCAGGCTACTTCATGGCAAAGCTGATGATTCGATTTATAAATGGTATTGCTGACGTAGTTAATTCCGATCCTGATATGGATGGTCTATTAAGAGTTGTTTTTTTACCAGACTACAATGTTAAACTTGGTGAAATAGTTTATCCTGCAACGGATCTTTCAGAACAAATTTCAACTGCCGGAAAAGAAGCATCTGGAACTGGAAATATGAAATTTGCAATGAATGGAGCGTTAACTATTGGAACCTTAGATGGAGCTAATGTTGAATTAAGAGATCTTGTGAAAAAAGAGAATTTCTTCCTTTTTGGTAAAACTGAAAGTGAAATTATGGATTTAAAAAATAATAATTATTCCCCCAAAACTTTTATTGATCAATGTCCAGAACTTAAAGAGGTTATACGCCTAATTGAAATAGGCCACTTTAGCAATGGGGATAAAGAATTATTTAAACCTTTATTAAATAGCTTGACTGGACATGATCCATTCTTTGTTATGGCTGACTTTGAAGACTACTTATACAAACAAGATATAGTCAGTGAATGCTGGAATAATAAAAAAGCTTGGAATAAAATGGCATTATTAAATACTGCTAGATCTGGATATTTTTCTTCTGATCGATCTATTAGAGAGTATTGCAAATCTATCTGGAAAGTATCTCCAATGCCAGTTGAAATTACTTGCGATGTTGAAGAGTTAACTAATTAATATTTTTCTTATCTGGTGAATCTGGAGTTTGATGAAATAATCTATTCAAAATTAATCGATCCATATTTAATGGGTCTGGGGCTAGTTCATTTGCAATTTCTTTAAATTTAGATTCAATATTATTAGAAATTTTTGTATCAAATATTCTTTCCATTAATGCTTCAATTGAATATAAATAGGCATTAACACTTTCAAGTTCATCTAAAGATTCAGTAATTTCTGTATCAGAAATGCGTTCTTCTTTTGAAGTGTTATCTTCACTTGATTCTCTTTCAGATAATTCTCTCTGCAACTCATCAGTAACCTTGGTACAAAGAGTTCTGAAAGATTGAATAGATGCCCAATTCAATTCTTGTTGCTGCTTAAAAGTAGGAAATTCTCTAATTAGACGATCATGCTCTTTATAAAATCTCTGACAATCAGAGCATTGACATGGTTCTTCAGTCAAAAGTAAAAATGATTCTTTCTACATCATCTCACTATTTGGGCAAAATTGTAGGGCCATCCAATAATTCGTCATTTTCATCTAGTGAATCCGGACTATCTGGCAAAGGTATCTCAATACTAGTCACCAAGTTAATAACATCTCTTAGTCTCATAGAATCAGCAAACCATCCCATTGCTTGCTCAGCATCGCCTCTTTTTTCTGCATCATTCGCTTGATCTTCGTGAGCTTCCGCCAATAAAGCAAGCCAGCACAGACATCTTGCTTGAACTATTGAAAGATCTAAATCATTAGGTTGGGATTTAGAAATGCGTTCATGCTCTTGTTGAATTAAGAGCTTTAAACGCATATCATGCAACTTAGCCATAAAAGATTTATTACTAACTATACGCTAGCTAGAGAGTAGCAATTTTGCACACATACTACATATAGTTTTTTATTTTACGGGACTGGCGGGAGTCGAACCCACGACCTACGGTTTAGGAAACCGTTGCTCTATCCTGCTGAGCTACAGCCCCAATAGATGATTTTTGGGGTATTAAGCATTATGCTAAATGAAAGCAGGAGAGGCAATCGCAAGAAAGTTTTATTTTGGAAACAAAATAAAACTTTCTTGAGGAAAGTCCGGGCTCCCACATGGTCAGGCTTGCTGGGTAATTCCCAGTGCGGGCAACCGCGAGGATAGTGCCACAGAAACATACCGCCGAATACTTTATGTATGGCAAGGGTGCAAGGGTGTGGTAAGAGCGCACCAGCAACATTGAGAAGTGTTGGCTAGGTAAACCCCGGCTGGGTGCAAGGCTTAGTAGATTTATGACCATTACACAATCTACTTTTAAGCGCCGCTTGAGACTGTGAAGTAATTCCAGTCCTAGATAGATGATTGCCCATCTTAATTAAGATGAACAGAACCCGGCTTATGACCTGCTTTCTAATTGTTGTGATTATTCAAATCAGATGGCAAATATAATTAACGCAAAAAGAATTGATCAAATAACTACTTTTTTAAAGTCTTTAAATATTAAATCAAAAAGATTTTCTGAAATAATTAGCACTCAAAATATTTCAATTATTCAAGATTTTAATCAAGCATTTATCCATTCCTCAGAGGATAAAATATTAAATTATGAAAAACTAGAATTTTTCGGAGATGCAGTACTCAGATTAGCTGCTTCTAAATTTATTGAAAAAAAATATCCTCAAATGAGTGTAGGAGAAAGATCAGAGCTAAGAGCTCAAATTGTAAGTGATGAATGGTTAACTAAACTAGGGGAAAAAATTGATATAGAAAAATTAATCATTAAAGGTCCTAAAGCGCTTGGTGATGAAAATTCAAAAAATACTATTATTGGTGAAGCTACAGAAGCTTTAATCGGTGCTCTTTACAAGTGCTTCAATTCCATTCAGGAAGTAAATCTTTGGTTAGATGATATTTGGGAGGAAGATTCAGAAATATTTTTAAAAGCTCCATATAAATTCAAATCTAAAACAGTATTGCAAGAGTGGTGCCAAAGTAAAGGTTTTGATTTGCCAGTCTATAAAATAATTGAAGTCTCAAAGAAAAATGGGGATCCTAAAAGATTTTCTTGCGATATATTTATCGAAGGATTAAAAGAATCATCTGCATTCGGCAAGTCTCATAAACAAGCAGAAACAAATGCAGCAAGAGTTTTGATAGAAAAATTTATTACTATAGGTAAAATATAATTTTTATACTATTTCTAAATTTTTTAGCTGAAAAGTTATGAGTTTATCCCAATTACCTCCTTCAAAAAGAACCGCAGCTCTTTTTTTTGTAACTCTTTGTACAAATCCTTTGTATCCTCTGTAGATAGAATTAATGTCTTTTACAACAACAAAAGATCCAGGGAGTATGGGTTTAGTAGATAATTCCATAAAAGACTCTTTCTAATACAATATATGATAAATAAAAAAGAATGGTTGACTGTTGGTTTGATAACATCATGTCATGGAATAAATGGCCAGGTAAAGGTTAAATCTCTTAGTGATTTTGAAGAAAGATTTTTAAAACCAGGAATTAGATGGTTACAACAAGAAAAAGAACCTCCTTCAAAAATAAAACTTATATCTGGTTTCAAACAGCCTGGTAAAGAAATCTTTATAGTTAAGTTCCAAGGAATAAATACAAGAAATCATGCAGAGCAACTGAAAAAATTTAAAATTCTTGTAAAAGCCGAAACACTACCCAAATTAAAAAAGGAAGAATTCCACTTGTTAGAACTTGTTAATCTCGAGGTAAAAACTTTTGAAGATGATGAATTAAAAAAAATTGGGAAAGTTATCAATTTAGAAAATGAGAAAAATAATTTACTTGTTATTGAACTTTTTCAAAATCAAAAAAAAGTTCTTGTACCATTTGTGAAAGAAATAGTCCCATTAATAGATATAAAAAATAATTTTCTAATCATCAATCCTCCAAATGGACTTTTAGAGCTATAAATTGAAAAAATAAAATTTGTAAGAAACTCATTATTCAACAGTTACACTTTTAGCTAAATTTCTTGGTTGATCCACGTCTAGTCCCCTATGAGATGCAATATGATAACTCAATAATTGTAAAGGTAGTATGTTAAGTAGAGGTGAAATCCATTCATTAGAGGAAGGAACTTTCATTAAATAATCAAAGATTTCAGTTCCGTTACATTCAGGAGCAATCCCAATCAAATATGAATCTCTAGCTTTTGCTTCTTGAGCATTACTGATAACTTTATCAAAAACCTCGCCAGGAGAAGCGATAGAAATAACAGGTACTTTTTTATCTAACAAAGCTATTGGACCGTGTTTCATTTCTCCAGCAGGATATCCAGCTGCATGAATATAACTAATTTCTTTAAGTTTTAACGCGCCTTCAAGGGCAATAGGATAATTTATTCCTCTTCCTAAAAAAATAACATCTTTAATATTAAAAAAGTCATGTGCTAGCTTTTCTGAAGATTTATTATGTTTCTCTATGAGATCTTCCAGTAATGGCGGAAGATTTTTAAGTTCGTTTATTAATTTACCTATTTCTTCAGGACTTTGATTACCTTTAATTTGAGCAAATTTTATGGCTAATCCATAAAAAGAAAGTAATTGAGCAAAAAAAGTTTTTGTTGCTGCAACTCCAACTTCTATTCCTGCACAAATATCAATTATATTTGAGACCTGCCTTCCTATGGAACTCTCTTTTCTATTTGTTATTGCAATAAGATTGGGTTTAAATTTTTCATTTTCGATTAAAGAACGTCTTTTAATTTCCATATCGATAGCCGCAATTGTATCAGCAGTCTCTCCGGATTGAGTGACTCCAATAGTCAATGTATTTGGCAATAGTGGAGGTGGTGAATATCGAAATTCGCTCGCAAAAAAGACATTTGTAGGGATACCTGAAAATTGTTCTAATAAATAGCTGCCCACCATTGCAGCATGTTTACTTGTACCACAAGCAATAATTTCAATTCTTTCTATTGATTCAAAAAACTCAGTATCAAATTGATAATTAATTTGATATTGACCATTATCTGAGTTCTTAATTAAATAATTTTCCAACCAGTTTTTTGCAGTCTGTGGCTGATCATATATCTCTTTCAACATGTAGTGTTTGAAATTCATCTTATCTATTATTTGCTCTGAGACTTTTAAAGAAACGGGATTTCTATATTGTCTCTCGTTACTTGAGTCATATATTTCAATTCCAAGCGGAGTCAACAAAGCTATTTCTTCATCCTCCATAGGCAAAATAATATTGGTAAAGTTTGCAATAGCTGGAGTATCACTAGCACATATAAATTCTCCTTCACCCAAACCAATAATCAAAGGCGCTTGTCTTCTTGCAACTACCAAAGAGGTTGGAGCACCAGACCATAAAACTGCTAAAGCATAAGATCCTTCTAAATCAGATAATACATTTCTTACAGCTACTAATAATGTTGACCCGTTATTCTCAAGATTAAGTTTACTTAAAGTACTTAACTCTCTTTGAATTAGATGGGGAATTACCTCGGTATCTGTATCAGAATTAAAAATAATGCCCTCTTCCTCTAATTTATTTTTTAAATCTTGGAAATTTTCAATAATACCATTTTGAACAACTGCAATATTTCCTGAACTATCTGTATGAGGATGTGCATTTTTAACCTCAGGTTTTCCATGAGTTGCCCATCTGGTATGGCCTATACCCACAGTTCCGGGAATATTATGATCATTAAGATTATTTATTAAATTCTTTAGTTTTCCTTCTGCTTTTTTACAAGAAATAAAATTATTTTCGGAATTTATTATTGCAATACCTGCGGAATCATAACCTCTATATTCAAGTTTTTCTAAACCATTAATTAATAATGGTAAAGCTTTTTTATATCCAGTTACAGCAACTATTCCACACATACGAATTTTTTTTTCAATTATATTGAAATAAAACGCGTATTAACTAAAACATGGACTCTCTTAAAACTGCACTATTAAAATTAATATGCTAGACCCATACTCCTAGAAGTCTCATCTCCTAAATAAACACGAATACTTAAGAAATCTGTAGGACATGCTGTTTCACATCTTTTGCAACCTACACAATCTTCTGTTCTAGGAGATGAAGCTATTTGGCCAGCTTTACAGCCGTCCCATGGAACCATCTCTAAAACATCAAGTGGGCAAGCCCTTACACATTGTGTACAACCAATGCAAGTGTCATAAATTTTAACTGCGTGTGACATGTAAAAATTGTCTTTTGAACCTCGTTTTATAATACTATTGTCTTACAAAGAAATTAAAAAAATTAAGATATGCTTCACTCTTGTTAACTCTAGGGCATAAAATCATATAGATAATTAGTAATTTTCATAAACTATGTCACAAGAAATCCTCGAAAAAGTGTGTTCTATTGTTTCAGAACAATTAAGCGTTGAAGCAGGAGAAGTCAAATCAGATTCAAACTTCCAAAATGATTTAGGTGCTGATTCTCTAGATACTGTTGAATTAGTAATGGCTCTTGAAGAAGCATTTGATATTGAAATTCCTGATGAAGCAGCTGAAGGAATAGCAACTGTTGGCGATGCAGTAAAATTTATCGAAGAAAAAAAAGGTTAGTATAGGATGCCAAATTTCCATCGAGTAGTTATTACTGGAATCGGAGCAGTAACTCCAATTGGTAATAACATTGATGAATATTTAGTCGGTCTTCAAACAGGTACTAATGGGGTCTCAAACATTACTCTCTTTGATCCTGAACAACATCCCTGCAAATTTGCTGCAGAAGTAAAAAATCTTCGATCTGAAAATTTTATTGAAGCTAAAGAATCCAAAAGATGGGATCGTTTTTCCCAGTTTGGAGTTATTGCTGCAAAGCAAGCCTTTAATGATTCTGGACTTGAAATTACTGAAGAAAATGCATCAAGAATTGGAGTGATTATTGGTTCTGGTGTTGGAGGCTTACTAACTATGGAAAGTCAAGCTCAAATATTGAGTCATAAAGGGCCTAAAAGAGTAAGTCCATTTACAGTCCCAATGATGATTCCAAACATGGCTACTGGTTTGGCTGCAATCGCTTTGGGTGCAAAAGGACCAAGTTCCTCTGTTTCCACCGCTTGCGCTGCTGGTTCAAATGCAATTGGTGATTCTTTTAGATTACTCCAACTTGGGAAAGCAGATGCAATGATCTGTGGGGGAGCAGAAGCAAGTATTACACCTCTCGGAGTAGCTGGTTTTGCCAGTGCCAAAGCTCTTTCTTCCAGGAATGAAAGCCCTGAGACTGCTAGTAGACCTTTTGATGCAGAAAGAGATGGATTTGTTATTGGAGAGGGATCTGGAATTCTTGTTTTAGAAACTTTAGAAAATGCACAAAAAAGGAATGCGAGAATTTATGCAGAAATAATTGGTTATGGAACAACATGTGATGCTCATCACATAACTGCTCCATCTCCAGGCGGGACTGGAGGGGCCGAAGCTATCAAATTAGCAATTGAAGACGCTTGTCTTAGCCTTGAAAAAGTTCATTACATTAATGCTCATGGAACAAGTACATCAGCTAATGATAAAAATGAAACTTCTGCAATTAAATCTATTTTTAAAGACAGATCTTACCTCATTCCTGTAAGCTCTACTAAGTCGATGACAGGTCATCTCCTAGGAGGCTCAGGAGGTATAGAAGCTGTAGCTTGTATACTTTCTTTGACACATAATTTCATCCCTCCTACAATTAACTACGTTAATCGAGATCCTGAATGTGATCTTGATTATGTACCAAATAATGCAAGAGAAGCTCAAGTAGGAGTTGCTCTTTCTAATTCTTTCGGCTTTGGTGGTCACAATGTTTGCCTTGCTTTCAGCAAAATGAATTGAAGACAACCAATTCTGTATTTCCAACTTAACTTATTTTAAAACAATGGTCGCTGCATCTGTTTCATTAGAATCACTTTGTGTAAATAGTATAAGAATGCTTGCTGTAGATGCAGTAAATAAATCTAATAGTGGTCATCCTGGATTGCCAATGGGATGTGCCCCTATGGGTTATGCTTTATGGCAAAACATACTTAATCACAACCCTAACAACCCAAAATGGTTCAATAGAGACCGTTTTGTATTATCAGCTGGTCATGGTTGTATGCTGTTGTATTCCTTGCTTCATTTGACAGGATATAAATCAGTTTCCATAGAAGACATTAAAGAATTTAGGCAATGGGGATCAAAAACTCCTGGACATCCAGAAACATTCGAAACTGAAGGTGTTGAAGTTACAGCTGGGCCTCTTGGAGCAGGAATTTCAAATGCAGTTGGTTTAGCAATAGCTGAAACACACTTAGCAGCTAAATTTAATAAGCCTGATTGCAATATCGTTGATCACTATACTTACGTAATAATGGGTGATGGCTGTAATCAAGAAGGTATTGCATCAGAGGCCTGCTCATTAGCTGGTCATCTTAAGCTTGGAAAATTAATTGCACTTTATGACGATAATCAAATTACAATAGATGGACGAACCGACGTTTCTTTTACTGAAGATGTCTTGAAAAGATACGAAGCTTACGGATGGCATGTACAACATGTTGAAGAGGGGAATCATGATGTTAAAGGAATTACTGAAGCTATCGAAAAAGCAAAATTAATTTCAGACAAGCCTTCAATTATAAAAATCTCTACAACCATAGGTTACGGTTCTCCAAATAAATCAGATACTGCTGGAATTCATGGAGCAGCTGTTGGAGAAGAAGAAGCTGCCTTAACTAGAGAATTTTTAAATTGGGAATATCCTCCATTTGAAATACCCGATGAAGTATATGCGCATTTTAGAAAATCAATAAACAAAGGTGAAAATTTAGAGAAAGAATGGGATTCTAAATTTGAAGAATATCAAAAAAAATATCCCTCTGAAGGAGCCGAATTAAAAAGAATGTTAGAGGGGCAATTACCTGAGAATTGGGACTCAGATCTCCCCTCTTATTCACCTAATGATAAAGGGTTAGCCACCAGAAAGCATTCACAAATATGTTTGGGTGCTCTTGGTCCTAACCTACCTGAATTAATTGGCGGATCAGCAGATTTAACTCACTCTAATTACACAGATATAAAAGGAGAAACTGGATCATTCCAGCCACATAGCCCTGAAAAAAGATATTTACATTTTGGTGTACGAGAGCATGCAATGGCAGCTGTACTTAATGGTATTGCCTATCACAATAGTGGTCTTATTCCTTATGGTGGAACCTTTCTTGTTTTCGCCGATTATATGAGGGGTTCAATGAGGCTTTCAGCACTTAGCGAATTAGGAGTAATCTATGTCTTAACTCATGATTCAATTGGTGTAGGAGAAGATGGCCCAACACATCAACCTATTGAAACTATCCCTTCTCTTCGCGCAATGCCTAACATGCTAGTTTTCAGACCCGGAGATGGCAATGAGACGAGTGGAGCTTATAAGCTTGCTATTCAAAATCGAAAAAGACCTTCTGCCCTTTGTTTAAGTAGACAAGGTATGCCAAATCAAGAAAATACTTCGATAGACAAAGTTGCTCTAGGAGGATATGTAGTTTCCGATTGCGAAGGAACACCAGATTTAATATTTATTGGTACTGGAAGCGAACTGAATCTTTGCATTGAAGCAAGTAAGGAACTTTCAAGCTTGGGTAAAAAAATTAGAGTCGTCTCTATGCCTTGTGTAGAACTTTTTGAAGAGCAAGAAGAATCTTATAAAGAAAGTGTTTTACCTAGTAGTGTGAAAAAAAGAGTTGTAGTAGAAGCCGCTCATTCATTTGGTTGGCATAAATATACAGGTTTTGATGGTATTTGTATCACTATGGATAGATTTGGTGCATCAGCACCAGGTGGAGAATGTATGAAAAATTTTGGATTTACAGTCGAAAACGTAGTTAATAAGACTAAGGAAATTCTATAACTTGTAATTGATAACTAGACTGAAGTATTACATTCTTCAAGTTTATCTTTTAGTTGATCTAGTGATTCATCTGAAATCTTTGAATTCATTGGACAATGTTTTGGGCCACACATTGAACAAAACTCAGCCTTTTTAAAGATCTCTTCAGGCAATGTTTCATCATGGTACTGCTTTGCCCTTTCCGGATCTAAAGAAAGTTCGAATTGTTTATTCCAATCAAAGTTATACCTTGCATGACTAAGTTCATCATCTCGATCACGAGCTCCAGCTCTATGTCTTGCTATATCAGCAGCGTGAGCAGCTATTTTATAAGCAATTAATCCTTCTCGTACATCTTCTGCATTTGGAAGGCCTAGATGTTCTTTTGGGGTTACATAACATAGCATCGAAGTTCCATACCACCCCGCCATTGCCGCCCCAATAGCACTTGATATGTGGTCATAACCAGGAGAAATATCTGTTACTAATGGACCAAGTACATAGAAAGGGGCTTCTGAACATTCTTCCATTTGCTTTCTCACATTAAACTCAATTTGATCCATAGGGACATGACCAGGACCTTCAACCATTACTTGAACATTATGTTCCCATGCTCTTCGAGTAAGCTCGCCTAAGGTCTTCAATTCAGCTAGCTGAGCATCATCAGAAGCATCATGCAAACATCCAGGCCTAAGTGAATCTCCGAGAGAAAAAGTACAATCATATTTCTTGAAAATCTCACAGATATCATCAAACCTTGTATAGAGGGGATTTTGTTTAAAATGATGTAACATCCATTGGGCTAAAATACCTCCCCCTCTACTGACAATTCCAGTAATTCTTCCTTTGACTTTCGGCAAATGCTCTATTAATAGCCCAGCATGAATAGTTTGATAATCTACGCCCTGCTGACAATGTTTTTCAATAATATGAAGAAAATCGTCTTCTGTTAGTCTATCTATTGAACCATGAACACTTTCTAAAGCTTGATAAACAGGAACAGTTCCTATGGGAACAGGAGATTCTTGAATAATTGCTTGTCGGACTTCATCTAAATTTACTCCTCCCGTAGAAAGATCCATAACCGTATCAGCACCATATTTAACAGCAAGTTTGAGCTTTTCTACTTCTTCATTGATATCACTTGCGTTAGGGGAAGCTCCAATATTGGCATTAACTTTGCATCTTGAAGCAATACCTATAGACATTGGCTCAAGATTCAAATGATTAATATTAGCTGGAATAATTAATCTTCCTCTCGCCACTTCTTCCATTATTAAAGAAGAAGGAAGATTCTCTTTTTTAGCAACAAAATCCATTTCTTCAGTGATATATCCATTTCTCGCAAAGTTCATCTGAGTTACATTGTCTTTCCCAAGGCGAGGCTTAATCCAAGAACTTCTCATAATTTCTTAATTTTTAAAAGTGGTATTACTAAAGTTTGATCAAATCTCAACTTCCCTGCATCGAAATTAATGATTCAGGTTCAAAGGGTATGATCTCAGCTAAGTTAAATTTCTTAGCACCCCTAGTATTTATCTTATTAATAGCTCTTTTCTAAAAATAAGTCATCTCATATTGAGTGAAAATAAATAAAATTGTTTTATTTATTTTTTTGATAAGACTTTATCTTTTTTAAAATATTTTTTCTATCCAATTGTCTGCTCATACCCCTCTCCAAAATAATTACAATCCCCATTAAGCCAATGGGTAAATAAAAAACCTTCTTGGAATTATCCCTAAATATTAATCCAATGACAGATATAAAAATCATGAAAGGAGCTACAAAAGATAAAATAAATCTTTTATTAATTTTCATTTGCCAATAGTATTAATTATTTCATTATTTAATTTTACTATGGATTCTGTTATCACTTTAATTCCAACAGCAATAGCTCTTTCATCCGGATCAAATTTAGAACTATGAAGAGGAGCACATCCATTGGAACTAGAAACCCCAAGCCTAAACATCGCTCCAGGAATTTCATTTAAGAATTCAGCGAAATCCTCAGCTCCTAATGATGGTTTTTGTAATTCGATTACATTTTCTTGACCCAAAACCTTAATTCCCGAATCTCTGAGGACTCTATTCATTTCAGGATTATTATTAACTGCCGGAGTGATTTCTCTAAAAATTACTTTTGCTTCAGCTCCGCAACTATTAGCTAAAGAAGTGATATTTTCATTGAGCCAATTACCAATATTCATAAATACTTTACGATTAGTGCATCTAACAGTACCAATTAAATTAACCTTTTCTGCGAGAACATTGAATGCATTGCCACCATTTATTTTCCCAAAAGTTATTACTACTGGATCTAGAGGGTCTAACTTCCGTGTTATTGATTCTTGAATTCCCGAGATAACTTTTGAGGCAGCCCAAATAGCATCAACTCCTTCATGAGGACGAGCACCATGGCCTGATTTTCCTTTAATCTCAACATTAAGTTCTCCAGCAGCTGCAGTTAAACTTCCCTCTTTAATGCCAATAGTCCCTACGGATAAATCAGGGTAGACATGAACTCCAAAAATATGGGTTAAACCATTAGTTGCACCATCCTTAATCATCCATCTAGCTCCACTCGCAATTTCTTCAGCAGGCTGAAAAATTATTCGAGTCCCAAAATTTAGTTTTAAATCCTTAATAATTTTTGCGACACCCAATCCAATCGAGATATGCAAATCGTGACCACAGGCATGCATAACACCATCTACTTTTGAAGAAAAACTTAATTTAGTTTCCTCAAATATTGGCAATGCATCCATATCCACTCTTAAACCTATAATACCTTTATCTAGAGGGCCAAAATCAGCTATAACTCCAGTCCTACCTATAGATTCTCTAACATTCCAACCAATATCTTTTAAAAAACCACTGATCAAGATCGCTGTTTGATTTTCAAGTCCACTTAATTCCGGATGTTCATGGATATGTCTTCTTAAGTTAATTAGTTCATCATTAAACGAATCAATTTTTTTATGTAACTGATCTCTATTCATTACTTATTTTAAATCGATAAAATTCATTAAATCTTTAATTGGTTGAGGAGGCCATCTTCTTATTTTTTTTAACCATTCTTCATCACTATATCTAGGATCTAATTCAGTTACCGCTATCCAATTACTCTCTGCTTTACCAGCTTCACCATTAGACCAACTCAAAGCTGTTAAAGCTGCCCTAGCATCTGCAAAAGTTGGATAACGTCTAATTAACTTTATTAATTCTTTTTCAGATTCATCAATATTTCCCAACTGGAAATCTGCTAACGCCAAACTTGACCTAGCCATGGCAAATCCTGGATTATATAAAGCAGCTTTGGAGAATAAATCTCTTGCTTTATCCCAATGGGATGTAGATCCTTCTACGTTAGCTAAATTATATAATGCTGAGAAATTTTTACTATCTAGGGAAATAACAAACATATAATCCTTTTTCGCTTGCGACCATAAACCCAATGCTTCCTCAGCAATCCCCCTGTTAATGTAAGGATCTATTTCACTAGGATTCAAACTTATTGCCTTATTTTGGTCATCTATTGATCCCTTAACATCTCCTACAACAAGTCTTACATTTCCTCTATTGCTAAAACCTGCAGCATCATCAGGATAAGAATCAAGATATTGATTCCATTCTTGTAACGCGAGATTAAATTTTCCGCCTGAACTAAGATCTAACGCATTTTTAAACAAATCCTCTCTCGAAGATAATGAATAGCATGGTGCAATATAAAAAATATTGAAAAAAATAAAAATTAATAAAAAACAAACCTTAACTTTTTTAAAAGTTATCATCTTTTGAATCAATGTACTTTTTTCCTAAAGCAGTAAGCAATCTTCCTCGAGGAGTTCTCGTGAGAAAACCAATTTTAATAAGATATGGCTCAACAACAAATTCTAACATTGAAGAATCATCGCCCAACCCAGATGCAATTGAATCAAGGCCAGTTGGAATATTATTGTTTTGGTTAAGAAAAGATAAATAGTGTCTATCTAAAGAATCCAATCCTTTTTCGTCTATTTTGTAAGAATTTAAAGCTTCTTTTATTAAATTCACTGAGATAGTATTAGTTTTCATAACAACTTGAGCATAATCTCTAACTCGTCTTAATAATCTTAATGCAATTCTTGGAGTCCCTCGAGATATCTTTGCCAAATCATGAGATGCTTCATCTTCTAAATTAAGGTTTATCAATCGGGAGAAATTAACAATAATTTGTTTTAATTCATCACATGTATAGAATTCAATTTTCTGAGATATCCCAAATCTGTCTCTTAGAGGTGCACTTATTGAGGCTAATTTAGTTGTCGCGCCAATCAGAGTAAACCTAGGAAGATTAATTGTTCTGCAACGGGCTCCTCTATTAGCTCCCATCGTTAAGTCAAGTCTAAAATCCTCCATTGCAGAATATAACAACTCTTCAGTTAACCTATTTAAGCGATGTATCTCATCGATAAATAAAACTTCACCTTCTTTTAATCCAAGAAGTAAACCTACAATATCTCTTGGTCTTGCAATTGCTGGTGCAGTCGCAATCCTACATTTTGTATTCAATTCGTGGGCTATCAAAAAAGCAAGAGTAGTCTTACCTAGACCAGGTTGTCCATATAAAAGAGTATGCTCCAAAGGTTCTTTTCTAATAATTGAAGCATCTATAGCTATTCTTAAAGAAGATTTAAGTTGTTCTTGGCCAATAAATTCTTTTAAATTAAGAGGCCGGGCTAAGTTCAAATTATTATTTCTCTTTTCTTCTGGAATGTTTTTTGAGTCAACTAGCCTAAGTTCTTTTTTTCGAAAAGAAAAGTCATTATCGCCTATATTGGAAGAAATTATTGCCATAATGAAAGGTTAATTGCAATTGTTCTGAGTAGAAAGATTTTTTACAACTAAAATGGCAAAAAATTCAAACAAAGTTAAAAAAAATACTAATAAAGCAAATAATTTTAAACTTCTAGCTGATAATAGATATGCAAAATTTCAATATGCAATATCTGAAACAATCGAAGCTGGAATTGAGCTTTTAGGGACTGAAGTAAAGTCTATTAGAAACGGAAAAGCAAATTTAAGAGACGGATACTGTTCATTCAGAGATGGGGAGATCTTATTATTAAATGTTCACATTTCACCACATAAAAATGTGGGGTCTTTCTTTAATCATGATCCACTAAGAAATAGAAAGTTGCTACTACATAAAAAAGAAATAATAAAAATGAAATCTAATACTGAAAAAAAAGGAATGACTATTGTTCCATTATCTCTTTATTTAAAAGGCTCATGGATAAAACTAAATATTGGAGTTGGTAAAGGGAAAAAATTACATGACAAACGACAAGATGAAAAACAAAAAAGCATAAAAAAAGAAATCAACTCTGCACTAAAAAGATAAAAGATTAGTCAGAATTATTGAAAGTATCAATCTAAACTTACTGAAGTTGGAGGTGGGGAAGGATCTGGATCTGCAATTAGCATATGCTGCAATACAGTTTCTGGCCTCTCACTATCTCTCCAGCGAATTTTGTATGCAGGCATTTTTGTACCTCTACTTGTAGTTTGCTCTACTGGTTCAATAACCCATCCTCTTCTTGATCGGCCTTGAGGATTTCTTTTTACTACTGCATCCGCGTGTTTGAAACGGAAACCAACACGTTCACCACTCATTTAAAAAATTTCGTATTGGATTGATTTAACTATTTTACTTCATTCGAGGGTAATTTTTAACTTTTTTTGGAAGTTATTTCTGGTTTTAACAATGGGAAAGGGATTACATCTCTAATCGATGCGCTATTAGTAATTAACATAATTAGCCTATCAATGCCTATACCTAATCCTCCCGTAGGCGGCATGCCAATCTCTAAAGCATTTAAAAAATCTTCATCTATACAGTGAGCCTCAAGATCTCCTTCATCTCTAAGAGATTGCTGTAATTGCATTCTTTCTCTTTGATCTACTGGATCTATCAGCTCACTAAACGCATTTGCAAGTTCTCGACCAACAATGAATAATTCAAATCTCTGAACTATTTCTTTATTATCATGATGAGGCCTAGCTAAAGGAGAAATTTCAACAGGATAATCAATAACAAAAGTGGGTTCTATAAGTTTTGATTCTACTTTTTGCTCGAAGACCTCATTTAAAAGTCTTCCCATAGTATTTACTTTATTAGAACAATCAACATTGATATTTTTAACGGCTTGTTTTGCTGCTAGAAAGTCTCCACTGAAAGAATCAAAATCAATCCCTGTATATTTTTTGACAATAGCTTTCATGGATATTCTTGACCAAGGCTTAGAAAAATCAATTTCTTTATTTTGATAATTTATAGTTAAGGACCCACATGCATCAGCTACGATATCTTTAATCAATTCTTCAGTTAAATTCATCATATCTACATAATCTGAATAAGCTTCATAAATTTCCACTGAGGTGAATTCTGGATTATGCCTTGTACTTATCCCCTCATTACGGAAGATTCTTCCCAATTCATAGACTTTCTCAAAACCTCCAACAACCATTCTCTTTAAATGTAATTCTGTAGCTATTCTTAAATACAAAGGAATATCTAATGTATTGTGATGAGTTATAAATGGTCTTGCTTCAGCACCACCAGCTTCAGATTGCAGAATTGGAGTCTCTATCTCTAAAAAATTTCTATTATCTAGCCACTTTCTTATAAAACTTATACATTTCGCTCTGGTTTTAAATACATTTTTAGAGTGAGGATTAACTATTAAATCTAAATAACGTTGTCTATATCTTTTTTCAATATCAGTCAATCCATGCCATTTATCTGGAAGAGGTTGTAATGATTTGGATAACATTTCCCATTTTTCTACTTTAATTGAAAGCTCACCTTTATTAGTTTTTTTAATAGTTCCATAGACTCCTATCCAATCACCAATATCTACTATTTCCTTGAGATCTTCAAAAGAAAGTAATTTTTGTTTTTCTAAATTGAAATTAATAATCCTTTTATCTAGATAAAGCTGAATCTGACCTTCTTGATCGCTTATTGTGAAAAAGGCAATTTTGCCCATTACCCTTTTTGCCAGAACTCTACCAGCAATAGAAACACTGAAGTCTTCCTCTTGACCATTTTCTAGATGATCAAATTTTTGAATAAGAAAACTGGTAGTATGTGATACCTTAAAGCTCTGTGCGTAAGAAGCAAATCCTTTATTCACGAGTGAACTAGCTTTTTGTAAGCGCGCTTCTTTAATTTCAGACAAAATTTATTTAAATATATTTGTTTTATTTAATAAAATTATCAGACTATTGCTCAACTTGCCAAAGATGTTGCTGTTTCGCCAACTCTCTGAGATGCGTAACCAATTCCTCTAACAGTTAGTATTAATTCTGGATTTCTTGGATCTGGTTCCAATTTACCTCTTAGTCTTGCAACATATACATCTACAACTCTTAAATCTGCCGCTCTACGAGGAGGATAGCCCCACAGTTGTTCCAAAATTTCTGCTCGAGGAACGACCTTACCAGGTTCGTCAAATAATAACTCTAGGAGACTAAATTCAGTATAGGTTAGACTAATTCTATCTCCAGCTCTAGAAACTTGTCTGCGATTAGTATCAACAACTAAACTTCCAAATTTCATAACTCCTTTGCCTGAAGGAACTTCTTTGGTTTCAGTAACCGATACAGTTGGACCCATTCTTCTCAAAATTGTAGCTATTCTGGCCTCTAACTCTTTTGGGCTAAATGGTTTAGATAAGTAATCATCGGCTCCTAAATCCAAACCAGCAACTCTCTCTGAAATAGCCTCGAGAGCGGTTAAAAATATAATTGGTACTACTGACTCAGCTCTAATTCTTCTACAAACAGCAAATCCATCCATTTTTGGAAGCATAACATCAAGAACTATCAAATCTGGGGAATCCCTGTGGAAAGACTCAAGAGCTTCTTCGCCGTTAGTCGCTGAATATACCTGATATCCTGCAAGTTGAAGCCTCGTAACTAATACCTTCAAAACTGCTGGTTCATCATCAACAACTAAAATTCTTGCTTTTGACATAGTTAAAAAAAGATTTCTCGATATTTCAAAGCAAAGAACTATTGCATTGAACATTTATTCTAACAATTAAAAATATAACATTACGAACCCTCAAAGAGATATTCCTAAGGTTTACAAACATTTTAAATTAATTGAAAATATATAAATTTTTTCAAGCATTTTTTCCTCTTGGCAAAATTTATTATCACACTTTTCTTCTTGAAAATTTAAACATCCTTATAAGTTGGGAGCAAATAAAGGGAGCAAACAAACCTGTCAAAAAAACTTGAGCTAAGATATTTTTTACACCTGGAATAAACATTAAAAAATTACCATCTGAAGAATTTCTAAACAAAATTTGTGCAAGATAAAGAGTACCGCATAAAAAACTTCCAAAAGAACAAATTAAACCATACCTAAAATGTCCCACCAAAATATCACTATGTAATTTAATTCTCCCAAAGAAAAATCCACAAAAAATTAGGCCTGGAATTTGAGTAAAACCTTCATTTAAAGTTAGAGAATCTAAGATGAGACCTAAAAACAAACCAAATACTAATCCATTAATTGATCCATTAATCATTGCCCAAGGCAATAACCAAAATAACGGCCAATAAGGCTGAACACCTAAAAATCCAAGCCAATTAGGGTGCCACAAAAAAATAATTGGGATAAAAATAAAGCTTATAATGGAAAATTTTTTGGTAAAAAATTTATTCATTAAATATTTACTTTCAAAATTTGTACCCAATCAATTACATGAGGTTTTGCTATAAGTGAAATTTTTGCCGTTTTTTTTGATTTCAACGTCTCATCTATAGATTGGACAATACCAATAGGGATGTTTGGAGGTAATAACGTACTAGCAGGAGATGATGATACAAAATCTCCGATTTTAATATCGGCATCTTTTGAATAAAGTATTAGGCTAGGATAATCATCTCCTAAACCGACTAGTAATCCATTGATTTGAATTCTATCCACCCAAACGCCTAACTTACTTTCTGGAGAAGTTATCAAAGTTACCGACGAAGTGAATAAAGAAGTATTCTTTACTCTACCTAATAATCCACCCGGACCAATCACAATATTGCCAATTTCTACTCCATCCTTTGAACCTTTGTTTAAAATTATTTGTCTCCACCAACCTCCTGTTTTTCGCGAAATAACTGCAGCTGAAATACGTTCATCATTAGATGATTCTTGAAGAGATAAGATTTGTCGCAATCTTATATTATCTTTTGTAAGAAGATTTAACTTTATTAAATATTCTTGATCAATACTCTCAAGAACAATTTCTTTTTGAAATTGACCAGGCCAAAAAGGTTTTGAAATAAAATAATAAAAAT